>CAYGKV010000001.1:0-136501 GCA_964350885.1 uncultured Candidatus Saccharibacteria bacterium
GTGGAGGGGGGGGCGGCGGCCCCATCGCACCACCCGCATCTCAAACCATAGTGAATTTCTCCGGAAGAGCGTACCCGAGAAGTGCGGTGACGCTTCTCAAAGACGCACAGGTCGTGGCCTCCACCGTGGCGGGGCAAGACGCGATGTTTTCGATCAGTCTGAATAACCTTTCTGCGGGAAACTACCTGTTTGCTGTTTACGGCGAGGACAAAGATGGCAACCGCTCAAGTCTCCACACCTTTCCTGTCGGGGTGACCACGGGCGCTATTACCAATGTGACGGGGATATTTCTTTCTCCGACGATTTCGACGGACAAGAGCCAGGTAAAGAAAGGCGACACAATTACTATTCTCGGACAAAGTGCCGTGAACGCGGAGGTCACCATCACCGTCAATTCCGAGCAGGAATATTTCGGAAAAGTTAAGTCCGATGCCAATGGCGTGTATCTCTACAATTTCGACTCAACCCCGCTTGAGTACGGCGACCACACGACCAAATCAAAGAGTGCAGTGGCCAATGAGATAAGCAGCTTCAGTAAGGCAGTTGCGTTCAAGGTGGGAACGGCCAATGTGCTCGCTCAAGAGGAGAAGAAGTCTATGAAGGGCGACACGAACGAAGACGGAAAAGTAAATCTAGTGGATTTTTCTGTCGCCGCGTATTGGTACGGACGTTCAAACCCGCCCGCAAAATCCGATCTCAACGGAGATGGGAAAGTGAATCTCGCCGATTTCTCAATAATGGCGTATTACTGGACTGGCTGATATGAGCACTTCACTACAATTTGGATTACCGCGAGGGATAGCATTCCTTGTCTTTTCGATGTGTATGCTTGTCGCGCCGAATGTATATGCCGCCGAGCTTGTTGCCAGGATGCCCGACGTGGTCGGTGTAGGCGACGTATTCGTTGTTCCCATACTTCTGGACACGGAAGGCGATTCGATTAATACCCTCGAAGGCACCCTTACGTATCCTACAGACACCCTCAGGCTTCGCGAGATACGCGACGGGAATACGACTGTGAGCTTGTGGGTCGAACGACCTCTGGAGGTGACGCCCGGGAAAGTGCGTTTTGCGGGGGTTATTCCAGGAGGATATCAGGGTACGGAGGCGGAAATGATGACTCTTGTCTTTGAGGCACAGGCATCGGGCAGGGGACGTTTCGTGCTCAATGATGGCATGGCATATCGTAATGACGGCACGGGGCAATCGAGTCCGATGCCTCTGCGCTCTGCCGCATTTGATATTGAGGAGTCGGGAAGCGGCGCACAGGTCGCCCCTCTCACCGAAGGAGATGCAACTCCGCCGGGAATTTTTATGCCGGTTGTATCATCTGACCCTTCTCTTCTCGACGGAAAATGGTTTGTCGCTTTTGCAACGCAGGATAAAGAGTCGGGGATTGATTATTTTGAGGTCGCCGAGCGACAAGGATTTAGATTCCCTCTCTTCCAGAAATTGGATTGGAAGCGTGCGACGAGCCCCGTTGTCCTTTCTGACCAATCGCAACGTTCGTATATATATGTGAAAGCGGTCGATCGCGCGGGGAATAGTGTCACCGCGCGGTTATCCCCCGCGCACCCGCCATTTTACTTTAGTGACATCGCTCTTGTCGTTATACTGCTAGTGTTGTTAGGGGCAATCTACTTCTATGTACGCACACGTGGAACATTTCAGACAAAGTGAATCATTTCGATATACCATAGCTACTTTCTTTGCGGTTTTTTTATTTGCATTTGCAAGTACGGCACAAGCGGCAACGCTCTCGTTTTCTCCGGCTTCAGGCACCTACTCGGTGGGTGATACCATATCCATCTCGCTCAACGTCTCGAGTACTGACCAAGCCATCAACGCAGTATCCGGCACTGTGGATTTTCCTGCAGATATACTTCAGGCAGTTTCTGTTTCCAAAGCAAACTCGGTTTTGACCTTGTGGATACAAGAGCCTGTGCGCTCAAATGCAGACGGCACCGTTACGTTTGCAGGAGTCGTGCCCAACCCCGGATTTACCGGTGCTGGAGGCAATATCATTACTATCAATTTCCGCGCGAAAGCCTCCGGAACGGGGAAGCTGACCGTGACATCGGCGGAAACACTTGCAAATGATGGAAGCGGCACAAATGTTTTGAAAGGAAGTTCTAGCGCTACGCTTACTGTTGGGGAAGCGAAAGCTAAGGCAAAAGAGGTTGCCCCAGAAAAGAAAGTGACGCCTGAAGAGAAACCTGTTGTCGAACAACCAGCACCTACTACCGAGCAGCTCCAGATTCCCATCGTTACAAATGTTACCAAGAGCGTTGCTCTCGGGAATACTGCTCAGGTCGACGGCTCATCGATATATCCCGGTGCGACCGCACGATTAACTTTGCAGGGAAATAATGGCCCTGCGCTCACGCCCGAAGCCATCGTAGGAGAAAACGGCGTTTTCACGATTACTCAGATGCACAACCTTGTACCGGGTGACTACATCGGTTCCGTGGTCATCACCAGAGATGGTTTGCAGAGCTCTCCGTCAGGCGCATTTGTGATTCGATTCGAAGATAAACCCTTCCTTTCGCGTTTGGTGGAATTCTTGAGTCAGCCGGTATTCTTGACGCTGTTCGTTCTCGTCAGCACGTTCATTCTCGGATTCTTCTGCGGGCGGTATTATATGAGATTCCGCCGGCATATGCCGATGCACGATACTCTGCACGAGGTGGATGTAGAGGTGCACAAAGCGTTCCTCAAGCTACGTGAGCGCGTGAATCGCTCCATTGCAGAGCTTGAGAAAGAGAGCGAGAATCGCGAGCTCACCCCCGCGGAGGAGCGTTTTGTGAAAGAAATGGCGGGTACGATAAAGGAGGCAGAGAAGGTTATCGAAAAAGAAATCCGCGACGTAGAGAAATAAATGCGAAAACAGCCCTCTCACTTTGTGTATCTCTTGGAGTGCGCCGATAGTTCGTTGTACGTTGGGTGCACAAACGATCTTGCAAGAAGATTGAAAGAGCACAACGGTCAAAAATCAGGGGCACATTACACAAAAATTCGTCGGCCGGTGGTACTCCGATATTCCGAAACATTCCGCACGCTCGCAAGGGCTCGCGCTCGAGAATCGGAAATAAAACGTCTGACGCGAAGCAAAAAATTGGCTCTGTTCGCGTAGCCTTTTCTTCGGCGAGGTGAGATATATACTGCTCGTATATGAACTACACACTGCGGGCCTCTACATTATTGATGGTTTTGGGATTTGTGTGCATGCCTCTATTCGTCGCAGCGGCTGAATTTAAGGTAGGTGATCAGCCAGCGTTTCCTTCGGAAGAGGTAACCAGCGAGGATTTGTATATGGCGGGCGGCAATGTGACGAGCGCGGGCACGGTGCGCGCCGACCTTGTCGCCGCTGGCGGCACGCTCATTGTAAACGGTCCTGTGTCTTCAGATATTATGCTCGCGGGCGGCAACATTACAATTCTCGGTGATGTTGGGGATGACGTGCGCGTCTTTGGAGGGACCGTCTTGATCCAGAGTGCAGTGCGTGGCGACGTGCTCGTTCTCGGCGGACAAGTAAACCTGAGCGGCTCCAGTATCGGTGGTGATGTCGCGGTCGCCGGGGGCATGGTGCGCCTTGAAGCTCCCGTTGGAGGAGATGTGCGTATTGCCGGAGGACAGGTGTACATCAACTCCACGATCAATGGCAATGTAGATATTAAAGCCGAAGAAGTAACATTGGGTAAGAAGGCAGTCGTCAATGGCAATTTCTCTTACAGCGCGACGAAAGCTGCGACCCTGGAGGAAGGTGCCATCGTGCGCGGTCTGACGACGTATGAGGAAAGCCCTGATGTACGCGGAGCCGCAAAAGCGGGGCTCGTCGCGCTCGCTTCAATGTGGGTTGTGGGCAAGCTGCTCATGCTGCTCGTCGGTGCATTTGCTATCTGGCTCATGTTTCGCCGGTACTCGGTGGAGTTGGTACAAGTGGCTGCAGTCGAGCCGCTCCCCGCACTAGGAAGAGGGCTTATATTTTTCATCGTAACGCCCGTGATCTCGGTCGCTCTCTTGTTTACTATTGTAGGAATTCCTCTTGGTGCGATTGGGTTGCTTGCGTTTGCCGCCGCGATGATCGCGATGTGTCTCGTCTCTCCGATTGTACTCGGAAGTGTTGCGCATCGGTGGATGTTTAAGACGGCGCACTACGAAGTATCGTGGAAGACGATCCTTCTTGGAGTTGCGCTGTACTTTGCGCTCGGCATGATCCCTTTCGCCGGAGATATCGCACAGTTCTTACTCATGCTTCTCGTACTAGGAGCCGCACTGAAAATCAAAAAAGATGCAATCAAGGAGTGGCGGTAGGATGCTACAATTCGCAGATGCGGTCTATCGTTGTCGCGGTGTCGTTTTTTCTCCTCTTAGGTCTCACCAATCTAGCGAGCGCCTACTACTATGACGACTCCGTCATCATCGAAATAGGAGATGGTACGCCGCCTGAACCAAGTACGCCGCCGGGAGGAGATTCTCCACCGGAGAGTGGGGGATCAGGGTCGGGGGAATCTGGAGTCGATGGCACGAGCACGCAAGGCGGAAACGGCACAGGCGGACAAGGAAGCAGTGGAAATCCAGATGGCAGCTCGGGCATCTCTGTGGGAGCGGGTAACAACTCTTCGGGTGAGGGGGGGGTACCACGTCGAATAATTCTGGAAGTGCAACTACCGACCCGCTGTTTGATCTACTGGTAACTCAAGGGGCGATTACGTTGCAAAATCAAAATGGGAATTCTCTCTCCGTCGGCACAGGCGGGGTGACAAGTGATGCTGTCGGTAGTGGGGTAACAACGATCGGCGCGGCGAAGTTGCGCGCAACGCTTCGAGGCAAAGATAATTTCAGAAACATTCTCGATGATTACAGTAGCGGATATCGCGCGGGAAAATATCGGATGCTCTCAGCTCGCGATGTGGGACTCGTCGGTGCCTCAGCGATACTCGAAGATATCAATATAGACGCAATCACTTTCGGCGCTACAAAATTCGAAATGGTATACCGGGCGCGAGGGTACCTCATCGGTTTTATTCCAAAGACGTTTCCCGTCCGAATTGCGGTCGATCCTCAGACGACTGTTGCGACTGATCGGGTAGTACTCACCTTGCCGTGGTATCGGTTCTTACTGCGTAAACTCTTTACCTCTTCCGTGCTCGCTCGGGAGATCGATGCGGTCGTCGTGGCAGACGAGCGTTTGCCTGGCGACACATTGGCCGATGTGCAAGCACGTCTCTTCGAAGAGATATCCTCTACACTGAAGAAAAAAGTGGGAACGATCGGGGTCAATCAATAACCCAACTCCGAGTAAATTCTGTATCATCGGGCCCGTCCTTTTTCCGGTCGTCTACTTTCTTCGGAGGGATGGGCGAGGATGGGGATCTTTTTGCCGCTTTTCGCGCTTTCTCGTTTTCGAGCCACTCCTCATGCTCCATGTTTCGCATAGTATATATTGTATCGCAGCTTTTGCCTCTTGTGCTAGCATGGGCCAATGCTAGTAGATGAAATAACAATTGAGCTCCACGCAGGAGATGGTGGCAAGGGTGCCGTCGCTTTCCAGAAGGTCCGGCTTGCCCGCGGTCCTACGGGGGGAGATGGGGGCAATGGTGGCAGCATCTATTTTGAAGGCGTCTCCAATCCGAGCGCACTCTCGGTGTTTGCTCATAAAAAGATAATTCAGGCGGAAAATGGCAGAGACGGTCGCGGGCAGTTTCTCGACGGCAGAGGAGGCGCCGATCTTATACTGAAGATTCCTATTGGCACGCGCATACACAATGTCAGTACTGGATATGTGCAAGAGATGGACGAGGTGGGACAGCGCATCTTGGCGGCAGGAGCGGGGATCGGAGGACGGGGGAATTTCAAATTCCGTTCATCAACCAACACGAGCCCGATGGAGGCTGAGCCCGGATTAAAGGGCGATACATGCGCCTATAGACTTGAGCTCCGCTTGATTGCTGATGTCGGATTTGTCGGTTTGCCAAATGCGGGGAAGTCGAGTCTTTTGAATGAATTGACTGCAGCAAAGAGTCGCGTCGCGGGATACGCATTCACGACACTCGAACCTCACCTCGGCGCGTACTACGAGATCATTCTTGCCGATATCCCAGGACTTATCGAAGGGGCTTCGGAAGGTAAAGGGCTCGGTGTCAAATTTCTCAAGCATATCGAGCGCACGAAAGTTCTATTTCATCTCATTTCCGCAGAATCCGACGATGTGGCGAAAGATTATGAAGTTATTCGAAACGAGCTGGAGAGCTACAATCCGATGCTTACCAAGAAAATTGAATATGTGTTTCTCACAAAAACCGACGCTGTCACACCGGAGGAAATAAAGAAGAAGTTACAAGCACTCAAGAAAAAGAAATTAAAACCAATCCCCATCTCAATTCTCGATGAAAAGAGCCTCATGGAAGTAAAAAAGATACTCAATAAGATAAAATCCGCGAAACTGGGAAAAGCATAAAGGTAGTTTCTCGGGGATTTTCCAGTTTACACGCTGCTGCCTGCGACGAAGCCGGTAGTCCAGCAGAGCTGTAGCGAGTAGCCGCCGGAGAGGGGAAAATGAATGAGGCCTACCGATATGCATCCTTGCGATTCTTAATGGCGTACACGAAGATTGTCGAGGTTTCGATGTCAAAAAGTATGCGATAGTTTCCGACCCGCTTGCGGTACCCGTGCAGGGGAAGCTGTAATTTCTTTATTTGCCGGAGTTCAGACGAGAAATCCACAAGCTCGCGCAATGCCTCGCCCACCCGAATCTTTTCCTTCGGAGGTAAAGCATCAAAATTCTTCACGGCACTTCCAAACAAAACCACCTTATACACCATAACGCTTGAGGATCTTTTCAAGCGGAGTACCGCGTTCGCCCGCATGCTTCTTTTTGAGTCGCATGAGTTCGAGCGAGTCTTCAAGGTCCTCAAGGTCGCGCTGGTTCATGATGGTGGCGACGGGTATTCCACTTTTTTCGAGAGTGATGCGCTCCCCGTTCATTACACGTTCAATAACCGCGCCGAGGTTAATGCGCGCTTGCGTAATGGCCATAACAGTGGTGTCGGACATATATTGATTGATGTTAAGTACTACTCATCAACTATACTCAATGCATGCCCGCTGTCAATAACGTTTTACACGCTGCTGCCGGCGACGAAGCCGCTGCTCCAGCAGAGCTGTAGCGAGTAGCCGCCGGAGGGGCGGTTGATGTGTAGCACATCGCCGATGAGATAGAGGTTAGAGATTTTGAGACTACGCATAGTGCGCGTATCTACTTCCGTGAGCGGCACGCCGCCGTCGGAGACGATGGCGCGATCGAAGCCCATCAATCCTTCAATCGTCGCTGGAGCTGACTTAAGAAGGTGAACGAAGCGTTTGCGATCTTCTTTGGTGAGGCTATGGGCTTTGAGCGAAGGGTTTGGCAAGTTCAGTAGTGAGGTATACGCGCGACTCATGCCGGCCGGTACAATTTCGTCGACAACATTTTTGAAATCCTTATTCTTACTCGCTTCAATGGCGGCGAGGACGCGCTTTTCGAGCACAGCAAAATCGGTGTCGGGAAATGCGTCGATGGCGCAAGTGACGGTACCGCCCGATAGAAGATCGTGTACCTGATGAGCGCAGTTCAATATGAGAGGGCCGGAGAGCCCAAAGTGAGTAAAAAGGAGCCGCCCTTTTCTTGCAAACGCTCGTTTGCCGTCGACGAAGAAAACAATCTTCATATCAGGCAACGTAATGCCAGCGAGTTTTTTTACCCATGCATCATCTACGCGAAGCGGGACAAGGGTCGGAGTCGATGGGATTACAGTGTGACCAAGGGCGGGGAGCCAATTGAATCCGTCGCCCGTCGAGCCCGTCTCGGGATGCGATGCGCCGCCTGTTGCGAGTACAAACGACTCAGCAGTAAACATCCCCTTAGTGCTCACGACATCAGTAATACGGCCGTCTGTAGCATTGAGTTTTTCCACAGTCACGCCCGTCAATACCTCGACGCCATGCTCGGCAAGATAGGTCTTGAGCGTTTTGGTAACGTCGGTCGCTTTCTGTGTAACAGGGAATGCGCGGTTTCGTGCTTCGATGACGAGAGGCAATCCGCGTGAAGCGAAAAAATCAAAGGTGCTCTGCACGCCAAATTGGGAGAAAGGGGAGTAGAGAAATTGTTCTGCGGCGCCGTAATTTTTCAAGAGCGCACGCACATCTAATTCCGCGTTTGTGATATTGCACCTGCCTCCGCCGGTCGTATCGAGCTTTTTCCCAAGCTTTGCGTTTTTTTCGATAAGTAAGACCGATTTACCGCGCTCGGCTGCTATACCCGCAGCAAACATGCCCGCGGCCCCGCCGCCGATCACAATGACATCGTACTTCATTATACCCGCTTGCATTAGGAATATATAGCACGTAATTTGATTTTTGTCCCAAGACGTGGTATTATCGCACCTCATGAATATCCCCACAAAAACCTTCCAAAGGAACGGCAAATGGGTGGAAAAGACCAGCACGGTGAAGGTAGCGGTCTGTGCGTGCAAAAACAAGTACATCAAGACCCGTGAGAATCAACGACAGTGCATCCGGTGCATTTATAAATCCGCGCGGATCTAAAATCCTAGGCTTTCTCTGATACAGTATGGGACATCGCGTTCTTTTTCATAAAACGCGCTCGTATATGGCCACGCTAAAACAGCTGAAAGAATATATTGAACCGGGGATTTTCTATTTTGCGCTTGCGATCATCGTCGTAGTTATGATTTTCGTGCGAGAGCCGCTCGGTCTTCCCGGGATTGATTTTTTTGCCGGAATCGCGAAAGATTTCTTTGAACGATACGGCCTCATCACGCTCTACGTCTCGGCGGTGATCGAGAGTCTTTTCATGATCAGTTTCTACTTTCCAGGATCGCTCATCGTCGCTCTCGCAATCCTCGTGTCCGATAGAAGCGTCGCAGCCTTGGCGGTTATTGTGCTAATCGGGTGGGCGAGCGTGCTCACCGCGACCGCGATCAATTATTGGCTCGGGAAAGAGGGTTTTTATCGGCTTCTTCTGAGGCTCGGTTCGGAGGACACGCTTCACTCTATGCAGGCGTACCTGGAGAAACGTGGACGATGGGCTGTCTTTTTCTCCGCGGTGCATCCCAACCTTCTCGCCATCGCAACTATTTGTATGGGTATCGCTCGGACGGGTTTTGTAAAGACGATGGCATTCTCTTTCATTGCTATAGCGTTCTGGATACCAGTGCAAGTGTACATTCTTGGTTTTGTACTTCCGGATCCAAATGAGAGCATGGCGCTCTTGCAATGGCTCATCGCCGCTCTCTTCGTCTTCGGTGGAGTCCGGGCGGTGCGAAAAAAACAGGGTGATGTACACTCAAGCAGCATTGGCGTATGAAAAGAAATATCAAAAAGACGGCATTTTTCGCGGCGGGAGTGTTCTTCTTACCACTCGGGATTCTCGGTCTCGCACTTCCCTTTTTGCAAGGATTTTTATTTATTGCTATCGGACTCATTTTCCTTTCGATTTCCTCTCCTCGCGCACGCTCGTGGATCGAATCTCATACGACGCGGTACCCGAACGTACATGCAGTAATGGGGCGGATTGAGAAGTGGATCGTGGGCATTGTTGGTCCGCTCGACACAGAGAAGACAGAGGGAGAAAACAAAAGGAATTTCTAAACATACGCTCCGTAAAACGCGGTAGAATGGAGGGCGTGACGTATTGGCATACACGATCAGTGCCCTTGGTACTCGACGAGCTCCGTACAAGCGAGCGCGGCCTCACAAGCGCTGAAGCAGCGAGACGTCTTCTTGAGTGGGGGAGAAATGTGTTGCCTGAAAAGAAACCTGACAGCACGATTCAGATTTTCTTTCGCCAGTTTCGTAGCCCCCTTATCTACATTCTTTTGGCGGCTGCGGCGGTTGTTTTCATCATGGGTGAGTACGTTGATGGCGCGATCATCCTCGCAATTTTGATTTTCAATGCCATCGTGGGGACGATTCAGGAAGGGAGAGCGCAAAACACTCTCCGCGCTCTCCGACATCTCGTCGAGACGAAGGCAATCGTGGTGCGAGACGAGAAAGAGCTCATCATTCCCGACGCTGAGGTGGTGGTTGGCGATATTCTTATGTTGGTCGAAGGAGCGAAAATCGCGGCGGACGCGCGGCTTATTGTTGCGAGGAGTCTTCGCAGCGACGAATCCACCCTGACCGGGGAGTCCGTTCCTGTCGATAAACTTCACGATGTTGTTCTTGCGAAAGACAAAGCGACAGCCGAACAGATCAATATGATTTTCAAGGGTACAAATATTGTGGCGGGTAGCGGAAGGGCGGTTGTGGTCGCGACCGGAGTGAAGACCGCGATCGGGAAGATTGCACAGGCGCTCTCTTCGATTGAATCTGAAGTCCCCCTTAAATCGAGCATCGAGCATCTCTCGCGAGCGATCATCGTTATCGTGCTTTTCATTGGATCAGCTATTTTTGTACTGGGAATTATCGAAGGGTACTCAATGCGTACGATGTTTTCTACCGTAGTATCGCTTGCCGTTTCTATCATTCCGGAAGGGTTACCCATCGTCATGACCCTCATACTCGCGACGGGTGTATGGCGCATGTCTAAGCGCAACGCGCTTGTGAAAGAGCTTCAGGCGGTCGAAGCTTTGGGACAGGCAAATGTAATCGCCGTCGACAAGACGGGCACCATCACACGCAACGAGCTTGTCGTCCAGGAGGTGTGGGTCGATGGGCAGCTCTTTCACATCGACGGGGTAGGGTATGAACCGAAAGGAGTAGTGCAACTGAATGATGCGGAGATTGATCCTGCGGAGAGTCCAGCGCTCCTCTATGCAGGCAAGTGCGCTGCATTTTCAGCAAGCGGACGAACGCTCTATTCAGAAGAGGAAGCTCGCTGGCGTGTTTTGGGAGATCCGACAGAAGCGGCACTGTTTGTCTTCGGTCAAAAGATTGGTTTCCATAAAGATACTCTTGAGCACACGTCGCCTCTTCTCGGAGAGATTCCGTTCGATTACCGATTGAAATACCACGGCACGCTCCATAACCACGAGGGGAAGAAGTTTCTCACGGTTGTCGGCGCTCCAGAGGAGATACTGGGACTTTCTAGCACGATATGGCACGAAGGTGCCCACCATCCGCTTGATCAGGGGAGTCGAGAAAGAATCGAGAAGATAGTCGAAGGCATGTCGTCGAAAGGCTTGCGCGTCATCGCGTTTGCAGTCGATGATCGTTCTCCGATATCGGATCTCAGGCCGGAGCATATTCGAGGCTTACAATTCATCGGTTTATACGGAATGAAAGACGCGCTTCGGGAAGAGGTGAAAGATGCGATGTCTCGGGCAGAAGATGCAGGAATCCGCGTGGTCATGATCACGGGCGATCACGTGCTCACTGCGCGCGCTATTGCAAAGGAAGCGGGGATCTATCATGCCGGCGATCATGTACTCACGGGGCATGAGATAGATGGGCTCTCCGAAGAGGATCTGGCGCTCCGGCTTGCGAAGACATCGGTATTTGCACGCGTTACTCCCGAACATAAATTGCAAATCATCAACGCCTACAAGCGGCGTGGAGAAATCGTCGCCATGACTGGAGATGGAGTAAACGACGCTCCCTCGCTCGCCGCCGCGGACTTGGGTGTCTCTATGGGTCGGATGGGTACAGAAGTTGCCAAGGAAGCTTCCGACATCATTTTGCTCGACGATAATTTTGGGAGCATTGTCTCTGCCGTAGAAGAAGGACGGAGCATTTACCAATCCATTCGAAAAGTCATCCTCTATCTTTTCTCGACGAGCGCTGGAGAGACACTCACTCTAATCGGGGCGTTGCTGCTCGGATTACCCCTACCACTTCTTGCTGCGCAGATTATTTGGCTCAACTTTGTGACGGACGGATTTTTGGATGTTGCGCTTGCTATGGAGCCGAAAGAGCCAGGGCTCTTGAAAAGAGCGTTTGCGCGGCCTAAGAGATATCTCGTAGATTGGCGAATGGGCAGGAGGATTGCCTTGGTGTCGGTCGTCATGATGTGCGGCACACTCTATTTGTTCAAAGACTATGTCGGTGTTGACATGACGAAAGCGTGGACGATCTCACTCACCACACTTGCGGTATTTCAGTGGTTTAATGCATGGAACTGTCGATCAGATACGAAGTCAATATTTCAAATGAATCCTTTTTCAAACATGTATCTCATTGGTGCCACCGCGATTGTCATCGTGCTGCAATTTTTGGCACTCCACACACCATTTTTGCAATCGATTCTCCACACGACTCCGCTTTCATGGAATGAGTGGGTGATGATACTTGTGATCGCTTCGTCTATTATCGTTGCAGAGGAGGTGCGCAAATCATTCGCGCGTTTTCGAGCGTAACGATCGGATATGTCTGCAATAAAAATGCTCGGTGATCAAATGTTTGCGTCACTCAAGATACGAAATTACCGGCTGTACTTTATCGGACAGGGGTTGTCGCACGGAGGAAATTGGATGCAAATCGTCGCGTTGAGCTGGCTCGTGCTTCAGCTTACAGGGTCGGGCACTGCGCTCGGTAGTGTGCTCGCCGTTCGCTTCATGCCGATGCTTTTTGGAGGCCCGTTTGCTGGTATCGTAGTCGACAAATTCAATAAAAGGCACATTCTCTATGTCACGCAAACGTCATTCGCGTTTCTCGCGTTCGTGTTGAGCGTATTGGTTTTTACAGACACTATTCAAATCTGGATGCTCTTTATAATCGCGATGGTCTACGGCCTTGTCGACGCAATCGATAATCCGACTCGACAGACGTTTGTCCACGAAATGGTAGGACGGGAGAATATTCGCAATGCGGTCTCACTCAATTCGACCGAGGCAAATATTGCGCGCGCAATCGGCCCTTTGATTGCGGGTTCTCTCATCGCGGGTGTAGGTATCGCGTTCTGTTTTTTGGCGAACGCGATTTCTTTCATCGCAGTGCTTTTTGTGTTATCGCGTATGCACAGAAAAGAGTTTCTGATTGAGAAGCAAGAGCATAAGCACATCGGACACATGTGGGAAAGTGTTTCGTACGCGGCATCGATGCCTCTCATTCGCACAGTCTTGATTGCCATGGCCGCTATCGGTACCCTTTCGTATGAATTTCAAGTAAGTCTCCCGCTGCTTGCCCAGAATACTTTCAATGGTGTGGCCGCAGATTATGCCGCCCTCCTCTCCGCTATGGGCGCAGGCTCTGTCGCGGGAGGGCTTTTTTCTGCAATCCGACAAAAGATCGAGCTGCGTGAATTCACCATTTCGGCATTCTTATTTGGATTCGCGATATGTATCACCGCAATCATGCCGACGCTCTCGCTTGCCGTAATCGGCATGATATTCGTTGGTTTTTTCTCTATCAATCTAACGTCGCTTGGAAATACAATGATACAACTTGAGGCTGCACCGCACATGCGTGGTCGTGTAATGTCACTCTGGTCTACTGCGATTTTCGGTTCGACCTTGATCGGCGCACCGATCATTGGGTTTGTTGGAGAATTTGCGAATGCACGCTGGGCGCTCGCTGCGGGAGGTTTTGCTGCAATTGCTGCGGCCGCCTATACGATGAAGGCACTTCCGGACAGGGAACTACGGGCAGTCTCCGAATATCCTCGGCTAGAGGATACGGTGGTCGCTGAGAACACAAAAGTCTAATATATTATAATTCGCACATGAAGATACGCACTGTCCATGCACGAGAAATTCTTGATTCGAGAGGGAATCCGACCATCGAGGCCGATGTGACTCTTGAGAATGGCGTGATTGGTAGGGCGGCAGTGCCCTCGGGCGCTTCGACGGGAGCGCACGAAGCACATGAACTTCGCGATGGTGATGCGAAGCGATACGGTGGAAAGGGGGTATTGAAAGCGGTAGGGTATGTGAACGGAGAAATTGATCGTGCCGTTTCCGGTATGGATGTCGAAGATCAAAAGGGGATCGACAAAAAACTCATTGCACTCGACGGGACAAAAAATAAATCGCGATTGGGCGCGAATGCGATTCTTGCGGTGTCGCTCGCGGGCGCGCGCGCCGCTGCAGCGGCGCGCGCCGTCCCTCTCTACGAATATGTCCGCACGTTGAGTTCTAAAAAAAAGGAACTCACACTCCCCCTCCCGCAATGTGATATTTTGAACGGAGGGGCACATACGGACTGGCAATCCACAGACTTGCAGGAATTTATGATTATGCCGGTTGGTGCTCCTACTTTCCGCGAAGCGTTGCGCATGATGGCGGAAGTATTCCACGCGCTCAGGAAGATACTCAAATCAAAAGGATACGGCACTTCTGTGGGAGATGAAGGAGGTTTTGCTCCGGCTGTGCGCGGCGGCAACGAAGAGGCGCTTTCGCTCATTGCGGAAGCAGTCGCATCGTCTGGGTATGCACTTGGTGAAGACATCGCGATAGCTCTCGATTGCGCTGCGTCCGAGCTTTATGAAGACGGGCACTACTGGTCGCACATGGAAAAAAAGAAATTTACAACGGACGAAATGATCAATTGGTACAAAAAAATGTGCGTGCAGTATCCTATTGTCTCGATTGAAGATGGTCTTGCGGAGGATGATTGGAGTGGCTGGAAGAAGATGACGACAGCGCTCGGCGATTCGACCCAGCTCGTGGGCGATGATCTTTTGGTCACTAATGTAGAGTTTCTCAAGCGCGCAATTAAAGAAAGATCGGCCAACGCTATCCTCATCAAGGTAAATCAAATCGGGACGCTTACTGAAACCATTGCTGCGGTCGATATGGCACATGAGGCCGGGTGGCGCTCTGTCATGTCGCATCGTTCAGGAGAAACGGAAGATACGACGATCGCGCATCTCGCGGTGGGGCTTGGCACGGCTCAGATAAAAACCGGATCGGTGAGTCGGAGTGATCGCACAGCAAAATATAATGAACTATTACGGATAGAAGAGCTTCTGGGGGACGCCGCGCTTTTTGCCGGGAACAACGTGTTCAAATAATGTATGGTCTATCTGCTCCTCGTTCGCCACGGAAAATCTGAATGGAACAAGACAGGTCAGTGGACAGGGCACACCGACATCGATTTGGCAGAGGAGGGGATTCGCGAGGCGGAGGCGGCAGCGGAAGCGGTGAGAGACATCCCTCTAGATTGCGCTTTCATCTCTGATATGAAGCGAGCGCAGCAGACGTTTGTAGAGATATGCCGCGTACTGGATACGCCACGCATGAAAAGCGTGATCGACCCGGCGCTCAAAGAGCGCCACTATGGCATCTACACTGGGAAGAATAAGTGGGAAGTGCAAAAAGAAATCGGAGAGGAGGCGTTTCAAAAATTACGTCGAGGATGGGATGTGCAAATTCCTGAGGGAGAAACTCTCAAAGATGTCCATGCTCGCGTGGTACCTTACTATGAAAAAAATATCAAACCGTTGCTCATGGAAGGAAAAAATCTTCTCGTCGTGGCGCACGGGAATTCCTTGCGTGCGCTCGTAAAACACCTAGAGAATATCCCGGAAGAAAAAGTCGCCGAATTGGAAATAGGGACGGGCGAGGTGTATTGCTATGAATTTGATGCGGTTGGGAAAATCCGTGCAAAAACCGTTCGGGCAGCGAACCTCGAGAAAGGCAAGATTTGAACTTGAAAATATTGACACTCTAATTTTAGCGTTGTAATATACTCGCATGAAAGGAATCAAGGTCCTCAAATTTGGAGGGACTTCAATGGGCTCTGCGGAAGCGATTCTTCGAGTAATAGGAATTGTGAAGAAGCCGCAACACGATGCACGAATCGCGGCGGTCGTAGTCTCCGCGATGAGCGGAGTTACCGATCACCTCATTGATATTGCCTCACGCGCAGCGGCGAAAGATGCGTCGTATAAGAAGATCATTCGCGATATCGAGAAGCGACACATCGCTACTGTGAACGCACTCATCTCTGAACCCAATCGCGCCGCTGCTATTGAAAGCGTGAGAGAGCTCATTGATTCGCTGGAAGGTCTTGCTCGCGGAGTGTATCTTGTCGGAGAGCTTTCTCTTGGGGCATTGGATTACATCATGAGCTACGGCGAGCGACTCTCCGCGCATCTCCTCACGGATGCCTTGTGTGATAGGGGTGTTCGTGCTGAATATCTGAATGCACGCAATATTATCACGACGGATGGGACGTTTGGCGAGGCGGTAGTCAATTTCCCCATGACCAATAAGGCAGCGCGAGCATATTTCAAGAAGCATCCGAAGCTCCAGATCATGACCGGCTTTATTGCCTCAACGCAAAACAGAGCGACGACGACTCTGGGGCGCGGGGGGAGCGATTACTCGGCTTCGATATTGGGCGCGGCACTGAAGGCGCGTTCGATCGAGATATGGACAGATGTCTCCGGCGTTATGACGGCCGACCCGCGGAAGGTCAAGGATGCGCTACCGATTCGCTCTCTCAGCTATCTCGAGGCTGCCGAAATGTCGTACTTTGGCGCAAAGGTGATTCATCCTCCTACCATGCGTCCTGCGATGCAGAGCACTATTCCGATTCACATAAAAAACACGTTCAAACCTGACGCGTCCGGGACGATCGTGAGCAAAAAGACAGAAGATCTGGGGACGCACATCAAGGGTATTACCTCGGTCAATAATATTGCCATCCTTCAGGTAGAGGGCGGCGGATTGGCAAGTGTACGCGGTGCATCCGGCAGACTGTTCGGCTCCCTCGCTCGTGCAAAGGTCAATGTCATTTTAATTACACAGGCATCATCCCAACACTCGATATCGTTTGTTGTCGCAAGTAATGAAGCGGAGCGTGCGCGTGAGGCTATAGAAGAAGAATTCGTACTTGAACGCCAGTCTCGTCTCGTTGATCCTGTGATCATCACACGCGAACTCTCGATTCTTGCCATCGTGGGCGAGGGGATGAAAAATCGGCGAGGAATTGCCGGGAGATTCTTCCAGACGCTCGGTCAGAACGGAATCAATATTATTGCGATTGCCCAAGGATCATCGGAGCTCAACATCTCGGTCGTAATACAAAAGGAGGACGAGATGAAAGCGCTCAATGCTGTGCACGCAGCTTTTTTCTCTCCCGAGCAGTCGATCGTCAATGTCTTTATGGTGGGTACCGGTGTCGTTGGTTCTGCCCTCCTCAAGCAAATCGCCCAACAGAAGGAGCTCCTCGAACGAGATCATGGATACGTCGTCCGTTTGATCGGGCTTGCTGACGAGCATCGCATGGTATTTGACGATAATGGCGGCATACCAGCTTTCGAATGGCAATCGTATCTCAAAGCATCGAAAACAAAAATGAATATTCGTACATTCATTGAGACCATGAAAGCAAAAGAGCTCCAAAATAGTGTTTTCGTTGACTGTACGGCAAGCGAACAAATCGCTACGCATTACATCAGCGTGCTTCGCGCGGGCATATCCATCGCTACTCCAAATAAGTACGCGAACTCTGGTTCGTACAAGCGGTACCTTGCTCTCAAGACCGCGGCGGCCAAGTACGGCGTAAAATTCCTATATGAGACCAACGTGGGCGCGGGTCTTCCCGTCTTGGGGACTCTAAAAGACCTCATTCTATCGGGAGATCGTGTGACAAAGATCGAAGCGGTGCTTTCGGGGACACTGAGCTACGTGTTTGATAATTTCAAGGGGGCGAGGTCTTTTAGTGAAATTGTGATGGAAGCACGAAAACTTGGATTTACAGAGCCAGATCCGCGTAACGATTTGAGTGGGCTTGATGTCGCGCGCAAGATTCTCATCCTTGCCCGCGATATGGGAATACCTCTTAAGCTCAAAGATGTGAAGGTTGAGAGTCTTCTCTCGAGAAAATGCCGCCAGTCGCCCTCGGTAGAAAAATTCTTCGAGCAACTCAAGAAAGAAGATCCTACCTATGAGACGAAGAAACGCGCAGCTGAAAAAAGTGGCAAAGTACTTCGGTATGTCGCGACGCTGAATAAGGGAAAGGCGAGTGTATCGCTCCAGGCAGTGGATGCACTCCATCCTTTTTATGTTCTCTATGGCAATGACAACATCATCGCGTTCTTTACAGAACGGTACCAAAAATCACCACTCGTGATCCAGGGGCCAGGCGCGGGCGCGGAAGTCACAGCAGCGGGAGTGTTTGCAGACATATTACGCACGGCTGTTGTTACAATGTAGGATATGAAGACAAAAATTCCTGTTGGTATTTTGGGGGCGACCGGTATGGTTGGGCAACAGTACATCCACTTGCTCGCGGATCATCCGTGGTTTCGGGTCGCGTACGTTGCGGCTTCTCCACAGTCAGCGGGAAAAAAATACAAAGACGCTCTAAAGAGTGGTTGGATTGTTGGGGGAGAAATGCCCACGGATGTAGCAGAGCTTATCGTGCACGATGTTGCCGATGCGGGAAAAGCAAAAGATGAATGCGCGTTTGTGTTTTCTGCCTTCGAGATGCCAGATAAAGATGCGATCAGGGCAGCAGAAGATTCTTACGCCGCGGCGGGCATGCCAGTTTTTTCGAATGCCTCGGCTCATCGGCATACCGAAGATGTGCCGATGCTCATACCGGAGATCAATGCCGATCATTTGGATATAATTCCGGAGCAGCAAAGAACTCGTGGATGGGAGAAAGGGTTTATTGTCGTAAAGTCGAATTGTAGTTTGCAGAGCTACCTTGCTCCAATCTATGCGCTCATGCAGGCTGGATATGTAATCGATAAGGTTGCCGTCACGACCATGCAGGCTACTTCGGGAGCAGGATATCCTGGTGTCGCTTCGCTGGACATTATCGACAACGTCGTCCCATATATTGGTGGTGAAGAAGATAAGAGCGAAGAAGAGCCTTTCAAAATTCTCGGCAATATCCATGAAGGAAAATTTGTGCCGCATAAAGGGATGGCGATCTCGGCGCAATGCAATCGGGTTCCTGTCTCAGACGGGCACCTAGCGTGCGTCAATATTTCATTCAAAGGCAAAAAGCCATCGGCAGAGCAGATAAGAGAAATTTGGGCAAAATTCCGTGGAGAGCCGCAAAAGCTCGATCTCCCTCTCGCCCCGAAGCAACCCATCATCTACCGCGACGAGCCGAATCGCCCGCAACCCAAGAAGGATCGCGATCTCGACAAGGGGATGGCGGTATCGGTAGGTCGCCTGCGCCCGTGCCCTGTATTTGATTACAAATTCGTCGCACTCTCGCACAACACCATTCGCGGAGCGGCCGGCGGCGGCATCTTGACCGCGGAGCTCGCCTTCAAAAAAGGATTTCTCAACGTGTAGGTGGGGTGAGATATAATGACCTCGCTATGGTAGCACCATTAAAGAACATCCCGACGATTTTTGTAGCGTTTGGGGCGACGGGGGATTTGATGAAGCGGAAAGTGTTGCCCGCAATCTACTACTCATACAAGCACGCCGAGCTTCCGACAATGTTTCGTGTGATAGGATTTTCTCGCCGGGAGTGGAGTGATGATGAGTTTCGTGTGTTTGTGAAGGGCGTTTTGGAAGAGCATGCCGGTGAAAAAATCACGGACGATACTCTCAAGCCATTTCTTGACGTTTTTCGATTCCAGCGCGGGACGTTTGAGGATGCGGAGAGTTAT
Organism: uncultured Candidatus Saccharibacteria bacterium; assembly: GCA_964350885.1. Classification (GTDB taxonomy): domain Bacteria; phylum Patescibacteriota; class Minisyncoccia; order Phycocordibacterales; family UBA2100; genus UBA10103. The sequence continues at coordinate 19,523 of CAYGKV010000001.1, forward strand.
ACGGAATTGAAAAAAACGTTTGATGCGTGCGATGCGGAGTGGGGAGTTTGTTCCAACAAACTCTTCTATCTGTCTGTGGCACCGGAATTCTACGAGACGATATTAAACGAGCTCGCACGTTCGGGACTTTCTGATTCCTGTGCTCCGGGGCAAGGGTGGACACACATCATTGTGGAAAAACCGTTTGGAATGGATTCGCAGACGGCGAAGCAGATTGATGAATTACTCGGGAAGCTCTTTACCGAAGATCAGATCTATCGCATCGATCACTACCTCGCGAAGGAGATGTTGCAAAATATTCTCACATTCCGTTTCTCGAACAATTTGTTTGAATTAGCCTGGGACAATCGACTGATCGAGAGTATTCACGTTCGCGTCTTGGAGAAAATCGGTGTCGAGAAGCGCGGGTCTTTTTATGACGGCGTAGGCGCTCTGCGCGATGTAGGGCAAAATCACCTCTTGCAGATGCTGGCACTCGTCACCATGGAGCATCCGGAGAGTTTCGAGGCCAGTGCAATCCAAGAGAAGCGGGCGGAAATCCTTGAATCCCTCGACATCCTTTCAGATGATGCCGTCAAAAAGGCGACGTTCCGTGGTCAGTACGACGGGTATCGTGATATTGAAGGAGTCCTCCCAAGCTCCGATACCGAGACGTATTTCAAGATTCGCGCCACGATGTCGTCCCCTCGATGGAAGGGCGTGCCCATGGTAATAGAAAGCGGCAAAAGACTCGGCGAACCTCTAAAAGAGATCGTGGTCACCTTCAAGCATCCGATGCCATGTTTGTGTCCACCGAATGGCGAGCACCACAAAAATGAAATCATCTTTCGCATGGAACCGCGTGAGGAGATTCTCATCGAATTTTGGTCGAAGAGCCTTGGGTTTACCTTTGCGACGGAGCGGCGTGAATTTCACTACATGCTCCGCGAGCAATCGGCCCATGTACCGTACGTGGAAGAATACGCCAAGCTTCTTCTCGATTGTATTCGTGGTGATCAGACGCTCTTTATCGGTACCGAGGAAATCCGCGCAATGTGGCGATTCGTTGATCCGATTTTGGACGCGTGGAAAAGGAATGTTAGAGTGCTCGAGACGTATAGACCTGATACGAAGGAAATTTTAACGAAACGAGGGAATTGATTTTATGGAAATTTTGATGAGAAGGGAAATCGCAGTGGTTGGTCTTGGGAAAATGGGCAGCAACATTGTTCGCCGTCTTTTAGAAAAGGATTGGAAGGTGCGTGGATACGACCCCTCCGAATCGGCGCTTCTGCGTTTGCGTGACGAGGGGATGCATGAGGCTGTCTCTCTTTCTGCGCTTATTGGCCAGACGGAGACTCCGCGGATCGTCTGGCTTATGGTGCCAGCGGGCAAAATTGTCGATGATGTGCTGTTTGGAAAAGAGGGCATCGCAAAATCGCTCACCAAGGGAGACACGATCATCGACGGCGGCAATTCGTACTATGAGGATTCGATTCGTCGCGCCAAAAAGATTCACAAGCTGGGCCTGAAATACATCGATGTCGGGTTTTCTGGCGGACCGCGCGGTGCGCGTGAGGGAGGGTGCTTGATGGTCGGTGGTGACGAGGCATCCTTCCAGGCACTCGAACCGTTGTTTAAAGATCTTGCTGCCGATGGTGCGTATCAGTTTTTCAAAGGCTCTGGGGCGGGGCATTTTGTCAAAATGGTGCACAATGGAATCGAGTACGGAATGATGCAGGCTCTCGCGGAAGGTTTTGCTCTCCTCAAGAAATCAAAATACAAGCTCGACCTCACGCGCGTCGCGGATATTTATAGTCACCAGAGCGTCATAGAGTCGCGTCTCGTCAGGTGGATGAAAAGTGCATTTGAAGAATACGGGGAAAATCTTGCAAACATATCCGGTTCTGTCGCGCATTCTGGAGAAGGTGAGTGGACGGTAAAGACGGCAAAGAGGCTCGGCGTGTCGGTCAAAATAATCGAAGATGCGTTCACGTTTCGTGTGCAATCCAAGAAGAAGCCGAGTTATACAGGGAAGCTCCTCTCTGCGCTCCGAGGTCAGTTTGGCGGACACAGTGTAAAGAAATAGGTACAAGCGGTTACCAATCGTGGGACTTCGAGTTCTTCTGATTGAAAATGACCGTCGTGATATACAGTACATTCATGAACGTTTCGGCAAATAATCTTCATCATACTGGCCTTATCTCGAAGGTCGGTGTTTGCCATTCCTAATTTTCTCTCAATTGAATGTCAAAAGCGGGCCTTTGAGGCCCGCATTGCTTTCGTGTGAAGGCACTGGAACCTGATCTTTAGGATATGAAAATGAACGAACTTGCTCACGCGCATCCGACGCTGCTCGGTATCCCGGCGGGGAAAAGCCTGGAGACAGGAACGCTCGATATGTTGTCTCAGGCGCACATCACAGTGCGTCGGGGTCACGAACGGAGCTGCACGGCGAAGATCGAAGGCTTTCCCGGCATTCAGCAGGCGGTCTTCATCAAGCCGAGCCAGATCCCTGCCCTCGTCGCCGACGGGGCGGTGCCCATCGCTCTCACGGGCGAGGACACGGTCATCGAAAGCGGCGCCGACGTGGAAACGTTGACGACGCGCTCGTTCAGCAAGGCGACGGCGGGCGGCACCCGGTGCGTGCTCTTCGCACGCGAAGGATTCGACGCGGATATCCTCGAAGGAGGGCCTCAGCGCCAACGTGAGCGGTCGATCACCGTGATCTCCGAGTATCCGAAGGAGACGCGGTTGTTCCTGGAGAACCACGGCGTGAATGCCGAGGTTGTCCCGTGCTCCGGTTCTGCAGAGGCGCTCGTGGTCATCAAGAAGTACGACTACGGGGTCGCGCTGACCGAGACGGGCACGAGCTTGCAGGTGAATCGGCTCAAAGAAGTCGAGACCATCTTCACGTCGAAGACGGTTCTCATCGCCAACAAAGCGGCGATGCAGAACGGGGTTATCCGCGAACGCGCTACGTTCCTTGCAAGCCTGCTTGCGGGTGTGCTTGAAGCCCGCGATAAAGTCTACATCACGATGAATGCGCGGATCAACAGTCTGGGGGCGATCAAGAATATCCTTCCGTCGCTGAAGAGTCCGACTGTCCAGCAACTCGCTGAAGAAGGCTTCTGCGCCATCTCGTCAGTCGTTCCTGTAGAAGGACTGGTCGAGCTCAAATTCTGTCTCAAAGCACTTGGAGCGGAAGGCATAGTCGAGTTCAATCATTCTTCGATCGTCTGAACTCCCTATGGCAAGGTCTTACCTTGCCGTGAAAACAAAGCGGGCGCGCCATAAGCGCGCCCGCGCTTTTTGTTGCACGAAAAGAATGCCGTGATACGATGCGGACATGCAGGCAATGATTTCAATTTCAAATATGCGAGCCCGACGAGCGGTTTCTATTGAGGTTGTTTAGAGCGTTTGTAATCCCATTCAAACTTTCCAAAGCGGCCTCAATCAAGAGGCCGCTGTTCTTTTAGGGGGAGGCGATGAAAGAAGTGAAGATGCTTTCTGATCGCCTCAAGGCGACAAGGAAGTTTTACGCTCCGCGTATCGAACCGGAGAATCTCGGGACGGCCATTCGCGAAGGTCGCGCAGCGATTCGCCGACTAGACGATAGAATCGAAGCCTTCGCGGCCCTTTGGCCCACAAACGATCCAGGGTGGTATGAGTTGGGTACCATCTGGGTAGGCGAGAGATTGCGTGGCAACGGATTGCGCCAGGACCTCATGGCTGAGGTCGTTGCACTGACTCCTGCTGGTCGGGGACTATTCATGTTCACCCCTAATGAGGCGATCATGGACTCTGCGGTCAAGCTCGGGTTCGTTTTGGTGACGACCGATACGCGTCCAGATGTTCTTCTCTGGGGATCGCGGCTCGGGATCGCGGAGCGATTGCGCGAATCCATCAATGCGAACACCCCCAGAGCCTCGTGTGACGTGTCCACCGAGGGAATGCGTCGGCTCTTCATACGGGATGCAGACAACAGGGGCGCACGTGGATGATTCCGCGTGCGCCCGCACTTTTTTCTGATATAATACTTCCTTCTCTATGGAACTACCCGGAGAGAAGTGCGCAGTATTTGGAGCCTACGGAAAAGGGCTCGATGTTGCGCGCCTCTCCTTCTTCGGCCTCTTCGCTCTTCAGCATCGCGGACAAGAATCTTCCGGTATTGCGACCGCGGACGGCGATACGATTACCGTACACAAGGGGATGGGGCTCGTCTCGCAGGTTTTTAATGACGATCTTGTCGGGAGCCTAAAGGGGCACGTTGCCGTGGGGCACAATAGGTATTCAACGACTGGCGGCTCGAAAGTGAAGCATGCCCAGCCTATGCTCGCCGCAGGAGCCTCTTCTTTGCAAAAACTCTCATACGAGGATCCGCACCCCAGCCTCAATGATTCGATATCGCTGTGTTCTGGTCCCGATGACGGAGCGATCGCGCTAGCGCACAACGGAAACCTCCCGATCACAGACAAGCTTGCCGAATTTCTTAATTCCAAAGGTGTCGATTCCGCAGAATTTTCAGATTCGCGAATGATGGTGGAGGCGATTGCGGCGCGCATGCGCGAAGGAATTGATCTCCCCTCGGCTATCAAAGATGTGTACCCGCTTTTCACCGGAGCTTTCTCGCTACTCATCATGTCAAAAGATACTCTGATCGCGGTGCGAGATCATTGTGGTATCCGCCCGCTTGCGCTTGCGAAATTAAATGGCGGATACATTATCGCGTCGGAGACGTGTGCGTTTGCCCCCATCGGAGCTGAGTTTGAGAGAGAAATCAATCCGGGAGAAATGGTGATCATCGATGAGAAGGGAATGCGTGCCGAACAGATTGCGCCGCCTGACCCTAAGCTCGATATTTTCGAGTTCGTTTATTTCGCGCGTCCCGACAGTCAGATCCTGGGGAAGTCGGTATATGAGGTCCGCCGCAATTTTGGTGTTGAACTTGCCAAAGAGTATCCCGTCAAGGCCGATGTCGTCATTCCGGTGCCCGAGACTGCCATTGCGTCTGCCATTGGTTACGCGCAAACGCTCGGAATTCCTTTTGAGATGGGGTTAACGAAGAACCGTTACATCCATCGCACATTCATCACGCCAGAGCAGCATGTGCGCGAGCAGGGAGTAAAAGCCAAGCTCACGCCCATTATCGAGGTTGTCCGGGGGAAACGCGTTGTCGTTTTTGATGATTCTATTGTACGCGGGACGACCTCACAGCAGATCGTCAAAATGCTTTTTGATGCTGGAGCATTGGAGGTCCACTGTCTGGTCGCTTCGCCCCCAGTCAAATTCCCCGATTTTTACGGCATCGACACACCCAAGCAGTCCGATCTCATTGCGGCGACCAAATCTGTGGAGGAGATAGAAAAATATCTCGGGGCGACCTCGCTTCGCTACCTTTCATACGAAGGCATGATCCGTGCTACCGGCCTTTCTGAAAACCAATTCTGCACCTCCTGCTTCACCGGCGTGTACCCTATAGATATTGGAGAACGAGCGAAGGAAATAAAAAAAGTGTAAAAACTGTTAATGCGGTAAGTGTGGATAACTAGTTTTTTGCTTTAAAATACGGGGGAAAAGCACGAGTCCTAGTCGTAAAACGTGCCCGCCAGACACGCAGAAGATATACAATTAACGCTATGAGTGATGAAGTAGTAGAGCCAACCAAATTTCGTGGCTTGAAGAAAGAGCACGCTGGAAAGTGGGTGGTTGCTGACAGCAAAACTGGAAAAATACTTCTTGCTGCCGATTCTCTTGCGGAATCTCTAAAAAAGACTGACTCGGTTAAGAGAAGAAGGGTCTTTAAAGCACTCGGTCAATTCTATGCTGGTGCCGCTCTCTAATGAGATTTAGGACCAAGGAAGTTGAGTCACCCGATAACCCTTCGGAGTATCTGAAGACCCCTTGGGGCACGACAGTAAAAAGACCCGAAATTGATATCGAATTGTTGGATTCTGATGAAGATTCGTTATTCGACCTTTCCGCAATCATAGATTCAGGAGCTGACATTACGATGGTTAACGCCGAGTACGCACTATCTTTGGGAGTATCTCTTCATAAAATACCAGATGTAGACGTTAAGGGTGTCACGGTAGTCGCAAAAGGAAAGCCCGCCATCATAAAGGTGCATCTCACCAAACTCGGTGATACGCTAGATTTACCGGTGCTTTTTATCGATAAACCAACCGTAAATATACTTTTAGGACGCGAGGTCTTTTTTCAAAGGTACAAAATTCGTTTCTGTATTTCTGAAGGTTTCTTCGAGATTAAGCGCATATCAGGGTGAGAACAAATCCCTCTAAAGAAAGAATCTAAGAGGTCATTCTCGGGATGATGCCCTTTCCACAGGATATATCTCAGCGGTGCCCTCCTTCCTTGCTTTTTATGAACTCTGTCCCAAAGACGCATCGGTGGGTTGCTAGCTCTGTTTAAGTGCGGTTGTCCGTTTCAATCCCGTCTACTAAGGATCGCACACCCGATTTTCAGCGCCTTCGCCGCATCTCAGCGGCAAGAGATGTTTGAGCTGGTGGCATATTGCCAGCGAATCGCGCATGAGTCAACGCGTGGACAGGAAGGTGGAATACGGGTAATCTGCTCGCATGTCATTCAAACAACCGTATCTGCCAAGTGAGAAAATATTAAAAAATTACGCCGATGTGCTGGTGAATTTTGCACTTGGCGGCGGAAAGGGAATTAAGAAAGGGGAGGTCGTGCGTGTATCGGCGAGCGAATCAGCGAAGCCGCTGTACCTCGCTGTCTGTAATGCGATTATTGATTCGGGAGGTCATGTGCTGTCCAATTATGGACCGGATGACGAAAAGGGCGACAAACGCCGGAATGAAAGCTTCACGCGCCATTTCTACGAACATGCTGAGCCACACCAGTTGAATTTTTTCCCGGCGAAGTACTTGAAGGGGATTGTTGAACAAATGGACCATTCGGTCTTTTTGCTTGCCGAGAAAGATCCTCATGCGCTCCAGGGTGTTGACCCAAAGAAAATAATGCAGCGTGGCCTCGCACTCAAACCGTTTATGGATTGGCGGCATAAGAAAGAGTGGGCGGGCAAGTTTACCTGGACGATAGCGCTCTATGGCACGCCCGCCATGGCTAAGGAAGCCGGTATTTCTGAGAAAGAATATTGGGATCAGATAATCAAGGCGTGTTTCCTGGACGAGAAAAATCCGATAGCGAAGTGGAAGGCCGTGTATCGCGATATCGAGAAATACCGCAGTCGTCTCAACAAGCTCTCGCCGCATATCGATAGATTGCACGCCGTGGGCCCCGACATGGACATGTGGTATACGCTTGGCGAAAGGCGCGCATGGCACGCGGGGAGTGGAAGGAATATTCCAAGTTTCGAGATATTTACCTCGCCCGATTGGCGTGGCACCAATGGTTGGATACGGATCAATCAGCCCCTCTATCGTTATTCCAACAAGATCACTGGCATCGAACTTGTGTTCAAAGATGGAGTTGTTGTAAAGAGCTGCGCTAAGACCAACGAAAAATTACTGAAAGAAATGATTGCTACAAAAGGAGCAAACAAAATCGGCGAGTATTCACTGACCGACAAACGCCACTCTCGCATCACAAAATTCATGGCGGAGACGCTCTTCGATGAGAATATGGGAGGTCGTTATGGCAATTCCCACATCGCGCTCGGTATGAGCTACCGCGATACGTACGCGGGCGACGTGTCCAAACTCACCGACAAAGAGGCAAAGCGCCTTGGCTTCAACGACTCATCAGTCCACACGGACGTCGTCTCGACGACCGACCGCACCGTAACCGCGCATCTGAAAGATGGCACGACGAAGGTCATCTACAAGGATGGGATGTTTGTCTTGTAATCCATGACGACAAAGACCGTTTATTTCGTCCGGCATGGGGAGAGCGAAGCTAACGCGGGACCTACGTGGGGAGACGAAACGTCCCCAATATCTTCCAAAGGAAAAGGTCAAGCGGAAGTTGTTGCCGAGCGAATGGCGAAGTTGCCCGTCGATGTAGTCATCTCAAGCACATTTGAAAGAGCAGTCGATACTGCGCGCATAATTGCACAGCGCATCGACAAAAAGACGAAGCAATCGAGCCTATTTGGGGAATATAAACGTCCATCTATATTGCACGGCAAAGTTCGCAAAGATCCTTCGGCAATGGAAATCACTGACGAGGTCCGGAACAACTTTCACGTACCCGGGTACAGGTATTCCGATGAGGAAAACTTCGACGACTTTAAAAAGAGGGCACTCGCGTGTCTCGATTACTTGGAGAAGCAAGAGGAAGAAAACATTGTTGTCGTGACTCACGGGTTTTTCCTTCGAGTACTTATGGCGGCTGTTGTCTTCGGCGACGAGCTTACAGGGAAAGAATGTGAACATTTCATACGCTCTTTTCGAATGGATAATGTTGGCATAACCATTGTGCGCCTTAGGAATGCTCCGTATCGACTACCTACTGGAGAGCCGGGGTCTAAGTGGGAACTGAAAGTCTGGAACGACCACGCGCACTTGGGGTAGTGTGGTATCATATTCATCCCATGAGATTTTCTATTCCCGAAGGCACGATCAAGTTTGTAATTGGTTGGACAGCGATATTCTTGTTTCGCCTGATTCCCTTCCGGCCGCCAAATTTTGAGCCGATGCTGGCGACTGTGATGCCTTTTTCCAAACGCTACGGGCTCGTGGGCAGTTTTCTTTTCGGGTTTTTGGGGATTGTGTTTTATGATGCAGTTACATCAGGGTGGGGGAGTTGGACATGGGTAACCGCCGTTTGCTACGGACTCCTCGGTGTTGCCGCGCACTACTTTTTCAAAAACCGCGCGGCATCGGTCAAGAATTTCCTTGTGTTCGGTATCCCGGCGACGATCGTTTATGATGCGATTACGATGATGATAGGGCCGATTTTCCAGAGTCAGTCGTTTGCGGTCGCTCTTGCGGGCCAGATCCCCTTTACCCTCATGCACCTCCTCGGCACGGTAGTTTTCTCGGTTCTCTTGAGCCCAGCGCTCTACCGATGGGTGGTGCAAAATAAGGTATTCGAGCTCTCGTGGGGAGGGCGGGTTGCGGCAAGTGTAAAATAGTCTACACTTTACCTTTAATGCACCACCTCGTCCGGACACAGCAGTTCACCAGGGCCTCGCTGAAGCAACTCTTCGAGCTTGCCGACAAACTGGAGAAAGAAAAAGACGACAGTCTCAAAGGCAAGATAATGGCATCGCTCTTTTTTGAACCATCCACGCGGACGCGCTTTTCTTTTGAATCCGCGATGATGCGTCTTGGCGGCGATGTGCTCACGACCGAGAATGGCCGCGAATCTTCTTCATCGGCAAAAGGCGAGACCCTCGAAGACACGATCCGGGTGATGAACTACTATGCGGACATCATCGTCATGCGCCACCCCGAGGAGGGCGCATCGGAGCGCGCTTCCAAGGTATCGGACATACCGGTCATCAATGCAGGTGACGGCGCAGGACAGCATCCGACACAAGCGCTCCTCGATCTCTACACCATCCAGCGCGAGCACGGGAGTGCCGACGGCATATCGATCGCATTCGTCGGCGATCTCAAATACGGGCGTGCCGCGCGTTCGCTTGCGTACCTCCTCGGCAAATTCGATGATGTGAAGATAACGTTTGTGTCAGATCCAGAATTACGAGCCGGAGATGACATCAAGGCATACCTCAAGAGGCACAATACCCACTTTGAAGAAATCGAGGATATGGAGGCCGCCATGAAAAAGGTTGATGTCGTGTACCAAACGCGTATCCAGAAAGAACGCTTCAAAAGTGAAGACGAATACAAGCGTCTCAAGGGGCACTATGTCATCGATCGCAAGCGAGCTGATTCAATGAAAAAAGGCGCTATCATCATTCATCCGCTTCCTCGTGTTGGCGAAATAATGCCGGAAGTCGACGATTCACCGCACGCCGTCTATTTCCGCCAAGTCGGTTATGGTCACTCCGTCCGCATGGCCCTCTTGAAAACGATGCTAAACGGAAAGAAAACTTAGCCTCTGTTCTCGAGTTTTCGGAAGATAGTAATTCCGAGCCACACAAAAATCCCGCCGAGGAAAAGTCCTGCGATGACATCGCTCAGGTAATGTACTCCGAGATAAAGGCGGCTAAACGCAATGCTCATAATAAGCGCGCCGAGACCAAGAGTTAGAAAGGTACGGAAGGTTGATGGGGGAACGAGATGCCAGATGAGATAGATACAAAATCCGTAAAAGGCGGTTGCGATCGTTGCGTGCCCGCTCGGGAGCGAAAATCCGCTTTCAATATACGCTTGATATGCAACGGGGGGACGAGCACGTTGAATCAAATGTTTAAGCGTGTACATTGAGCCCACTCCTCCCAAAGAGCTTACAACGAAGCCAGCAAGATATGCGTAGCGCTTTTGCGAGGCGAGGAAGATGCTTATACAAACGGCAAGGCTGCAGATCAAAATGGCGCCCCCCATCTCGCTTACACCGAGTAAGAAATTCGTCGTGTAAAAATCGCGATGGGTGTACAGAGATTCGAGAACTCGCGTATCGAGCGACGAAATAATGTCAATCATGCGAGAGGGAGTAGATAGGGAATGAATATGGTACTGCCAATCGTGAGCGCGGTTATCGCCGACAATAGTACCGCTGCGGCGGCGAGGTCTTTGATTTTTGCGATATGGGGATCATGGTCACTCTTCACCATGTCGCAAAATTCTTCGAGCGCGGTATTGAGCGCTTCTGTAGCAAGAACAAAACCAATCAAAAAGATAATCACTACAAACTCAATGCGCGTGAGTGGAAGTATGGACGCCGCTGCTATGGCAAGAGCACCACATACGACTTCGATCTTGAAATTCATCTCTTCACGCCATGCGATATTGACACCGCGCAGGGCGTGCCGAAAGCTTCGTACCTTCTTTTCAAGCATATGTGCTATTGTATACTCCAAAGGACATGTTTGAAATACTCACCGCGTCGGTCCTCGTCATGCTCGTCTCTCTTTCGGGCAAACTGATTACGATTCGACAAGTCGGGCCATTTTTCCAAAGAAACCTTCACTTTCTCGTTAGCTTTGCAGCCGGGGTGATTTTTGTTGTTATGTATCGGCTTGTCGCAGAGATTGTCGAGCACACGGGGTCGCTCGTGGGAGGACTGCCATGGATACTTGTGGGTGGACTCGTCGTCTTTACTGCATTTCGGTACCTTCCGCATTTCCACCATCACCACGATGCCAGTGCGAAAGGTCACACGCATTCCCGGATTGATGCCAGCCGGATCTTGTTTAGCGATGGAATCCACAACGTTGGTGACGGTGTCGTGATCGTCACTTCATTTGCCGCCTCCCCTCTCTTGGGGATTGTGAGTACGGTGAGCATCATGGTACATGAAATGCTCCAAGAGATATCGGAGTTTTTTGTCCTTCGCGAGGCTGGCCTCTCTACACGAAAGGCGCTTATGTATAACCTCCTCACCTCATCGACCATCCTCGTTGGTGCACTCGGCGGGTTTTTCCTTCTTGAGAGATTTGAAGCTCTCGAGATACCCCTTCTCGGTTTTGCGGCTGGGTCGTACCTCATTGTTGTCTTTCACGATCTCATCCCACATTCTCTCGGAATGGCGAACGAGCATGGCCACCACCTTAAGCACGCTCTATTTTTCGTTGCAGGCATTGCGCTTATGGGGCTTTTTGTAGTTCTCCTCCCGTCGCACTAAACTCGGGAAAAGTCGCGAGGAGAAGGTCAAACGTTGACATGATTGTCAATGTAGTGTAATGTATTTCCTCGTATGAATCCTAAAATACTGTTGATTAAAGCCGTTTTTTACGTGCGGCGAGACAGTCCTCGACTTTGGACATATATAAAGACACTAGGGTGGAAGAGGGGATCAATTGCCTCGGCTGTTGTGATTGTCGCGATTGGCGGGATCGTTTTTGCAACACGGCAAACCGCCCCCGCAGCATTTGCTATTCCTTCGGAGAAGACAGTTCGACTGAAAAGCGTCGCTGAACTTTCGTCGCAAAGCTCACCGCTTTCAATCGTCGGCCAAGTAACATCAAAGTCTGAAGCGACTGTTCGGTCTGAGCGTTCAGGCCAAGTGGTCGCGATATACAAAGCGCTTGGTGATAGTATTTCTGCGGGCACTGTTGTTGCGGAGATTGAAAATGCGTCCGAGCGGGCAGCAGTCCTTCAAGCGGAAGCGGGCGTAGACGCAGCTGAAGCAAACCTCATGAAAGTGACCGGCGGAGCACGGAGCGAGCAGCTCGCCATTCTCGAATTGGGGGTCACCAACGCGTCAGCATCTCTCCAGGCCTCGCGCTCGACCGCGTTGAATGCGATTCTATCTGCGTACGCTACAGCTGACAGCTCCGTTCATAGCACGGCAGACAAGATGTTCACCAACCCAGGTAAGACAGGTTCGACGTTCAACATCATTTCGTCGGACTCGCAATTGACAAATCGCATTGAAAATATGCGCAACACGGTCGAACAATATCTCACGCGCCAAGAATTTATGGTAAACACACTTACGAGCGCATCAGACCTCGATAGCGAACTCGTGAAAGCCCAAGAAGAAATGCGTGAAATTCGAACGTTTTTGGACATGATCGTTTCCGCACTCAACAAGGGAATTTCATCGGGAATCTCGGGTACTACAATCGCCGCACATCTTGCCGAGGCTACCGTTGCGCGCTCGTCTCTCAGTGGCTCTTTGGCGGCTCTCTCTGGGGCAGTGCAGGGGATTGCCTCTAGCGAATCTGTGCTCGCTGTTTCGAAGAAAAATCTTGAACAAGGCATCGTCGGGGGGCAAGCGGAAGATGTGGCCGCGGCACGGGCGGCGCTAAAACAAGCACAGGGCGGCTTGGCCGCGGCACGAGCGAATCTGCAAAAGACGATTATTCGCGCTCCAATCTCCGGTACGATTAATTCCTTTTCGTTGAAGCGCGGAGATTACGTCCAAATGTCTTCTCCCGTGCTCACGGTTGCGAATAATGGGGCATTGGAAGTCGTAGCGTATGTATCCGAAGTAGATGCTCGCGAGCTTGCGGTAGGACAAAAAGCAACGCTCGACCAGGCGATTGGCGTTGTGACGCGCATCGCCCAAGCTCTCGATCCGCTCACGAAAAAGATTGAGGTTCGCGTCGGTGTGAGCGATCCCACAGGCCTCATTAATGGTCAGTCGGTCTTGGTCGCGATCCAGCGCACATCGGCTCTCTCCGGAAGCGTGGCACGAATTACCATACCGATTGCCGCGATCAAGGTTGAATCGGATCGCGAGGTCGTTTTTGGGGTTACGCCCCAAAATACGCTCATCGCGTACCCTGTCGTCCTCGGCGCTCTCCTCGGGGAAAGGGTCGTGGTGGCCTCTGGTATTTCTGGCGACATGAATATCGTTATTGATGCTCGTGGATTGCGGGAGGGGGAAAGGGTGAAAGTACAATAAATAGAGAATTCACGCATGTTGCCACTCTGGAAATTTTTTGTAGAAAAGCGGCAGTTTACCCTCCTCGTCATATTCGGGTTCTCGATCGCGGGAATTGTCGCCATGTTTGGAATGACGAGAGAGTCCACGCCCGAGATACAAATACCCGTTGGGGGTGTCACGGTCGTCCTCCCAGGCGCTTCACCGGAAGATGTGGAGCGCCTCGTCACCAACAAGTTGGAAGAGCGCCTCGCGAATCTTCCCGACCTCAACAATCTTACGTCTTCTTCACGGGAAGGCATGTCGATCGTTATCGCAGAGTTCAATGCGTCGGCTGATATACCAACATCCATTCAAAAGCTGAAAGATGAGGTAGACAGTGCGGTGCCCGATTTACCCGCGGAAGCAAAAACGCCGATTGTAATTGAACAGAATTTTTCAGATCAGCCGATACAGTTGATATCGGTAAGCGCTGATTTACCGCCCGCGCAATTTGCGCAGCTTGCAGAAGATGTAAAGCGAGAGTTGAAAAGCGTGAGAGGCGTATCGCGTATCGACGTCTCCGGCGTGCGTGATCGAGAGATACAAGTCGTGGTACGGAAGGAAGATATCTCACGGCTCGGCATTTCACTTCCGCAGATTATCGGGGCTATCGCCTCGGCGAATGTTTCCCTGCCAATCGGATCAATAACCATCGACAATATTTCATACGCCGTGGCATTTCGCGGGAGTCTTGATTCCGTTGATGATATTGGGAGTGTCGCAATACTCAACGTCGGCGGACAGGTGATCTACCTGCGCGATATTGCTGATGTCTCTGATGGGGTACAAAGGGCGACATCGTACTCTCGCATTTCTGTTGCAGGAGAACCATCGCGGCAAGCAATGACGCTGAGCGTGGTGAAAGTCCGCGGTGAGGATATTACGAAAGTGACTAAAGCGGTAAAAGAAAAACTAGCCGAACTGCAGACGGGAATTCTTTTGGGGAGTGACGTGGTCATCTCCTATGACGCGGGCGATGATATACGCAAGAACCTCCGAGAACTCACCCAAACAGGCCTTGAGACGGTGGCCTTGGTGATGCTCGCATTGCTTGCGACCATCGGGTGGCGTGAGGCGCTTGTTGCGGGAGTCTCGATCCCTCTTTCGTTCCTCATCGCATTTATCGGGCTCCTCTACAGCGGCAATACACTCAATATCGTCTCGTTGTTTTCTCTGATTCTTGCAATCGGGATTCTCATTGACGCGGGCATCGTGATCGTCGAGGCGATACATACGAGGACGCGACTCTATGGAGATAAACATCGGGCCGCGATCGAAGCGCTCCGCGAGTACGGGTGGCCGCTCATTGGTGGCACTATGGCGACGATCGCATTTTTCGTACCGCTCTTCTTTATTTCTGGCATCGTCGGGAAATTCATCGCATCGATCCCGTTCACGCTCATTTTCGTTCTCCTCGCGTCCATTTTCGTGGCGCTCGGGCTCGTTCCTACGATCGCCAACATGATGGCGGCCAAAGAAGAATCCGAGCTCATGAAAAGCCAGGAGGAGTATGCGGAGCGCGCTCGTGTCTGGTACGCCGGACACCTTAGAGTGTTTCTCCAGAATCGTCGCATGCAAAACAAATTTCTTTGGGGAATGCTCGCATCGCTCATCGTCGCGTTTCTTCTCCCGATGCCGTTTGTGGGGCTCTTGAAGGTCTCTTTTTTTCCACAAGACGACAGCGAATTCCTTTACGTCGACATAGAAATGCCTCAGGGCACTGACCTCAATCGCACTGACCTTGCGACACGCGCAGTGGAAGAGCAGCTCTTCGGCGACGAGCGGTTTTCTTCGGTCATATCGACGGTAGGGGGTCTCAGCGCTTTTTCGAGCTCAGACGGCTCAATACGCGCCGATGCGCGTTTTGCCAACGTTACGATCAATTTGGTGAAGGACAGGAAGGAAACTTCGAGCGAGATTCTTGCGAGCGTGAAGGATAAGCTTGCCTCCGTGCGAGACGCTGAGATTCGGGTGGGGGAACCATCGGGTGGCCCGCCGGTCGGTGCCGCGGTTGTCATAAAATTCCTTGGGAAAGATAGAGAGGAGCTGAATGCCGTTGTGGCACGCGCACGAGATGTGCTCGAACGAACTGAAGGTGCCACCGCCGTCAATTCATCAAACAAGTACGACGGTACGCAATTTGTGCTCTCCATCGAACGAGGAAAATTGGCGCAGCTCGGACTTTCGCCATCGGGCGTTGCGGCGACCCTGCGCACCGCGGTCTCCGGCGTAACCGCTACATCGCTCACGGGAGGGCAGAAAAATGTCGACATTGTTGTTTCTCTCAATCTCAATCCGGATTTCGTGGATCCACACAATGCTTCATACGCATCAGTCGAAAGTTTGCGACAAATTCCTCTCATCACTCCATCAGGGCAAACGGTTCTTCTTGGATCGGTGGTATCGGAGTCGATCGCGAAGAGTGATACGGCGATTGCACACGAAAACCGTGAGCGTGTCGCCTCTCTCACAAGCGATGTTCTTCCCGGATACACACCCGCCGAGGTACTTGCTGCATTCAATTCCGAATTCAAGCCAGAGGAATTAGACCTTGGCGTTCGTATGGTGGTCGGTGGAGAAAATGAAGAGACCAACAAATCATTTGCCGAAATGGGGTATGCGATCATCGCCGGTGCTGTGCTCACGTTTGTCATTCTCGTCCTCTCCTTCAATTCCTTCCGGTTTGCCGGCTTCCTCCTTCTCCTCGTGCCACTCTCACTTATCGGTGTCTTTGGCGGTCTCGCGCTTACGCTCCAGCCGCTCTCATTTCCTTCTCTAATGGGTGTGATTGCGCTTGCGGGCGTCATCATCAATCACGCGATTATTCTCATGGATGCTTTCATCGTCCGGCTGCGTGAGGGGGAAGGGCGGGCGCTCATAGACATCGTCATTGATTCCGCGGTGTCGCGTTTGAGACCAATTATTCTCACGACGGTCACAACAGTCATCGGTATGGTGCCATTGGTGTTTGCTTCGGCGCTCTTCGGGCCGCTTGCGCTCGCGATTCTCTTCGGATTATCCTTCGCGATGGTTCTTACGCTCGTCCTCATTCCCGTCCTTGTATATCGATGGCCGGGTAAGATTCCTCCAGGCGTTCGGCGATCGTAAGTTCTCCCCACGGGTGCCCTTCCGTTCGCTTGCTCGACACGGTAGACTTCCGCAATGTCCATTAAAACAAATGAAGAAAAGAGCGGAGTTGTGCATTCTACGCAAGTAATCTTTGGAAAAATATTGGAATCACGGACGAGCTCGAACATCTTAATCATAGTCCTTATTCTGCTGGCTGCACTGCCACTTTTTGGTGTGGGTATCATGACGACTAGTGCCGCAGCTCCGCAGGACATCGAGGATAATTAAGCACGACTCTCACATTGTGGTGAGAATTTGCTATCATGTGTCTACCATGAGCGAGCACGATATACGGACAGATCGTCTACGAAAGCTGGGGATGCTGAAATCCGTGGGGATGGATGGGTATCCTGCGCGTACAAAGCGCGACACCTCAATCACTGATTTTCTTGTCGACTTCGACGCTCGGGAGGCGAGTGGAAAACCGCAGACAATCGCTGGAAGACTTATGTCGAAGCGCGGTCAGGGCGGGATCATGTTTGCAGATATTTTCGACGGAGAGAAGACGCAACTCGTATTTCAGAAAGCGGATATGGATGAATCGATGTTTACGTTGTTCGCCGATGCGGTAGACACCGGTGATTTTTTGGAAGCGACGGGTAGCGCCTCTAAGACGAAGCGCGGCGAACGCTCTCTCAAGGTGACGCATTGGAAGATGCTCGCAAAAGCGCTCTTGCCAATCCCGACCGAATACTTCGGCATCAAGGACGAAGAATTAATATTGCGCCAACGGTATCTCGACATTCTCTTGAACGAAGAGGTGCGGAAGATGTTTGAGCGCCGAGCTACATTTTGGCAATCCGCACGTCAATTTTATCTCTCCCGTGGTTTTCTCGAGGTGGAGACTCCCGTCCTCGAGACGACGCCTGGTGGAGCTGATGCTCGGCCGTTCAAGACACATCACAACGCGCTCGACATTGACGTATATTTGCGCATTTCGGCTGGCGAACTATGGCAGAAAAAACTCCTCATCGCGGGGTATCCGAAGGTATTCGAGATCGGTCGTATTTTCCGCAATGAGGGTCAATCGCGCGAGCACCTCCAAGATTATACGCAACTAGAGTCTTACGAGGCGTTTTCTGACGCTAAGGAGGGAATGGAATTTGTAAAAGAACTCTACCGCCATATCGCCAAAGAAACATACGGCCAATATTCTTTCACAATAGGTGATCATGAGGTTGATTTGGCAGACGATTGGGCGATCATTGATTTCGCGTCTTCTATCAAGCAGCGATATGGAATCGACCCCATTTCATGCAGCGAGGAAGAGGCAGTATCTGCTGCGAAAAATGCAGGGGTGAAGTTTGGCGACGTGCCCAACAAAGCCCGCGCCGTTGATCATTTGTGGAAGCAGATCAGAAAATCGATCACGGGGCCGGCATTTTTGAGGGGGGTGCCTGTATTTCTAGAGCCGCTCGCAAAACGGGTGGAGGACGACGAATCTATCGTCGATAGATTTCAAGTTATTTTGGCGGGAAGCGAAATGGGTAAGGGTTACAGTGAGCTCAACGATCCGCAAGATCAGCGTGCGCGGTTTGAAGAGCAGCAAAAATTGCGCGATGAAGGCGACGACGAAGCGCAGCGTCTTGATGAAGAGTACATCCGCGCCATGGAATTTGGCATGCCGCCAGCTTTTGGCTTCGGTGTCTCTGAGCGCCTCTTCTCTTTCCTCGAAAATCGCCCAGCGCATGAGACACAACTCTTCCCGCTCCTGCGCCCTAAATCAGAGTGATGATTTCCGGTGAACGAAATCAAATCGCGGTATTCGGGGGTGGTTGCTTTTGGTGCACGGAGGCGGTCTTTCAAACGCTGAAAGGTGTTGAGAAAGTAGAATCCGGCTACGCCGGAGGGGAGAAGGAAAATCCGTCATACGAAGCCGTAAGCAGTGGAAACACCGGCCATGCAGAAGTTATTCGTGTCACGTACGATCCCGCCGTAATTTCGTACGAAGATTTACTCACTGTCTTTTTCGGCTCGCACGACCCTACGACTCCGAATCGGCAGGGGGCGGACGTGGGGGAGCGATATCGTTCGGTTATTTTGTATGAGACTGAGGGGGAGAAGGTGACTGCTGAACGCGTCGCGAAAGAGATTCAAGATTCTCTGAAAGATGGGACCCGCGTGGTCACGCAAATTGTCCCCCTCGGAAAATTCTTTACCGCAGAGTCATACCATCAAAATTATTTCAAAACCAATACCTCGGCACCGTATTGCCAGCTTGTTATCGAGCCAAAAATAGAGAAGGTGCGCAAACAATTTGCCGAACTCGTAAAGCAGTGATGATCTCAATGTTACGAATCGATTTTGAGAAGCTCGTTACCGAAGGGTATGAAAAATTACCCGAGTGGGTGCGATTGAAGATACGAAACGTCGCGCTTCTCGTCGAGGACGAGCCATCGAATGAGGATCGAAAGACGGAAGGGTTGGCCGACGACGAGACGTTACTCGGACTGTACAAAGGTATTCCACTCTCGGAGCGCGGAGAGCTTTATGGCGTAGGGATGACCATGCCGGATACCATTACGCTCTATCAAAAACCTATCGAAGAGGCCGCCTCAGAATTATGGATGTCCGACATCCATAATTCTGGGGTGCAAACTTTTCAGGACGCAGTCAAGAGCGTGGTAGCCGACACTGTCTGGCATGAATTCGCTCACCATTTTGGTATGGATGAGGGGGAGGTGAGGAAGCGCGAGCAGGAGCGTTTTGGGGATGTGGTATAAATATGGAATGATGAAACTTTCGGAGATTCTGCGCACAAGGGGGCTCGTGCACCAATTCTCGTCCGAAACCCTGGAAGAAATTACCGACGGTAAAAAACGCACCCTCTATATCGGCGTCGACCCGACGGCTGATTCCATCCACGTCGGCAACCTCGCAGCCTACATGCTTTTACGGCGCTTTGCCGACGCTGGGCACAAGGTAATCCTCCTCGTGGGGGGAGGCACGGGCATGATTGGTGATCCGAAACCCGATGTGGAGCGGCCGCTTCTCGATAAGGATACGATTACTGCGCGCGTGGAAAAGTTGAAAATGCAGGTGACGAAACTGTTCGGCGGTATAGAAGTCGAGGTTGTCAATAATGCCGATTGGCTCGAAAAGCTTAGTCTCATAGAATTTTTGCGCGATATCGGCAAATACTTCACGGTAAACAATTTGGTCAAGAAAGATGCGATAAGTGCGCGCATGAAGAGCGCGGAGGGAATTTCATTTACCGAATTCTCCTACCCACTTCTTCAGGCATACGACTTTTGGCATCTCTTTACCGAACACGCCTGCGACGTGCAAATCGGTGGCTCCGATCAGTGGGGCAATATTGTGTCGGGAGTAGATCTCATACGGCGGAAGGAAAATAAAATCGCCTATGCGCTCACGATTCCGATTATCACAGACAAGGCAACTGGCAAGAAATTTGGAAAAAGCGAGGGAAATGCCGTGTGGCTCGACTCCTCGATGACCTCTCCCTACGTCTTTTATCAATTTTGGCTCAATACAAGCGACGAAAGCGCGAGCGACTACCTCAAGATATTCACACTCCTTTCCGATATGGAAATCGGTGCTGTGACGGAATTACACCGACGCGATACAAAAGGCCGCCATGCCCAGAAGACTCTTGCGCGCGAACTCACTACGCTCGTGCATGGAGTTGATGAGGCGGGGAGAGCGGAACTAGTAACACAAGTGTTGTTTGGAGAAGAAGACCTCTCTGTGCTCGATACCGAAGCTGTTGCGACGTTGCGCGCAGCAGCACCTCTCTATGAAGTGCAGGCAGACACGCTTCTTCTCGATGCATTGGTAGGTGCGAAGCTTGCGAGCTCGAAGACCGAGGCGCGTCGTTTTATGAAAGAGAAAGCAGTGTTTCTCAATGACGAGTGTGTGACGGATATTGAAAAGAAGTTCGATTTGAAAGATTTTCAGAATGGTATTGCTCTTCTAAAGCGTGGGAAGCGCAACGTCTGTGTTTTGACTCTCAGGCAATAAACAGCAGGTACCATTTTTTGATCAACCCTGATACAGTACTCTCGTGAATGAGTTCAAAATCGTATCAAAATACAAGCCGGCCGGCGATCAACCGGCCGCTATCAAAGCCCTCGTGAAGGGCCTTAAGGCAGGTATGCGTGATCAGACGCTCTTGGGGGTTACGGGCTCGGGCAAGACTTTTACGGTTGCAAACATCATCGAAAAGACGCAAAAACCAACGCTCGTGATCGCTCACAACAAAACACTTGCCGCGCAGCTAGCCGCCGAGTATCGTGAATTTTTTCCTGATGCCGCGGTGCACTATTTCGTCTCGTACTACGATTACTACCAGCCGGAAGCGTATGTGCCGGTGACCGACACATACATCGAGAAGGAGGCGATGGTCAACGAAGACATCGAGCGCCTGCGGCATGCGGCGACGCAAGCGCTACTCACGCGTCCCGATGTCATCATCGTTGCCTCAGTGTCGTGTATCTATGGATTGGGAAGCCCTGAGGAATATAAAAAGGTGAATTTGAAAATCACGGAAGGTGAGCCGACGACTCGCGCTACACTCGCTCGGAAACTGATCGCGATGTATTTCGAACGTGTCGCCGGAGACCTTTCTCCCGGTACGTTTCGTGCGCTCGGGGCTGCGGTCGAGATCATGCCCGCAAGCGAACGCGTCATCTATCGCATAGATCTCACGGGAGGCAAAATCGCTCGGATCGAAGAGATAGATGCTCTCACGCGCGGTATCCAAGGTGTACATGACGCGACGTTCATTTTTCCCGCAAAACACTACGTAACGCCGAAAGATGTGCAGGATGCTGCGTTGGCAGAAATGGAGATCGAACTTGCTCAACAGCTAAAGAAGTTTGCCGCAGAAGGAAAGATTTTGGAGGCCGAGCGCTTGAAACGTCGGACAAGGCAAGATATTTCAATGATACGCGAGTTTGGTTTTTGTAATGGGATTGAGAATTATTCTCGGCACTTCGACAGGAGGGAGCCAGGCGAGCCGCCCTACACGTTGCTCTCGTATTTTCCGAAAAAGAGGGATGGTTCTCCCGATTTTTTGACCGTGATCGACGAATCGCATGTTACCGTCTCTCAAATTGGAGGTATGTACGCAGGGGATCGTTCTCGAAAAGACATGTTGGTCGCGCACGGATTTCGCCTCCCGAGCGCAGTTGATAATCGTCCGCTCACGTTTTCCGAATTTCGAGAGCGTGTGGGGCAGACGATCTACACATCCGCGACTCCAGGAAAATTTGAACTTGAGCAGAGTGGCACTCCTGTCTCGCAGATTATCCGCCCCACCGGTCTTGTTGATCCGCAGATAGAGGTACGCCCAATTGTGGCTCGAGGAGAATATGTGGGGCAGGTCAAAGATTTTATTGCGGAGGCAGAGAAGGTGACTGCGCGCGGGGCTCGCTCCATGGTGACAGTCCTCACAAAGAAAATGGCGGAAGATCTAACGGCTTTTCTTGCCGAGAAAAAAATAAAGGTGCGCTACATCCACAGCGATGTGAAAACGATAGAGCGTATCGAGATTCTCACCGATTTCCGTAAGGGCGTATTTGATATTCTTGTCGGTGTAAACCTGTTGCGCGAAGGATTGGATTTGCCCGAGGTCGAACTTGTGGCGATCTTGGACGCGGACAAGGAAGGATTCTTGCGTAGCGAGACATCACTCATCCAGACTATCGGACGTGCTGCACGAAATGTTTTGGGGCGTGTCATTCTGTATGCCGATACGATGACTGGTTCTTTGGAGCGGGCGATCGGGGAAACCAATCGTCGCCGCGCCATTCAAGAAGAGTACAACAAAAAGCACAACATTACACCCCAGACTATTCAGAAGCGTATTCATGATATCGTAGGCGACATTCAACGCGCGCGCACGCGCGCAGTGGGCGAGCTTGCAGAATTAGACAAGGCGGCGTACAAGGGGGACATCAAAAAACTCATCAAAGACAAGAAAAACCAAATGCGCGAAGCTGCCGACAAGTTGGATTTTGAGACCGCGGCTCTTTTGCGCGATGAAATACACACATTGGAAACAAGAGGTAAGAAATAACGACTTACGGTATCGTTGATTCACCCACCAAACCTACGCTATAGCGTAGGTTTGGTGGGGTGCGTGTGTCGCGTGTATCGGGATATAATGCGCGGATGCTGGAAATAAAGGAAAATGTACCACTGTCGCCGCTCACCACTTTTGAGATTGGTGGCAAGGCGCGATATTTTGTGGATGTCGCGAGTGATGATCAGATTCGTGAGGCGTTGCATTGGGCACACGATGTTGGGGTCCGGCCAATCATTCTTGCCGGAGGCAGCAACGTGCTTGTGCCGGATGAGGGCATCGAAACGCTCGTCATGCGTATCGTCAGCAAGCATATCTCTTTTGTGGATCAAGAACTTGATGCGGATGCTGGCTGCAATCTCTTGGGGCTTATTCGTGAAGCGGGGAAGCGGGGGCTTGGCGGGTGGGAAAAGCTCGCGGGGATTCCAGGTACGATCGGTGGCGCGGTACGAGGCAACGCCGGCGCTTTTGGGCCGGAAATCAAAGATTTTGTGCACAAGGTGCGAGCGATCAATATGAATACAGGGAGGACAAGAGAATTTGAGAATACAGAGTGTGGTTTTCAGTATCGCAATAGTTTTTTCAAACAACATCCAAAATGGCTCATCACGCGTGTGTACCTGCATTTGGAAAAAGTACTCCCAGCAGAAAGCGCCAAACTCATCGAGGAGACAATTGTCGAACGCGAGAGGCGTCATCTCCAAAATGTCAGGGCCGCTGGCTCATTTTTTATGAATCCTACGGCACCTAAAGAAATCGTTGACATGTTTGAAAAAGAGAAAGGTGTGAAATCTCGGGAGAGTCGTGTTCCTGCGGGCTGGCTTATCGAAAAGGCGGGCATGAAAGGCGTCACCGTTGGAGGTGCAATCGCCAGCCTCCAGCATCCGAATTACATCGTGAATCAGGATAATGCCACCGCAAAGGATGTCAAAACTCTCGCGGAGAACGTGAAAATCGCGGTGATGTCCCGATTTGGTGTCGACTTGCACGAAGAGGCTGCAATTTTGTGAACGTGCTATAGTGGCCCGTACCAACCCCTAGCGCAAAGCGGGGGTCGAGGTCATATTATGGAAGACAAAATTGTCGTAAAAGGCGCGAGAACACACAATCTCAAAAACGTGAGCGTGGAAATACCGCGCAATAAAATGGTCGTGTTTACAGGGCTTTCTGGGAGTGGGAAGTCGTCTCTGGCATTCGACACTATTTTTGCAGAGGGGCAGCGCAAATATGTGGAATCGCTCTCCGCCTATGCTCGACAATTTTTACGACAAATGCAGAAGCCCGATGTCGATGAGATCACTGGTCTTTCGCCAGCAATTTCTATTGACCAAAAATCTCGTTCCAATAATCCGCGCTCGACGGTCGCGACCATCACGGAGATTTACGATTACTTACGCGTACTCTATGCACGCGTCGGTAAACCGCATTGCCCGACGTGTGGCAGGGAAGTGCGCAAGCAATCCAACGAAGAAATTTTGGAATCAGTGTTGGATATCGTCGAAAACTCTCGAAAGTCTGATGTTCGACTTCGTAAGTCGAACATCCTTACAAAAGGGGTGTCAGCTGCCAAAATACGCATAAGTTCGCCGGTGGTTGTTGGCCGAAAAGGCGAATATTTCCAACTCCTCTACGACATGCTCAATAAAGGTTTTGAAAAAGCGATCGTCGATGGAGAGGAAAAATCCTTGCGCGAACGCATAGACCTCAAAAAACATTTTAAGCACAATATCGATATTGTCGTTGACGAAATATTCGTTTCTGAATTTACCGACGATGCGAAAGCTGCGCGCGAGCGCGCGAGCGAAGCGATTGAGCGAGCTCTCTCGGAATCCGAAGGCCTCGTCAAAATCACCGATGCAAGCGGAGAGAGCCGGATTGTTTCGGCCAAGTTCATGTGCCCGTATGATGGTTTTTCATTCCCCGAAATCGAGCCTCGCCTTTTCTCATTCAATTCTCCGTATGGGGCGTGTTCTGAATGTAAGGGGCTTGGCAGTAAGTATTTTTTCGGAGATGAGCCATGTGACATGTGTAAGGGTGCCCGATTGCGACCCGAAGCGCTCAATGTGTTTTTGGGAAAAGTGCAGGGAGAACCTGGCGCGGGAGGGGTAACGGGGATGGACATTGTGCGACTTTCCTCGCTCTCGATAGAAGACGCGCAGGCTTTTTTTGCAAAGTTGAACCTCTCGAAAAAGGAACAAGAGATTTCTCGCGTCGTCATAAAGGAAATTACGAATCGTTTGCAATTCATGTTGAATGTCGGTATAGAGTATCTAACGCTCGATCGAAAAGCAAACACGCTCTCGGGCGGCGAAGCGCAGCGCATCAGGCTTGCCTCTCAGCTTGGGAGCGGGCTCGTAGGCGCGCTCTACGTGCTCGACGAGCCGACGATCGGGCTCCACCAGCGCGACAACGACAAGCTCATACAAACGCTCAAACGCCTCCGCGATCTTGGGAACACCGTGCTCGTCGTCGAGCATGATGAAGACACCATCTTCGCATCTGATTACATAGTAGATCTGGGGCCGGGCGCGGGAGTGCATGGAGGCGAGATCGTCGTCTCGGGCTGGCTCGAGGATTTGCTTACTGCAAAAACCAATAAATCGAGTTCACGTACACTCGCATATCTGCGCGAGGAAGCACGAGTGGAGCGCCCGGAGAAACCTCGGACAGCCGATCGCGGATCGATCAAGATACGAGGAGCCAATAAGTTCAACATATCAAACCTCAACGTAGATGTACCGCTTTCGAAGTTTGTCGCTGTTTCGGGAGTTTCTGGTTCGGGCAAATCCACATTTCTCTACGAGATACTTCACCGTAATCTCCAAGCACGCTTCGATAAGCGATATCGCACGGCAAAAATCTATAATTGCAAAGAATTTAGTGGTACCGAATATCTCGGTCGGGCCATATTGATTGACCAATCTCCCATTGGTCGCACGCCGCGGTCGAATCCCGCGACCTACACGGGTGCCTGGACACATATACGCGATATGTTTGCGATGAACGAAGAATCGCGCGCGCGCGGATGGGGGCCGGGCAGATTTTCCTTCAATGTGAAAGGGGGACGCTGCGAAGCGTGTCAGGGCAATGGTCTCGTCGCGGTCGAGATGCACTTTCTCCCCACTGTTTACGTGACATGTGATGTGTGCAATGGCAAACGTTTTATGAAAGAAACGCTCGAAGTAAAGTATAAAAAGAAAAACATTCACGATGTGCTTTCTATGACCGTCGAAGAGGCGAATATCTTTTTTGAAGACATTCCCGCTGTTGCCGACCGCATGCAGAGTTTGATTGATGTGGGGTTGGGATACCTTGAGCTCGGGCAAAGCGCCACGACTCTCTCCGGCGGAGAAGCACAACGTGTGAAAATAGCCTCTGAACTTTATCGACCGCATATCACAAAAAGTATTTATTTGCTCGATGAGCCGACGGTCGGACTGCACTATGACGATGTCGCCAAACTCATCGACATTCTGCAAAAGCTCGTAGAGAGGGGAAATACAGTGATCACGATTGAGCACAATCTCGATGTCCTTAAGTGCGCGGATTACATCATCGACATGGGCCCCGAAGGTGGCGCGGGAGGAGGCAAAATCGTCGCAAAAGGCACCCCCGAGGAGGTCTCAAAAACCGACGGTTCGCATACGGGGTATTACTTAAAGCGAGTTCTTAAGAAGAAACAGCATTAGGTTGAACGATATTCGCTCCACGATTTGGTTTTTAGTCCGTCTCCCTTTATCTCCGCAAGTGCCGTGACGAAGGCTTCGGCGAGTTGTCGGTTGGTAATGAGAGGGATATTCATATCGACGGCTCTTCGGCGAATGATAAAACCATCGGTCGATTCGCCGCCGAAGGCGTGCGTGGGGATGTTGATAATGAGGTCCACGAGGGCATTCGATAGCAATTCTGAGATGTTCGGAGTCTTGTCGTGACTTATTTTGTAGACCTTCTCGCATTCGATATTATTCGCGAGAAGGAAATCTGCGGTGTGCTCCGTTGCGAAGAGTTTGAATTTCATATCAGAGAGAATTTGCATTGCAGGCAAGAGCTTAATCTTGTTTTCTTCCTGACCGAGAGACACCAGTATGTTTTTCTTGGGCAAGCGGAAACCGGCCGCGAGCATGGATTTGATGAGTGCTTCGGAGTAAGAATCTCCAAGGCACGCCACTTCGCCCGTCGAAGCCATCTCTACATGTGATCGTGGGTCTGCGCCTTTGATGCGGCTGTATGAGAATTGAGGTGATTTTACCGCGACACAATCCAATTCCACGGTACGGTATTCTCCCGCGATATCGTAGCCTAAGAGTGCGCGCGTCGCGATTTCGA
Organism: uncultured Candidatus Saccharibacteria bacterium; assembly: GCA_964350885.1. Classification (GTDB taxonomy): domain Bacteria; phylum Patescibacteriota; class Minisyncoccia; order Phycocordibacterales; family UBA2100; genus UBA10103. The sequence continues at coordinate 46,449 of CAYGKV010000001.1, forward strand.
TAAAATTGTAGCCCGTCGCTTTCGAGACAAACGGGAAACTGCGCGAAGCGCGCAAATTGCATTCGATGACGAGGAGGTGATTGTCTTTGGCGATGAATTGAATATTAAACGGACCGGTGATCGCGAGCTTCTTCACGATCTCTCTCGTAATGTGTTTTGCGCGGCGGATGGTCTCGAGGTAGGTGCGTTGCGGGGGCAAAACGACCGTGGCATCGCCCGAGTGCGTGCCCGCGTTTTCGATGTGCTCGGTGATGGCGTAAATCGCGAGCTTTCCCTTTGCCGCCACGCCGTCGATTTCGATCTCGCGCGCATTCTCGATAAATTTTGAAATGACGACGGGATGGTCTGCAGAGACTGCAGCGGCGCGCTCGAGGTACTTGCTGAGAGATTTTGCATCGTATGAGACGTTCATTGCAGAACCAGAAAGTACGTACGACGGTCGAACCAGGACAGGGTATCCGATCTTTTCGGCGGTCTTGAGTGCCGCGGCGGTAGTAGTCAATTCTGCCCACGCTGGTTGATCTACCTCGAGCTCGTCGAGCAATTTCGAGAAAATATGGCGATCCTCGGCGCGGTCAATGTCCGATGGGTTCGTCCCTAACACGTGCACGCCATTACGCTTGAGTGGGAGCGCAAGGTTGTTGGGAATTTGGCCTCCTGTCGAGACGACGATCCCGGTCGGCTTCTCAAATTCGACGATGTCGAGGATGCGTTCGAGAGAGAGTTCTTCGAAATAGAGTCGGTCCGAGACATCGTAATCGGTCGATACGGTCTCCGGGTTGGAATTGATCATGATCGTTTGGCGGCCACTTGTTTTCAATGTTTTTAGAGCTTGCACGCACGACCAGTCGAATTCGACTGAAGAGCCGATGCAGTACGGTCCGCTCCCGAGTACGGCAATTTGTTTTTTTCCCCGCTCCACATCGTGCTCCGTGCCGTGATATGTCATGTAGAGATAGTTGGTTTCCGAAGGGAATTCGCCGGCCAGAGTGTCGATCCGTTTAATGACAGGAAATACTTTGAATTTCTTCCGAAGTGAACGAACGTGCGCCTCAGTCGTTTTCTTTCCGCCCGAGGCGGATCGGCCTTGGGTCGAAATAACTGCAATTTGCCTGTCTGAAAAGCCGAGTTTTTTGGCGTTTCGGAGCGTCTCTGTATCAAGGCGTCGCTTTACCATTTCTCGCTCGAACGAGATGATGTTTTTCATCTTCTCCAAAAACCACGGATCAATTTTTGAAAGCGCATGGATTTTCTCCACGCTCACATTGGCGTGCAGTGCTTCAGCGAGCGCAAAGAGGCGGCGTGTCGTTGGGAATTTGATCTCTTTCTCATAGTCGAGGATTTTGAAATTACCATTCCTGTGCGCGGTAAATCCGTCGGCGCCGATATTTTGCATGCGGAGCGCCTTCTGAAGCACTTCTTCAAAACTCCGGCCGATAGCCATAACTTCTCCCACGCTTTTCATTTCTGTGCCGATGCGCGTGGCCGCTTTTTCGAATTTTGCGAGATCCCAGCGGGGGAGTTTGAGGACGAGATAATCGAGCGCCGGCTCGAAGCATGCGGTTGTGCCTGTGATTGCATTCTTCAGCTCGGGGAGCGTATACCCGAGCGCCAGTTTGGCAGCAACGAAAGCAAGTGGATATCCAGTCGCTTTAGAGGCGAGTGCTGAAGATCGCGAAAGGCGCGCGTTGACCTCGATCACACGGTAGTCTCCGGTCACAGGGTTCAGGGCATACTGGATGTTGCATTCGCCGACGATTCCAAGATGGCGGATCGTGCGTATTGCGATTTCGCGCAAGCGATGGTATTCCTCGTTGGAAAGGGTCTGAGATGGGGCAACGACTGCGCTCTCACCTGTGTGCACTCCCATTGGATCAATATTTTCCATATTGCACACAGTGATGCAGTTGTCGGCGCGGTCGCGCACAACTTCATATTCGACCTCTTTCCACCCAGTCAAATTTTCTTCTATAAGAACTTGCGGAGTAGAGCGGAATGCTTCGGTAAGTTTTATCGAGAGTTCTTCAGCGGTTCGCACGACACCAGATCCTTCACCACCGAGGGCAAAACCGGAGCGCATCATAACGGGGTATCCTATTGTTGCTGCCGCCGCGAGCGCCGCCTCGGGATTCGCTGTGGCAGAACTTCGTGCAGTTTGAACATCGATTTCGGAAAGTCGCTTCACAAAGAGCGCGCGGTCTTCAGTGTCGCGTATGGTTGAAACAGGTGTTCCGAGTACGCGCACGCCATATTTTTTCAACACGCCCGTCTTTTCAAGTGCGAGACCGAGGTTGAGTGCTGTCTGTCCGCCAAATGAAAGGAGAATGACATCGGGGCGTTCTTTGCGGATAATCTGCGTTGCGAAGTGCTCTGTAAGCGGCAGAAAATAAATCGTATCAGCAAGCTTCTCGTCCGTTTGTACGGTTGCGATATTTGGATTCATGAGAACTATCTGGATACCCTCTTCCTTGAGCGCTTTGATGGCTTGTGAGCCCGAATAATCAAATTCTCCGGCTTGGCCGATTTTGAGTCCGCCGGAGCCGAGGAGAAGCACTCGACGGACCCGCCTCTTCGGCGTCGCTGTCTGCCGCTGCTGCGGCAGCGCTGCCTCTCGCGCCGTCGCGCTACGAGACACGCCGGAAGAGGCGGGTCCGCGCTCGTTAGAATCGATTAAATGCGAAGTCATATTTTGTTTTTTAAATCCTGAAGGAATTGGTCGAAAATCCATGCTGTGTCCGTAGGTCCCGGCGACGCTTCGGGATGGAATTGTACGGAAGACCACGGCTTGCTTGTGTGTCGGATTCCCTCGTTGCTTCCATCGTTCGCATTTGTAAACCATTCTTCCCACCCGACGGGCAAGGAAGTGGAGTCGACAGCGTAGCCGTGATTTTGAGATGTAATGTAGCAACGACCTGTTCGCGTCTCGATGCATGGTTGGTTCTGAGAACGGTGCCCATATTTGAGTTTGTATGTTCGCGCTCCTGCCGCGAGAGCGAGGAGTTGGTTGCCGAGACAAATTCCCAGGATTGGTTTGTCGCTCGCCATCGCTTTTTGGATGTGTCCGATCGTCGCCACACACTCCGTAGGATCTCCGGGCCCGTTTGATACAAACAACGCGTCGTATTCGTCGTTTGTAAAATCATAATCCCACGGTACGCGAGTGAATGTCACTTCGGGTCGCGCTAGCAGACGAATTTGATTTTCCTTCATGCCGCAATCAATCCCGATGATCTTTATCGGCCCGTTGCCATAGGTGTGTTTCTTTTTGGTACTTACGCGGGCGACTAGGTTTTCTTCGTTCGGTTCCTTGAGCTGCATGTTCGACCTCGTAGGTCGAACATCTTCAATGCGACCCAACATTACGCCGCGCTCGCGCAAGCGTTTGGTGAGCGCACGAGTGTCGATACCGGTGATTGCCGGTACACCGGATTCTTTGAGCCACTCGGCGAGAGAATGTTTTGCGTCGTGATGTGAATACTTCTCAGAATATTCTGAGACGATCAGCCCTGCCAACTGCACCTTCCCTGATTCCCAAGTCTTTTTGTCGGGGACTCCGTAGTTTCCGACAAGTGGGTATGTGCATACAAGAATCTGACCTGCATACGATGGATCAGTAAGACTCTCCACATACCCTGTCATGCCAGTATTGAAAACGACTTCTCCGGTCGCTTGGACGGATGCGCCAAAACTCTCTCCTTCAAATACAGCGCCGTCTTCAAGGAGTAGCTTCATAAAGCAAGAAAAAACCCGCGAGGAGCGGGTTGAACGATCAGATATAAAAATACACCCTGGTGGGTGTTCTTTGCGCGAATCTTCCTGGGGGTCATTAAAAGAACAGTATAGCCGATTTCAATTTTTTGTCAATGTCAGTATACTCACCCAATGACTCGAGAAGAATTGCGGAAATTTACACTGCCGGATCATCCTGGAGTTTATTTTTTCCGCGACACGAAGAAGAGGATTCTCTACATCGGTAAAGCCACCTCATTGCGCGATCGCGTGCGGAGTTATTTTTCTTCGGATCTCGGAGCAGGAAGAGGTGAGAGGGTTGTCGCCATGGTTGCCGAGGCCGCATCGATCTCGTACCAGAAAACAGATTCTGTGCTCGAAGCGTTGATGCTTGAAGCAAATTTGATCAAAAAACACCAACCCCCCTACAATGTCGATCAGAAAGACAACAAAAGCTGGAATTACGTCGTCATTACCAAAGAAGATTTCCCGCGAGTTCTTGTTGTTCGTGGGCGTGAACTCTTCCAAAAATCGGGATTTACGAAATCCCGATATGTATTTGGGCCGTTTCCTCACGGGAAGCAATTGCAAGAAGCGCTCAAGATCATTCGTAAGATTTTTCCGTATGCGGATGCGTGCGTCGCGGGAGTTGGGAAGCCGTGCTTCAACAGGCAGATTGGGTTGTGTCCCGGTGTGTGCTCGGGAGAAATCTCGAAAGATAAGTATGCGCGCACGATTCGCAACATCCGCCAGCTGTTCTCGGGTAATTTTAAGGGGCTCAAGAGCCAGCTCGCTCGGGACATGAAAATGGCAGCAGGTGCCTTGAAATTTGAAGAAGCCGCGCGGATTCGTCATCAAATACGCGCGCTCGAACATATTCGCGATGTATCGCTCATAAGGGGAGAGCAGATTTCTGCGGGAGGCGGTGTGCGTATTGAGGCATTTGATGTCGCGCACACATCAGGTAGTGAAACGGTCGCTGCCATGACCGTAGTACATGGTGGCGAAACGATGAAGGTGGCATATAGGAAATTTAAAATACAAACAGCGACCAACGATGACGTCGCCGCCCTCGGAGAAGCGCTCACGCGGCGACTCAATCATCCCGAGTGGCCCCTGCCGCGCGTGTTTGTGGTGGATGGGGGGAAGGGGCAGCTACGCGCAGCGGAGCGGGTTTTGAAGCAAGCAGGAATCATGGTGCCGCTCGTCGGCGTTGTGAAAAGTGAATTTCACAAGCCGGAGCGTTTGATCGGCGACAAACGGATGATCGAAGCATACGAAAAGGATATTTTACTCGCAAACAGCGAGGCGCATCGATTTGCGATTCAGTGGCATCGGATTCGACGTCGGAAAGCGATGGTACAATAAAAAGATGGCACGAATGAGTGTTGGCGTTTTGCGCGGAGGAACATCGAGTGAATACCCTCTGTCGCTGAAGACAGGAGCAGCGATGCTCGCAGCTCTCCCCGGAGATCGATTCGACACGCGAGATATTTTTGTAGACAAACGCGGGTACTGGCATTCACGTGGGATTCCGATCGACGCAGCGCGAGCTCTTTCTCAAGTCGATGTCGCGCTCAATGCGCTTCACGGAGGCGTGGGAGAAGATGGTTCGGTACAGCGAATTCTCGAACGAGCGGGTGTCCCTTACATTGGCTCTTCTGCTCTACCCTCGTCTCTTTCTCTCAATAAGATCCGCGCTCGCCAAGTCTTGCAAAAAGCCGGCATCCGCATGCCCCGCGCAATCTCATTTTCTACCCGCAATTCTCTCAATACTGTCGAAATGGCCCGAATTATATTCGCACAATTTGGCCCACCGTACGTCGTGAAGCCGCCGAACGAGGGAGCTTCCCATGGCATCCGCGTAGCCGCGCACCTCGTCGAGTTGCCCGATGTTCTCGGTGATGTACTCGATGCCTATGGCGCCGCGCTCGTTGAAGAGTTTGTGCGCGGGCAAGAGGCGACCGTGGGTGTAATTGAAGATTTCCGAGGGGAAGAGATGTACACATTACCGCCAACACACGTCATTTTACCCGAGGGCGCGCGCTTCATGGATCCGCTTCATCATGAAGAGGGAAGTCTGCGACACATCGTACCGAGCAACTTCAGTCACTCGGAAAAACAAGCTCTTGCAGATATCGCACGTGCAGCGCATAAGGCACTTGGCATGGGGCATTTTTCTCGAGCAGATATCATACTCACCTCGCACGGGCCATACCTGCTTGAAGTAAATTCTATCCCCGGACTCTATCCCGGTGCCGCCTTCTCGCACATGCTCGAATCGGTGGGTTCCTCCGTGCGTGAATTCCTAGAACATGCTATTAACCTGTCTCGACATTAAGTCCCTTATTAATCTCCAGACACTATTAGAAATGGTCCCGAACCTGATCTCGAGATAACAATACCATTCTTATCTTTTTGCGTGATGCTAATGCGATACGAAGCTGAAACGGGCACGTTTGAGGGAATTTTTATCTGAATCGAGGGTGTGTTCGGCTGAAAACTTGTGATGCCATACTCGGTCGAATCATCGTCGGCTTTTATGGAAGCAGAGATCGTACTTACTACCCCTGTGTTGAGATTTGATTCAAGATATACATTGAGTGTATCTCCGATAAATGCTGCTTGGGAGCCGCCAACCAATCTCATGAGTTCATATCCTGGTATCTGGCTTTCGGTGTATCCGCGAACGCTAAGCCGCGAAATAAAAATTGATGGATTTTTGGCATAGTCACATGCGCCATCATACAATTTCACAGCTTTTGCTGACGAGAAGTAACATGAATTGGGGTATGTCTTTGGAGAGTTTCCACTTCCATCATATCCGCATATCGGCGCACTATCGGTTGGGCAACTCGTAACAGCCGGATCGTTGCCTGGGACGACAATACGAAAGCCGCGAGTTTCGGCGGAAGCAACGGTTGTTGGTCTCGGGCCTTGGCAAAATCCAAGACATGCGTCTGAAGGCGTATAAACGACCGCCTTAATTGCGAGTGGACGATTAAAACTCTCTGTCGAACAAAAGCTTAATCCATCAGAGAAACCGGAACAGAGCATTTTTTCTGGTTCGGGGATTTTCCAAGTGTATGAGCCAAGGTTGGGATTAAGTTGTCCTTTGATTACGATCCCATTGCTTGCCATAAGATACATTGTCGCGTTCTGCGGAATGCCTTGCGCGTTCCACCGTATCGTCATCGAGTCGCCGATGCGAAACGTCTCGTCACCGGAAGGATAGTTGAACGATATGGATGCAGCGCCCGGTAGTGCGACTGAGGGCTTTGTGCCGCAGCGCGTCGCGATTGCGGCACGTGTTTTGGGGCCAATGACACCGTAGCCTGTCGAAACAGCGTTGCCGTATGAGACAATCGAATTTTGCGCCTGCCATTTTTGCACGGCTGCTTCTGTCATTGGTCCAAAGAATCCAGTTGCCAGGTCGTTTCCCAAGGATTCCTGCGCAATCAGGAATTTCTGAAGGGAGATTACGTCGTTGCCTCGACTGCCGCGCGCAAGTGTACGATAGAGATTTGGACAAGAATCCGTCGTTGTTATTGCACTTGCAAGCATAGGAACAAGCAAATTGGAAACCAAAAGAGCAGCAAGGAGATTTTGCTTTTTCATGTTGTACATTGTCTCATTTGCAACCCCCGTTTTCAACGTCACTACGCTTATTTGGTGGATCAGCGGGGGATCGGTCACGCATAATTCTTTCGCCGTCGCACAAGAATTTCCGCTACCCCGACTCGGCCTCCCCACTGTTGACTCACAAAAAATATTCGCTCGACGCTTCACGTCGATCGCATTATTTTGTGGACCAGCGGGGGATCGAACCCCGGACCTCCTCATTGCAAATGAGGCATTCTACCACTGAACTACTGGCCCAAATTTTACTTTCCTTCGACAGTTCTCTAACTTATTACGCACAGAGCCGGTGCTTCTACCACTGAACTACTGGCACTTCTGCTCTGTTATATCAGAGAAATGACAAACTGGGAATCATAGACGATTGGCACGTTGCGTAGGTATCTGGTAATCTGAGCACATGAAGTCCAATACGGTAAAAGCGCTGACGCTCGATATCAAACAGGATGGATGGGAGAAAAGTCGTGGATTTGTGATGCGTGAGGTTCCCATGCCCGTTTTGGATGAAAAGAATAATACAGAAGATGCGCTCGCAGTCATTCTGAAGATCAGGTACGCCGGCGTGTGCGGTACTGACCGCGGGCTGTGGAATCGCGCCGTTTTTAAAGATTATGTACATGATTCACTTGCGCGGGAGAAGAAGACCACGCGCATCATGGGCCATGAGTTTGTGGGGGAAATAATCGAAGTCGGCTCGATGGTTCCGCGTTTGTATAATGATCCGGATGAGAAAAACCGCGTAAAGATACAGGTCGGCAGCCTTGTCTCGGGAGATTCGCATGTGACCTGCGGCAGATGCTATCAGTGCCGTATTGGAGAACAGCATGTGTGCATCAATGAAGGGATCTTGGGTATCTCAATGGACGGCATCTTTGCAGAGTATGTGAAGATCCCCGCCAAGAATCTGTGGGCAATCGACGAGAGCCGCATTCGCCCTGAGATTGCCGCTATCCTCGATCCGTTTGGGAATGCGGTACACGCGACGACCATCGTCGATTTCCGAGGGCAGCGCGTAGCGGTATTTGGGTGCGGCCCTATCGGTATGTTCGCAATATTGCTTTTGCGAAGTTTCGGGGCAGTGAAGATTATCGCTGTCGATGTAAACAAAGCGAATCTGGTGATGGCGAAACAACTAGGCGCGCATGAGACTATTCTTATTGAAAGCAAGAAGAAACAAAACGAATGGGAACACGATCCCGAAGTCGTCGCCCGCATCATGGAGCTGACGTATGGAAAAGGCGTCGACATCTCAATGGAAATGGCAGGACCGGCAGCGTCGGTCAACAACTGCATCGAGAGCACTCGTCGGGGCGGACATGTCATTTTGTTTGGCCTCAAAGATGGGGATATCACCATTCCGAAGTTTTCCCGTGCCATCGTACGCGGATTGACTTTCCACGGGATTATCGGGCGCAACATTTTCAAGACGTGGCAAATCGCCCAGCGTATGCTCTCCGACAAAACCAACGGCATTCAAGATGCAATATGGAAGGTAATCCTGAAGGAGGGCAAGGGGACACTCTATGATTTCAAATCTTTTACGCCCGAGAGTTTCGAAAAGGCCATGAATGAAAACCCTAAGATCGTGTTTAAGATCAATGGGTAAATCCGTATGTACGCAAATCTCAAGTCGATTCTCGAAACGGAACTCGCGACAGCAAAAGAGAATGGCACGTACAAGCAGGAGCGCGTACTCGAATCTCCGCAGGGGCGTGAAATAACCGTCGGAGGGAAGAAGTATTTGAATTTTTGTGCAAACAACTATCTCGGACTCTCCGGCACGGAGCTCTTGCAAGAGGCATCGGAAAAGGCTGTCGAGAAGTGGGGGTACGGCCTCGCATCAGTGCGATTTATTTGCGGGACGCAGGTAGTTCACAAAGATCTCGAGCGAGCTGTCGCACGATTAGTCGGCACGGAAGATGCCGTTTTGTACTCCTCGTGTTTTATGGCCAATGTGGGGCTCTTTCAGACCTTTTTTGGCGATCAAGATGCGATTATCAGCGATGAGCTCAATCATGCGAGCCTGATAGATGCGATCCGACTTACAAAATCGGAGCGCCATGTCTACAAACACATGGATATGGCGGATCTCGAAGAAAAATTGAAAGTGACAGTGGGGAAGCGCTTTCGTGTGATAGCGACCGACGGCGTGTATAGCATGGACGGTGATATTGCGCCATTGAAAGAAATTTGTGATTTGGCCGACAAATACGACGCATTGGTGATGGTGGACGATGCGCATGCCGTTGGCGTCATGGGAGAGACAGGCGGTGGTACTCCGGAAAGCTGTGGCGTCCTGGGGCGCGTGGATTTTATCACCGGTACATTCGGCAAGGCGTTCGGCGGAGCGGGTGGAGCATTCACCGCGACACACAAAGAGGCGGCAGAGTATCTGCGCAACCGTTCGCGCTCATACTTATTTTCAAACTCGCTCGACACCGCTGTCGTCGGCACATCACTCTTTGTGATCGACTATGTAAAATCACATCCCGAAATCCGTGAGCGCTTATGGACGAACACAAAACTTTTTCGCGAACTAATGAAGAAAAATGGTTTCAAAGTCCCCGATGCGCAGCATCCAATTACACCAATCATGCTTGGCGATGAGAAAAAGGCGGTGGATATGGCGAAGGCGCTATTCGATGAAGGGATCTATGTGATCGGATTTGCATTTCCCGTCGTCCCGAAAGGCAAAGCACGCATTCGCGTGCAGGTCTCCGCCGCACACACTAAGGAAGATATCGAGACGGCGGTCGCAAAATTCACAGAAATAGGCAGGAAGTTTGGGGTTGTGTAAGGAACCTCACTCTCCCCTAGAGGGACTGCTGTTTGTCACCAGTCGCTTCGCTCCTGGACAAACAGGGAGCCCTACAGGACTGCTGTTTGTAGCCACGCATGGCGTGGACAAACAGGGAGCCTTGACAATTATTCGTTTTCCCCGATGATTGTGGGGAATGTAAGTTTTCCATACAAAAGCGTGGAAAGGTTGGTTTACATTATTTTAGAGGAAACACATACACAAAGAATCATGGCTAAGAAGCTATACGTCGGCGGGCTGCCCTACAGCACGACCGATACAGAGCTCAAAGACGCTTTCGCGCAGTGCGGAGCCGTCGAGTCTGCTGTTATCATCATGGACAAGATGAGCGGCCGCTCGAAAGGTTTCGGTTTCGTGGAGATGTCATCTGATGAGGATGCACAGAAGGCGATTGAGATGTGGAACGGGAAAGATTTTGGTGGACGCTCGCTCACGGTAAATGAAGCGCGCCCAATGGAAGATCGCCCGCGACGCGATTTTCGTAGCGGCGGTGGCAGTAGCGACCGTGGCGGTTACGGAGGAGGCGGAGCACGAGGAGGAAAGAGCTGGTAAGCTCTTTCTATATCTCCATCAAAAAGCCCCTTCGGGGGCTTTTTGATTTCCGTCGCCACATATCCACACGTGGTGAATGGAGAGTCGTCGGTCTCGTTCATAATGATGTACTACAACGTTATGCGATCTCAATTTGCGCACGAACCTGCACCGAGGAATCCTCGAGGGTCTATGAGAGCGCTCGCCATTCACCGATTTCTCCTGCGTCTTGCGTTTGCGGCAGTGCACGTGTTTGCGTGGGTATTTGTATTTCAGTATTTTTACTCTCTTGAATTGAGCGTTGCGACTGCGCTCATACATACGGCGCTTTTCTACACGCTCTCGCAGGCAATTGCATGTCTTGTCACTCCGATTGCAGCGCGCTTCTTGCGCGGAGGAGTGCGGCGGCTCATGTTTTTGGGGGTATTGTTTGCGGCCGCCGCCTTCGTCGTACTCGGAGCTGCTCTTGAGGGATTCTGGCCTCTTGAGTATATGGGTGCTGCCATCGCCGCGTTTGCCGTCTGCATGGGCTTTTACCGAGCGCTGTATTGGATTCCATACGAAGTGGAAATATCGGGAGAAACGAGAAAACGCCCTTCCGTTTTTTGGGAGATATTGATCGCCGTCTCGCCGCTTGTGGCGGGCCTCTTGATAGCGAGCGCAGGAGAAATATCGGGATGGGTTCTCTATAGTGGTGCGGGGATTGTACTCCTCTCCTTGGTACCGATTCTCTCGGTGCGCGACATACATGAGCGATTCTCCTGGGGGTACCGCGAGACATTCACAAAGCTCTTTACTATCGAACATCGACACATCGCGACGAGCTCGTTTTTGGAAGGAGTGTCGGGCGCTGCGCTACTCTTTTTTTGGCCCCTTGCGGTGTTTCTCATCGTCGAATCTTCGTACGGAATGCTCGGCATCATTCTCGCGTTTACTTTTCTGATGGCGATCCTTACACGTGGTGCCGTGCGGAAGGCTCTGCGTCGCCTCGGCCTCGCTAGGTCAAGGACTCTCGACGTGGTGTTCGCTGCTAGTCCATGGTTGTTTCGAATTGTTGTGGGGACTCCCTTTGCGATCATGCTCGTCGATTCGTATTTTTATACGACTACGCCACGCCGCCTCGGTGTCGATCCACTAGTATTTGAACAAGCAGCAGATGGTGGTTCGTATGTAGACGAATACACGGCGCTCAAAGAAATCGCACTTGCGCTCGGGAGAACGGTCATCAGTATCTTGGGTGTGACGACCGCGCTCTTCATGCCAATCCCGGCCGTATTTATCTCGATTTTCGTTGCAGCCGGCCTGTGTACCGTCGCGGGTGTTCTGTGGTTGCGCTCAAATTAAAAAAGAGAGCGGGACGAATGTCCCGCTCCAGATTTTCTTCATATCGTCAGATCAGTCGGAGGTACCCATCTTGATCCAACACGGGATTTCGAGGCGGCTTTTGACCAGCTGATTTCCGTAAAGCCTTTTGGAAACCCTTCCGACGACGGAAGATCTCCATCATGGCGTCACGATAGGCCATTCCGAGTTCCCTCGTCGCTTTGTTGACATCGGGAACAAACTCGCGAACGACTGTGCCCGTCAGCAGCGCAAGTTCACATTTCGGAGTGCGCCGTTTTGCAATCTCGATCGAGATGGCGCGAAGGAGAAACCAATCCACCCACAACGTTTTCTTCGGCGGCATGAGATGGGCATATGCGGGATGATCTCTCAGAAAGCCGAGGCCTGCCGCCAGTTCGGTGTTTCCAGCAGGCTGGTAAAACTCTCTTTTCATTAGATGACCCTCCTCTTTCCTCGTTTGTCAGCAGAAGCACGCACAGGATGTTCGCGATTGTTCAGGATTTTGACGAGAAGCCGCCAATATGCTCTGAATACTTTCTGCCGCCTTTTCCGTTCCCCCTGTGTTCCGATATAAAGTTCGGAAATAGTGTAGCGGACCGCACCGCACTTACCCACGCGGGGGAGTTTGTTAAGAGTGAGGTTAAATGCCCTCAGTGCGAGGTCAGGCTTGATGTACTGCCTGTCCTCTTTTGAAAGCGAGTCAAGAGCAGTGCCGACCTCGCCATCTTGGATGTGTATGTGCAACATGACTGCCTCCTCTCGGCGTCTGGGTTCCAACTCTTTACTTCTACGACTATTCCACGAAATTCAATGTTGCGCAATTAATGCAATAGTTGGGCGACGACCTGCTTTACATCGTTTCCATCAGCGCCGCCGGCGAATTCTTTCATTACGGCACCGGTCAGTTTGCCTGCGCCTGATGCGTCAGTCACTCCCAGTTCAGCCATTTTTGCGCGCGCGACCTTCTCGATCTCTTCGCGGCTTGCCGTTTGGGGTAAATACGTCTCTATAATTTTGAGTTCGTTGGATTCTTTCTCAGCGAGCTCCGGTCTGCCGCCTGCTGCGAATTGCTCTGCAGAATCTTTCCGCTGCTTGGCGAGCCGCTTCAATACAGATACAGCATCGGCATCAGACATTTCTTCTGTCGGTTTGCGGCCTTTGGCGACCAGTTCGTTGGTAAAAGCAGAAAGCGCTCCGCGCAACGTATCGCGCTTTAGATCGTCCTTCGCCTTCATAGCCGCGACCATATCTGTCCGAATTTGTTGGGTCAACATGTTTTAAGTATACCAAGAGCGCCCCATGATACAATCGCCCCATGGAATGGGTCGTCGTCGTTCTTCTGGTCGCAATACTCGGACTCCTCGTATTTCTTTTTTGGCGTCGGCCGGATACCAAACAAGATGTGCAGAGCCTCATGCTCTTGCAAAATCAGATGCAAGAGCTTTCTCGTGCGATGGAAGCCAAGCTCGGGGAGGGAACGACCCGGATGTTTGAGAGCATGAAAACCCAATTTGGCGAGTCGCAGCGGCTTGCTTCAGACATTCGTGATCTAGTAGCAAAGCAGCTCACAGAAGTGCGCGTGGAGCAGACGAAAACCAATGAATCCACGACACGCTTTATGGTGATTGCCGAACAATTGGCCAATCTTGAAAAAGTGCTCAAACACCAAAAGCAGCGTGGCAACCTCGGTGAAGCTTCGCTCGAGCTTATCCTCTCCAACATTCTGCCGCCCGGATCATACGAGATGCAGCATCAATTTCCTGGTGGAGAGACGGTGGATGCCGTCATTATTACGAAAGAGGGCGTGATACCGATCGATGCGAAATTTTCGCTCGACAACTATCAGCGGCTTGTGAGCGCGATTGATGACACCCAGCGTGCTGAATTGGAAAAACAATTCAAAAATGACCTCAAGCTGCGGATCGACGAGACTTCCAAATATGTGCGCCCCAAAGACGGTACGCTACCGTTTGCCTTTATGTACATCCCCGCAGAGGCTATCTACTACGACCTCCTCATCAACGAGGTGGGCTCGGTCAAGGTAAATACGCGCAATCTCATTGATTATGCCTACAACGAAAAAAGAGTCATCATCGTTTCTCCGACCACGTTTGCGGCGTACCTCCAATCAGTCCTATACGGTTTCAAGGCGTTCAAAATAGAGGAAACAGCGAAAGATATAGCCAAGAATGTCGAGGCGCTTGGCCGACACCTCAATGCGTATCAGGAGTACTACAAAAAACTCGGCGCGTCACTCTCCACTACGGTCAATCATTTCAACGCGGGTTCCAAGGAACTCGGCAAAATCGACAAAGATGTACTCCGTATCACGGGCGAGTCGGCAGCGCTCGATGCGCCGCTTTTGGAGCGGCCGGTTGCAGCCGACGAGTAATCGATGTATAGTGCTGCCACATGGCTAAGATTGCGATTATCGAGACGGGCGGAAAGCAGTACGTCGTAACAAACGACAGCGTTTTGGATATTGAAAAAATCACCGGAATCACCGGTGCTGGGGCGAAGATTACATTTGACAAAGTATTGCTAACCGACGATGGAAAAGAAATGAAGGTGGGCACGCCATACCTCGCGGGAGCTACCGTATCAGCCGAACTTGTGGAAGAGGGGCGCGATTCAAAAGTCACGGTAATACACTACCGTCCCAAAAGTCGCCACTTCAAAAAAGCGGGCCATCGCCAACCGTACGCGAAAGTAAGGATCACCGCCCTTACGTAAATCCAAGAGGTTCCGCCTCTTTGGTTTATTAGTGTCTGTTTTCTAGCGCGCTTTTTATAGTTTCAGGGTCGGCGTATTCAAGCTCGCTTCCAGTCGAAAGCCCACGGCCCAACGTGGTTATTTTTAATGATTGAGATACGGCCCCCATTAATTTCTCGCGCACGTGGATTGCGGTCACATCTCCTTCGGGGTTAGCAGGGAAGGCGAGGATTACCTCGCTAAGGCCGGGCCTTGCCGCGATTGAAGCTAATAATTGCTTGATGCGCAACCCGTTGGTTTTTTCCGATGCGAGCGAGATAGTACCACCAAGAACAAAATAATGTCCCCGAAATGTGCCGCTTCTCTCGAGTGCGGCCAGGTCTGCATCGGAAGCGATAACAGCGAGGACTTTTTCATCCCGTTCTGGATTCGAACACGTGCTGCACACCTTCTTCTCGCCTCCATGAAAGCGCATGCAAGAGGAACACTGAAAGACCGAATCTGATAGTGTCTCCAATAGGTCGATAAGCTCTTTTCGTATTGCGGCATTACGCAAAAGAAATTGCACGAATCTCTGTGCCTGGCGCGGTCCGATACCGGGAAACCGTGCGAATATGGAAGTCAGGCGCTCGATCGCATCGGTCATGTCTTAGAAAGGGGAAGGTTCGACCTCCGCTTCTGGAGTGAAGTCGCCGAAATCGCTTTTTTCGATAGAGCGGAAGGTCGTCTTTTCTTCATCAAAACGCAACTCCACTTTGCCCGTAGGCCCATTGCGGTGTTTTTCGATGAGAATCTCCGCGATGTTGTTTTTTTCAGCGCCAGTGTCGGCGTTCATTTTGTCTTCCCGGTGAATAAACATTACTACATCCGCGTCTTGTTCAATCGATCCGGAGTCGCGGAGATCGGAGAGTCGTGGTCGTCCACGACGCTGCTCTACTGCGCGAGAAAGCTGCGAGAGCGCAAGTACTGGCACGTCGAGCTCGCGGGCCATCGCCTTCAGCGATCTGGATATCTCTGTAATTTGTTGAACCAGGTTATCATTTCCGCGAGAATGCGTCGGGGTGATGAGCTGGAGGTAATCGACGATGATGAGCCCCAGATCTTTTTCCAGTTTGAGTCGCCGCGCGACGGAGCGCATTGAGAGTACGGTGGCACTCGGCTGATCGTCAATGAATATCGGAGCTTCCGATAGGGAAGCCATACCTTCCTGGAGGCGTTCGAAGTCATCTTCTTTCTTGATTTTACCTGTACGCAGCTTCCACGAATCGACGTTGGATTGGGCGGAGAGCATGCGATCGGTGAGTTGCTGCGAACTCATTTCGAGGGAGAAGATTCCGACTGCGGTTTTGTGTTTGATGGCAGTTTTTCGTGCGATATCCAAAGCGAGCGCGGTCTTTCCCATCGAAGGACGGGCGGCTAGAATGATGAGGTCGGATTTTTGAAAACCGGACAAGCGGCTATCTAATTCGGGGAAACCAGTGGGCACGCCACGCATTGCCAGCTCATTTTTCTGCAGATGCTCAAGCCGCTCCCACGCTTCGGCGAGCTCTTCCCGAATCATGCTGAACTTTCTCAACGATGGTGCATTGGCGACGGAAAAGATCGCCTGTTCCGCTTCTTCGAGTATATCTTCAACCTGTCGATCTTCACTGTATCCGAGCTCACTAATCTGCCATCCGACAGACAAGAGAGAGCGAAGAATAAATTTACTCTGGACTATATCCGCGTAATGTTTTGCGCTTCCCGGAGACGCGGAAGCGGCCACCAATTCCGAAAGGTACGCAGAACCGCCGACATCGCTCAACTGCCCAAGATCTTTGAGTCTGCTCGATACCGTGATCAAATCGATCGGCTGTCCTTTCTCATAGAGAGCGAGCATTGAATCAAACACGATACGATTTTGTCCGGCATAAAATGAATCAGCTCTGACAACATCAGCCACTTCATACATCGCCTCGGCATTTATCATGAGGGATCCGAGTAATGCGCGTTCGGTATCGAGACTCTGTGGAGGTACGCGCAAACCAGAACTCGTTTGCACAGGGCTTTGGATCCCTTGTGAGATGTCGCCTCTACGCGACGTTTTGTTTTTGTTACGATCATGGAAAGAGGCCATGCACAGATTCTAGCATTTCTAGGGTACTAGTCTGTGAAGGGAAACTACCCGTTATGCCGTATAACCCTTTGATAAGGTGTTTACAACGCTGGGGATATGTATCTCCGTCGCCTTCTCTTAGGTCGCGGCCATGTCCTTGACTCCAAGAGGTAAGTTTGATACAACGTAAACCACAGGAATAAAAATAGTCAAACTACCCAGAAAACCTATATTTTGCAACAAAAAACATCAATATGCTCTCATTTTCACCAAAATTAGTCTCAAAAGAGCTTATTGCGGGGCTTCCAGAACGCTCTCGCAGTGTGCTCAATGATCGATTCGGTCTCTTAAAAGGCAAGCGTCGCACACTCGATGCGATAGGTCAGGAATACAATATTACCCGTGAGCGCGTACGTCAGATCGAGAATCACAGCATCTCTACGGTGCGTGATTCGGATGCATACAAAACGCTTACGGAGAGTTGGGAACATTTAAAAGCAGTTATTGCTACTCTCGGTGGAGTTCTCTCTGAGCAAACAATTTTACAGGAGCTCGCAAAAAACGAGGCGGATCGGAGTCACATACTGTTTCTGCTTACCGTCGGACATCATTTTACTGACCGACGCGAAGACAACGACTTTGCAGCTCGTTGGCATGTGGACGAGCAGCTTGCGGAGCAGGTGGAAGCTGCACTCGCTAGTCTCTATGAGGCAATCGATGACGACAAGCTTATTCCAGAAGAAGAATTTTTAGAATCTTTTGCAAAACACCTCAAACAGGCAGGGGTAAAAAATAGGCCTCCCGAAGTTATTTCGCGTTGGCTTTTGATATCAAAACGGATTGGACGCAATCCTCTCGGCGAGTGGGGTAAACAGGATTCGCCGCACGTACGAATCAAGAACACGCGAGATTTTGCGTACCTGACGCTCAAGCGCCACGGTTCCCCGATGCATTTTATTGAGGTCGCCAAAAACATCGAGAAGCTTTTTAGTCGCAAGACACATCCCGCGACGACGCACAACGAACTCATCAAGGATAATCGGTTTGTGTTGGTTGGTCGCGGACTCTACGCACTCAAGGAGTGGGGATATCAATCAGGCGTTGTCCGCGACGTTATTGTCAGCATTTTAGAGCGCGAAGGACCGCTTACGCGAGACGAGATCATCGAGCGAGTGAAGCGGGAGCGATATGTGAAAGACGCGACCATTGCCGTCAATTTGCAAAATAGCATGTTCGTCAAGAATTCTGACGGTAAATACGGGCTTGCGAAATAGTACTTCCAGCGATTTGCTTTAAAATTTACAAATATCTCTCGTGGGTTCTTTTTTTCTATCCCGCAGTTCTGAATAAAATAGGCGAAATTAGGGCTCGAGGTATAATCAGAAAATGGAAAAATGGCCGGTCTTCAAGCCAGAATCGGATATTGACAAGGGGTTACCCGCCAACCTTCCCACGCTTCAAGAAATCATCGAAAATTCGCATTTGAGCAAGACTGATTTTGATGAATCAAGATATCGAGAATATATACAATCTTTTCAGGAAAGAGTGCGGCTGTTGCGGGAGCAAGAAACACACCGCCGGAGGTTTTTGCGTTCATCGCAACGATAATGTTTACAATCGCTAGGCGATGCAAGAAAGACAACTGGATGGCACCTTTTTTATGTCAAGATGTTGATAGTGGAGTAACCATGTAGTAAGAAGATGTTACAATTTGTCGGTGATTCATGAGTTTGAACAAAAAGGAATCGTCACCTCAGAGGGTTTTCGTTTGGCAATATCGTCCCTGCTCAGTTTTGATTTGCACGGTGTTGTCGACGGTTATCTCGGGAGTTACTGGGGCATTTCTCGGTGCCTTACACTGAGCATCTTTTTTTTCGGTTTACTGATGATTTTGTCGACACAAATACCAAACCTCTTCATTTTTGCGTCGGGATGGCTCTTTGGTACGGCACCGGTCTGGATTCCTGTGATTACTCTTATGTCTGCGTGGTATGTGTGGTTGTGGTACGTGCGAAGTGCATATATCGCGAAGCAAGTACCCATTCTTCTCGAAGTGAAGATGCCTCGAGAGATCAATCGATCCCCGCGCGCAATGGAAAATGCACTCTCCAAGCTGTGGACGGATTCTGGCGAGACGACATTTTACAATCGATCATGGCAAGGCCAATGCCGTCCCTACTTTTCACTTGAGATGGCGTCTTTTGGCGGTGAAGTTCACTTTTATATTTGGTGTTGGAAAAATTGGCGGCCGACGGTCGAATCTATGATGTACGCATACTATCCAGAGGTTGAACTCGTAGAGACAGAAGATTATGCGTCGAAATTTAAATATGATCCTGAGAAGTACGATTCCTTTCCTACCGATTGGCGTTACGAACCGCGCAACGATGCCTATCCCATTCGAACGTATGTCGAATTTGAACTCGATAAGGATCCGAAAGACGAGTACCGAGTAGATCCTCTTGCACAGGTTTTGGAGAGATTGAGCACACTAAAGCCGAGCGAACAAATGTGGGTCCAGATTATCATCACGATGAGTCGGGATACGCGTCGAGTAAAAGACGGCGCGTGGTGGCAAACGGAACCTCGATTCGAGTCGTTGATAAAAGAAGAGGTTGAGAAACTCCGTAAGGAAACATCCTCCCAATCAGACTCTCCCGATGAACGATGGAAAGCGTACGCTCGTGTTCCTCTATTCCGGTATACGGAATTGGTCAAAGCCATGGATCGCAATATGGGTAAACACCCGTTCAACGTCGGCATGCGCGGCATTTATGTTGCAGAATCCAAAGACTTCAATGCGCCGAGCTATACAGGGTTGCGATGGATATGGAGACCCTTCGGCAATCCCCAGTACATGAATCAAATGCGCCCGCGCCGATGGGGGAATCCATTCGATTGGCCGTGGCAAGATTACAAAGACGTGCGATGGAATCTCATGATCAGGCGCGCGCTTGATGCATATCGCAGACGCTCGCATTTTTATTCGCCTTGGATCTTTCCGCACAACATGATGTCGACCGAAGTGATAGCAACTATGTGGCATCCACCGAGCGCCTCTGTCGCAGCTCCTGGTCTTGAGCGCATCGCAGCCAAGAAAGCAGAGCCACCACCAAATTTACCTAAATAGGTTTTCCACCTCACACGACATCACATGGAACCTTTCTTTAGGCGTCTGCAAAAATTACTGGACACAGGACATTTCTTAATTCACAACCTCGAAGAGCGTTCTCAGGAAGGCGTAAATCGCCGCACCATCATCATCATTTGTGTCGCAGGATTTTTGTCGGCAATTGCATATTTGTTTGTAATCCGACCCCCCCACAATTTTCCCATCGACACACTCGTCTCTGTGAAAGATGGATCATCACTCGAGAGTGTTGCGCGAGATATGCAAACAAGCGGTGTCGTTCGCTCCGGCGCGCTCTTGCGGGCACTCGTGTGGGCAATGGGAAATTCGCGATCCGTGCGCGCCGGAGATTATCTTTTTAAAAAACCGGAGGACATTTTCTCGGTTGCGCGCACTCTCGCATTGGGTCGCTATGGGCTCGAACCCTTTAGAATTCGAATTCACGAAGGAGCGATGACGAAAGAAATGGTCGATTTATTTGATAAACGACTCGAACGGTTTGATGGGGATCGTTTTCTCCGCGAAGCGCAGTCGCATGAAGGGTACCTCTTTCCCGACACATACTTTTTCATGCCAAACGCGACAGATGAGACGGTAATTCAGACACTGCGGCAAAATTTTGACCAACAGATTGCCACTATTTCTTCAGAACTCGCGAGTTCTACACGCACTCTTTCCGAAATCGTCACTATGGCTTCAATCGTCGAGCGCGAAGCGCGCGACCCAAAAGACAGGCGCATGATTGCGGGAGTCTTGTGGAACCGCCTTGCACGCGACATGCCGCTCCAGGTGGATGTCACGTTTCTCTACACCATCGGCAAAGGCACGTTTGATCTCACTATGACGGATCTCGTCAGCGACTCTCCGTACAACACATACAAAAACAAAGGACTTCCGCCGACACCAATAGGGAGCCCATCTTTGGACTCCATTCTCGCTGCGGCACAGCCGACAAAGAACAACTATCTGTACTACCTCGCGGACAATACGGGCGTGACGCACTTTAGCAAAACCTACGCAGAGCATCTCCGCAAAAAACGCCTGTATTTGGGCACGTGATAGTGTATTGTGCCTGGATGTCAGAAAAGGTCTTCGTAGGACTCTCGGGTGGCGTGGACAGCGCCGTATCGGCTGCGTTATTGAAGAGTCAGGGATACGACGTGACAGGTGTGTTCATAAAAATCTGGCAACCAGAATTTATCGAATGCACATGGAAAGAAGATCGGCTTGATGCAATGCGGGTGGCCGCGGCCTTGGGAATTCCATTTCGAGAAATAGATTTGTCGGAAGAGTATAAGAAAGAAGTGATCACAGACATGCTCTCTAATTATTCAAAAGGACTCACGCCAAATCCCGATGTTCTCTGCAATCAACACATAAAATTCGGCGCGTTTCTCGATTGGGCGCTGAAGGAGGGAGCCGATATGGTGGCGACCGGGCACTATGCGCGGGTGAGAAAGGACGGGGGAGCGTATTCGTTGCTACGTGGGAAAGACTCACATAAAGACCAGTCGTATTTTTTGTGGAAATTGGATCAGAATGCGCTGCGACACACCATCTTTCCTCTCGGTGAATACACGAAACCGGAAGTGCGTGATCTCGCCAAAAGATATGCTCTACCTAACGCCGCGCGAGCAGACAGTCAAGGATTGTGTTTTGTCGGGGACGTGAGCGTGGATGAGTTTCTCGCCCGTTTTTTGCCGATAAAAGAGGGGATTGTGCGCAACGCGGAGGGGAAAGAGGTCGGAACGCATCGAGGTGCAATTCTCTACACGATTGGTCAGAGGCATGGTTTTGAGGTGCTACGTGGAGAACATGTTCCCCACTACGTCGTTCGTTTGGATGTGCCGAAGAACGAAATTGTTGTTTCCGACAAGAAAGAAGACGCCGCGCATAATGAGCTACGCATAAAAAGTATTCACTGGATCGTCCCAAGAGAAATTCCTTTTTCGTGTACCGCTCAGGTGCGTTATCGTGATAAGGCGCTGCCGTGCATGATCCGCGCTGAAGGAGATTCTTTTATCGCGGGATTTAAGACGCCGATCATCGTTTCTCCCGGCCAGTCGCTTGTTCTGTATGATGGTGATGTGTGCCTTGGAGGAGGAATCATCGTTCGGAGTGTGGGGTGGTGTGTATAGCTTCACGATTTCCTTCAGAAGCGCGATAGAATGGAGGGATGGTATTGAGAATGGCGTGGTTTGCTGCGGTAGCTATTGCGGTTTCGTATGGCAGTTACTTTTTTGCGGGAAGTATCGTGACGGCACGCGCCGCAGGGTTGTATGAGCCGGTGTTAATTCGGGATGCGCTTACTCGCAACGCGCACCACCTTTCTGGGATGATTATGGTTCAATCGCCCTGTGATCAACTATCGGTACGCATAGAAACACTCTCGGATACTATGTACATGCTCAATTTTTCCACCTGGCGTGAACCATCGGTAGTATGTAAAGACGAGACAATACCGCGAGCCTTCAATACCATCGTTTTTGCCCCTTCGGTTGGTGTAGAATTTGGGGCAACGCTCGACGGAGTTACGTTGCCAATTGTTGTCATTCCTCACGTGTCACGTTTTCGTGTTGCTCAATAGCTATGGTCGCCACATCTTCACATACACACGTTCCGCCGGTACAGCGTGGTTTGGCATCACATACTCTCATTACCAAAGCCGACGGTGAACAAGAGCCATTCGATCCAGCAAAACTCGAACACTCTCTTGCGCAGGCGGGTGCATCTACGACAATGCGCGCCCGCGTACTCGCGCATGTCGTGCGCGAACTTCGACCGGGAATGATGACTGAAGATATTTATCGGCATGCATTCGAGATACTGCGGAAAGAAGAATCGACTCCTGTCGCAGCGCGATACTCCATCAAACGCGCTGTTTTTGCACTTGGCCCCTCAGGGTTTCCTTTCGAACAGTTCTTGGCTGAAGTTTTGCGTGCACACGGATGGAGTGCACAGACTGGGGTTGCGCTCACGGGCCGTTGCGCGCCGCACGAAGTTGATGTGTATGCGCATAAGGGGGGTAAACGCATTGGCATCGAGGCGAAATTCCATAACGATGCGGCGGGAAAGACCGATATCAAAGATGCCCTGTATGTGAAGGCGCGTTTTGACGATCTTCGTGTTACACCGCTTCAGTCGTCGCGCGTGGATGAGGGATGGCTTGTTACTAATACGCGCTTTACGAGGAATGCCATTCGTTACGCGCAGTGCTCCGGGCTCAAGCTCGTGGGTTGGGATTATCCATACAAGCACGGACTTCTCGCGCTCATCGAAGAGGCTCGCGTGCATCCTTTGACCTGCCTCACCACTCTCACCGAAACCGAGAAGCATCGACTCTTGGATCAAAAGATCGTGTTATGTAAGCATGTGCAGGCTCCGCACCTACTCCAAGAATACGGCGTGAAGCCAGAACGTATTCCACTTGTCCTGGGTGAAGCGAGACAACTCTGTGGAATTTGATTGACCACAATCACCTCATTCAGCAGGATGACCTACTGGGTACTGGGTGATATAATTCTCTTATGAATACGGCGGCGCCATTCATGGATCCTACATTCATTATGTTCGGCAAGTTATTGCTCGCCATGATCTTGGGCGGCATTATCGGAACTGAACGAGCTGTTATTGCCAAACAATTCGCGGGCACGCGCACGTTTGGACTTGTAAGTCTCGGAGCATGTCTCCTCGTCGTAACGGGGAGTTTCGTCGATACGGCATATCTCGGCGTTGTTAATTTTCAACCTATGCAAATTGCTGCAGCGGTAGTGACAGGCATTGGCTTCCTCGGCGGCGGGCTCATAATCTTTCGCAAAGACGCACTCCACGGTGCTACAACCGCCGCAGGTCTCTGGATTGCTGCTGGTGTGGGAATAACTGCAGGGTTTGGGTTGTATGCAGTCGCAATCTTTACCACCATTCTCGTGCTCATCATGTTTACCGGCATGTGGTATGTAGAAAATCGCTTCAAGCATTGGTTTGCCGAACACACTCCCGATTCACATCACGAGAGCACGAGTGATAGTGAATCGCAGTCCTTTAGGGCACCAGACATTCATGAGGATAATTCTCACAATACATAGGGGGAGTGATATACTGCCGCGATGAGCGGTTATTACAAGCCTGATAGAAAGTCCGACTGGAATTATGGTGGCAATAAATGGCGTCTCTCGCGTTCTAAAATCGGTCTTTTTCAAGAATGTCCGCGCTGTTTCTACATCGACAACAAGCTTGGCACCGCTCGTCCTCCAGGGTTCCCATTCAATCTCAACAGCGCCGTTGACGCGCTTCTCAAAAAAGAATTCGATATACATCGTGTGGGGAAAACAGCTCATCCTCTCATGAGCAAGTACGGTGTCGATGCCGTTCCGTTTCAACACCCCAAAATGGATATCTGGCGCGAGAATTTCAAAGGCATTGATTACCGCCACGAGTCTACCGGTTTTACAGTTTCAGGTGCGGTAGACGACGTGTGGGTTACGCCGCAGAATGAATTGATCATCGCCGACTATAAAGCGACGAGCAAAGACGAAAAGATTGAGGTACTAGATCAAGAGTGGCACGACGGCTATAAGCATCAGATGGAAGTGTATCAATGGCTATTCCGTCGCAACGGGTTCACGGTCTCCGATATGGGGTATTTTGTGTACGCAAATGCGAGTAAAGACAAGAAAGCATTCGATGGGCAGCTCGAATTTGAGATCACGCTCGTACCACACAAAGGAGATGACTCGTGGGTGGAAAGCACTCTACAAGACATCAAGGCGACGCTCGAGAGCGAACTCTTGCCCGCACCTGCTCCCGAATGTGACTACTGCACCTACCGCGAATTCGTCGGCAAAAAATTGCAGGCATTTGCGGGAAAAGTGAAAAAAACTCCTTCAAAATCTTCAGGAACGAGCTCTTTGGGCATATGAAATCTTTTGCAGAGAAAGTACGCGATGTCGTCCGTAAAATTCCAAAGGGGAAGTCGATGACGTACAAAGAGGTGGCCGCGAAAGCGGGGAACCCGAACGCCGCGCGTGCCGTAGGTGCCGTTATGCGTACGAATTTTGATCCCGACATTCCGTGCCACCGCGTCGTTCGATCAGATGGTAGTCTTGGAAATTACAATCGCGGTGGCACGGAGCGCAAGCGAGAAATTTTGACGACAGAAGGAGCTTTGTAACTCTTTATTCTTACGGTCTACCTGCTATAGTTCCTCCGATGACAAAAGAGAACTCAATCCAAAATTTCGTGGAGGCGCATCCGGAGCTGCAAACTCCGTACTATCTCATCGACGAGACGCTCCTCCTCAAAAACATGAGGAAGATGCGCTATGTCCACGAAAAGAGTGGAGCGAAATCAGTACTCGCGCTCAAGTGTTTTTCCACGTGGTCGGTATTTCCTCTCATGAGTCAGTACATGGATGGCACGACATCAAGCTCGCTCTTTGAGGCGCGACTCGGGCATGAGAAATTCGGGAAAGAAACGCATGCGTATAGTGTCGCGTGGAGTGAAAGCGAGGTGCGCGAAGTACGTTCGTTCGCCACCAAGATAATTTTCAACTCCGTATCTCAATTAAAACAATTCAACGAAATCGCACAGGGGATCCCGCTCGGACTCCGCATCAATCCCGGCGTGTCATACTCGCACCACACGCTATCGGATCCTGCACGCGCCTATTCTCGCCTCGGCGCTCTCGATGCGAATGAGATCGAAGCGGTGAGCAATCTCATAAGCGGCGTGATGTTCCACGTCAATTGTGAGAATGACGACCTGGATGCGTTCGTGAATATTTTGGAAACTATCGGTGAGAGGTACGGCGCTCTGTTGCAAAAGCTGGAGTGGGTGACACTCGGTGGTGGAATCTATTTCACCAAAGAAGGGTACCCGATCGATGCATTTTGTGACACCATTGCAGCTTTCTCAAAAAAATATGATGTCCAAATTTACCTGGAACCGGGAGAGAGTTCGATTACGCGCTGCGGATATCTCGTTACGTCCGTACTCGACATCGTCCACAACGACATCGATATCGCGATCGTCGACGCTGCTGCCAACGCGCACATGCCCGATCTCCTGACGTACCAGACACCAGCAAAAATGGACGCGCCGATTGACGGTCCTCTGGCCACGCACGAGTACCAGATTGCCGGCCGCACCTGCCTTGCCGGGGATATATTTGGCACCTACAAATTCCCTGCTAAACTGCACGTCGGAAGTCTCGTCCCGATTGCCGATGCGGCAGGGTACACGATGGTACAGAAGACATGGTTCAATGGAGTGCCCATGCCGAGTATCGTCGTCAAACGTCTGGATGGGAAGATTGATGTCGTGAGACAATTTAGTTACGATGAATATCGTGACGGTTTATCTTAAAGACAAACAAATATGAAGCCGAATGTATTAATTGTCGGAGCCGGCGCGGTGGCACATGTCGCTGCGCACAAAGCTGCCCAGAACAACGATATCTTGGGAGACATTTGCATCGCGACGCGCAAAAAAGGGAAGGCGGATCAGATACTCAAGAGCATCCAGCGCAAAAAAAGCATTAAAGACAAACGCGGGAAAATATATTCTCGAGAAGTCGACGCGATGAAAATCCCCGAGATGGTGAAGCTCATCAAGGAGACCAATTCATCGATCGTTATCAATCTCGGCACCGCATACATCAACATGTCTGTCCTCGAGGCATGCATCCGCGCCAAGTCTGTTGGCGGTCGCCCGGTGACCTATATGGACACCGCCATCCATGAAGATCCGAAGAAAGTCGCTGAAGATCCGCCATGGTACGCGAATTACGAATGGAAAAAGAAAGCGGCATGTAAAAAGGCAGGCATCAATGCAATCCTCGGGATCGGCTTCGATCCGGGGGTGGTAAATGTGTGGGCCGCGCTCGCTCAAAAAAGATATTTCGACACGATCGAGACGATCGACATTCTCGACGTAAACGCGGGAAGTCATGGCAAATACTTCGCCACCAATTTCGACCCCGAAATCAATTTCCGCGAGTTTAAAAAAGTGTGGACATGGATCAATCGCACATGGGTGGAGCGCCCGGTGCACAGCGAGCGCTGGGACTACACCTTTCCTGTCGTTGGGAAATGCCCCGTCTACCTCAATGGCCACGATGAACTGCACTCTCTTTCCAAAAACATCAAGGCGAAAAGCATCCGCTTCTGGATGGGTTTTGGCGACCATTACCTCAATGTGTTTGGTGTATTGCGCAACCTCGGCATGCTCTCTGAAAAACCGGTTACGACCGCCGAAGGAGTGAAAGTCGTTCCTCTAAAAGTCCTGAAAGCCGTGTTGCCCGATCCCGCCTCGCTCGCAAAGACATACACGGGCTGGACGTGCATCGCTGACTTGGTGAAGGGTTGGAAAGACGGGAAGTGGCGCGAGGTCTTCATCTACAACAACTGCGATCATGCGGCGTGTTATAGGGAAGTTGAATCTCAAGCCATCTCTTACACCGCAGGCGTACCGCCAATCGCAGCTGCTATACTCGTCGCCCAGGGCGCGTGGAATCCTCGGACCATGGTCAATGCGGAAGAGCTTGACCCTGATCCATTCATTAAGGTCTTGAACCGCATCGGACTTCCGACAGAGATAAAAGATACAACACCGAAAGACGGTAGGCCGAGCGAAGATGGGATGCCGATCTCTGCAACAAGATCAAATAGTGTCAAAGTCGATGCCGTTTGGTAAGTCATGAATGAGCGCGAGGCTGAAGTTAAAATCGAGGCTTCGTGGAAAGCGGCGTTGAAAGACGAGTTCGGCAAGGAGTACTTCAAGATGCTCCGAGACTTCGTCAAAAATGAGTACCAACACGCTGTCGTTTTCCCGCCACCGAAGAACATTTTCCGCGCATTTGAACTCTGTCCATTCGACAAGGTAGAGGTCGTAATCCTCGGACAAGATCCATATCACGGCGCCAGCCAAGCCAATGGCCTCTGCTTTGCCGTGAGTGAGGGCGTGCCTGTGCCGCCGTCGCTGCAAAATATATTCAAAGAACTTTCAGCAGATTGCTCTTTGCCCTTCGAAGCCTTGGCGAAGAAGGGCGGTAGTCTAGAACACTGGGCCAAGCAGGGGGTACTACTCTTGAACGCGACACTCACCGTTCGTGCCCGAACGCCCGGTTCGCACCAAGGAAAAGGGTGGGAAGAGTTTACCGATTCCGTCATCCGCAAGCTCTCGGAGGAGCGCGAGAATCTCGTTTTCATCCTATGGGGCAACTACGCCAAAGCCAAAGGCGCGCACATTGATCGCACCAAGCATCTCGTCATAGAATCCGCTCACCCATCGCCATTCTCTGCCCACAGCGGATTCTTCGGCTCCAGACCTTTCAGCAAAACCAACGAGTATCTTTCGACTCACAACAAAAAACCAATTGATTGGTTGCAGAACAATCTTATTTCAATACACACCAAACTTACGCTATAGCGTAAGTTTGGTGTGTGATGATTAGATTTTCAAAGATTTCAAAAATACGTCTTTGTGCAGGTGCGGGCCGATGATGGCGAGATTGAGGGCGTTGGTCTTTAGGATGTCCTCTGCGACGCGTTGGACGTCACTCGCTGACACCTTGTCGATACCTTTGATTATTTCCTCCAGCGAGCGGATTTTGCCGATGGTGATGAGTGAGGTCGCGGCGTTCTGGGCGATTTCGTCACTCGTTTCTAGCGAGAGGGTGAGCGTGCCTTTGATGTAGGATTTGGCTTTCTCAAGCTCTGTTGCAGATACTTTCACCCGCTTTATTTTTTTGAATTCAGCGAGAATGGTTTGTATGGTTTTTTCCAATTTTCCGTGCTCTACGCCAGCTTGCACGACGAAGTAGCCTGTGTCCGGGTATTTATCTGCCCACGCATGGACGGAATAAGCGAGTCCGCGTTTCTCGCGCACTTCGAGGAAGAGGCGACTGCTCATCCCGCCGCCTAGAATAGTAGTAAGGACGGCAAGCGCGTATTCATCTTTGTGTTCGTATGGATATGCGGGTACACCGAGCATGAGCTGGGTCTGATCGGTTTTCTTTTCTTTTATAGCGACACGAGGTTCAGTTTGCAGGGCAGAGAAGGTGGCGTAGGTGGGCGCGGGAGCGGATTTGAGGCGGCCGAACTCTTTTTTCACCTTTGCGAGAATTTTTGGAGAAGAGAACGAACCAGCGATGCAGACGACGGTGTTGGCAGGTACGTAATTCCTCTTGAGATATTCTGAAAAATCTTTGCGTGAGAACGCGCGAATGTTTTCTTTGGGCCCCAGGATGGTGCGACCGAGAGCATGATCGCCGAAGATGAGGGCATCGAAGACATTATCCACCGTGCGCATCGGCATATCCTCGTACATATCGATCTCCTGGATAATAGCTCCGCGCTCTTTGGTGATCTCCTTTTGTGGCAAGGTCGAGTTGAGAAAGATGTCGGTGATCACATCAAGCGCCGTGTCGAGGTATCGGGCACTCACCTTGGCGTAATAGGCAGTCCTATCTTTTGAGGTGAACGCATTGTAGACGCTACCCGTAGCATCGAGCTCTTCGCTGATTGCGCGCGCAGTCTGGCGTTTCTTGGTTCCTTTGAAAAACATGTGTTCCAAGAAGTGCGCGAGTCCATTCTCGTGCATACTTTCGTATCGCGAACCGGTGCCCGACATAACGACCACCGTCGCGGTCGTCGTGTCCGGCATGGGAGCAAGTACTACTCGCAGACCGTTCTTTAGCGTGTGAATGTCGTATCTCATTCCTGTTCAGTTATACCGTAATATTTTTTTTCATGCTTTTCCACCTCACCAAGAAGTTCGGGGCTAATAAAGGTTTTTGCCCCGACCTTGCAGAGATTGGCGTTTTGATACGCAACATCTTTATCTTTGAGTGTTTTTTCGATAAATGATCGGAAGTGGGTATCGATTGTTCCCTGTTTCATCTTAGAGTGTTTGTTCGCTAGAAAAAAGGATACATCTCCTGTAGAAATCCATCCGTTTGCTTTGAGTTCTGATACTTTTGTCCGGTCCAGAACTCGCTGTTTGAGTATCTGATTCATTTTTTCCGACATGTGACGATAGTACAGCAGGCTAAGGATAATTACCAATAATCAGGTTTACAGCTTTCTTTTTTATAAAAACGCGCTATTTTGTCTGAATGACGATCAATGAAATCCGTTCGAAATATTTAAAGTTTTTTGAGGCTCGAGGACATACCGTGATCCCCTCGGCCTCACTCGTTCCTCAAAACGATCCGACGACACTCTTCACCGGGAGCGGAATGCAGCCGCTCATTACCTATCTCCTCGGTGCCCCGCACCCGAAAGGGACTCGACTCGTGGATAGTCAGAAGAGTTTCCGCGCCGATGACATCGAAGAGGTGGGGGACAACCGCCACACGACATTTTTTGAAATGCTAGGCAACTGGTCTTTGGGGGATTATTTCAAGAAAGAGCAGCTGCCATTTTTTTTCGAGTTTCTAACAGCAGAAATTGGCCTTGACCCCAAAAATCTGTATGTGACCGCCTTTATCGGAGACAAGAAAAACAACATCCCCCAAGACACTGAGTCTGCCGCTCTTTGGGTCTCGCTTTTTGCCGAGAAGGGTATTGATGCCAAGATCGTATCAATCGGCTCTGAAGCCGATGGGTACCGCCTTGGCATGCAAGGCGGTCGCATTTTCTATTACGAAGCGAAGAAAAATTGGTGGAGCAGGGCGGGGGTGCCCGACAACATGCCCGCGGGAGAGCCAGGAGGTCCGGATTCTGAAATGTTCTACGATTTTGGGACACCTCACGATCCGCGATTTGGCCCAGAATGCCACCCGAATTGCGATTGTGGCCGATTCCTTGAGATAGGCAACTCGGTCTTTATGCAGTACATAAAGAAAGAAGATGGTTCGTTTGCGCTCTTACCCAAACAGAACGTCGACTTTGGCGGTGGACTCGAGCGCATTGCAGCTGCTGTTCAGAACAATGCTGACGTGTTTGCGACCGACGTGTTTGCTGATGTCATAGGCCTCCTCGTACATTTTTCTGGCAAGGAATATACGGATAGTCGATATACTCGGTCGTTCCGTATCGTTGCAGATCACATACGCGCGGCGACGTTTATTTTGGGAGATGGGATCATACCCTCCAACACCGAACGCGGGTACGTGCTGCGTCGTCTCTTACGTCGAGCTTCCCAGCATGCTCAAAAGCTTGGCATCGCAGCAGAAAAATTGGAGGACAGCATGCTTGTGCGTTGCGCCGTCGATATCATAGAAAAATACAAGCAGGCGTATCCAGAACTAGCGAGTGAGGAAGCCTACCAGCACATTACCAGCGAGATATGGAAAGAAGAGAAACAATTTGCCCACACGCTCGAATCGGGTATGAAGGAATTCGAAAAGGTGGTGGCGAAAGGGCGCATTTCAGGGGCCGACGCTTCCACGCTATTTACTACCCACGGTTTTCCATTTGAAATGACTACCGAACTGGCGAAAGAGCGTGGCATCGATGTGGACGTGGAGGGTTTCAAGAGTGAAATGAAAAAACATTCCGAACTCTCGCGCGCAGGAAGCGAACAAAAATTCAAAGGGGGACTTGCCGATACTTCTGAAAAAACCACGCGTTTACACACCGCACATCACCTACTTCTCAAGGCCCTCCAGGTGGTACTGGGGCCAACCGTTAAGCAGCGTGGCAGCAACATTACCCAGGAGCGACTTCGCATCGATTTTTCACACGGTGCGAAAATGACTCCCGAACAGATTAAAGAAGTCGAGCGTATCGTCAACGAAAAAATAAAAGAATCATTGCCAATGATCCGCTCAACGCTCCCGAAAGCAGAGGCGGAGAAGATTGGTGCGGAACAAGAGTTTGGAGCGAAATATCCCGATACGGTTTCTGTGTATTCTCTCGGACCCAAAGACGCGACTCAATCCGACCCAAAATTCGATGAAGCATTCTCCATAGAATTCTGCGGCGGGCCCCATGTCGAGAATACCCGCGATCTCGGTACATTCAAAATCCTAAAAGAAGAAGCCGTCGCATCAGGAATTCGCAGGATCAAGGCGGTGCTCGAATAGAGGTGCTGATTCTTTGTTATACTTAATCGCAATGTTTGGCATTTCTTCCGGGCACAAGCGGGTTAAAAATGTCGTGGTTGTCGATATTGGCAGCACGAGTGCAGCTGTTGCGATTATCGCATTGCATGGAAGCGAGCCTGCGACCGTGATTGCTGCAGAGCGCTTGCAACTTCCCCTTGAAGAGCGTACGCAAGAGGCGACGATGATTGGCGTAGGCGGAGTGTTAAAAACAGCGGGCGAGAACGTTCAAAAGAAATTTGTGGCCAGCAATCAGAAAAAGAACGTCGCGATACACGGGGTGTCAGTGATCGTGCACACGCCGTGGTGTAATTCCAAGACGTCTCGGATGAACGCGGTGTTTGAAAAAGACACCGTGATCACTGGCAAAATAATCTCAGACCTTGCCCAAAAGGCGCTCAAGAGCCAAGGTGTGGATACGAAGAATCTTCTTGAAGCAAATGTGATTCGAGTCGAACTGAATGGATACCCTTCAGGAAAACCAATCGGGAAGCGCGCGAGAGAAGTGGTTGTACACGTGCTCTCAAGTGATTTTGCTTCCGGTATGCGCAGTACACTTGAAGAGGCGCTGCAAAGTATATTCCCACACTCAGCGCCAGTATTTCGTTCTGCGACACGAGTCGCAATTACCGTACTCAACGAGGAGGACAATCCGATTCACGACTATCTATTGGTGGATGTTGAAAGCGAAGGAACGACGTTCACGGCTGTGCATAGTGGAGTACCTACAGGGCACGAAATTGCCCCGCTCGGAGTGCAGACTATCGTAAAAAAGATATCGGGACCCGGTTTGCCTGAAGATACATTGAGTCAATTTCGTATGCTCGCGAAAGATCAATGCTCTGACCCGGCTTGCGAAGATATCAAGGCATCGATCGCTCGCGCCGAGCCAGAGATCGTTCGCATCTTCGGTGAGGCAATGAGTAAATCTGCCACGCCTCGCCGATTACCCGATGCACTAATCCTTATGACGCATCCGGATATGTTCTCCTGGCTGTCCAATCTCTTCTCTAGAATCGATTTTGCACAATTCACCTTAACAACCCAACCGTTTATGTTGAGGAAACTGCATATGCAGGATCTTGACGCCGTATCTCAAGGAAAAATGGGTATTGTTGAAGATTCGGGGCTCGCACTGGGCATTCAATTTGCTTGCATTGAACAAACGATGTTAAAATAGTTTGATATACTTATCGCGTATGGCCAAGGATTATTTTCAAGATATCGTGCCGCCCGATGGAGGAGATGTGGAACAACATATCCCGATTCATACTAACGAAGACGCTCCGCCAACCCGGAGCATACGCAATATTTCTGCGCCGCAACGTCATCGCCCCTACTCGGGTGCGCAGAATGCACGCGTTCCCGACGACATGCATGAGACTAGCCACAACTCACCACGCCGCCGCACATCGCGCGTGTGGATATGGGTGATTGCTGCGCTGTTTCTCGTGATCCTCGGAGGACTCGCGCTTCTCGCTCTTCGTCCCACTACGGTCTCAGTGATTCCAAAGAGTCGTCCGGCTACACTTTCCGATTCTGCTTTTTTTGTTGCGCGGCCCGTAACTTCAATTTCTACTTCTTCCGGATTCCTGTCCTATACCGTGCAAACCGTCGAAATCGAAGATTCAGAGGTCGTACCTTCGGCAGGGACAGTTCGTGTGGAAACCAAAGCATCAGGCAGTATTACGGTGTACAACAACTATTCCTCGACACCTGTTCGCTTGCTCAAAAACACTCGTTTTGAAACACCTGAAGGGTTGGTTTTCAGGACCCCTGCGGAAATCGTTATACCAGGAAAAGGTGCCCAACCAGGAGAAGTCAAGGTTACCGTGATCGCTGATAAGGCGGGGGAGGGATACAACGTCGGCCCCGTATCACGCTTCACGTTACCCGGACTCAAATCGGGGGCTATGTACACGCAGGTCTATGCCAAATCAAGCGCCGCCATGACGGGTGGATTCATCGGAGATCAGCCTGGTACAGCGCCGGGAGCAGTAAACGCCGCCATCTCCGCCGTTCGAGCGCGATTGGAGACGAAGTCGAGAGAAGCGCCCATAAACTCTATTGATGGCACAATCATCTTCCCGAGCCTCATTTCGATTACATTTCAATCACTCCCCAATACCGTGGAAGCGGGCGCGGGCGTACGGATCCATGAAAAAGCCATCATCAGAATTCCACTTCTCTCTCTCGACTCTTTAGCAGACGAAGTCGCTCGATTATCTGGCGAGTCAAGCGGTACGTCGATAGTATTAGAACCCGGAAAAGACTTCTCTGCCCGATCCGCGAGTACCAGCGTGCCTAACCTTGGGGTCGATAACCTCACTTTTTCTCTTGCAGGTACAGCCAACCTCGTGTGGCAGGTAGATGCCTCGGCCATTGCTGAGGCACTAAAAGGACGCGAGAGCGCTTCTTTTCAGACCATCGTCAACACCTTCGCGGGTGTCCAAGAGGCTCGCGCTAAGATCCAACCGTTTTGGAAGAAGTCGTTTCCGGCAAATGCCTCTGACATCAAAGTCGTGATTGTCGAACCTCAGACAAAGTAAAGGTTTGAATTTGACTAATCAAATCCTAACTGCTATATTTCTCTGGCAGATATGTCCGAACTAGAGGTTGTCATGGGTGTTGTCGATGAGGCACTTCCCAACACCCTTTTTCGAGTAAAGCTCGAGGATGGCGAGATGGTTCTCGCGTACCTTGCTGGAAAGATGCGTCTGCACAGGATAAAAGTACTCGTCGGTGATCGCGTAGAAGTTCGCTTGGACCCCTACGGAGGCCGAGCGCGTATCACAAGACGTTTATAAAACTCTTGATCCAAAAGTTTTGTCGGAGAAGTTTTTTGCGTTGCTAACTATTTCTAAATCACATGAAGGTAAAGTCTTCCGTAAAAAAGATTTGCACGCATTGTGCCATGGTGAAGCGCCGTGGACGACTGTGGGTTATCTGTAAGAATCCAAGGCATAAACAACGACAAGGTTAATTACATATATCATGCGTATTTCAGGCATCACCATACCAGAAGAAAAACGTCTCGAAATCGGGCTTACTTCTATTTATGGGGTTGGCCGTCCTCGTGCTGAGACGATCCTACGATCGCTCGGGATCGATGCAGGAAAACGCCCCAAGGACCTCTCTGCAAAGGAAGAGGCGACGCTTCGCGAGGCAATAGAGAAATTTCCTCTCGAAGGCGAATTGCGACGTGAGATCAGTGCAAATATCCGACGTCTCAAGGACATCAAGTCGTACCGAGGAAGTCGCCACGCCAAACACCTTCCGGCTCGAGGGCAGCACACGAAGACCAACTCTCGCACCGTGCGTGGTAACGTACGAAAGACCATGACGAGCGGTCGCCGTAAGCTTGAAAAAACATAATATATGGGTAAAAAACGAATCATCAGAAAATCGGGAGGTTCAGTCGATCAGGGGCTCAAATCCCGCTCTCTTGCTCGCGTCGCGAAGAAAAATATCGTGGCTGGTACGTTGCATATTCATGCAACCTACAACAACACCAAGGTCCTTCTTACCGACAAAGGGGGCAACGCGGTTGCATGGTCATCCTCAGGAGCGCTCGGCTTTGCAGGCGCAAAGAAGGGAACGCCGTTTGCGGCAGCAAAAGTGGGTGAAATTGTCGGCGATAAGGCCGTTATCATCGGCGTGAAGGAGGTGGATGTGGTCATCCGCGGTGTAGGCGCCGGCCGTGAGTCCGCACTCAGAGGATTCGCTGGTAAGGGAATTGAAGTCTCACGCATTGCCGATGACACACCGATACCTCATAATGGCCCGCGACCACCAAAGCCTCGTCGTATCTAAATCGTATGCTTCTCATCAAATCAAAATACAAGATCGCGAAACGTCTCGGCGCTGCCGTTTTCGAAAAGACCCAGACGCAAAAATTCGCACTCTCTGAAGCGCGCACGCCTCCCAAGAAAACGCGCGGAGGACGCGGCGGCGGGAGTGATTACGGTCGTCAGCTTTTGGAAAAGCAGCGTGTTCGTTTTACATACGGTATTTCAGAAGGTCAATTGTCTCGATACGCAGAAGCCGCGTTTGCAGAGCCAGATCCATCATCGAGCCTCCATCGCGCCCTCGAAATGCGTGCTGATTCTGCACTCTATCGCGCAGGATTTGCTTCGACGCGACGCGCAGCCCGGCAGATCGTTTCTCACGGCCACATCACGATAAACGGCAAGCGCATCACCACGCCTTCGTATCGCGTGAAGGTCGGAGATGTGATCGGCATTCGAGAGGGAAGCCGCCAAAGCTCCTTGTTCACGATTTTGAAGGAAAAAAATGAAGAGAGCGTTCGGTCGGTGCCATCGTGGCTCAAAGTAGATCGAGAGGCTCTTCAGGCGACTGTCGAGAACGAGCCTGCGTACAGCACAATCGAATCTGGGCTCGTATATTCGACGCTGTTTGAGTTCTACAGCAGATAATGGTATACTGGTCCCCACTTTTACGTCCGAAGGTATTTTTTATTTACTAGAGCCTATTAGCTAACATTTGTCTATTATGTCCGACTACCATATTGCCCTTCCCAGTAAGCCACGCGTTGTCTCTGAATCTGAGAGAAACGGCACGTACGAAATCGACGGCCTCTACCCGGGGTATGGTTTTACTTTGGGCAACTCACTTCGACGCATCATCCTCTCCTCACTCCCGGGAGCTGCTGTGACACACGTAAAGATCCCCGGTATCTCTCACGAGTTTTCTACGATTGAAGGGGTCAAAGAGGATGTCGTGATGATCCTTCTCAACATACGAAAAATTCGCTTGAAGCTTCTAACAGACGAACCGCAGACGATCACGCTCTCGATCAAGGGCCCCAAAGAAGCAACAGCCGCCGATCTCAAAATGGGAGGGCAGGTGGAAGTTCTAAATCCCGAGCAGCGCATCGCCGATGTCACGGGAAAAAAGAATTTCGAGATCGAGCTGCGCGCAGAGCGCGGGCTAGGGTACATACCAAAAGAATCTCATCAAAAAGAGCGCGTCGAGGTCGGTACGATTGCATTGGACGCGATTTTCTCTCCCATTCGACGAGTGAATTACGAAGTCGAAAACATGCGTGTCGGTGATCGTACAGATTTCAATCGCCTTCGCATCGTCATCGAGACAGACGGCACTATTGCGCCAAGAGAGGCGCTTGAACGCGCGATCGAGACGATGATCCACCAGCTTCGAGCGGTCGTGGGGTTCAAAGAAGATGAAGTGCCTGAATCCGATATGGGAACCTCTGAGGCACGCACGGGATCTCGCGATGAGAAAGCTGCGACACTCGATGCCGAGGTTCTCAAAACACGAATCACCGAACTCAACCTCCCGGAGCGCGTCGAAGCAGCTCTCGACAATGCTTCCATCCGCACCGTCGGCGGGTTGGTACGCAAGCGAGAAGACGACCTTTTGGGAATCGAAGGTTTGGGTCAAAAAGGCCTGCAAGACATCAAACGTGCACTCTCCAACATGGGTCTCACGCTACGCACCGATAAATAAGAATCCGAAATTGTACAAACCTTGGTATGCAGCATCACAAACGCAACAGAAAATTGGGACGAGAGAAAGGGCAGCGCATGGCACTCCTTCGCTCTCTCGCTCGTTCGCTTGTTTTGAAAGATGGGATCACGACGACCGTTGCGAAGGCGAAAGAACTGCGACCGTTTATCGAACGACTCATAACGACCAGTAAGCAAAATTCACTTGCGTCCCGTCGCATCGTTACCACTCGCATGGGCGGCTCGACCGAGATCGCAAAGAAACTTCACGAAATCTCTGCAGAACGATTCGCCAAACGCGCCGGGGGATATACGCGCATCGTCCGTCTTGGCCGTGTAGGAAAGCGAGTAGGCGAGGCCGCGCGCATAGAATTCGTTAAATAAGATATGGATACAAAACACACACATGCCATTGATGCCGCTGGGCGCACGCTCGGTCGCGTGGCTTCTGAAGCCGCGAAAGCTCTGATGGGCAAAACACAAGTGAATTACACGCCCAACAAAAATTCGGGAATAAAAGTGAATATCACCAACGCCGGAAAAATGTACATCCGTGAAGCCAAGCGCAGGCAAAAAGTGTATACCAGCTACTCGGGGTTCCCGGGCGGCCAAAAACGAGAAAGCCTCGCGTCATTGTCTGCGCGGAAGGGTAACGCCGAAGCAATCAGACGCGCCGTCGCGCGCATGCTCCCGCGCAACACGATGCACACGCCACGAATGAAAAGCTTACTCATCAGCGAATAATTTTTATATGGTAAAAGACAAAGGATATACAGAAGGGATCGGCCGCCGCAAGACAGCGACCGCCCGCGTACGAATCACTGAGGCAAAGAGTGCCTCCATGGTCGTAAACGGCAAGACCGCCGAAGAATATTTCCCGCTCGCACAGATGGTCTCGACCGCTTTTTCTCCACTCAAAATTCTTGGCGCTTCGTATGCCGTCTCGGTAAAAGTGAACGGGGGAGGTCATAAGGCTCAGGCAGATGCCGTCCGGCACGGTCTTTCCCGCGCAATCATCGAGCTTGTGCCAGAGCAGCGCAAAGACCTCAAAGTTCGAGGATTTCTCAAGCGCGACCCGCGTGCAAAAGAACGCAAAAAGTTTGGTCTCAAAGCCGCGCGCCGCGCGCCGCAGTGGTCGAAGCGCTAGAAAAAGCAAACTGCTTTGCTTTTTCTAGCGCTTCGACGGTCGGAGCGATGTTTCGCCAGTAGGCGAAACCGCGAGGCGGGGTCGCGACCGAGCCGTGCTGGCACGGCGAGAGTTGTGACGGAAACGCTAGGGTTGTTTTAAAAACTTTAAAATTTAAAGGGTCAGCGGTACGTGTCGCTGACCCTTCCTTCGCTAACCATGCGAGATGGTTAACGCTTGCCCCCCTCCTCCTTTCCCCTTTTCCTGTAGTCGCCGACTAGCCTACTCAGGTTGGGAAATCCCGGGGAACGGATATCTGCGATCTCGCACCCCTTCCCCGACATTATGATGGTGACATTTCTTGTCGTCCCATCCTTAAGCGTTACGAACGCGTGGATTCCGTCATCCTTCCACTTGAAGGTCGCCCCCGCGTAGGTGGCCAGCTCTCTTGAGAGAGCAATGACGACTTCCCGGGTATGCTTGATCTGCTTTTTCTGCTCCTCCTTGTTCATTTTCCCCCACTTATTGCCTCCCACGCCAAGCTTCGCCAATTCTTCGCCGAAGTAGGTCCTAGAAAGTTTGCGTAACTCGGACCAGTCCAGGGGATCAAGTGCGGCCGCGGCCGCGTTTGCCCCATCAACAATGCACTGATTCCCGGCATACGCCGGGATCGGCGCAAGAATCAGCACTAGCACTAGAGAAAATATCAAGGCGCGAATCAGTGTCATCGGGGTTCCTCCCACTAAGTTGTCTGGACAAACGATACGATAGTTAAGACAAAAAGTCAAAACAGCCCGAGAAGCTCTGCCGAAAAGACAGTTATGCTATAATACTCGTCGCATGAAAAGTGAGGACGAAAAAGAATATAGCGCGCA
This sequence comes from uncultured Candidatus Saccharibacteria bacterium, assembly GCA_964350885.1. Lineage (GTDB taxonomy): Bacteria > Patescibacteriota > Minisyncoccia > Phycocordibacterales > UBA2100 > UBA10103. The sequence goes on from CAYGKV010000001.1 coordinate 85,983, forward strand.
TGATGTTGATTTTGAACCCATGACTGCGCAGACAGGAGAGGAGGAGCTTGGGGACCTTGGCGCTGCACAAGCAAAAATAAAAAAATTGAAAGAAGAACTTGCGAAAATCAAGCAGGAACGGCAAGAATATCTCGATGGCTGGCAGCGATGTAAGGCTGATTCGGTGAATGCTCGCAAAGAAATGATGGCAAACGCCGATCGGATGGCCGCACGGGGTAAAGAATCTATTATTGAAGATCTGATACCCTCTCTGGATGGTTTCGATCTGGCAGCAGGGTCTACTGCATGGGAGAAAGTAGATGTCCAATGGCGCAGCGGGATCGATCAGATTCGCAATCAAATTATCGATGTATTGTCGCGTAACGGAGTGGAGCGCTTTGGGAAGGTTGGCGATTCATTTGATCACGCGCTCCATGATCTCGTCGAGGAGCGTGATGATGGAGGAGGAGAATCGGGGACTATTGCACGAATCATACGTTACGGTTATAAATTTGGTGAGAGAGTTATCCGTCCCGCACAAGTAATAACAAAAAAATAATATGTCAAAAATACTCGGAATTGATCTCGGTACTACGAATTCGGCAATGTCGATCGTGCGTGGTGGCGAGCCTGAGATCATTGAGAATGCTGAGGGCGCGCGCACCACGCCTTCGGCAGTGGCTATTTCAAAAACAGGAGAGCGCTTGGTGGGTTTACTCGCCAAACGACAGGCAGTCACGAATCCAAAAAACACGGTGTATCAAATAAAGCGCTTTATCGGACATTCATTTGACGAGGCGGCAGTACAAAAAGATCGCGCTGCCGTGCCCTTTGAGACACAAAAATCAGTAAATGGCGGCATCGAGGTGAAGATGGCCGACAAGTGGTACCGACCGGAGGAAATTTCGGCCATGATCCTCCAAAAGTTGAAGCAGGACGCGGAGGCGCGATTGGGAGAGACGATTACTGAGGCGGTCATTACCGTGCCGGCGTATTTCAACGACGCTCAGCGACAAGCCACGAAAGACGCGGGCAAGATCGCGGGACTCGATGTAAAGCGCATCATCAACGAGCCGACCGCGGCGGCGCTCGCCTATGGATTTAATAAAAAGAAAAACGAAAAAATTGTTGTATTCGACTTTGGAGGCGGCACGTTTGATATCTCTGTGCTCGAAGTGGGGGGCGACGTGATCGAGGTGCGCGCGACGGATGGAGATGCGCACTTGGGCGGTAAGGATATCGACCAAAAGATAATGAGCTGGATCGCCGACGAATTCAAAAAAGAATCGGGTATTGATGTACGCAACGACTCATTGGCGCGACAACGGCTCGATGAAGCTGCGGAGAAAGCAAAGATCGAACTCTCGACGGCGCTTGAATCAGAAATCAACATCCCCTTCATTACATCAACTGACGCGGGGCCGCAACACCTCCTCGTCAAGATGACCCGCGCAAAACTCGAAGAACTCTCTCGAGAATTCCTGGATCGCGCCATGAGCATCACCAAACGGGCGATGGAAGCCTCGCCCTTCAAGGTGGGGGACATCCACGAAGTCGTTCTCGTAGGAGGTCAGACGCGCATGCCAACTATGCAAAAAGCGGTAGAAGAATTTTTCGGTAAGAAGCCAAACTTAAGCGTAAACCCCGATGAGGTCGTTGCGATCGGCGCTGCGATCCAGGGCGGAATCCTCCAAGGCGATGTGAAAGACGTACTTCTGCTCGACGTAATCCCTCTTTCACTCGGCATTGAAACTATGGGGGGAGTCGCCACAAAACTCATCGAGCGCAATACGACTATCCCTACGTCACGTTCACAGACATTCTCTACCGCTTCCGACAACCAACCTTCGGTCGAGATCCACGTCGTGCAAGGAGAGCGCCCGATGGCAGGCGACAACAAATCTCTTGGGCGATTCAATCTCGACGGTATTCCGCCGGCACCACGCGGAATGCCGCAAGTCGAAGTCTCTTTCGATATCGATGCAAACGGCATCCTTTCGGTGAAAGCAAAAGATAAGTCATCCGGTAAAGAGCAGTCCATTCGCATCGAAGCTTCTTCCGGTCTCTCAGATGCGGAGGTAGAGAAAATGCGAAAAGACGCAGAAATGAACGCCGAAGCCGATAAGAAAAAGCAAGAGCTCGTGGAGACGCAAAACGGAGCAGACCAGACCGTCTATGCAGCCGAAAAAGCTCTCAAAGAGCACGGCGATAAGGTGAGTGAGGAGATACGGAAAAACGTGCAAGAAAAGATCGACGCACTCAAATCAGCTCGTGCAGGGACCGATACGGCCGCTATCAAATCCTCAGCTGACGCTCTTTCCACCGCGATGAGCTCGATTGGCGAAGCGATGTCCAAGAATCAACAAACCCCACCTCCAAGCGATCAGAAACCACCAGAAGAGCCACCACAGGAGGGAGGAGGGACTTCGAAAGAATAAGCAGGAGAGTGGGCGACATGTGCGCAAACTTGCGTCTCATCAGGCGCGCTCTATAATCAACACTATGAAAAACTACTACGATATTTTGGGTGTGGCAAAATCGGCGACCGAAGAAGACATTAAAAAAGCATTCAGGAAACTTGCACACAAGTATCATCCTGATAAAAAGGGTGGGGATGAAAAAAAGTTCAAAGAGGTGAGCGAGGCGTATTCGGTACTCTCCGACAAAAAGAAGCGCGCGGAATTCGATACCTACGGCAAGACGTTTGCCGGCGGCGCGGCGGGAGGACAACAGGCAGGGGGCTTCGGTGGTTTCGACTTTTCGAATTTCCAAGGATTCGGCGGACAAGGAGGGAGTGTGGAGTTTGACCTTGGGGATATCTTTGGCGATGTGTTTGGTGGAGGACAGAGTCGCGCGCGCCGCGGGAGAGATATTTCAATCGATCTTGAGCTTTCCTTTCGCGAATCCATCTTTGGTGCCGAGCGACGCATCCTTCTCGCAAAAATAAGTGCCTGTGATACCTGTAGTGGGACGGGCGCAAAGGCGGGTACCAAAACGATATCGTGCACAACCTGTAATGGAAAAGGGGAGATCCGAGAGTCGCGCAATTCTTTTTTTGGGACGTTCGCTACTTCGCGTTCGTGTCCACGCTGTCACGGCCGGGGCGAAATGCCCGAGAGCGCATGCGAATCATGCCGAGGCGAAGGAGTGCGGAAACGCGAAGAAGAAATTCACGTCGTTGTACCCGCGGGCGTGGAAGATGGGGAAATGATACGCATGCCAAGTCGCGGCGAAGCTACTCCGGGAGGAGGGGCGGGAGATTTGTATGTCAAACTCCACGTCAAGGCAGATAGTAAATTTTCACGCGATGGACACAATCTCATTACGTCGCTTCCCATCAAACTAACCGACGCGCTCTTGGGTCGAGAATATTCTGTGCCTACGCTCGATGGCGAGGAGATGCTCACCGTGCCGGGAGGGGTCGCGCACGGCGAGATCATGCGAATACGCGGCAAAGGAGTGCCTCATGGACGAGGAGCTCGCGGTGACCTATTGGTGCGCATTGATATCGAATTTCCCAAGAAGCTTTCAAAAAGCGCTCGCGAATTGATCGAGAAACTTCGTACGGAAGGAATGTAGTCGCGTGGGATAACTCACAACCACTGTGTTGCGATGTAGTAAAATACGCCGATGGATATACAAGCTTGGGAAACGCTCATAACCGGATGGCCAACCGACTGGATAATCATTGGCGCCCTCGCCATATTCGTGGCGCTCGACGCGCTCCGCTCCGGCACTGCCCGCGCCGCGGCTCTCATGCTCTCGCTCCCTGTAGCGCTGTTTGTGACAAACGCACTTCCGCAAGCTATGTTCCTCGGGCCTCTCTCGGCACAAATTACCGCGCCGCTTGCCCAGGTCGGTATATTTATCGTGATTGCAGTACTCCTGTATTTCGTCGCCCACAGAGCCATTTTTGCGTTCTCGGAGGGGGGAGGGGTCGTCCAAGCGCTTATTGCCGGCGGCGCGACTGTCGTTGTCTTGCTTATCATCTGGCTCCAAGTGCCCGCCTTGCAATCCATTTGGAATTTCGGCCCATCGGTACAGATGATTTTCGGTGAAGCCTACCGCTTCTGGTGGCTCGCAATCTCGTACGCAGCTCTCGGGTTTGTCCGGAGCTAAAAAGGCGGCGGTTTCCGCAAGCTATCGAACTATTACGGCTGGTTTGTATCAGTGTTGAATTCGTGGTGTAATGGCGGGAGTGGCGGATAAACCGTCCGGGATATCTCACCTCGAAAGCTGAGATTGGAGGGCTGAAAGATGCCGAATATTTCTTTGGAGCAGTGGATCCTGCTCTTCGGTATAATCTCGGGCTTTCTTCAGGTCCTCGGATATACTGTTTACATTCGGGAAAGTTTCCGGAAGGAGATAGATCCGAATCCGGCGACATGGTTGATGTTCAGTTATGGGACCTCGTTACTCGCGATCCTTGAATGGGATCGCGATGCGTCGCTTGCTCTACTTGCGCTCCCCGTAGCATGCGCAGGGATGAGCATCATTGTCGCCATTCTCTGTTGGTTGCGCGGCACATTACGGTGGCCGCGTGATTGGGAAAGTCAATGGGCAATACGAGCTTTCATCGCTGACGTGGGGCTCACCACAGCTTACTTTGTGGCGTGGGTACTCAACATGTCAGAGATTCTCGCAGAAGAAGGGCGCTCAATAGCCGCCCTCGTGTTCCTTATTGGGTCGAATGTGACAACGTTTACCGCATTTACCCCGATACTGCAAGAGGTCTATGAGAGCCCACAAAAAGAACGCGCGTTGCCCTGGATCGTGTGGACCCTGGCGTACACGACGCTGGGCGTTGCCACCATCCTCGAGAGCGGTTTCTGGACTGAATTGCTCATCTATCCCGTATGCTGCACGTTTCTCCATGGTGCTATTGCCTGGTTGGCGCGGCCAGAACGCCGACTTCTTCGATTGAGCAGGGCAGCGAAATAAATTTGGGGCCACGTCTCGCGACGTGGTCCTCTTCTTGTAGCACTCTCCGTTGCAAAAACACTATCCAGCGCCTTCATTCTTGGGCTACTCTCGCAGCAGTCCAAGCACTCATCACTGGCTCTGTAGTAGTTCAGTAAACGATATTTATTTTTTACACAGGGGAGCCTTGTGTATTGGGGTGGAATGCTTAGAGTTCACTCCATGGAAACACTTGCGCTTGGGCTATTGGCTGCGATTTTGCAAGCATTGGGATACCTTGCCTATGGATTCAAGGTGTTGAAACGAGACATCACCCCCAACGCCACTTCGTGGTTAATGTTTGCGTACGGCACGACATTTCTATTGATTCTTGAGTGGGATCGAGATGCAAGTATTGCCCTCCTCGCTCTCCCCGCAATCTGCGCGCTCTCCAGTATTGGCATTGCGGTGTACTGTGTGCGACGCACCAAACGTGCGTGGTGGCCAGAGCATCCGCTCGAGCGTTTTTCATTTGCTCTCGATATTGCACTTACGGTTTCCTACATCTTCGTATGGATATTGCTGTTACGCGGAATTGTCGTTGAATCTAACAAAGATGTTGCCGATATTCTCATCCTCGCATGCTGGAATTTCGGTGTGTTCACGGCATTCTTCCCAATTTTGCGTCAGGTATATCATCATCCCGCATCAGAAAAAGCCCTGCCTTGGGCAATCTGGACCTACGCGTATGCAACGCTCTTGTTCATAACAATACTCGAGCAGGGCAACCTCAGCGAACTCACGCTCTACCCAGCGATTAACGCAGTCGTACACGGAGCTATCGCACTCCGGGTCGGATATTGGCATTGGAGACACCGTTTTTCTGTGGTATAATCCCGCGCATAATAAACAGAAACGCCAACCTGTACGCTGTTCATCACAATCAAACATTACCCATGAAAAAGGTTTACATCGGAAAAAGCAAAATCGCAGGGAGAGGGCTTTTTGCTGGTGAAAACATACGGAAAGGTGATTTTATTCTTCCACTAAGGGGTACACTGATCCATAAAGAGTACCGTCGCGTTGGTAAATATCGAAACGAACAAACATGGATACCTGTTTCTTTGCATAGATGGATACGCCCGATATCTCCAATTCGATTTTTGAATCACTCATGTGAACCGAATGCGGGCTTCAAAACGCCGACACGTCTCTACGCATCGCGTGATATAGCACAAGACCAAGAGATTGTTGTTGACTATTCAACTATAGAATACTTGGAATTTTGGCAATCACCTTGCAATTGTGGCTCAAAACATTGTCGTCGAATAATTCGTGCAATTCAGTTTCTTAAGCCGAAAACATATAAATCATACCTCCCCTACATCCCCAAGTTCCTACGCGACGTTTATGAAGACCGCCATCAAGCTGTATAATGGGGGGGTGAATCATGTCTTCAGTCCTGTCATTTTCACTGTTTTTGCAACCGCAATAATTGTCTCGATTTTCATTTGCTTTAAAGAACTGCTCATCGAGCGCAATTATTCGATATTCACGACTGAGGAGCAAGTCGAAGCAGCGCAAACAGATTTAATAGCTCTACTCGGAGGCTGATACGTTATGGCACCTCTCATTGATCCATCGTCATGCGGGTGGGATTCGGCACGATTCCTCATTTTTTCAGACAACGTTTTTGCGAATTACATTTATTATTCCCACATTTTTCCAGCAGCTTCTGCTCTTGTATTGGGTTTTTTTATCTGGTTCAAATCACCGCGCTCCGCGGTTAACATCGCCCTCTTTTCTATTGCAATATTTTTTAGCATCTGGAGTTTTTTCGATTTGATTTTATGGGCAACTGATAAAACTCAGTACACGATGTTCTTTTGGTCAATTCAAATCTATTTCGATCTTTTACTCTATGTCGGGGCACTCTACTTCATCTATCTTTTTATCGATAAACGCGATGTCTCTCTTACTACGAAGATCATAATGATAGTTCCATTCATCCCACTCTTTTTCTTCGCACATACGAATTACAATCTCATCGGGTTCGATTTCTCAAACTGCGATAGAGAGGCTCTTGAAGGGCTTTTGTGGCAATACGTCTACCTTGTGGAGATAGGGATCGTGACGTGGATAACGATTCTGGGTGCCCGGCGTTTTAGACGAGCACAAAACAAAGATACTCGAAAAGAAATTCTTTTAGTTACTGCCGGTATTCTTATTTTCCTCCTCTCCTTTTCGTGGGCAAACATTACAGGTAGTTTTGCAATTGATTGGGATCTCAGTCAGTATGGTTTATTCGGCATGCCAGTATTTTTAGCTTTCCTTTCGTATCTAATCGTGAGATATCGTGAGTTTGGTGTAAAGGTTCTCGCAGCACAAATCTTGGTTGCAATACTAACGCTTTTGATTCTTGCGATTCTTCTCATCCGAGACATTGAAGATGTCCGAATCATCGCAACCATTACAGCGTTGCTCACGGTGATGCTCGGTTACATATTGGTCAAAAGCGTGAAGCGCGAAGTTGAGCAACGTGAACTCATCGAGGTTCAGGAGAAAGAACTGGAGAGGGTAAATAAGCAGCAAGAAAACCTCTTGCACGTCATCAGTCATGAGATCAAGGGGTATCTCACCAAAAGCGAAGCGGGGTTTTCGGCGATTACGGAAGGGGATTACGGCGCGGTGCCGGAAAGATTGAGCGCAATGGCGACTTCCGCGCTTGCCGACGTACGCAAAGGGGTAGACATGGTGATGCAAATTCTTGATTCATCGAATCTCAAGAAAGGTACCGTTACGTTCAAAAAAGCGACGTTTGACTTCCAAGTCGCCGTCATGAATGTCATCCAGGAGCTTACCCCTGCGGCACAAGAGAAAAATCTGACGATTGATACCGGAATCGCGTGGGAGGGGAATTTCATGATCGATGGAGATGAAAACAAACTTCGCCAACATGTAATAAGAAATCTTATTGACAACGCGATTCGATACACGCCATCAGGGAGTATTCGCGTCGAACTCGTAAGAAAAGACGGAAAAATCCGCTTCACGGTAGCAGATAACGGCGTAGGCATTACCCCAGAAGACATGGCGCATCTCTTCACCGAGGGCGGCCACGGCAAGGATTCCATCAAGGTCAACGTCCACTCCACCGGCTACGGTCTCTTCATCGCCAAGCAGGTCGTGGATACCCATAGTGGCAAAATCTGGGCCGAATCCGATGGTGCTGGCAAGGGCGCCACGTTCGTTGTTGAGTTGCCAGCGACGTACCGCCCCCTCAGATAGTATCTATCTCGAAGGGTTACCCTTGGGATGCTGAGAGAGTTGCCAACGATCTCTTAAAATTGTAGAGTCTTGAAAGCCTGTCGCCTTGGCAGGAAAAAGAGTAGGTGAAAAACTGCTTCGGACCGGAAGTCTGGAGGCAGGGGCCGGAAGCCCTCATCGCTTTGGCCACGGAAGGCCACAATACAGGGTTGGAGTAAGAAGATGGGAAAGCTCCGCATTAACGCAAACACAGTTGTTTGCATGAACGGGCTCGGGATGTTGCCTGGACCAGCAGAGGCGAGACACGTGGAGTCCGCCTACAGCTGCTTGAAAAGGCAGAGGATATGGGGGTTTTTGCGTTGGGTATTTCTATTTCTCGGTTTCTACCTACTCAGCGATGCCCCTGCCTTCCCCCTTGGAGGCGAGGAAGAAATTGCCCTCGAAACTTTAGGCGGTATTTTGTGCTTTCCGATCGCCCTTTTCTTTTTTTTCATGAAGGAAACGGCGGATGATCGTTTCGAAAACATGGAAGGAAGGCTGGGCCGAGACTTGGCCGACCTATACGTGATTCTTGGGGTTGGACCCTTGGAACTACCCAAGACCCCGCTGAAAAAACAGCGGTCGAAAGCGGATGACGTTTTGCGCGAGGAGGCAGAGAGACTCTCAGTCCCTCAAGCGAACAGTCATGAGAACCAGGCGGCACGAAAAAGGTTCGGGAGGATTTTCGACCTGTTCAAAAGATTCGGACTTGTCGACGGCGACGAAGGCTGGGGTCCTTACTTCGTCAAGAGATGATCTCGCGGCACCTCGGGGGTTAGAGCCCTCCGAGGTGCCGAAGTGTTTATATCCATACGAGCATTTTTCTGTTAAAATCTAGTGACATGCAGAAATTGTTGACGGGTCTTCAACCCTCCGGAAGCCTCCATATCGGGAACTATTTTGGCGTCTTGAGGCCTTTTGTAAACATGTACCAAGAGTACGCGAGTCACCTCATGGTCGCCGATTATCATGCGCTTACCACGCTCAAAGACCCTGCACTTCTGCGGCAAAACATCCTCGACGTCGTGCGAGATTATGTGGCGGTGGGAGTAGATCCGAAAAAAGCGATTATCTTCCAACAATCCGACGTGCCCGCACATACGGAAATGACGTGGATTTTTAATACACTCATTACCATACCTTTTCTTGAGCTCGGCCACGCTTTCAAGGACAAAGAAGCGCGTGGGCTGGTAGCCAACGTCGGACTCTTCGACTATCCGGTACTCATGGCGGCTGACATACTGCTCTATGACACCGATGTCGTACCCGTGGGCCAAGATCAGAAGCAGCACATCGAATACGCCCGTGAAATCGCCGAAAAATTCAACGCCGCGTATGGAGAGACGTTTGTCTTGCCGAAAGAGCAGATAAGCAAGGACATCGCCGTAGTGCCAGGTACGGATGGCAAGAAGATGAGCAAGAGCTACGGTAACACAATCCCGCTCTTCGGAATGAAAGATGAAATTCAAAAGGCCGTCATGAGTATCGTTACCGATTCGAAAGCTGAGAGCCCGGAAAATGTCTACAATATCCACAAATTTTTCCGCTCCGGAGATTCGCTCGCAAATCTCTACAAAGAGAATAAGGGGAAGTATAAAGCGCTCAAAGATGCCTTGGTAGAAGATATCGATGCCGTGGTCACACCTATGCGCGAGAAACGTGCAAATATTTCCGACGCTGATGTAAAGAGTATCCTGAAAGATGGGGGGGAGCGGGCACGCGCAGAAGCAGACGCAAAGATTACAATTGTCCGAGCGAAAATCGGTGTAACAATCTGAATATGGAACGCACCTTCATTCGAGATTTGAACAGCCGCATCGGAGAATCTGTCCTCATCAAGGGTTGGGTCTCCGTACGACGTGATCAAGGCAAGATGGTCTTTTTTGATTTCCGTGACATGACAGGCACGGTACAGGGTGTCGTCCTTCCCAAAAGTGCCGCGATCGATAGTGCGAAAGAGGCGACACGAGAGAGTGCAATTTCGGCCACGGGCATTATCAACAAGCGACCAGACAAAAATATTGTTTCCGATAAACAAAACGGGGATATCGAACTCCAAGTAGAAATCATGGAAATCCTAAGCCAGGCGCAAGCTCTTCCTTTTGATCTCGACGCGGAATTGCATCTAGAAACTCATCTCGATAATTTGCCGCTCACGCTCCGCACCGAGCGCAGCCGCGATATATTTACCATGCAAGCGAGCATTCTAGAGGCGTACCGCGCATCATTAAAATCCCAAGGTTTTACAGAATTTGAGGCACCTGCCCTTGTAGGAGGAGATGCAGAAGGTGGCGCTGCTGCATTCAAAGTCGAATACTTCAAAGACACCGTCGCGTATCTCGCGACGAGCCCGCAATTCTACAAACAGATCATGGTAGGCCCATTTGAACGCGCATTCACCGTTGCAAAAATATTTCGCGCCGAAAAAAGCGCTACGACGCGACACTTGAGCGAGGCGACGTGCCTGGATTTCGAGATGGGATTTATCGAGAACGAACGCGAGCCGATGAAAGTACTGGAGCAAGCGGTTCGCGACACCCTAAGTGCGGTTTCAGAAATGCACCCCGACATCTTTGGGCGCTTCAATACATCCGTGCCACTCATACCCGCAGAAATACCCATTCTCACCTTGGCAGAAGCGCACCAGACGTTGGGCGTACCATCGGAGCCCGATATGACGCCCGAACACGAGCGAAATATCTGCGAGTGGGCGAAGAAAGAGAAGGGATCGGATTTTGTGTTCATCACGCGCTTTCCCACTTCCAAGCGCGCATTTTACACATATGAAGATCCTGCTGAAGCTCCTTTTTCTCGTGGATTTGACCTTCTGTTCCGCGGCCTCGAAATCAACAGCGGCGCACAACGCATACACGATTACGATACACTGGTCGCGCGAATACGAGAGCGCGGACTGGACCCGGAGAAATTCTCCTTCTACCTACAAGCATTCAAATACGGTATGCCGCCGCACGGAGGATCTTCAACCGGCCTCGAACGCTTCACCGCTCGCATGTTGGAAATTCCAAACGTAAAAGAAGCGACATCCTTCCCGCGCGACATGACCCGGATCGACAACCGCCTTTCCGATATGGCAGAACCAGAACAAGCATGAGTGAAAAATTCGAAGTGGCAACACCGGCATTTGAGGGCCCCTTGGAGGCGCTCCTCAACATGATCGAGGCGCGGAAGATGTCTGTCTCGGATATTTCTCTCGTGGAAGTCACCGATGCGTATCTCGCGTACGTAGAGAAATTGCCCGAACTCCCGCTCGGCGAGACTGCGCAGTTCATCCTGGTCGCTTCAACACTTCTCCTCATTAAATCTCGTGCGCTGCTTCCGACTCTGGAATTATCTGAAGACGAGCGCGAGAGCGTGGAAGAGCTTGAACGCCGCCTTGCGCGCTACGCGCTCTACCGCAAAGCTGCAAAGCTCTTGCGCGGGCGATGGGACAAAGCGCCGCTCTTTCTTGCGCGTCGCGCGCCGCTCCGCGCCTCTGTGTTCAGCCCCGCAGACGCGAGTGTCACTCTCATAGCGGAAGCGGCAGCACGACTCGTACGCATCCTACCCAAACCAGAAGCGCTCGCGAAAGCTGCCGTTGCCCCAGTCTTGGCACTCGAAGATGTGATCTCACTGTTGAAGACGCGTCTCACAACGGCATTTAAAGCTCGGTTCAGCGAACTTACCAAATCCCGAGGTCGCCACGAAGTGATCGTCTACTTTCTCGCAATGCTCGAGCTCGTCCGCTCCGGCTCGGCAAGCGTATCGCAGGAAAAATTGTTTGAAGACATCACGATCGAGGTAGAAAATATCGGGGGCGCTCCTCGCTATGGCACGTAAGTAACCATATGACTACCGACCTCTCATCAAAAGCAGAAGCATTCCTTTTTAGCGAAGGAGGTTCGCTCACGCTTCGCAAACTCGCGCAACTTCTCGAAACCAACGAGGCCGAATTGCGTCAAGCACTCAAAGAGCTTTCGGATCGACGCGCAAACAGTGGACTTGCGGTTATCGTATCGGACACCGAGGTATCTCTCGCCGTCGCCCCCATGATCTCGCCCGCAATCAAGACCGCGTATGCGCGAGAGCTGGGGAATTCTATTGGGGATGCGGGGCTCGAGGTTCTCGCGATAATTTTGTATCACGGACCATCGACCCGCTCGAAGATCGATTACATTCGCGGCGTAAATACCAGCTCTACGATCCGGACGCTCCTCAGTCGCGGACTTTTGGAACGCACGGGAAATCCTGATGATGGCCGCGAATACATCTACCGCGCGACCGTCGAATTACTCTCGCACCTCGGTATACGAAATTCCGATGAGCTTCCCGATCGAGAATCGATTGCAGCAGAGTTGGCTGCATTCGAAGCAACAGAACAGACTCCCGGCAATACATATGGAAATGAAGCTGCCTGAAAATTCGCCTTCATACAGGGTGGAAAAACCGCAGGTATCGGAGCGGTTTTGGGGTATCCTCAGTCTTGCTCTTATTTTCTTTGCGGGTGCTGTCTTTTCAATCTCGTATTTTACTGGCACTATTCGCTATCCTATCCCACACGTAGCGGCAGCGGCGGCAATCGCGGATCCGTTTCTCGACATCTCGCTCACTGCGAAAAGTGTCTTGGTGTTGGACCTCGCGACGAATCAAGTACTATATGCTCGACATCCCGACGTGCAGCTTCCCCTTGCCTCGCTCACTAAAGTACCCCTCGCGCTCGTCGTTTCAGAAGCCTTAGCACCCAATTCGATCATCACGATCGAACCTCACGACACGCCTGACGGCGCTCCCATTCGCCTCCCCGCAGGGACTCAAGTGCGCGCGCAGGATCTTCTTGATTTCATGCTTGTCGCATCTTCCAACGAGGGCTCCGAGCTCTTGGCCGACGCAGCAGAGATTGGCCTACGCCGCGCGTACCCAGAAGCTGACCAAGATAATGCAACGCTCTGGCGTATGAACAACCTCGCAACACACCTAGGGTTAAAGCACACCTACTTCCGGAATATCCACGGGCTCGATATGAGCGCTACGCAGGCAGGCGCATATGGATCCGCGCGCGATGTGGCTCGCTTGTTTGCGTATGTGACAACGAACGCCCCACACATCTTCGAGAGAACCTCGAGAGAAACGATCTCGATCAACACGCTGGATGGAAAAAATATCACCGCCACAAATACCGATCAAGCGCTCTCCGCAATCCCCGGCCTTATTTTGGGCAAGACCGGATTCACTGACTTGGCAGGAGGCAATCTCGCAATCGTTTTTGAGGTTGGGCCACTCCACCCAATCGTCGCCGTCGTCCTTCAATCGACGCAGGAAGGTCGTTTCGAGGACATGAAAAAACTTGTTGATGCGACCCTCTCCTCCATGGCGGAGGACAGGTGAACACGCCGTAGTAGAATAGAATCGTATGCTTTCATCGATCGTTCGTATCCTCATCCCGGCGGGCGTTGCTTTTTTGATAGGCATTGCGAGCACTCCAATGCTCACGCATTACCTCTATAAATACAAAGCGTGGAAAAAGCGCCCAGGGAAGCTCACGTTCGATGGCAACACTGCTCACGAATTCAATCGCCTCCACAGCCTGAATGAAGTGCGCGTCCCGCGTATGGGCGGCATCGTCATCTGGGGAAGCGTGGTCCTGACGATCCTGGGCATAGCACTCGCTGCTGCGGTATACCCAAATACCACCATGACCAGCTTGGATTTCTTGAGTCGAAACCAAACGTGGTTGCCGCTTGCGGCGCTCTTGGTCGGAGCTCTCGTCGGGTTCATCGACGACATCATGGTCATTCGCCCGGAGGCCGTGGGATTACAATTGCGATACCGGCTGTATATCGTCATTACACTTTCCTCTTTCATTGGCTGGTGGTTCTGGGCGAAATTGGACGTAACAACTGTCAATATTCCATTTCTCTATCCGTTGGAAATCGGATGGCTCATCGTCCCGCTTTTTGTCCTTGTCTCACTCGCACTCTATGCCTCAGGAGTGATCGACGGTATTGATGGACTTTCCGGCGGTGTCTTTGCTTCGATTTTCGCCTCGTACACAATCATCGCATTCGCACAAAATCAGGTTGATTTGGCGGCATTTACCGCGTGCGTGGTTGGTGGCATCCTCGCGTTTCTATGGTTCAACATTCCCCCGGCGCGTTTCTACATGAGCGACACCGGCACCATGGGTCTCACGTTGGCCGTGGGTACCGTCGCTTTTATGACCGACAGCCTGGGCGGGGGAGTCGGGATCAGTGTGCTCCCTGTGATTGGCGCACTTCTCGTCATAACGGTACTCTCCGACATCGCGCAAGTCCTATCGAAGAGATTCTTGAAACGAAAACTCCTCCGAATTGCACCTCTCCACCACCATTTTGAGGCTATAGGTTGGCCGGGATACAAGATCGTCATGCGCTATTGGGTGCTTTCAATCGTCTTTGCATTCGCGGGAGTTATCATCGCGTTATCTGCGACGGGGACAGGCCTGGAGTAGTTTTTCAGGTGTTACTATAAGCACCCATGCGTCACAGCAAAATCGACAAACCTCTGTTGTTTCTTTTGGTGGTTCTCATATTCGGAGGGTTTTTGATTTTTTCTTCCGCGGCATTTGGATTGCTCGCACGCGGACAAAACGGCATGTTGTCAGTCGCTTTCAATCACCTGGTGCTTGGGATCGGGCTTGGCGTGCTATGTCTCACCGTACTTGCGATGATAGATTACCGGCAATGGCGATATTTTGCACCGTATTTGTTTGCGGCGACACTGGTAGCGACCGCCCTTGTGTTTGTCCCGCAGATAGGTTTTTCGCACGGTGGCGGCACTCGATGGCTCGATATATTTGGCCTGTCTGTCCAGCCATCCGAAGCGGTGAAAATAACATCCATTATGTTTGCATCCGCATTCTTTGGGGCAGTTCGCGGGCGTGCAGAATCAATCATGTGGGGTCTTGGAGGATTTTTTGCCATTATCGCGATTCCTGCGATTCTTCTTTTTCTCCAACCCGACATCGGGACATTGAGCATTATCGCTCTCTCCACATTCGTCGTGTATGTTGCGGCTGGGGCACGGTGGCGGGACATAGGGATAGCAATCGTGATCGCGCTCATTTGTTTTGCGAACATTCTCTATCTCAAGCCACACGCTCGAGATCGTGTCGTTACGTTTATCAACCCTTCAGCAAATAGCCAGGCCTCTGGGTATCAAATTCGGCAATCGTTGATCGCGATCGGTTCGGGCGAATTCTTGGGTCGAGGCTTTGGACAAGGGATACAGAAGTTCACCTATCTGCCTGAGCCGATGGGGGATTCCATATTCGCCGTTGCAGCAGAAGAGCTTGGGTTTGTGGGGTCCGTCATTATCATCGCGGTATTTCTAGGGCTCGCACTTCGTGGATTCGGCATTGCGACCCAAGCGCCAGATCTTTTTGGTGGCTTACTTGCTGTCGGAATATCAACGTATCTTGTAGGCGAGGCATTTATCAACATTGCCGCCATGCTCGGCGTGGCACCCCTCACAGGAGTGCCGCTCACCTTTATGAGTCAAGGAGGGAGTGCGATGCTCGTTTCCTTAGCGAGCGCCGGCATACTCCTCAACATCTCCCGCCACCGCCGTGCGTCCTGAAGGCAGGGGAGTCAACTTCGTGAAGCATTGAAGTGATGTTGTGATAAAATGCCCGAATGCGTATAGTACTCGTTGGAGGGGGGAGTGGAGGACATTTTTATCCTCTTATCGCTGTTGTAGAAGCAATTGAAGATATCTGCAAAGAGCGAACTTTGGTAGAGCCTGAATTCCTCTATATTGGCCCACTCGCGTTTGATCCAGAAGCTCTTATTGTCCACAATATTGACTATATTCCAAGCAACGCAGGTCGTATACGACGATACCCCAGCATCCTCAACGTCCTCAGTGTTTTCGCGAATGGCATTGGTGTCATACGCTCAACACTCCAGCTTTTCAATATTTACCCAGATGTGGTTTTTTCAACGGGAGGGTTTGCTGCTTTCCCAACCCTTTTTGCCGCTCGGATCCTTCGCATACCGGTCGTCATTTACGATGCAGACGCAGAGCCCGGGCGCGTATCCCTGTGGTCATCCAAATTTGCACGCTGGATCGCCCTCGCCCATCCGTTTGCCGCAGAGAAATTCCCGGAAAAAACGCGCGACAGAATTGCACGCGTGGGACATCCCATACGCAGAGAGATTATCGACCCCGCAAAAGAAGGGGGTATCGAATTTCTCAAACTCGATCCTGCAGTCCCGACAATTTTCATTATGGGCGGCTCTCAGGGCGCGCGCGCGATCAACGAGGTTGTCTTAGACGCACTTACTGAGCTCGTATCCGAATTCAACATCGTCCATCAGGTCGGCTCTGCAAACGTAAAGGAGGTGAGCGATATCGCTTCCGTTATTC
The DNA here is from genome assembly GCA_964350885.1 of uncultured Candidatus Saccharibacteria bacterium. Classification (GTDB taxonomy): domain Bacteria; phylum Patescibacteriota; class Minisyncoccia; order Phycocordibacterales; family UBA2100; genus UBA10103. The sequence goes on from CAYGKV010000001.1 coordinate 102,567, forward strand.
TAAAAGACTCTCGTTTCGCGTCGCGATACAAGATTTTCAGCCTCTTGAACGCGCTTGCGCTGCGTATGACGGCAGGAATTAGCTCTCTTGTCGTAGCCCGGGCGGGATCGGGGACGATTTTTGAGGTCGCGAGCTGGGGCATTCCCGCCATTTTTATTCCCATTCCCAAAGACATCTCTCACGATCAGACAGAAAATGCATTCTCGTATGCGCGTAAAGACGCGGCAGTCGTCATCGAGCAACACAACCTTACTCCACATTTGCTGGTGGCAGAGATTCGACGCCTCATGGGCGACCAAAATGAGCGTGAAAAAATGGCGAACGCGGCTCGAGCATTTGCACAACCGGAAGCTGCGCGTAAAATCGCCACGGTCCTCCTCGAAATAGCCATATCTCACGAACCTGTCTAAATATGAACATCCGCGTACGATTTCCCCCGAGCCCCACCGGATACTGCCATGTGGGTACCGCGCGCATGGCGCTCATCAACTACATGTTTGCGCGCCGAAATAGCGGTTCCATTGTATTTCGTATCGAAGACACCGACAAAGAACGCAGCACCAAAGAATTCGAAGAAGATATCGTCGCGAGTGTCAAATGGCTAGGGCTCGATTGGGACGAATTCTACCGACAATCAGAACGAACCCAAGTGTATGTGCAAGCGCTTCAAACTCTGATCAACAAAGGCGCGGCATATATTTCCGAAGAAGAGAGTAGGAAGGAGCCGGGCAAGGTGGCCAAGGTCGTGCGACTCAAGAATCCAAACAAAATTGTCATGTTTCAAGACATCATCCGCGGTCCGATCACGTTTGATACGACCGAACTCAAAGATTTTGTCATCGCCCGTGCGATTGACGATCCGCTCTACCATTTGTCAGTCGTTGTCGACGACGCCGAAATGGGCATCAGTCATGTGATTCGCGGTGAGGAGCACATATCGAATACTCCGCGACAAATCCTTGTCCAAGAAGCACTCGGGTATGCGCGCCCCCAATACGCGCACTATCCACTCTTCCTCGGCGCGGATAAATCCAAACTCTCGAAGAGAAAAGGCGATGTATCGATCCGTGACTACCGAGAAGATGGGTACTTGCCAGAAGCGATGGTGAATTTTATTGGCGTTTTGGGGTGGACCCCGCCGTCTGAAAGAGAAATATTGTCACTCGACGAAATGGTCGCGGAGTTTGACCTCAAAGATCTACATAAAAGTGGGGCTGTATTTGATGTCGAGAAGCTCAATTGGTTCAACCACTCGTACCTCACGAGCTTCACTATAGAGGAGTACGAGCAGAAGCTCATGGATTTTGCAAAAACAAAAAAGATTACCGAGATTCCTACACTTTCTCACATCTCTCGTGACCTCCAGCAACGCGCGCAAACACTAGAGGAAGCGCTCCAACTCTACGAAGGGGAATACAAAAACCTCGAAAACGAGCCTTCCTACGACAACGCTTTACTTCTGAAGGGGGCAAAAGTGGACGCAGAGACTGCGAGAAAACACCTCGTGTATACGTCTTCCCGATTGGGGGCGATACCCAATGACGCCATATTCGACGCTGAACGTGTAAAAAAAGAAATTTTCGATTACGCCACCGAGCAGGGGAGAGGTTCGGTGCTTTGGCCGCTGCGTGTTGCGCTGACCGGCAAAGAAAAATCTCCCGACCCTTTCACCGTTGCAGGATACCTCGGCAAAGAGCGGACCGTGCGACGCATACAAACCGCCATTGAAAAGCTCGAGGTATGAGCGTTCGCTTTCCTTGGTTTCTTGTCCTCGCGGTCTCTCTATTTTTCGCATTTTCAGTACAGGGTGTTTTCGCCCAAGGATCCAGCGCGGCGAGCTTACAAAAACAGATCGATGATCACAATGCGCAGATTGCGACTATCGACAAAGAGATCGCGCAATTTCAAGCCCAACTCGATACGATAGGGACAAAAAAGAAAACGCTCCAAAATACTCTGTCGCAACTTGACGTTTCGATCAAAAAAACCACCGCCTCAATAAACGCAACGAAAAAAAAGATCAGCGCGACGCAATTGGAAATCCAACGGCTTGCCCTCGGGATCGCGAACAAACAGTTATCTATTGAAACCGGAGAAGCTGGTCTCGGCGAATCAATCCGCACGCTTCATGAGAAAGAAACACAACCGCTGGTGATCCGCTTACTCGGCGTTGAGGATATTTCTGATGCGTGGGTAGACATCGACAGCACTCAAACGCTCCAGAAAGCGATCGGGGAGCAAATTGATAGACTCTACGCCGAAAAACAATCTCTCACGGATACCAAAACAGCGACTGAAGAGAAGAAGGCGCAACTCGTGAAGCAGCAGGATACGCTCTTGGCACAGCAAGGCTCACTAAACGCCCAAAAAAAGGCCCAAAGCGAGCTTTTGACGCAGACGAAGTCACAAGAATCCACCTACCAATCCATCCTTGCTCAGAAGCAGGCAGCAAAAGAGAGCTTTGAAGCCGTGCTCACGGACCTCAAATCGCAGTTCCAACGAGCCGTCAATCCGTCGGACATACTTACCGCCGGCAAGGGGATACTGCGCTGGCCTGTCGACAAGGTCCGCGTTACGCAACCATTCGGCAACACCGCCTTCGCAGCCTCAGGCGCATACAACGGTAAGGGACACAACGGCATAGACATCGCCGCCCCCATCGGAACACCCCTCAAAGCCGCGCTCACGGGGACCGTCATCGGGACCGGCAACACCGACAACGTACGCGGCTGCTACTCCTATGGAAAATGGGTGATGATAAAGCACGGCAATGGGCTCAACACTATGTACTCGCACCTCTCACAGATCAACGTCTCGACGGGACAATCGGTGGCGACGGGACAGATAATCGGATACAGCGGGGAAACGGGCTACGCAACGGGCCCACACCTGCACTTTGGCGTCTATGTATCTTCTGCCACACAGATCGTAACGCTCGGCTCTGCCACCAACTCCAAAACGCCGTGCGCGAACGCCGTCATGCCCGTCGCTCCACTTCCGGCATATTTGAACCCGATGAATTATTTGTAGCGCTTGCCGCTGCGATTCCATTCTGTCGTTTTCATCGCGCGTAATTCTACTTTTGCGCCACGTCGCAAAAGTTTCAGATTTTTCTGTGGAGCGATAGGGAAGTGGGGAGACTCGTCGAGTGCGTCTACGAGCCACACGAGGTCTTCCCCTTCCGTAACCCATTTTTGAGGAGCGGATTGCGATAGATCATACGGCTTGGAATAAGCGCGAAGCGACTTTTTGCCATTCCATTCCAAGTATTCGTGAAAATACGACATCGCGAGCTCGCGCGGTGATTCGTATACCGGATCACGGTATCGCAATATCGAATGATTCGTTTTACTTATCGCACCCCAGCGTCCGAATTGTTTGAAAAGGGTAATGACATGATCTTCGTCGGTCGGCACCGTCTGGAAATCCATAAGAAGAGGCGGCTGACCATAATACGCCAAGGCTGCCGCCGCCAATAAGGCCCCCTCAAAGCAATGGGCGCTCTTTTCCTCGATAACTCGTCTCGGCGACATATATGTCTCCCCCTGGAGCTCAAAATTTATAGGTAGAGTATCGAGGTAATCCTGAATCTTTTGCGGGGTCGAAAGTTTTCGGAGAAGATCTCGTTCAAGGGGACGGAGGAGCGCCTTTAGAGCAGAAGGGTAGCTTTGACGCATATAGGTGGATTGTAGCGTGTCTGAGAGGCTCTCACAGCCCCTCCTGTGAGGCACCTGCTGCTGAGCTCGATTGATTGGGTTGCTAAATGTACCTATGCGTCGCAAAAGATATATTGTGCGACGTGCAGTATCTCGTCCCCTCGAGGTGCTGCAAGTATTACAACACGATCAGGTCAAGTGTCGATACTGCTCTATTTTTGCATGTGATGAATTTTTTCTCGATTCTTTTGAGAATACTTCTGGAAAATATTTCCGAAGAATTAAATCTCCTGGAAACTGGAAAGTGGAATAGGGGTATCTCCCCTTCCGTCTTGGGGGTAAGACTAAACGACCTTCCAAGGAATTTCGAATTGTGAAAATTCCGGCAATAATTTTCTTCCGTACAATAATCGTGAGATGACTTCTGCATGGCAGAGTGCGCCAGTAAGCGCATTGTGAGGCGAGGGTTCTTCCGGAATGCCGCAGTAGTTGAGTACGGCGTCAAGATTCAGCGCAGATCGACGATGCTTCACGGGCGGCTGCAAACCTCTGTTTACCATATGCATGTAGCACATCGTGTGCGTATCAAGTGTGCGATGCGCAAACGGCCAGTCAGTGTGTCCTGCTCTTTCGGCCGCCTCTTTGAGGAAATCACGATCAAACGAGACATTCTGCCCGGCAAACGTCCGCTCTTCCACACCCTCACTCCACGCTAAGAATGCATGCGTGAGATCAGCCTCGCTCGACTTCGATGCGTCGGTGACCTGCTCGCGCGTAAAACCATTCACGGCGAGCGCCTCATCCATGATATGTGCGCCATCCCAAGCGCGACATTCCATATAAAACCGATTGGTCGGTTTCGCTATGTCGAGTGCCCCAATACTTACAATAGAATGCTTCTTGGGTTCCGTTCCCGAAGCTTCGACATCAACAACAAGCATACAATGCAAGTATAGCGCATCATTGCAGTCCCTTACAGTTTTTTGCAGGCGCATACCCTGCTTTCTGTGCCTCTTTCTCACTTTGAAACCATATCTGATTTCGTGCTGCGATTTGAGCGGCTCCGGCGCACCACGGGTAGTGGTAGGTGTTGCCGGTTCTCGAGGCAACGAAGAAGCCCCCGGCCACTAAGGGTCGTGGCTGCGCCTCGGGTGCCTGAATCACGGCGACAAGCGGTCGAGTCTCTTCTAAGGTGGAAAGACGCCCTAATCCAAAGGATGCGAGAGCTACGAGGAATACCACGCACAGGAGGCCCCATTCCCCTATCCCATCCGAGAAAGCAGACTTGATTTTCTGCCGCGATTCATGTATATTCTGCATGTTAGGAAATTATACATCGCATACTATGGCACATACAAAAGCAGGCGGCACAGCGCATAACCTTACAGATTCAAATCCAAAATACCTCGGCGTCAAACGCGCCGACGGTCAGAAAGTCGGCATAGGAGAAATAATCGTTCGCCAGCGCGGCACCGCCATCATGGCTGGCAAAAACATCGGGATTGGCGTAGACCATACCCTTTTCGCCCAGACGAACGGCACCGTCCATTTTCGCACAAAGAGAAAGACAAATTTCGACGGTCGCACTGTCACAAGACGCATCGTCGATGTGATTTAACAAAATCACAGTCTGCGACTATCTTCGACCTACTGGGTAATCTAAAGGCTCACAACAACGAGCGTGATAGTTGCTTTTCCACCCCCTGCGGAGATCTTTATCGGATGCTCCCCTACCTGCTTGATCGGCTTCTCGAGCTGGATGGCAGCTTCTGGAATATTCACTTTCAAAAGTTTTGCGATGTCCGCAGTCGTTATTGATTTAAACAATCCGCCTTTTTCCGTAGCACGCACTTTTGTCTCAACACGCAAACCTTCGATGCTCTGTATCGCTGAGATCAGCGCCGCGTTCGCCCGTGCCTGCGCCTCCCCTTCCCTTTTGATGTTCGCCTCATGGGCAGCCACCTTTTCGGGTGTCGCCTGCACCGCGAGTCCGCGCGCGATCAAAAAATTGAGCGCATACCCATCTGCCACCTCTTTCATCGTGCCACGCTGCCCCACCTTCGCCACGTCTTTGAGTAAGATGACTCTCATACAGGCTACGCTACATGTTTTTCAAGACTTCGACAGCTTTGTCGAGTTGCACGTCTTTGTTTGCCTTCCGGTCGTCTTCGGTCGGCTCCACAAGCACGTCGGGGACAATCCCCTCTCGTGGAATTTGCATGCCATCAGGCCCGAGCCAGCGCGCGACGGTAATCTTGAGTGCCGTCTCCGGCGTTATCTCCACCAGCTCTTGCACCGAACCTTTGCCAAATGTATTCGCGCCAATGAGTTTCGCGCCCATGTGGTACCGGAGTGCGGCGGCAAGGATTTCTGAGGCAGATGCCGAGCCGCGATCTACAAGAATGACGAGTTTGAGATTCTCGTTGAAAACATCATATCCGAGAGATCGATGTACGACGTTGCCGGTGTGACCCGCGTAGTCTTCCGTAACGATAATTTTCCCAGAAGGCAAAAACCAGCTCGCCATATTCACTGCCGCTTCCAAATATCCGCCAGGGTTCCCCCGCATATCCAATATGAGTTTTGAGCTCCCTGATTCGACGAACTCTCGTAATGCCGATCGGAAGAGGTCAGGCGCATTTGCGGTAAAGGTGAGGAGTTCGACCACAAAGATCCCGTCCGGGCGAAGTGTCGTTGAGATAGCTGGAACGTTAATGACATCGCGCGTAACCTTGATCTCTTTTGGCGATGACCAACCGGAGCGACTGATAGTCAAAGTGACCTCACTCCCTTTTGGTCCACGAATCTTCTTCACTGCAGAACTCACGTCCATCCCCATTGTCGAGACTCCGTCAATTTTCAACACCAAATCTTGCGCTTGTAACCCCGCCCGTTCGGCTGGCGTCCCCTTGAGAGGCGAAACGACGGTGAGTACCATATCTCGCACCGCGATCTCCATACCAATACCCTCGAAGCTCCCGCTCATCTCCGTCACAAATTCTTCATTTTCGGCAGGCGGAAGAAAGTAGGTGTAGGGATCGTCGAGCGAAGACGCCAAGCCTCCGATCATGCCCCATACGCGTTTCTCATTAATTTCTTCGGTGGATGTTGCAATGGGAGTGGAGGTCGCGACTGAGGCGGGAACAAACTTCTCATCCATAACGCTCCACGCTTTCCACACCGCAGAGAAATCCACATCTGGCGGCGCATCAGGGCCAAGCGCGAGAGCGTCTGTACCAACCAACTGTGAATTGCCGACCAGAAAACCACCCCCGAAAGCAACCGTGGTAAGTAAAAGACCTCCGGTCACGAGCGCGCGCGGGCGGAGCGATTCTTTCCAATCAATTGTAAGCATGCGGGCAATTATAGCCTAGCGAAGCGAGAGACGCGAGAGAAACACCAGTTTATTTCGTGTCCGAGCGAGCGACGGTTAAACGAGAGCAGCGAGTATAGCCTAGCGAAGAGAGAGAAGCGAGAATACATTCTCGCTTCCGAACGAGCGACGGATACACGAACGAAGTGAGTATTGCCTAGAGAAGCGAAGGAAGGAGTGGCTAGAGGACTTTAAGCGAAGGCTGCGGGTGTTCGTGGCCAATCGCGATACGTAGCTGTAAATGTTCGATGTGTTTTCCTCGCAAGGCATCATACTTGGTTTTGTCTTTTTTGAATTTTACGATCAGCTCAGCCGCATGTTGCCCGCCGAGAAAATGCGGCAATATTACATAATCTATCCCCTCTGCATAGTGTGCGAGGGCATCAGCAACACGGTGGGCCACAACAACGACGATGACATTCGGGTTTGCTGCCTTTGCGGTTTTATAAATGAGGAGATTTGTCTCGTTGTCGGGTATGGTCGAGACCACAAGCTCGGTTTTCGAGAGATTAATCGTCTCAAGAAAACCCAAATCTGTTGCATCACCAAATTCAGCGGCCACTCCCCCTTCTGTAAGTGCTCGAGTAGTCTCTGGATCATGATCTACAACGAGGAATTTCTCTCCCAAGTTCACGAATGACTCAAGAAAATCATAACCAACGCGATTGCAGCCGAAAAGAACGATTGCATACCCTTCGCGCCTCGTGCGCGGTTCGTGTGCGTCTGAACGTTCGAAGATTTTGAGCGCCGGCGCAAGCATCTTGTAAATCTGTTCGGAATACATGACGAGGTATGTAGAGCCGAAAATAGTGATAAGACCGACGAGCGTAACAAGTGAAAGTACTGATTGTTCGACATGCCCGAGCGAGAGAGCAAGTGCGACGAGGATAAGTGAAAACTCGCTAATCTGCGCGACGGTAACACCAGTCTGGAAACTTGTCTTTCTACGATAACCGAGAAGACCCATGATCGTCATAAGGATGATGGGGTTCCCGATAAGCACGAGAGCAGAAAGCGCAACTGCCGCAGGAATGAGATTCGAGATGTCGCTGAATTGCATCTGCGAACCCAAGAATATGAAAAACATCACAATAAAGAAGTCGCGAAGCGGCACGAGTCGTGCACTTATCTCTAGTCGTGCCGGAAGCGAAGCGAGGGCGATACCGGCTATCAAAGCACCGCTTTCGAGCGAAAATCCAAGAAATTGAAAGAGGGCCGCGATACCGACTCCCCACGCTATTGCAAAGAGGAGAAGAAATTCGTGAGATTCAGCTATGAACGTATTGGCGCGTGAAATGAAAAAACGCGATGCGAGTATTACAAATGCAATAAGTACTGCACCGGAGAGAATAAATACTCCTACGGTGAGAATTGAGAGATCTCCCGAGGAAAACAACGGTACACCCAAAAGCAGCATCACGGCGATAATATCTTGAACGAGAAGAAATCCGATAGCGATTTTCGCGTAGAGTACGTCGAGATCTCCCTTATCGGCTATGAGCTTCATTATTATTATGGTGCTTGAGAATGAGAGCGCGACAGCCATGTAGAAGGAGGCGAGCGGATCAAAACCAAGCGCGATGCACACGACATACCCGACAAATGACGTGAACACTACTTGCCCGACTCCTGCGATGAGTGATACGCGCCCAAATTTTTGGATAATTTGCGGATTGAGATGAAGTCCGACTGTAAAGAGAAGGATCGCGATGCCTATTTCTCCGAGGAGCGCGAGTGTTTCCGCAGACTGTACAAGATTAAATGCGATGGGGCCTACGATGAGCCCTGTGAGGATGTGCCCGATGATGAGAGGCTGACGCAAAAGGCGCATTATGACCGCGACGACGGCCGCTATCACGATGAGTATGCTGAGTTCGGCGAAGAGTTCCATGCGCTGTGTCGTGTATCTTTATAATAATACCATAATAGTTTTCCTCTCTTTCCGCACTTGTAGTCTGCGATAATTGCGGTCATACTTGTCCGCATGTGGTTCAGGCGATCAAAGGAATCTGCGCGAAAGAACTCCCCTCTCTTTTTTTCCAACACGCTCGGCGGTGCCAAAGAAGAGTTTCTACCGCCGATACATTGGAAAGAGGTGCGAATGTACAATTGCGGCCCGACGGTCTACGGTCGCCAACACATCGGTAATCTTTCCATGTTTGTCTTCACCGACGTTTTGCGTCGCACGCTTGAATACAACAACTTTTCGGTCAAGCAGGTCATAAATTTTACTGACTTCGGCCATCTCGTTTCGGACGGCGACGAGGGAGAGGATAAGATGACCAAAGGCCTCAAGCGCGACGGCCTTGCGCCCTCACTTGAAAACATGCGTGTCTTGGGTGAGAAGTACGCAAATATTTTTCTCGAAGACATCCGCGCCCTCAACGTACAGGTCGATCCGATCACCTTCCCTCGCGCGAGTGATTTTATCCCCCAGCAAATCGCGATGATTCAAACGCTCGGAGAAAAAGGATATACGTACACCACAAAATCCGGCGTATATTTTGACAGCACGCGATTCGCGAATTACGGCAAGCTCGGCAACATCAATCTCGAAGGACTGAAAGAAGGGGCCCGGGTCAAGGCAGAAGACAAACGTACCCCAACCGACTTTTTGCTCTGGAAAACAAGCAAGAAAATCGGATGGGACAGCCCATGGGGCAAGGGCTTCCCTGGCTGGCATATAGAATGCTCCGCCATGATACGTGCGACACTCGGTATCCAAATCGACATCCACACCGGCGGAATCGAACACATTCCCATCCACCACAACAACGAAATAGCACAATCAGAGTGTGCGACCGGTAAACATCCATTTTCGCGATTCTGGCTTCACCGCGCGCACATCCAACTCGAGGGGGCGAAAATTGCAAAATCCGGCGGCAACGTTGTCTATTTGTCAGATATTATCGAGCGTGGATTCCATCCTCTTTCATTACGCTACCTCTTATTGGGAGCCCACTATCGCACTCCCTCGAATTTCACGTGGGAAGCGCTCGGTGCCGCCCAGACAGCATACGCAAAACTTCTAGCTCTGCGCCTCTCCATGAAAGACGTTACACCTGGAGCACTGCCTGCGGCGTGGAAGACAAAGTTCGTGGAGAAAATCAACGACGACTTAGACACGCCAGGCGCACTTGCGGTCATATGGAGCATGACGCGCGACGAGACAATCCCCCCAGAAGAACTCCTCGCGATGCTCCTTGATGTGGACAGAGTGCTCGGTCTTAATATAAACGAGCCTGATGAGACTGCGCTCGCGCTTGCAGCGCGCGAGATCAAAAGCGAAGTAGCTATCGAAGAAGTGCCCGAAAACATTCGGGCCTTACTCCAAGAACGCGAAGAAGCGCGGGCATCAAAAAACTGGCAGCGTGCAGATGAGATACGCGAAAAGATCGCAAGCGAGGGATATTCGCTTGAAGATTCAGAAGGTATTTCGCGCGTCTATAAACTCTAACCTCACTCTTCTACAACGAAATTGACGAGTCGTCCCGGTACAACAATAGTACGGAGAATTTTTTTGTCTTCTAAACGTGCTTTAACCGCCTCTTTCGCAGCTCTTTCTACCGCTACCTTATCTGCGTTCGCCGCAACGCTTGTTTCTCCTCTTGTCTTGCCATTGATTTGTATTGCAATCGTGACAATCGACTCCTTGAGAAGCGCCTGGTCAAACGTCGGCCACAGCTCTTTGTGAATTGATTTTTTCTTCCCGCTCGCTGCCCACAAGTCTTCTGCCATATGCGGCGCAAAAGGAGCCAAGATTTTCAGAAATGTTTCCCACTGATTTTTTCCGATGTTCTTCTCTTTTTCGATTGCATTTAAGAGGATCATGAGCTGACTGATTGCCGTATTGAATTTCAGGGCGGCAATGTCTTCACCTACTTTTTTGATGGTTTTATGCAAGAGTCTTTCCATGTCGGGATTTCGTAAATCCCGAATATCGGGATTTACGAAATCCCGACATCTCCACAGCCGCTCCAAAAAACGCCGCACCCCCACTACCCCATCCGGATTCCATGGATAGCTCGATACTTCATTGTAGGGCCCAATAAATGCCAAATACATGCGCACGGTATCCGAGCCAAGCTTCGCAACGACCTCATCTGGATCAATCACGTTGCCCTTAGATTTCGACATCTTCTGCCCATCCGGCCCCATGATGAGAGAACGATTCATTCTCCGGGTATAGGGCTCTTTGTCTTTCAAAAATCCAAGATCCGACATCGCTTTCTGCCAAAAGCGACTGTACAAGACGTGCATGGTTGTGTGTTCCGCTCCTCCTGAATACAAATCCACTGGCATCCATGCGGCAAGTTTCTTTGCGTCTGCAAATTTCTTTTTATTTTTTGGATCCGTATATCGCATGAAATACCACGAAGAATCGACAAAAGTATCGAGAGTGTCAGTTTCTCTTTCTGCTTTTCCGCCACACGACGGACACTTCACATTCACCCACTTCGTAGCTTTCGCAAGCGGAGATTTGCCGCTTCCTTCAGGTAGGTAATCTTTTACCTCGGGAAGTTTGACTGGCAAGTCTTTGTCTTGTACCGCAACGGGCCCACACGTGGGGCAGTGGACAATCGGTATGGGCACACCCCAGTAGCGTTGACGCGAGACGATCCAATCGCGAAGTTTGTATGTTGTTTTGCGGCGACCAAAACGTTCGATGATTTTCGGTAACGCTTCGTCACTCATAAGACCAGAAAACTCTCCGGAATTCACGAGTATCCCCTCCCCCGTGTACGTCGTGGAAATGTGGTGTATTCGCTTCCATCCGATGCGGATGTCATCTCGATTGATGAAGCGGTCCATTGCGTCTTTCGAAAGCCAGCTCACATCGTGACGAGAGCGCTCGTGCTCTGCCACTTCTTCTTGAGAATCATCTTCAAGTTGGAAAAGAAGCGGTGTAAAATGGACAGATCGATTCTGCTTCCCCTCAACGCTAAAATATTTGCCGTGTATCGCTCCTCCAAGCTCGCGCACAAATCGCGCGTTACGGTAGCCAGTTTCCTCGCGTATCTCTCGTTTTCCCGCAGCTATCGCATCTTCCCCTTCTTCTATTCCTCCTGACACGCACTCGTTCACGTTTGAGGGCTTGTAGGTCACCGCGAGGTACTTGTCCTCAGACCAATGCTTCACGTAGGCGAGAACCGAATTGCGCTCTGTATATGACTTATCAGTATGAACAGCATCGAGCCCCGTCTCCTTGATAATTAACGGTTCAATGACTTCAGTAATCGTGATGCCGTATTTTTTTGCAAACACCCCATCACGATCATCGTGTGCAGGCACACCCATTACAGCTCCCGTGCCGTAGTGGCCAAGTACATAATCCGCAACATAGACCGGTATTTCCTTGCCAGTTGCCGGGTTAATAGCTTTCACCCCCTTCAATTCAATACCCGTCTTGTCCTTCTGGTCTGTCTGACGCTCAAGATCCGTCTTCTTTTTCGCCCCTTCTATATACTTCTCAACTTCTTCCCAATTTTGAATTACACTTTTGCCTTTTGCCTTTTGCCTTTTGACTTCTTGTATCCATGGGTGCTCAGGGGCGAGCACGAGGTACGTGGCACCGTATAGCGTGTCGGCGCGGGTAGTAAAAACCGTAACAATATCGTTCGAAACGCCCCCTTTCTCGGATTTCATTACAAAATCAATCTCCGCACCTTCGGAGCGGCCGATCCAATTGCGTTGCGATTCTTTTATTTGCTCAGGCCAATCGAGGGCGTCCAAATCGTCGATGAGTCTGTCCGCATAATCGGTAATTTTGATATTCCATTGGAGCATTTGCCTTTGCACAACCTCAGTGCCACAACGTTCGCATTTCCCAAGAACGACCTGCTCATTCGCCAATACTGTCTTACAGGAAGGGCACCAATTGACTGCTGTTTCTTTGCGATATACCAGACCTTTTTTAAAAAACTGGAGGAAGAGCCACTGCGTCCATTTATAGTACGCGGGATCACAGGTAACGACTTCTCGCGACCAGTCGAAAGAAGTGCCCATCGAGCGTATCTGCTTCTTCATGAACTCAATATTCTTGAGCGTCCACACACGTGGATTGATCTTATTTTTTATGGCCGCATTTTCGGCCGGTAGTCCAAATGCATCAAATCCTATGGGATACAAGACATTTTTCCCTTGCATGCGCATTGCGCGAGCGAGGATGTCGGGCACTGCGAAGGCATACCAGTGCCCCACGTGCAAATTACCTGATGGATACGGGAACTCCACGAGGAGATACAAGTTTTCTTTGCCTTTTACGAAATCCCGAGTCTTGTAGAGATGATTTTTGTCCCAAACCTTCTGCCACTTTTTCTCTATTTTCCTATGGTCATATCCACGCATGGAGACAGCCTAACATAAGGCCGCAAACCTCGAAAACTCCCTATTAGAAGTTTTTTTGCTTGGAGAATGGAGGGTATCGTTCTGGATCTATAGTGCGTTCAAAGCAAGTCTCGCCAGCGCCATGCTGCCATGTGGATTGTTCGAGGATCATCCCCTTCTCGGATGTCATACCAATAGGTTCTGCAGGCATAGGCGCGATCACCGGACGCGAAACGCCCATTGAACTTGGTCGCGTCTCTGCATTGAATGTCGCGCAGAGCTTGAAGGAGAGGCTGCCAGTTGTCTGGTACGTGTACATTTCACCAGTTTGTGGGTCGAGAGGAATAATGACACCGCTGATCGGATCCTGAAGTTCCCCCAGTGTCGCAGGTAACACCTCTTTCTGCTGCCAGTAATTGACGATCTGATACTGAATGTTCGTGAGATCGTTGACTTTCTGATCGTCGAAACGGTACAAGCGAATCTGATTGGGTGAACCCATAATGAAGAACCCCGTCGCGATAGACGCGAAGACGACAAGTCCTGCACCCCACCCGATCATGCGTGCTCGCTCTGGGTACTGAATCCAGTAACCCCAGATGTCCGCAAGAAAGTGGAGAAGGCCGGCTCCCGCGACAAGCACAACGACGAGAACTTTCAGAATGAAGCGCATCGTAATCTCACCACCCAAGAAGAAATTGATGAGCGTGATGAGGGCCCCAGCGACTGCCGCGCCGGCAATGAATACGGTGAGATACAGCACCCATCGGCGAATCCAGAGATCGCGTTTCTCCGGTGTCCGGACGATGTCTTTGCGGACAAGACGAATCAAAAGGAGGAATAACGGAAAAAGCACGATGAGCGCCGCCATTTCGTATCGAATACTCGAAGAGTACGGATCCACGTAATAGTTCAACACGTCGGGAAACGCGTAGTTAATGTACTCGAAAAGTAGGTTGATAAGAGCGAATATGCTGATATAGAGCGCAACCATCGCCCCTGCCCAGAGGAAAAAATCCTTTGGTGTTACTTTTAGTTTAGTATCCATATCCCCGAAGTATACAACGTCGCCAAATCTGCGCTAGCTGTGTCTAAATTCCATTACGTCCCCATCCTCTACCACATACTCCTTGCCTTCGCTGCGCACAAGGCCCTTTTCGCGGGCTTTGGCCCACGATCCTGTCTCAAATAGAATGTCCCAGCGAATGACATCAGCGCGGATGAATTTGTCGCGGAAATCACTGTGTATGGCAGCACCCGCTTCGGGAGCGGTTGACCCCCGGCGAATGGTCCACGCGCGAGATTCCTTCTCGCCTGTCGTGAGGAAAGAAATGAGATCGAGGAGTTTGTACCCCGCCTTAATGAGGTCATCGAGTCCGTCGCTCGCGACTCCAAGCTCGCGACGAAAATCCGCGCGCTCGTCGTCGTGGACATCAGAAAGATCACTCTCTACTCCAGCGTCAACAATCACATACTGCGCTTTTTCGGATTCAAGAAATTCCTTGAGCATGCGCCATCGCTCTCCCCCCTCAGCATCCACATTGACCGCACCACTTTTCCTATTGAGGACATACAGTATCGGCTTCATCGTGAGCAATTGCAGACTCTTCGCGATTACTTGCTCGTGTTCGTCAAACACCACCACGCGCGCTGCTTTCCCCGCCTGAAGCACCGGCACGATTTTGCGCAAAACATCCCGCTCGGCAATAAGCTCTTTATCACCACCCTTTGCATCGCGTTCCACCCGCTCAAGCCGCTTCTCTGCCGTTTGCATGTCTGCAAGCACAAGCTCCATATCAATGATCTCGATGTCATGCCGCGGATCCGTCTCTCCATGCACATGATGCACATCCTCGTCGTCAAACATCCGCACCACTTCCGCAATGGCATCCACTTCACGAATATGAGTGAGAAATTGATTGCCGAGTCCCTCCCCTTGCGAGGCACCCTTTACCAAGCCGGCGATGTCGACAAATTCCACTGCCGCAGGCACTTTCTTCTCCGATTTCGACATTTCTGCAAGCTTGTCGAGCCGAAAATCCGGCACCGCGACCACGCCTACGGATGGGTCAATGGTGCAAAATGGATAATTTTCTGCCGGCACACCCTTCTTGGTGAGCGCATTAAAAAGCGTCGATTTACCGACGTTGGGGAGCCCTACAATTCCGATACTCAAAGACATTCACGCCATCGTATAGCAAAAAACACTATTCACATAATTGCAATTTAACACGCGCCGTTTTTGGTGTAGTCTTGGCGAAGCAAGCGGCAATTAGGCCGCCTTGCTCTTTAAGGGAGAAAAAACATGACCCATAAAGTCCGTCAAGTCGACGAGTTCGGAGTCGTCAAACCGACGAAAGTGCCGGTGGCCGACGACGGACGAAATCTCATGCGCGGCCTGTATGCGCTCCTGGGAATCGTTATCCTGGCAGCGGCCGGATTGGGCATTACGACTCCATCGTAACAATCGCAGCGGGCACCTTCGGGTGCCCGCAATTTTTTTGATTTTTTATACTCCCTTGCGGCCGAGCTCGCGCACCTTTTTGAGCCAACGCGCTTTGCGCGCTTCGGGTATGTTTTCTGATGGACCGAACCATGTGGAGCGCACAGAAAATCCCGCAAACCACAGTATTCCCCACCTGAGCTGCGCGTTTACGTTGCCGGGTAAGAATCGCACAAGCCACGGAGCCGTGCCGCTCGCGAGAATCGTGCGCGCGGTCTTGCCGCGGAAAAGCCGATGCCAAAAGATCGTACGTTTCCCTTCTGGCGTTTTGATGTACCGAAATGCAGATCCCGGTAACCACGCGCGATCAAAGAGCCCCTTTAAAAGCGCGGGCATTCCCACCCACCACACTGGATAGATAACGACGAAATGATCCGCGGCCATTAGAAGGTCTTGAAATTTGCACAAATCGGGCTCGCAAGTTTGTCTCTCTCGATATCCTTTCCACAAAGTCGGATCAAATTGCATTTCACCGATATTCATCCGATCCACCGTGTGTCCGGCCGCGCGAGCGGCATCGCAGTAGGCATCGGCCATCTCTCCGCAAAAACCACTTTTGTCGGGGTGCCCCAAAAGCACCAGGATCTTTTTTGTATTCATGTCTGTTTATCGACGATTGTCAGGCCGTTCGCGCATGGCTTCCGATTCAAACTTGTCAGTACGCGCCTTATCCTCATCACTCTCAAATTCGTCCACCGAACCGCGCTTTCCGATTTGATGCAACATAAAAGCGCGCACGGTCTTCAGGCTAAAGTAGAAGCTAAATAGCAATATAACCGCAATCGCGAGTCGTAAGACAAACGCTACCGGACTGATCGCATCGTACTCAAAAAGACCCCACATCGCGTACGCCCCAACGCCAACACCCGAAACCAAAGCCGTTACCACCGATACCCACTTACTATGCGGGTTGAGCAGCGCTGCACACGCGACGATTACGACGACGCCGATAACGATGTAGAGGAATTCTGTACGAAGGTCGGTGGTGTAGAAAGGAGAAGCAACGAGCATGAGCGCGGCGGCGCCAAGGAGGAGCTGTCGGGTAGTTGTGCCGTAATAGTGAGGGACTTCCGACATTCCACGCTGAACAGACGATACATTCCAGATGGAATCCATATGTCCCCCACCTCCTTCTCCGCCTCCGTCTGACATACCGCTATGATGACATGTTAATGTTTTCCCGCAATAGCGAGAACGGTTTGGATGTTGTCGTGCGCATGCACCACATTCGGATGTGCAAAACCACACCGCTCACACACGTGAATAATCCGATAATCTGGAGACGCGCCCTCGATTATTTCCGGCTTCATCATCCCGCCACACTCCGCGGCGCGATCCCCGGGATTCACATCCACATGCTTGCTCCAAAGACACTGAGGACAGTGATTTGTGTATCCGTCTCCCTGTACCCTCTCGCCGCAGTGCTCGCACACAAAATCTTCTATGCGGCGTTGGAATTTTTTCATGTCCGTATACCAGTGTGAGACATTATGGTTGTATGACGATATCTACACTTTTCCTAATAGTCGTTCCAGAAAAAGGTGCGCACTCCAAGATGAGCGTGATCGTCCCCTCTTCCATCAATCCTGGGGTGAGTATTTTGCTACCCTCATTCCCGTTGGCAAATTGATAACCACTCTGACTTACGGAACAAGAGTCAAGCTTCATACCGACAGACACCCATGAGATGAGTGTCGTCTTTCCTCGTAAAATTTGTGTGGACTGCGCGATGATGAGGGATGCGAGTGGCGTACTCGAAGAAGTGACTTGAGTTCGAGGACCCGAAGATCCTTGAGGAACATTCGTGCTGTTCGCAGGAGGCGGGGTGCCCTCCACGAAATCTGCAGGTGTCGTCTGGAACGTTCGCGTCGGGTCAGGAGGAGGAGGAGGACCCCGATATGGATTCATGAGGATCTGCTGACTCGATGCGTTGAGAATGCGAGAATCGGCGATATTGCCGTCGAATGTACCTGCGTTTGCGACGGACGTGATCCCTGATTGGTTCATCTTCTGTGCAAAATAATTATAGACCTCCGAAAGAGAGCGTGACGCAAAAACCTCCCTATTCGACGCTGCTTCTCGCGGAAATGTTTGCGCCGCACTTGCCCCTGGATTGCTTGCGAGCGCCTGAAAGAATCGTGTGGCACCACCAACTCCCAAAAAATGCCCCATGTACAAACCAACGGATAGATCGGCTCCGGCTGCCTGTATCAATCCGCCAACCTTGCTTTTGGTGACACCAAGAGAATACGCCGTGACTTCAGACGCAATGAAAGGGTCGAATCGTGCGTCTGGTGGATGCGGATTTCCGTTATTTACCTTGAGAGACGTAAAATACCAAGAGCTCTTCAGCCACTGAAATAACCCGGCGGCAGTGGAGTACGGGTTCGTCGCACGAGCGTTCCCCCCGCTTTCTATTCTCGCTATTTTTGCCATTACTCCCGTTGGTAGTCCGTACTGCTGTTCTAGTTGGGCGAATTTCGCAAGAACCGCCTGCGACATTGTTGTCTCAGCACTCACCGCTGTCCCTATGGACAAAACTCCGGCCAGAACCACGACCGTGACAACAAGAGAACGCACACGTACCATATCCTCCATAGTACTATTTAGCGGAGAAAGCTCGACATCAACCGTGTTGAAAACTACCGATGCGATACAGCCACGCACTCTTCGTACTCGCACAATGGGTCAGGAGGTTATCGAGCGGCGACGCCTAGAGAAGTACAACGACACGATTGTGAGCGCACTCGAGAACCCCCGATTCGATAGGAAACTCATGAGCGTCTTCTGCCGTACGGACAGTGATCTTCCCCGGTTTGAGAGTGGTAACAATCGGTTCGTGATGTGGCAGGATAGTGAGTTCTCCCGCTGCGCCCGGCAAGGTCGCGGAAATCGCCTCTCCGTCAAATCGCGTCTCTCCGACGCTCGCGATCGTGAGGCGAAAAGTGTTTTGTTGCGCTGCCATACGAATGTCGGGATTTCGTAAATCCCGATATTATACTGCCTTCACTTCATCCACCCCACCCTTCATATAGAAAGACTGTTCGTTTTGCGCGTCGTGTTTGCCGTCGAGTATCTCAGCAAAGCTTCGTACGGTATCCGCGAGAGAGACGTATTTGCCCTTCGCGCCGGTAAATGCTTCCGCAACAGCGAAAGGCTGCGAAAGGAATCGCTGTATTTTGCGTGCGCGGTACACGAGCTTCTTATCTTCTTCGGAAAGTTCTTCAATACCGAGAATGGCGATGATGTCCTGGAGGTCTTTGTAGCGCTGCAAGACACGGCGCGTCTCATTGGCGACCCGATAATGCTCTTCACCGACGATTTCAGGCGTGAGCGCGGTCGAGCTCGAATCGAGCGGAGAGATCGCTGGATAAATTCCGAGCGCGGCCAATCCACGGTCGAGTACGATGGTCGAATCGAGGTGTGCGAAGGTGGTCGCCGGAGCAGGGTCGGTGAGGTCGTCGGCGGGTACATAAATCGCCTGCACGGACGTGATGGAGCCTTCGGTCGTCGAGGTAATGCGCTCCTGCAAGAGACCCATCTCTTCGGCCAACGTGGGCTGATACCCTACTGCCGAAGGCACGCGTCCCAGGAGCGATGACACTTCGGAACCCGCCTGCACGAAGCGAAATACGTTGTCCATGAAGAAAAGTACGTCTTTTCCGCCCTCGTCGCGGAACGCCTCGGCCATCGTGAGGCCCGAGAGTGCGACGCGCGCACGAGCGCCTGGCACTTCATTCATCTGTCCGAAAACAAGCGCCGTTTTATCGAGCACACCCGAGTCCTTCATTTCGTGATAGAGGTCGTTGCCTTCTCGTACGCGCTCGCCGACTCCAGCAAAGACAGAGTACCCACCGTGCTCGGAAGCGACGTTGTGGATCAATTCTTGAATGAGCACTGTCTTACCCACGCCGGCGCCTCCGAAAAGGCCTACCTTGCCTCCCTTAATGAAGGGCGCCAAAAGATCGATCGCCTTGATACCCGTCTCGAAAAGCTCTGCTTTGGTCGATTGACGCACGAAAGCGGGCGGATCGCGGTGGATGGGAAGGCGCTTAGATCCCTTCGGCAAATCGGCTTTTCCATCGATAGGCTCACCGATGATATTGAACATTCTTCCAAGTGCGGCATCGCCGATCGGCACCGATATAGGCGCGCCAGTGTCTGAGACTTCGGTATTGCGCGCGAGGCCCGCCGTGTCTTGCATTGCGATGCAGCGCGCGCGATTGAGCCCAAGGTGCTGTGCGACCTCGAGCACGAGCCGCCCGCCCTTGTGGTGCACTTCGAGTGCATTCTTGATGGCAGGAAGCCCGGTATCAAAACGCACGTCAACGACTGGTCCAATAATCTGAGTGATGGTGCCTTTGGTCATAGGTTGAAGAAGATAATAAACGATAAATAAGAAATAAACTAGGGTCTGCCCTTCATGGTCTTGAGACTCGCGATAATAATCTTGATGAATTCCTCCACTTCCCGAATCAAATTGAGCAACACTTCCCTCTCTTTCAGTCCATACGCAGAAATGACTTCAAGCCAATATTTTGTTTCGTTAGCCGACTGAAGGGCGATATGAAAATATCTAACGAATCCTGCTTTAGATATAGAGCCGTGAGCCTCGGTCACATTAGCGCCAATCGAACCCGAGCTGCGTATAACTTGATTAAATACTGGCGCAAGTGCCTTATCCACCGAATGCGCGTGAGCCAACCGCATGACCGAAACGGAAAACTGGATCATTCGTAACTTCAGCGGATTTTCTTTTTTCATATTTTTTGTTTATTATCTGTTTTACTTCATCGCCTCGATGCCGCTCGTAATCTCCGAGACCTCGCGTGTGATAGCAGCTTGGCGCACCTTATTGAAGGTGCGCGTAAGACCTTTGGCCATATCGCGCGCTTTGTCGGTAGCGCTCTTCATCGCAACCATGCGTGCGGAGTGTTCTGAGGCCTTTGATTCGAGCAGCGCGTGGAATATTGCGATGGTAAGAAGTTTCGGCAAGAGCACCGAGAGCACCGCATCGGCATCTGGCTCTATCGTGTATGCCGCAATCCGATGAGATACTGCCTCATCTGCTTGAGGGGCGTACTTGCCTTTTGCGGGGCGAATACCAGCCACGATCTCTCTCATGGTGAGTGGCTGTATGGGTACGATCTGCCTCACCGTCGGATGCTGCTCGAAAGTGGAAATAAAATTCTGATAGGCAACAATGATCGAGCCAATATCCGGACGGTCGAGTACTGCCCTGGTCATTGCGGACATTTCGCCTTCAGAGATCGCGTCGCTTACGTTTGTGTGGACGCTCTCCACCGTGTAGCCGCGTGAAGTGAAATATTCTCCACCACGGCGTCCAAACGCGTAGACGATGACATCCTGTAAAGCGAGATTCCTTTCGCGTAAATCATTCTCGAGCTTGCGGACAACGCCACTATTGAGTGCGCCGGCAAGACCTTTGTCGCTCGTTACCACAATCACAGCCGTCTTCCCTTCCCTCTGTTGCATGAGCGGGTGACGTGCGATGTCGGTCGTACTCGAGAGTCGCTCCAATACCGAAAGTGCTGCGGCCGCATACGCACGGCCGGAGAGCGCGCGTTCCTGGCCCTTGCGCATCTTGACCGCTGAGACCGCTTCCATGGCGTGTGTTACGGTACCAGTCTTCTTATACGAGAGTATTTTCGATTTTATGCTTTTCAGGTTTGCCATACTTGAGATTGTTGTGAGCTTGCCTGCGGTGCGCTTGTCGAACCTGTCGAGGGCTTATTTCGCAGCCGAAAAGAGCTCCGCATGCCCGAGACGGAATTCCTCCATCGCCTTGTTCAATTCTTTCTTAAGTTCGTCGGAAAGCTGCCCCGTCTTTTTGATTTCTGCGAGCGTCTTCGAATATTGTCCGTCGAGGAAATCAACGTATTGCTCTTCGACTGCGGTGACTTTATTGACCGGCACGTCAATGAAGAATGCGTGTCCCGCGGCATAGAGCGCAGCGACTTGCTTCTCCATCGGAATTGGGTGACCGTTCTTCTGTTTCAAGACTTCCACCATGCGCCGGCCTGATTCGATGCGATCTGCCGTTGCCTTATCGAGATCGGATGCGAATTGCATGAATGCCTCGAGCTCGCGGAATTGTGCGAGTTCGAGCTTGATACCACCAGCGACACCTTTCATCGCTTTCGTTTGCGCTGCTGAGCCGACGCGTGAGACGGAAATACCTACATCGATCGCCGGCTTGATTCCTTTGTTGAAGAGATCGGTTACGAGGAACATCTGACCGTCGGTAATCGAAATCACGTTGGTCGGGATGTAGCCCGAGACATCCCCTTCCTGTGTCTCGATAATCGGCAACGCGGTAATCGAGCCACCCCCCTTCTCTTCGCTCAGGCGGCATGCACGCTCAAGGAGTCGGGAGTGTAAATAAAACACGTCGCCGGGATACGCTTCGCGGCCTGGTGGTCGGCGTAGGAGGAGTGAAAGCTGACGATACGCTACCGCTTGTTTCGAAAGATCGTCGTAAATGATAAGTACATCACGCCCCTTATCCATGAAGTACTCCCCAATGGCAACGCCCGCGAATGGTGCGAGATACTGGAGCGCGGCAGGAGCCGAGGCAGGAGCGTCGACAATAATCGTGTATTCCATTGCACCTTGCTCGCGAAGCTGCTGGGAGATGCGTGCGGTCTTGGATTCCTTCTGACCGATGGCAACGTAAATGCAGATCGGACGCGTCGCTTCCGGTTCGTATTTTTGGTTGATGATAGCGTCGATCGCCACGGTGGTCTTCCCCGTACCACGATCGCCGATGATGAGCTCGCGCTGACCGCGGCCAATCGGAATCATCGCATCGATTGCCTTGGTGCCTGTTGCGAGTGGTACCGAAACCGACTTTCGATCGATGACACCGGCTGCTTGCCGCTCGATCGGCATGAGGGTGGTCTTCTTAAACGGCCCCTTGCCATCGATCGGCTCACCGAGCGCATTTACCACGCGACCCAAGAGCTCTTCGCTCGACGGGACGGAGAGAATCTTGCCCGTTGACTTGACCATCATTCCTTCACTCACGCGTGCTGTATCTCCGAGAATGGTAGCGCGAACACCGTCTTCTTCGAGGTTCAAAATGAGACCGTAGAGTTCGCCCTGTGCTTCGAGAGCACCCGCAAGGTTCTTTCCCTTACCTTCTTCAAACACCAAGACCTCACTCATCACCGCCTTGGAGAGGCCGTCGATAGCCACCACACCATCGCCGACCGCGACCACGCGCCCCACATGTTCAGCTTCGTGAGCCGGAGCAATACCCTCAATCTCTTTGATGATCTTCTGTATCGTTGATGAATCCATATACTATGCGGTCGCGCGGTTAAATAACTCCAATAATTGATTTTTGTAACTTGCATCTACCAACTGCTCCTTGCCCTCGAGACGCCAACCGCCGATGAGCGTATCGTCGATTTGCGTCTTGAGGTCTTTTGCTTCGACTCCCATGGATGAGAGCATTTCCTTCACCTCTTTGTGTGCATGCTTTGTATCTGCCTCTCGCGCGACGGTCAGAATGACGTCACTCTTCTTTGCTTCGCGCTCTGCGATACGAGCGAATGCGCGCGCAATGCGCGGCAAGAGCGCCTCACGACCGTGTGCCTTAAGGACATCGCGAATCGCATGAACGGCTTTTACAGGCGGCATACCCCCCTCCACCATCTTCCATAATGCCTGTGCGTAGGTGTTTTCCATACGGTTATGCTGATTTTTCGCGAAGGATTTTCTCCGCGGCGAGCATCGCGGCTCGCGCGATTTCCTTTGAACTTTCCGAGAGTGCCATACGCTTCGCCTCTTCAGCACGCGCCTGCGCTTCCTTGATCACACTATCTGCGCGCGCTTCTGCTGCTTTCAGCAGCTCATTCCCCTTCTCATCTGCGCGATTACGAGCTGTCGCAACAAGTACTTCAGCTTCGCGAGCCGCCCCCCCAATCATCTGATCACCTTCTGCTTTTGCATCCGCAAGCTTCCTCTCAGCAGCTTCAGCAGTGCGTACTCCCTCAGCGATCTTTTTTTGCCTGTCGTCTATCAGTTTGAGTATCGGCGTGTAGAGAAAATACCAAAGGACGAGCAACAAAAATCCGAAATTAAAAGCCTGCACAAGAAGCAGTTGCCAATTAATTCCAAACGCTGCGAAAAGCTCGCTCATGGTGAAAGTCGAAACTCAACGACTAGGTGAATTTGATAATAAAGCCGACTACGAGGGCAAAGATCGCGAGTGCGTCAGTAACGGCGATACCGATAAACATCGTGGTCTGGATCTTTCCCGCCGCCTCGGGATTGCGTCCTATCGCCTCAAGCGCACGTCCAATAAGAATACCGAGACCGATACCAGGTCCGATCATGCCCAAACCGACGGCAATTGCCATTCCGAGTGTCTTTGCTACTTCAATATCCATAACTTTGAACAATGTTACTTCGAATAATTAATACCTATTGTGGGGCCATTCTAGCATGGGTTTCCGGCGTTTCAATGTGCCTCGCCGTGCGGCTCTGCGATGGCAAGCTTGATGAAAAAGAGCGTGAGGAGGGCGAATATGGCGGCCTGCAAGAAGCCGATGAATACTTCGAAGAGCATGAGCGGCACGGGGAGGAAGTACGGCACGAAAAATATGGCAACTGCGATGATGATCTCCCCTGCAAGAATGTTGCCGAAGAGTCGAAATGAGAGCGAAATGACGCGCACCAATTCCCCGATGAGCTCGATCAGCCCCACGGCAAATCCTATCGGATTGGTGAAAGGATTCTGCAGGAACTTGCTGCTGTATTTCCAAAACCCGATCGCAAGTATGCCGGTCACCTCGATAACGAGGAACGATATGATGGCGAGTACGAGCGGCATCGTGAGGTCAGTATTCGGCGCGCGCAGGAGTGGGTACTCGTTGTACTGAATGGAGCCAATGCCCGGCAAGAAGTGGAGCATATTGCCGATAAAGATGAAAAGAAACAACGTAAGCAGCAACGGGAGGAAGCGGCGAGCCATATCTCTACTTTCGAGAGTTTCCGCCACATAGTCGTATACAAACCCGACCATCGTCTCTATGAGAGTCTGGAACTTGCCGGGAATCATCGCGAGTCTCCCACGAACGAGAAAGGCGACAGCAACGAGTATCGCGATAACCACCCAGCTGGTAACGAGCGTGTTGGTGATGGGAATACCGAGAAATTCACCGAGTTTCTCGGCCGAGATTGCGACGTGAATGCCGGGAGCCGCCTGTTCTACTGCACCCAAAACTCCACTGTGCACAACTTCTTCAACTGCCATAGGTGCCGATATCGTAGCACAATTTAGGTCTTAATAAAGGGTTTTCAACCCTGTGTTACGTCTTCGCTCGGAGAAAATGATAGCAAGCTCTCATTTTCAATCCTCACTAGCCGCAATAAAGCGCCGGATATGCGCCGCGACTCCCCTTTCCGCACCTTTAAAACCGTGCCCAGCTTTTGGCACGATGACCGATTTGAATTTCCGACTCCGTGTGTGCTTCCCAAACCACGCGGCTATTTCCGTTGCTGGCCTGTCTGCAAACTCATCTTCTCCTGCAAACATTGCAAGCATCGGCAATGTTACGGACTTAAATATTGTGGGCGTTCTGTTGGGTTGGGCATACAAAAACATCTCTTCGACGCTGTCCGGTGTATAGAGAGAAAGAAATCGCTGCGCGTCATCGATTGCAGGCCAAATGGACTGTGGAAGAAGTTCGTGTGGTTTACCCGCTCGCACGAGGGCGCGCGCGACGCGTGTCGCGCGCGCAAGCATCCCATTCTTATCATCACGCAGCGCAACGGAGTAATCGCTCAACGGCACCATGAGGATGAGACCCTTTACGAGCGACGAACCTTTCTTACGTGCATAGTAAACGGCCTTCTGACTGCCCGTCGAATGCCCTGCGAGAAATATCCGCCTTGCTCCCTGCTTCCGAGCGAAACGCACCGCACCCTCGAGATCGTCAACGCAGTCTGTAAATACCTCGCATGCTCCCCCAGCCCAAGAAGTCTTGCCAATTTTTCTCTCGCCCGTATGCACCAAACGGCTGATACGGTCATGCCCCCGATTATTAAACGCGAGCACAGCAGCGTTTGAATTCGCCAGTGATTCAATGAGACCTATCCTCCTCCAAAACGTCCCACCCAATCCGTGAATAAGAATCACAACGGTTCGTGCTTTTTTGGGGCCTAACCACACACCGTCCAACAAAATATGTTTTGGCGTCTCTATTTGGACGACATGGCACGGGCGCATACTTACGTCCCCTCCTGCCAGCTTGCGAGATATTTTTCCTGCGCTTCGGTGAGTGTGTCGATGTTTTGCCCCATTGAGTTAAGTTTCAAAGAGGCAATCATCTTCTCGGTCTCTTCGGGTATATCGTATACACCTGCTGCAAGTGGAGTCTTTTGGGTCGCCATCCAGGCGGACCCCATCGCTTGTGTGGCAAAGCTCATGTCCATCACACTCGCAGGGTGTCCTTCAGCAGCCGCAAGATTCACGAGCCGACCCTCGGCCAAAACGTAGATGCGATTGCCTTTCACCCTATATTCCTGCACGAAATTGCGCACATCTTTTGGTTCGCCCTCAGCGACACTCTTGAGGTCATCCAGATTGATTTCCACATCGAAGTGACCTGCGTTGCAGACGATAGCTCCGTCTTTCATCACTTTGAAATGCTCTTTCGCAATAACATTGATATTACCCGTCACGGTGCAGAAAAGGTCGCCTTCTTTCGCCGCATCCATCATCGGCATCGCGCGGAAACCCTCCATCGCGGCCTCAAGTGCTTTGATGGGATCGATCTCGGTGACGATCACATTTGCCCCCATGCCGCGTGCGCGCATGGCGAGTCCCTTGCCGCACCATCCGAATCCAGCAACAACGACAGTCTTTCCTGCTATCAAGATGTCCGTCGCACGGATGATGCCGTCGAGCGTGGATTGGCCCGTACCATAGCGATTGTCGAACATGTTTTTTGTCTTTGCGTCATTCACCGCCACGATCGGCATCTTGAGAGCTCCTGCCTTGTGCATAGCACGCAAACGGATTACGCCGGTGGTCGTCTCTTCCGTACCGCCGAGAATGCTTGAGAGAAGCTCTGGGTGATCTTGGTGAATGGTGGTCACGAGATCCGCCCCGTCGTCCATCGTGAGCTGCGGCTTTTGCGCTATAAGCGCTTTGATGTGTTTGAAAAATGTTTCTTTGCTTTCTCCTTTTATGGCGAATGTCGGGATTTCGTAAATCCCGACAAGGGCGGCGGCCACGTCATCCTGAGTCGAGAGTGGATTCGAAGCGGCCAAAAATACATTCGCACCGCCCGCTTTGAGTGTAATCACGAGATTGGCAGTCTCCGCCGTTACATGAAGAACCGCCGCAAGAGTCTTCCCTTTAAACGGCTGATCTTTCTCGAATTGCGCTCGAACGCTGCGAAGCACCGGCATGTCGCGCTCCGCCCATTCAATGCGGCGTTTTCCTTCCGCCGCTTGGTTAATATCTTTAATGTCGCTTTCCATTCAGGATAGTATACAAGACTAGAGCGAAAGTGTCTCGCCATACGCTTTCTTATAACGCTCCTTCACATCATCGGGGGTGAAATGATGGGTTTGGGTGCCGTATGTTTCGACGACAAACGCTGCGGCAACACTCGCGAGCCGCGCGCAAGAAGTCGGAGGCAAGCCTATGATCAATCCCTTGATGTATCCTGCGCGATACGCATCACCCGCACCTGTGGGATCAACTACCTCGTGTATAGGACACGCACCCACTTCTATTGATCCTTGTGCACTCATAACGACCGAACCCTTAGCTCCACGAGTCACGGCGACGGTCGGCACGTGTCGCAAGACCTCCTCATCTGACCATCCGGTTTTCTGTTTTATCAATGCATATTCATAATCACTCCCGAAAAGTACTTGTGCCCCATTGATACCATCGCGAAGTGTCTCCGGACTTAAGACGGGTATTTGCTGCGCCGGGTCGTATAGATAACGCATATTGCGTTGTTTGTAATATCCAGGCAGCGCCTGCATATCCGGGACACATCCGGGAGCTATGATGGCAAACCCCTTTCCTTCTGTTTCGACGGGGGTGTCGTACGGCGATCCTCCTGCGCCATAATGGAAAGCGGCAATTTGATTATTGCCTTTATCGGTAAGGATATACGCGGAGGCAGTGAGCTGGTCCGCAAGAACCCTGATGGATGTGGATTCAACACCAGAGAGAAGGAGGTGAGCGCGATACGAATCGAAATCGCCACCAACAGAAGCGATGATCTCCGCCTGCTCTCCGAGAAGAGCGAGGTTGTAGGCAATGTTTCCTGCAGTTCCACCAAACTGCACCGACAGTGCCTCGACTTGGAAACTCAAGTTAATGCTGTGGAGCATCTCTGGTATGAAATGCTCCGCAAAAAGCCCGTCAAAATCCATTATGCGATCATACGCAAGAGAACCTGATACAAGTACGCGCGACATGCACGAGATTATACACCCTTCGACCTAACTCCGCGCAAACGGATTGAAGTTGGTATTTCGGTCATAGTAGTCTTCGCCTTCAGACCGTTTGAGGAAACGGATAATGCCATACGTCGCGGGGGTGAACAAAATCTCAATGGCTGTTTTGAACAGATAATTTGAGACGATGAGCGTAACGAGGAGAGAAGTCGGCAATATTCCCGCAAACGCTATCACGATAAAGAGCGAGCTATCCACCAATTCGCCCACGACGGTAGAGCCGATAGTGCGTGACCAAAGCCACTTCCCTGCCGTCCACACTTTCATCTTCGCGAGAATGAAAGAATTGACGAATTCTCCACAGAGGTACGCAATGAGGCTGGCAGCGACAATGCGCGGCGCTTGACCGAGAATCGCGTCGTACGCCGATTGATTCCCCCAATCTGCCGCCGAAGGAAGCATGCCGACGATGTACAGAATGAGCGACATGGTGAAGGCGCAGAAAAAACCGAGCCATATCACTCGCCGCGATCTTTGAAATCCGTACACTTCCGTCAAAATATCCGCAAAAATATAGGAGAGTGGAAACAAAAGCGTGCCACCGTCGAAGGTCAGCCACCCAAGCTGCACTATCTTGGTAGACGCAATATTCGAGATGAGCAGCACCGCCACAAAAAAGACACTGATAGTTCCGAGGTATCGATACGTGCGTTCCATAAACAATGAGATGTTTAAGCGTCTGCTAAGGGATCGCCCACAATAACATGACTGCTATTTGTGGGCGACCACTTAGTGCCACGTCCATATTCTGTAGACTTTATTTATGGACGAGGCCTAAAAGTATGCCGCGGAGAACATCGATTCCTTCACCAGCCTCGGTGGATGTCTGGATTACTGCTGCACCCCCGACCACTTTTTTTATTTTCTCAATCTGGAGCAAGCGTTCCTTTTGCGAAAGCTTGTCTATTTTGTTCAAAACTATGACAAACTCATATGCGAGATCATTCAGAATCTTGATCATCTCTTCATCAAAACGTGTGAGACCTGCCTTTGCTTCGAGTATCAAGACGATCCTTTGCGGCCGCACTTCACCCGAAGTGAAATACCAGAGTATCATCTTGCGCAGTTTTTCACGATCGGTCGGCGTGGGCGCTGCGTATCCATAGCCAGGGAGGTCGACAAAATAGTGAGTTTTGTTTATGAGGAAAAAATTGATTTCTGTCGTCTTCCCTGGTTTTCTACCCACGCGCGCCAAATCCTTCACCCCCGTGAGCGCATTCAAGATGCTCGATTTACCGACATTCGAGCGACCGATAAATGCGACGTGCGGGATCTTCTCCGCAAGTATCGAGTCGGTACCCTTGATACCCTTTACAAATTCGGCTGATGTAATCCTCATACGAGAACCGTCCTGCATTCTTCGCTGCAGTACACAGTACCCTCCGTATCCCTACACTTCTCACATGCAATGAAGTGGAGGTGGCAAGATTGCTCAGCGCAATCGGCATACGCTTCCGACAGCGCGCCACAGAGATGACAGGTGCCGATGACTTCCCGTTCGCCGCCAAAATCCATCGTGACGCGCTGGTCGAATGTGTAGAGTGTGCCGAGAAAATCCTTGCCCGGATATTTCTCCATATACGAGTGAATACCGCCATCGAGCTGTCGTACATTTTTGAAACCCTTGTGTTGCAGGTATGCCGCCATCTTCTCGCAACGCACTCCTCCGGTACACACGGTGACTACCGTTTTTTCCTTGAGCGGCGAGAGCTTGTCTACGACGAGCGGCAAGTGACGCGAGGCAGAAATATCTGGCTGAACCGCATTCTTGAAATGTCCTGAAGCGAATTCGTAGTTATTTCGCATATCTACCACAACAAAATCTCGTTGCTCTTCATACCACGCGCGCAACTCTTCGGGAGATATGCGCGGTGCGGTGCGAATGCGCGGATCCGCCTCTTCTTCGCTAAATCCTGTGCCCACGATCTCCTTGCGGACTTTCACCGAAAGTCCTGGGAAACTCTTCCCTGTTCCCACGCTGCGCTTTACCGGCACATCCGCAAACCGCGCGTCGGTAAAAAATTGCTTCACGAATGCTTCCGTATTTTCTACAGTGCCTTCCAAGGTCGCGTTTATACCTTCGTGCGCCACGATAGCGCGACCGGTGAGTGAAAATCCTGCAGCAAGCGCACGCACTCGTGCAGCCAGACTATCCGGCGCATCAATGTTGACGTACTTGTAGAAAAGCAGCACTTGGTATGATGTCTTTTCTCCTACATGTGCCCCACTCATACGGACACTATAACAAACCGACAGTAGTTATTTTGCTGCAGACGCTACCACCGCCGCAATGAGTCGCTCGAGTTTGGCGTTCATCATTTCTAATTGTTTCAACACTTCGTTGGTATTGGTGTTTTCAGCACCTGTGTTCGGTGCGCTATGTGGAGTAAAATCCCGCTTTGGAAATCTATCCCCCGCGCGTCCACTCGCCGTATCCCCTGTTTTGACGAAACAATGTCTACAAAATACTGGTTTACCGTTTACCGGCTTAAAAGGCACTTCACACGAATTACCGCACTTGGTACAAGTAGCTTTGAAGAAGGTTGTCGGGCCATCGCTTGATCGAGTGTCTCTCTTCTCGCCCCAGGATTTCTTCCCAAAGCTTGGCTTGCTGGGACGCGCGCCAAACGAAGGCTTTCCGCCGAATCGCTTACCACCTTCGCGCTTGATGTATGCCATACCCCGAGTCTGCGCTATTATTGACAAAATAGCAAGGAAGTGTCCTTTTTGGTAGGAGTGGCATGACTAATACCTCAACGTTCTGCCGCGACTCTATTCTTTTTTTTCGCGCGAGTTTTAAGCCTCCTTGGAGACTGATTCGAGAACTTCTTGCACAATACCCTGCACGCTATCCCCTTCACCTGGCGTTATTGGCATATGAGACTTGTTTGTACTTTTGGGCAAAAGTAGGCGGATCCCATCTTCTCGTGGGCCATATTCTTTGATGGTCACATTCTCACCGCCTAGCAGGCGAATATCCGTGACGTGGCGGGCATGGAGTCGAATCGGACCACCGAGTACAAAGCCACCACGCGCGCGGAGCGCGCGCCTGCCCGTCCGTAGCCTTGGCGGAGGAGGGACATCAGCCGTTGGTGCTAAAATAGGTTCGAGCAGAGTTGTATAGAGTCACAAGTATCGGAACAAGGGCATTTTCGGAATGGTTTTCTTTGGCCGCCAACAAAGAAAACCACTGATTCTGCGGCACGCCGCGCGCTTCGCGCGCGTGTGAGGGAGGTTCAGGAAATGCAAAGCCGAAGATTTTTGGAGGGAGGATTTTTTGGAGGGGAAATGCAAATGCAATCCAAACCCATGGAGTGCTTGCCCCACCCACCCATGCGCGCACAAGATTATTCTTCGCTGAAAAGAGCTAATCAGCGAAGCTCCCTTTCTGTTGTGTTTTTTGATATAATTTAGGAGTAATCGTATGTTTTCCAACACGTCACTGATCTCCAATTCCTCAAAATTCGTGCTCGTCGTGCAACTTTTTGTGGCAATTTCTTTGACTTCGCACATGGAATTCGTTAAAATGCCACTAGGCATTTTAACGAATTCCAACTAACAATTTTTCTAAAATACGTTTTTAGCTTACTAAATAAGGGTATTTTAGGAATGTGGAAAATCATTGATTTTTCATTCGAATACTGATAGTGTGGATATACAAGAGATATCTTGTAAACAAAAGAGCGTGTCCTAGGTCTAGGGCCCGCTCTTTTGTTTTCTCACCAAATTTTATAAAGATACTTCTTCTCAATGACTTTTCTCAAATCTTTGTTCTTGCCGGTAAAATAATCTTTTATCGCGCCGCTGACCAGATCGGATAGTTGCATTGCATTTACGTACTCCGAATTTACGTGGGTTATATGCCGTATGCGCTTGATGGTTTTAGTATTCACACGATCAAAGAGGTACTCGTCAAAGCCGCTAAAGTAATCCCCGTTGTACATCCTCCGGTCGGCGCGATCAATCACGACTTCTGCTTCCGCTAAGTTCTGTTTCTTGGTCGTGAATAAAACTAATTTAGACAGATTGTAGTCGTCAAAAATATTGTGCAATTTCGTATGGCCAGAGACAGCGAACTTACCCTTATAGGTGGACTTGTCTACCAGTCGATAATAAATTGAAATCCCAAGTTTATTTATTATTGCGAGCAGGTCCATGTACATCGGGAGAGGAATGATTGTGGACTTTATCTCGCTTCTGAACCCATATTTTTGGCGTACCTCCATTATCTCGTTTTCGAGCGCAAATAGTTTTGTGGAATCAAGATAAACTGCCGTAAGTATATAAAACAGACTTGAGCCAGTAGGGATTTTGTTCCCCGTTTCATCAATTCCGAATGGTTTACCCGGATCGCCCGACTCATCCACAAAAATGTAATGTTGAATGTTGGCCATAGTTGGGTTGTATAATATCAAATATGCGCTATTTTCTCTACGCACGCAAAAGCACCGATGTCGAGGACAAACAGGTCCTCTCCATTGAAGCGCAACTTGCTGAATTGCGCGCGGTCGCCAAGCGTGACGGATTAGAGATTGCGGAAGAATTCGTGGAAAAGCGCAGCGCGAAGATGCCGGGCCGTCCCGTGCTCGAGGACATGTTGAAACGTATCGAGCGCGGCGACGCGCAGGGAGTCGTGTGTTGGAAGATTGACCGCCTCTCGCGCAATCCGGTGGATAGCGGGCGCATCTCGTGGCTTTTGCAGCAAAGCGTCATTCAGAAAATCGTTACGCACGACAAGGCGTATTTTCCGCATGACAACGTACTCCTCATGTCCGTAGAATTCGGCATGGCCAATCAGTACATCCGCGACTTGAGCGTCAATGTGACGCGAGGCCTCCGGCAAAAAGCGCGACAAGGCGTGTATCCAAGCACAGCGCCCCTCGGCTACTTCAACGACCCGTACGCCAAGACTATCGTGGTAGATCGGCGCAAAGCGCCGCTCGTGCGTAAGGCGTTCGAGCTGTACGCCAAGAACGGCTCGCGACTCGAAGATATTGCGCAGTTTCTTTTTGAGCACGGCATCAAGACGGGCGCGACGCGAGGGTGGAGCAAGGGCGGCGGCAGGCCACTCAAAAAAGACCAGATAACATTCCTGCTCTCCAATCCGTTTTACTTCGGCCACTTCGCCTATAGCGGCGAAATGTACGAGGGCACGCATACGCCTATCGTGAGCAAGGAATTGTTCGACAGAGTGCAGAAAGTTCTCGCGCTCCGCAGCCGCGCGCACCACAAACCGACGAACGAGCCGCAAGCGTACTGCGGCCTCTTGCGATGCGGCGAGTGCGGCTTTTCCATCACCGCCGAGGACAAATTGAAGCGGCAGAAGAATGGCAACGTCCATCGCTACGTCTACTATCGCTGTACAAAAAAGAAAGCCGCCGTTCATTGCTCGCAGCCATATGTGCGGGAAGAATCGCTAGACTCGCAACTCTCCGAGTTGCTTGCGAAATTCGTTCTGCCTCCGCATTGGACGAAGGAATTAGGCGCAATGGCCGAGAAAGACGCGGCAAGCGCCTCTCAAACCACGGCGGCGTCCGTTCAAGCGATGCGGGCAAAGATTGCC
>CAYGKV010000002.1:0-105310 GCA_964350885.1 uncultured Candidatus Saccharibacteria bacterium
CGGCGAATTCACCCGAGCTATTCATGTCTCGAGCTACTCAAGAACTACAGCCATAAAGATGCTTCGGTTTCGAGTACGGGACTATTACCCTCTGGGGTCGCACTTCCCAGTGCGTTCCTCTACCTAAGCATTTTTTAACTTTACTCCCCTCGCGGGGACACTGTAGCCTTATAACCCCCATCCCCATAAGCAGTTACCAGTGAGGAAGTTTTTAGTTCTTAGGAATGCATTTCTGCATCTGCTAAAAACTAGCGACTATCAACTAGAAACTATTTATGTGGCTGAGTTTGTGCTTCTCCCGTTTCGCTCGCCGCTACTCAGGGAATACCTGTTGGTCTCTTTTCCTCTTGGTACTGAAATGTTTTACTTCCCAAGGTCTGCTCTCTCAAGCGTTTAAGTTGAGAGTCATCGAGGGCTACTCGATGGGGTTGCCCCATTCGGAAATCTCCGGATCGCTGGTTGCATAGCACCTCCCCGAAGCGTATCGCAGCTAAGCCGCGTCCTTCATCGCCTTCTTCAGTCTAGGCATCCACCACACGCCCTTTCTCAGAACTCCCGCTAGGAATTCTAAGAACCGCGTTTCTTACATGTTTCTACTTTCTTTTTACTTTGTGTTTTTACAGCCATGCTTTACAGCATGACATTCCTGCATCTCATTTGGGAAAGACCCTCTTTGATCGCTCAAAGAAGAACCCAAACGAGACGTTTGATTCTTTACTTTTTTGTGTCGCTCTTCAGTTTTCAACGATCTCATCCTGCCTCGCCAAGGCTACGCAGGACACGCGTACATTCCACGAAAAAAGCCGCTTGAAAGCGGCTACCAGTCGCACAGCGGTTAAGCCGGCTACTCTTGCCACTTCGTGAAGCTTTTAATGCGTAACATATACGTGAATAGGAGTATATGCGAGGCCTGAACCTGTGTCAAATTTTGCAGTGGACAAGAGGGGGACAAGCGCCCTACTTTCAAAAACGCTTCATTTCCTGACTCTTTTTAGGATCTCAGCTGCTTTTGTGAGATCCTTGGGCGAGGTAATTTGTATCCATTGGTCGGTAAAAACTGGCCCAAGACGAACACCGAGAGATTTTGTAGCAGCCATCACTGTTTGAGGCAATCCATATTCGAGACTTCCTTCCAGCTTTGGCACCATCGGACAAGAGAAAAGCCGCGTGTCGAGCAAGAACATATTCGTACTCGCAAGCCCCGGCGTAGCACCTCGATCGCCCTCAATGATGGCCGCGATGTTCGCGTCAGCATCGAGTTGCACATCTCCTGATCGGCGCATCTCGGGAACCTGTTGTACTAAGAGTCTCCATGTATCGCCCGTAACAATGCATGCCTCGATGTCGCTTCGTGCATAGATATCATCTCCCATCATCACGAGAAAACGATCGCGCAAAAAAGGTTGGGCACACCACAGGGCGCCCGCCGTACCGTTGAGATCTTTTTGCTCCGCATAGAGAATCTTCTTTCCGATGTACGAACTTCCAAAATGTTGCTTGATCACATCGCCGAGGTATCCGGTGACGATAATAACTTCCGTAATCTCATCTGGAAGCGCTTCGAGTTTGTATTCGAGTAAAGGCTTGCCTGCGACATCGAGCATCGGTTTTGGTACGTCGGTCGTGAGCTCTTCCATGCGCGTGCCATGACCTGCGGCGAGAATGACTGCTTGCATAGGTGCCATTGTAGCCTGCCCTTCGACAGGCAAGCAAACGCAAAACGGTCGGCCACTTGTGGCCGACCGTTTCTCAAAACAGCTTAAATACTAATTGTGGTGATGCCCGATCTCGGAACGAATTCTCTCGATCGTACGCGCTGCAGCTTCTTTGCCCCCCAAACCAAATGCGAGACCAAAGGCAAGGGACATCGCTATTACAACGCCCGTGAAAAGCGTTTGAATGAAGGAACTCGCCACCTGAAGTTGATCCAGTGCTGCCATGATTGCGAAGATCCAAATCGCCCATTTAGCGACTGCTCCGGCGAGATTTGCTGCATGAGCCCCGGCGGCACGCGCAGAGCCACTGACCAATCCGCGAACAATCTCTGCAAGCACTGCACCGAGAATCAAGATGAGAACCGCAACGATAACTTGCGGAAGATAGCCCAAGACCACTTGCTGGAGGAAGATCGTTACACGATTGAGACCAAGAATGTCGAGAGATGCCACGAGGAACACTACGACCATGAACCACATGACGAGGGTCCCGAGGAAGCGACCAATGTCGAGCGTAAAACCCGCTTCTTTCGCAGCATCATTGAGCCCCGCTGCTCTTAGTACCTCGTCAATACGAAGCACTCTCACTGACTCCACAACAACACGGTACAAAATGACCCCAACGATCCAACCGATAACAAAAACAATAACCGCCGCAAGAATCGCGGGAAGATACTGCGCAACGGTATACCAAAGACCCACGAAAGACGTCGCTACTACATCTGCTGATTGAGTGACCAACATATAATACTGTTAAGAGTTATTTATAATGTTTATAATGGCATTTTGACCCCCAAGCCGCTCAGAAAGAGCGAACTGCACTCCGAACTGCCGAGCGCTGGACCACAGACGTAATCATAGCACTGTGAACCGCTGTAGAAGCTCAGAACGTGCTCGCCTGTGGATATGGGAAATGACCAAGAAGGGAGCTTCTGGGCGTTTTTAGTCACAACAGTCTAGTCTTGTCTAGAAGGATGTGGTGCGGATAATCGAGGGTCTCTCTCAAGAGGCGATCCTGCACCGTGAGCCGATAACGAAACTCTGGAGTTGAGAAAACGGCATAGCGTATCTCGCGACCAAATTTCGGTTCGAGTGCGCGGACGACCTGTTCAAGCCTTTTCTCGTTTAGCGCGTCTACCGCCACGACGAGGTCTACGGGACGACTCGGATCTCCCATAAAAGAGCCCGACAGAACTACCACCGCAAGTCGCCCCGTGCGCTTCAGAGAAGAAAGAATCTCTTTGTATCGCATCGGAGAAACCTCGTGGATAAAGCGTGCGAGCGCAGTCGCATACGAAAATTTTGGATCGAACGCCCATGCGCGCTCTGTCTGTTTACCTGCTACGACTCGCTTAGAGCTGTTCGAGAGCGTAATTGCAACCTCAACCGATCTAATGACCCCCCACTTCTCGAGTAGTTTTATTTCCTTCGCGACAATCGCCGCGGAAACACCTGACCGTTTGGCGGCACGTGATATCGTAAAAACCCCGGATTGGTCGAGGACAAAAATCCGAAGCAGTTTTGCACGCGTCGCACCTCCTACAAACTGACTCAGGAAATCACTTTTCATAGGGGGATTCTACTACCCTCGTCTAGATTGCCAAGTATGAAGAAAAATCGCCTATTTCAGGCGACTTTTCTTCTTGGCCGAAATCTGCTTACTTAAGAGTGTCTTTTCCACCAGCCGTCGTCGCGACAAAGCCGCGACTCCTTGTGAACCCTCGGTTCTCAACGGGCTTCGCCCTGCTCTCCGACACGGGAAACTACCGTTTCCCGACCCCTTCCCAAGCCGGAGAAAGTAACCTTGAAATTTATTTCAAGGTTACTTTACCTCCGGCTTCCTCAATCTTCTTCTTCCACGCTTCTGCGTCTTCTTTTTTCACATCGGCCTTCATCATGACAGGCGCGCTCTCAACCATAGTCTTCGCTTCCGCGAGACCGAGGGCGAGGACTTCCTTCACGATCTTGATGACTGCGATCTTTTGTTCACCGAAAGAAGTGAGCTCTACGTTGAACTCAGACTTCTCTTCTGCCGCTGCTGCCGCAGGTCCTGCGACTGCAACTGCCGCTGCAGAAACTCCCCACTTTTCCTCGATCGCTTTTACAAGCGTATTGAGCTCAAGTACGGTCATTTTTTCTACCGCCTCAATAATTTGTTCTTGTGTCATAGAATTTCGTTAATTTGATTATTAATTCTTCGTCTCTGCGACCTTACTCAACACGACAGCGAAGCGCTGGCGCGGTGAATTGATGATGTTTGCGAACATGCCACGGAGCGTTTGCATCGGAGGAATGGTCGCGATTTCCTGCATCTGTACTTGCCCCACAAGCTTACCCTCGAAAATTCCTCCGAGAATGACGAGCTTGTCGACAAGCTTCTTACCGAAATCGTGCACCAGTCGAGCGGGAGCGGTGGCATCTCCCTCTCCGCCATACGCAACCGCGATCTCGCCTTCGAGCGGCATCTCTGCATGAGCGTGTCCAAGCTTTTCAAGCGCTCTGCGGATAAGCGTCTTCTTGGCAACAAAGTACTTCACTCCGTCGTTGCGCAGGGCGCGACGCATCGCGGATTCGTCTGCAACGGTAAGTTTCGTAAAGTGCACCAAGACAGAGGATGTCGCGCTTTTAAACGCATCCTCAAGCTTGTCTATAATGACCGCCTTTTGTTCTCTTGTTTTTGCCATACCGGAAAACACTACAAACCAATAACAGGCTGGGGAGTACGACCTCGGCAAGTCTGACGCTGCTTTCGCAACAGCTCGCTGTCTCTAGCCTGACCGCCGCATCCTACAGGATTTGGATAATCAGTCAATGGCCTCGCACCGTGATACGATGATATGCATGGAAAATTCGGATAATATGGCGCGCATTAAAACCCCCGTCACGGAGACTATTGATTACCTTACGAGGCAGTTTCGCCATACCCCCCTCCTACAAGATATGGTCCTGACCCAGTTCGAAATCCTATGGAAGACGGGAAAAGTGTCCGAACATTTAAACCACCACCCAAGGGAACGAGACATTATCGTAAACGCGTACAATCACTTCAAGAAACTAGCAGAGGGACGAGAAGAAAAAAAGAGGGAGGGTGGTTTACCTTGAGTCCCCAAGCATAGCCGCCGCTGCGGCAGCTTGTTGCTTTTGCGCTTCTTGAGAGATGACAACCTTTTGCACGGCAAATGTCACTCCAAAACTAAGCGAAATAAAAAGCACAAATCCAAAAAAGAAACGTGTAAACGAGCCGACCGGATTCGGATTCGGATTCATGGCACAATTATACCCCAAACCCTACTCACCGAGAGCCTGTAAGAATGCCGGGTCTCCTTCCGCGAGCCCCGGGGACTTTTGTTGAAGTTCAGCGACTATTTCTTGCGCGCGCTCGACGTTGCCGGAGAGGAATTCTGCTTTCGCGAGATCATACAAGAAAGGATAGTCTGTAGAATCTGCGTTCACGACCTCCTGTAGGAAATAACGGGCATTCTCCCAATCCCCGACTGTGACGTAATAGCGCGCCGCGCGCCGCGCGGTATTTTCATCACTCTTTTTGTAGATTGCGCGACCTTCGTCCGCCCACTCCCCCGCAACAACATTCTCGCCGAGCGTAAGGTACAGCGTCGCGATGACGTATCGTGGCTCGGCGAGGTGCGGCACCAGGTCTCCAAACGTGTTCAGCTCGCGTATCGCTTCATCGTAATACGCTTTCTTCTCAGCACTTGTCTTGGCATTGTCGCCCTTGCGGATTGAAATATTTGCAAGAAGGTAGCGAGACTGCATACGCTTTGGAGAAAGCTCTATCGCTCGCCCTACTACCTTCCGTAAAAGCTCCTCATCTGGTTCCTCACCCTTTGGGGCAACATCGAGTATGTGCGCATAATAGATGACCGTACGCGCATCATATGAATATCTCTCGAAATTCTTCGCCAAAATATCTCGCGCAAGTCGATATGCTAGGATTTTCGCTTCCCCAGCGAGCTGATTTATTTGTCGTCCCGTATAGATCTCGTACAACTGGTAGCCGTATTCCATGTCTGCATAAGTGCCGAGCTCGTACCCCTTCTTGATAGATTCGACTGCGCGCGGGACGTTTACAATTTGATATGTGTAGCCCTCTGCAAGCAGCAGATTCGCACAAAGTGGCATCCACGAAACCGGAATGACGAGCAGGGCAATGAGAACACCCGCACCAATGGGGACAAACGATGGCAACCGTGTGGATGAAAAAGCCGTTACCTGCTCCTTATCACGCGCCAAAAGGGTCGCGTAGAGCGCGAGGAATAACCAGAGCGTCGTCGCCGTGTCAAACACAAAGAAATTCTGGACTGAGTATACTAAAGCGAGTAAGAGAAAAACCCGCCCACGGCGCGCTTCATTCGGTACGGCCGAGCGCGTAAGTCGGTATGCTTCGTATGCGAAAGCTGCGATCAGCGCAAGGTAAAGCATGAGACCGAGAATCCCGTACTGGACGAGATAATCGAGGAACGCATTGTGCGTGCGGTCGAACCACTGCTCAATGATGGCGCTCGGATCATAAAAACGATTAAAAAGAATTTCGATGTTCTCCGCGCCAACACCCAACAGACTCACCGGCTCTGCAAGTACGTGCTGCCAAATGAAAAGACGACTCTCGACTGACGCATCTGCTGCGGAGATGGAAGCTAATCGTGCGACGGGTGCAAAGGGCACCGATGCGAGCTCCGTCCGAAATGCAAAAAAGAGCCCCGAGAGAATCATGGTGAGGCCGATACCCACGCGAGCATACGATCGGTACGAATCATCCCCCCCCTTCCACGCGATATACAGTAGCGCGGCAAAAGACGCGGCTATGAGCGCAAGCAAGCTGCCGCGCGTCGCGGTTATGATTATCGCGAGGATGTGGAGCCTTGCCGCTCCAAGAGCAGCGCTACGCCATGTACCCCGAAGGGACGGCATGACCGAAAGCGTGAGAAATAGTGTCATGCCGAGGTAGCTTGCAAAAAAGGCCGCATTGCCGAGCGTGCTTCCGATGCGTCCGGATGACGGAGGAACGAGTGGGAAGTTCATTCCTGAAATCGCTTGTAGCCACTGAAGCACGCCAATGAGTGCGGCAAGCGAGGCTGTGAATACAATGACATTAAAGAGGCGGCTGATGAAGGCTGAGTCTGCATACAGCACTATCAGGTAGAAGAAAGCTATCGCCGCAGTAAGCGACAGAAGTCCATCGCCACGATCAAAGATAGACCAGAAACTGTGGTAGAAATCCACTCCCACAAAAGATGAGACGTATGCGAGAGCAAGGAGCGCTGCAGGAATCCATGTGCGTGGGTTGCGCAAACGGGAGAAATAGAAAGAGCGGCCTCCGAGTAGGAGCGCCACGAACGCTGCGCACGCCAGAATCGCGTCAGAGCGAAATAAGAGTGTCTTCGGCGTGAGGTATGGATAGAGGAGCCCGCTGAAGTATACGAGCGGAAGAACCGCCGGAACAAGAAGAAGATACGGGAAGACGCGAGAAAGCCACCGGCTCATAGACGCGCACGGAGCCGGGCGATTTCTTTATCGATCGCAGGATCGTACTCTGGCATAAGAGCCTGTACCTTCTTCCAAGCATCAATCGCCTCTTCAAAGCGACCAAGCTTCGTGAGCCACGCCGCCTTTATCTGAAGTATCGAAATTGGCCTTTTGAACGAAGCTTCCGATTCCTCAAAAGTGGCCTCGAGCAAGGCTGTATCATCCGAGAAATGTTTGGTCAGAAATTCGAGACGCGCGATTGTATATTGCTCGATTTGAGGTTGCGCGTCGACCGCCCTCGCATACGCGTCTCGCGCAGTCCCGAGCGCCCCGAGGCGCTCCATGAGCGCAGCGAGGTTGTGCCACGCAAGGCCGGTTTTTTCCGCGTCTATTGCAAGCGCAAGCAAGAGATATTCATACGAATGCGCACCATCTCCGAGAAGATTGTACTGATTTGCGATTCCGACATAGAGGCTGTAATCCGTCGGCTCGCCTTCTTCATTGTGCAAAAGTGTTTTGAGTCGTGTAATCTCATCATTCGCCCTTTTTTCAAGCTCGCCACCATCATCGTGTGAACCCTGAAAATCCCACGACGCAACCGTATCCCCTGCCGCAAGTGTATGCGAGTAGGAGGGAGCGCCGCGTGTATACCACCATGCACCACCGGCGAGTAAAACAACTGCAAGGGCTACAGACAGATAACGAATGTTCATGTTTGCCAGTTTATCATGTGGATGCGGCAATAACAAAAACCGCCCCTTTCGGGGCGGTTTTTGGTTTGTTGGGCCAAATTCCCAACCGGAGTCCTACGAGCGTAGGACTGAAGCTGCGAGAGGGTTACGGAGTACACGTCGTCGCGGTGCCGAATGAGCACTGACGCGTATCGTTGTCCGTATCCTTCACGAGGTAGCCGTTGGTCCAGTCGGCCGTAACAGTGGTGTGGCTGTTCGCAGAGCGATCAGACCATACCATGTCTTGACCAGCGTGGAGGCCAGAAGCCGCTGCGTTCACGATCGCCGAAGTGTCGTCGTTGAACTGAACGGTAACCTGGTCGCCAGAAGCACCCCAATCTACAACCGTACCTGGGCGAAGTTCGTACGTCTTTGTAGAACCCGCTCCGACCTGTTGAGCTTCACCAATGGTGCATGAAGCATCAGGGCAGATTGCGATCGATGTACCACTAGTCGCTTCTGCAGTCGCAGAGTTGACAGCTACTGCAGTGCCCGTCACGTCGTAAAGCGTGAAGGCTGACAACGTAGTTCCTGTCGTCGAAATCGTGAATGAGATTTCGCGCCAGTCGATAGCGCCTGCCGCGTCAGCCGTAACGGTGAAGCGGAAGAGGCCAATGCCTGAAGCAACGGTGTTTGCCGTGTAGCCAGTCGAGAGACGCGCGAGCGTCGGTGTCGACTTCTTCACATACTTCGCACCGTAACCGGAAGAATCAGTAGAACCGACATCCGAAGACGCGAGACTGGTGTCTGGCGTTCCAGCGCCGTCAATCGCCTTGAATCCTTCGCCTGCATCAAGCGAGACAGAGATTGCCGCACCTGACTTCGCACCAGAACTGACAGTCGGGACATCAACGTAGACATCGATATCAGCAGAGTCGTTGAGGGGCACATGCATGGTGAGACCGGTGAAGGTCGCCGTCGCATGTGTCTGGGCTCCTGAAGAGAGCGTGAGCGCCTGTATGGCGGTCTGCTCAACCCCAGCAGCATTCTTGTACTTCAGTGTGATGTTGGAGACCGAGGTCGCAGCATCAGCTGGAATCTTGACCTTCAACTCTTGCACTGTGTACGCAGAGTTCGCTGCAGCGAAGTCGAACCTACCGACGTGTACCGATGTAGCACCTGCGATTACGTTGGAATTGACCGGTGTACCTGGATCACGAGTAACCGTGAGGGTACCGGAGCCAACGGTAATCGTTTGGAGCGTAACGTCGCTACCGATAGAGACTGATTGACCGGTCGTAGCACCCGAACCACCTGTTGTGGTGTCAAGTGTGATGCCCGTACCGAGAGATCCAGCTCCTGCGCCAGCTTGTATGTTTGCGATTACGTTGATCGTCTTCGTAGTCGAGACACCCATTGGCACGTTCACAGAGAACGTGTTTGAAGTGCCGACAGACGACTTCGTCGAACCAATCTGGACGCCTGTTGCATTGTCAACGAGACGAAGATCAGTAAGAGTAGACGAGACCGCTGCTGTGAAGTCGATGAGAATCGTGTTTACATTCACACCTTCCGTAGAACCTGTCGAGAGTGTGAACGCACCGATCTTGGCGTTGTTGGTACCAGCGACGATTGTCTGGTCACCGTAACCCGAGAACTTTGTACCGGTGAGAGAAGAGGAAGAGATCGTGATCGAGTTGGCCTCCTTCTCGCTAATGGCCGATGTAAGTCTGTCGCCAGAGCTTATACCTTCCGTGTCAGCGGTCGCGATGGACACACCGACATCAACAGTATCGGCGTTGGAGTAGTTTGTACCTGCGGTCGTCTTGGCATCACCGTAGATCTCGACAGTGGCCGTCTGGCCGGCAGTGAGAATCATTTGCGAGCCGAGCGTAAAGGCAGTACCGGTTTCTGCGACATCCGCAGTGGAACCGACCTGTGCGCCGTTCAACATGATACGGACGTTGTCCATACCGACACCTGCTGTCGTGTCTACGTCAACGGTGATTGTCTCAACCTTGAGGTTATCGCCAGAGGCGCGGAACTCGAATTTACCCCAAAGGACGTTTGTGGAAGCCACAGCAACGTTTCCTGTTGGAGAAGTGTTCGACTTCACAACCGAGAGACTGACGCCTTCAATGTTGTTGGCCGTAACTGCGGTCGGAGCAGATGGAGCGAGGGGCTGATTCAATTCGGAGTCCACCAAACGGATATCAATTCCGCGGCGAACTTGGACATCGAAGGTTTCACCAGAACCACCGACGATGTCGGCGACAAGGCGAACTTCGTTACCACCCGTCTCAAGCTTGAGAGGAGCTCCCGTAAGATCGAAGGTGATCTTGTCACCAGAGAACACACCGGTCGAACCGACTTGTACACCCTTGATGTAGAGCTTCACAT
Source organism: uncultured Candidatus Saccharibacteria bacterium (assembly GCA_964350885.1). GTDB lineage: Bacteria > Patescibacteriota > Minisyncoccia > Phycocordibacterales > UBA2100 > UBA10103. The sequence goes on from CAYGKV010000002.1 coordinate 10,271, forward strand.
TCTGGAAGTCTGCATCCTTGGAAGAACCTCGGTTTTCGAACTGGATAGACTGAAGCCACGATGCACGGTTGTTCACAGTCAACGTTGCCTGGAAGACAGTCGTGTCACTGGCTGGAGCGAATGTTCCACCACTTGGCGTAACCGCACCCCACGTCGCTGTTGCGATCGTTGCGTTCGAGATGAGGAATGTCGATCCCGTAATTGGGAGAACGACAGAGCCATCAAGAAGTCCCGAGGAAGTCACGCTCGTGAGCTGCACGCCCACCTGTGCGCCGTTGGTCGAGCCGATGTCGGCACGAACCGAGATAGTGACAGATGCGCCTGGAAGCAGCGTGAAGATACCTGCTGAATTCGAGAAGTTGAACATGGAGCTCGAGATACCCGCTGGATCAGTCAAGCGCAATGCTCCCTGATAGAGGTAGACGTTGCTCAAGTCCGAGTCAGTGGATACACCGATTCGCTTGAAGGCGAGATTGGTGACCGTAATCGGAGCGGCTGTCGGGTTCTGGAAGGTGAGTTTCGCCAATTCAGCGATACCCTGACTCTTTACCAATGTACCGACAGTAGGGTTATCCGAAGCGAGCATGACCTTGAGGCCGTTGCCCGTTATTGGAACTCCTGGGACACCTGGAATGCCCGGTACTCCCGGAGTGCCTACGCACATCGAGTTGGCCTTTGCGCGGGTGATTGGACCCCAGTAGCCTGCTGCCGGCGAGACGCCATTAGCTGCCTGGAACTTCGCTACCGCGGCTTTCGTGAGTCCGCCGAAGAAAGAAGTTTCGTTACCTGGAGATCCTGCACCACTTGCAGCGATCTGCGCTCCGTTACTGTTAAGGAATTTCTGGATTGCCATCACCTCCCCCCCCGTATCATTCTGTTGATGATTACGTGTGAATGATGTGCAGGAAGCTGCCGATGAAGGCGCGCCGCCCTGAAGTGCTGCGATTTGTGCGAGCAATGCCGAGATCTGAGCCTGGAGATCAGAGAGAACATCAGCCTTTGCCGGTGTGGCAAAAGAAAACGCGACTCCAAAGACCATGACTGCAGACAAGATCATCGCTGCAACATTTTTTGTTGCTAATGATTTACTCATAGTTTGTTTTGAACTTTTCATCCTGAGTCTTCTTTCGAAGACGAAGGACCGTACGCCACACCCTTTCGACGAGGAGTTGCGTACGTTTGTGTATCTTCTGCTAAATAATTACTAACTAACTGATAACTGAAGACCAACTGATAATCGGGCTTGCGCCCTGATACTGCTTCGCTCCACTTTCTGACCACGATGGTTCGCGATCATTTTGCTTTACGAAACAATAATTTTGCTACTCCCCTTCCACCAAAATAAGGCAGGAGGAGATTTAGCAGCGAGAAGGATATTTTCGTGCGGACATGCGATCGTTACCGGATGAGGAATTTCTGGATGCTTCTCAATAATGAGAAGCCGGATTGCTCCGCCTTTTTTTCACTATTCAAATGTCAGAGAACAATGGGGAGGATATATCGCCTCCATGCGCGCACCATGTGCACACATCGACATCTCAAAGAGATGTCGTACCACAATTATATACCAGGGCCCATACAGCACCGTAATGTGCGACCCCCCCGGTTTGGGGATAACTTGTGAGCAAAAAAGCCGTGAAAGGCCCCGCTCAGTTCGTTATCGTAGGCAACAATACCCTAGCCCACAACGGGAGTCAATCTATGAGACGCACGACGACGCAGCATCTTTCAAACTCCCGCGACTATGCCCAAGTCAGACCAAAGCCCAGGCACCGAGAGGCTTGAGAGAATCGTGCCGACTGAGCAAGAAAATGAGGAGCCTTACGATGCGGAATAACGGCTCCAGCGCTTCAAACCCACCTTTTTGACTTGTCCTACGCCGACAAGCTTCACAAGATCGCGTTGGATCATCTTTTCGCTATATTCGGGCAAATTCGACGCAATATCCTTGATGCTGAGCTCGCCCCCTCCCCTCAGAATCTCTAGGATCGTGTGCTCGCGCGAACTCAGTTCGCCTGAATCTATCGATTTTTTGGATAGACTAATGTTGTCCTTTATCCGTAATCTGTCCTTTATAGCAAGGATGTCCTTTACGTCCTTTATGGAAAGCGAGCTGATGTCCGTCAGGTCTTTGCGAGAGAGAGAGACGTTCTCCGAGAGTACGGAGTTCTTCGAAGCCGAAAGGAAATTCCCTAACTCATCCAATCCTTCAGTTACTATATTGGTATTCTGGATAGAAACAAACCCCGAAACAGAAAGTAGGCGCACGAGTGAAATCAGATGCCGTATGGAAACTCGACATGCCTCAAGGTGCTCGGACTCGACTGCCCTCATATCGTCCCGTACGGAGAGTATCCGTTCGAGCATGATGAGTCCGCCGGCGCGTACAGATACCCGAAGGGGTTCCGTGGGTGAGACATGATTGGTTACGAGATAGAGGGCAGCAAGTATGCGTTCACCTCGACGGTATGCGCGATCTGCTGACTGATTCGCGCCAAATGGGTTTGTCTGGACATGGTGCCCATCGAAAAATTGCGACAATTGGCTCGGATGTTGCCGTTCGTTTGATTCGTCCATTGTATGTCCGAGAGGTGTACATGAGACTTCATGTACATGTAGGACATCGGTGAGTATATAAAGGACATGTCTAATAAGCAACGGTGCCCTGCCCGTATTAGACAGCCGGAAAAACTCCTCAGAAATCGAGGTGATTATTTTGGCTTATAGCGAGCGTGATATGATTGTCCCTATGAAGCAAAAGCGGAAACGCGGAAAAGACAAAGACATTGACGATCTTGATGAAGGACATGTGAGCAACGAGGCGCTTCGCGGGGTATGCGCTATTTTCTTTATTGCAATTGCAGGCTTTCTTATTCTTGCACAGCTTGGCGGCGGTGGAGCAATTGGTGCCACGCTCTTTGGGTGGCTTTCGTGGCTTTTAGGCATTGGATACTTTCTCTTGCCGATATCACTCACTCTCCTCGCGCTCCTCATTTTTCGATCATTCGATCGGAATTTTGGTTGGGTGCAGTTTATCAGTATGGCGATTTTTCTGCTTTCTGGCCTCGGGCTTATTAATCTCCTCTTTGCGGGACAAGGCGGCATTCTAGGAGCAGGAGTATCGAGTCCGCTCGTTGCGGGGGTCGATACCATCGCGACGTTCATCTTTCTCATCGCATTTACCATTGCGTCCATCGTGGTCGCATTCAATATCCACCTCGGAGAACTCCTCGCAAGCATTCGAGATTACTTTATCTCCCTCCGGACTCCTGCCACCGAGGAACCGGCAGAGATTGATGCGCCCGTGGTCGGACTACCTGCAGACGAGGCTCCTTCAGAATCAGAAAAAACCCACGAGGAAACTCCCCCGGAGAAAGAACCCCCGAAGGATACGAATGCGACCGGTTCTATCAAGAGATTCTTCGGCGGAAGCGACGCGGCAACCGAGGGATTCCCTATCATCGCCACGACCGGGAGCGCATACATCCCCCCTCCACTCTCGATCCTCGCGAAAAATAAAGGCAAACCTGAAGTGGGTGATGTGAAAGCGAATATGAACATTATCAAACGCACGCTCCAAAATTTCGGCATACAGGTAGAAATGGATGAGGCATCAATCGGACCCACCGTGACACGCTACTCGATGAAACCGGCCGAGGGAGTGCGGCTCTCCAAGATCATCGCCCTTCAGAGCAACCTCGAACTTGCGCTCGCCGTCTCCCCGGTGCGCATTGAAGCTCCGATACCGGGGAAATCTCTCGTGGGCATCGAAGTACCGAACATCGCGCGAACGACGCTCGGCATGGCACCGATTGTCTCCGACGAAGCGTACACTCAATCGGACAAACCACTTCTCCTTGGTCTTGGCCGAGCAATCTCCGGCGCTCCTATATTTGCGGACCTCGCGCGCATGCCGCACATACTCGTCGCAGGCACCACCGGTGCCGGAAAGTCGGTCGCCATTCACGATTTCATCGTCTCACTCCTCTATCGATGCGGCCCCGAGCGATTGCGCTTCATCATGGTCGACCCAAAACGCGTCGAATTGACCGTCTACAATTCGATCCCCCACCTCCTCACCCCAGTTATCACCGATGCCAAGAAAGCGATCCTCGCTATTAAGTGGCTCGCAAAGGAAATGGAGCGCCGATACAACATTCTCGAAGCAGAGGCCGTGCGCGACATTGCCTCATACCACCAGAATGTCGTGGCTCCTGCGCTCGAAAAAGCTCAAAAAGATTCGGACAAGCCTCTTCCAGAGGCCATGCCATACATCGTTGTCATCATCGATGAGCTCGCCGATATCATGACTTCATATCCGCGCGAACTTGAAAGCGGAATCGTCCGACTTGCTCAAATGAGCCGCGCCGTAGGAATCCACCTTATTCTCTCGACACAACGACCGAGCGTAAAAGTAATCACCGGACTCATCAAGGCCAACATCCCCGCGCGCGTTGCCCTCCAGGTAGCCTCCCAGATCGATTCCCGCACCATATTGGACATGGGAGGTGCGGAGAAGCTCTTGGGAGCAGGTGATATGCTCTTTCTCTCCGGAGAAATGTCAAAGCCGCGCCGCATCCAGGCGCCCTTTATCTCGGAAGATGAGGTGAAGAGGGTTGTTGCGCACATTATCAAAACGAGCTCTGGAGAGCTCCCGAGTGAGATCGACTTCACTGACCAGAGGATGGGGGGCGGCCCCGACCCGATATTCTCCGCCTCGCTTGAAGAAGGCGGCGAAGAGGACGAGCTCTACGCGAGTGCGAAACAAACAGTGCTCGAGGCAGGCAAGGCATCCACTTCGTATTTGCAACGGAAGCTCGGGGTGGGTTATGCACGAGCTGCCAAACTCATCGACATGCTGGAAGAACGAGGTGTTGTCGGTCCTGCCGACGGGGCGAAGCCAAGAGGGGTGATCGGGGATGGCAATGCGGATGAGCTTGCGGCAGAACCTTCTGATGAAAACATCGAGGACATGCCGGAGAAACCGTAATATGCTCCCTTACCGCGATAACCGTCTTGCATATGCTGCGCTTAGCGTCTTCTTTCTAATCGTCCTCGGGTACGCATACTTCGAAGCACAAGGAATCCTCTTCGGACCGATGATCAGAATCACATCACAACCGACCGAAGTCCACGAGCCGTTTGTATTGATAAGAGGCACCGCACAAAGAATAGCGTCACTCTCGATGAACGGTGCGACAATTTCTGTTACTGAAGACGGGGATTTCGAAGAACCGTACCTTCTTGCTCCCGGCCACAATCGCATCGTTCTCGACGCTCTGGATCAATATAACCGCAAACGCAGTGCGAATATCGAGATAATCTACACACCAAACCCAATACCATCAACGCAAACAGCGTCGTCTACACCTACCCCTTGATACTTAATAGCTGATACCTGATACTTACCAGAATATGGCTGGATTCACAAAAAAAGAAAAAGCGCCCCCGAAGACGACCGGCACCGGCTCTGACGCAGATATTGCACGAGCGATTGCTCAAATAAAGACAAAGTTTGGTGATGAGTCGATTATGATGCTCGGCGCGCAGCCGAAAGTGGACGTGAATGCAATACCGACCGGTTCTATTGGTGTCGACTGGGCGCTCGGCATCGGAGGATTGCCGCGCGGGCGCATCATCGAAATATTTGGTCCCGAATCATCCGGCAAAACGACACTTTCTCTCCACGTCATTGCTGAAGCACAGAAGAAAGGCGGCATCTGCGCTTTCATTGATGCCGAACATGCGGTGGATCCTGAATATGCCAAAAAACTCGGTGTCGACATAGCTTCACTTCTTATTTCCCAACCCGACACGGGGGAACAAGCACTTGAGATAGTGGAATCGCTTGTAAGAAGCGGGAAAATCGACGTCATCGTCATCGACTCGGTCGCAGCCCTCACCCCGAAGGACGAGATCGAGGGCGACATGGGCGCGCAACACGTGGGCAAACAAGCACGACTTATGTCGCAGGCGCTGCGCAAACTCACGGCAATCGTATCGAAGACCAAGACCGTCATAATCTTCATCAACCAAATCCGCATGCAAATCGGGGTCATGTTCGGCAACCCCGAGACGACCCCCGGCGGCAAGGCGCTCAAATTTTACACGTCGGTACGCATCGACATCCGTCGAATCGCGCAGATAAAGAAAGGCGACGAAACGATGGGCGGCAGGCACCGCGTCAAAATCGTGAAGAACAAAGTCGCCGCACCCTTCCGCCAGACCGAATTCGATATGCTCTATGGTGAAGGGATTTCGCGCGAGGGCGAAGCTATCGCGCTTGGTGAAAAACTAGGGCTTATCGCCAAATCATCCGGCGGTGCCTACAGCATGGGCGAGCAGAAAATGGGTCGTGGCTACGACGCCGCCCGCACCTACCTCAAAGAGAACAAGCCGGTACTCAACCAGCTTTTGAAAGACATCAAGAAAGGACTGAACGAAGGCGGAATGACAGAAAAGAATTCTCCTGTTTCCGGGGAGTAACCACTGCCGATACCGTATTGGTGGACAAATGCGCATTTTTGAATAAGCGAGAGCTTTCAGGCTCCTCGACTCGACAATATGCAGATTAATCTGCATATTGCGCTCGCCCTACGTCGCCTGTAGAATGCTCTGAATATGTTGAATTATAACGACATCAAACCGGGGGTTGCGGTACTCGTCGAGGGTGAGCCGTATGTCTGCACATGGAACAACATCATGCAGAAACAGCAGCGCCGGCCAGTCAATCAGACGAAATTGCGCCACCTCATCCGCGGCAATTCTGTGGAATACTCATTCCAGCAATCGGACAAACTCTACGAAGCCGAGATAGAATCGCGACCTGCCGTTTTCATCTACGCACGCAACGGCGAATGGTTCTTCCACGATGCGAAAGACAAGTCGACTCGTTTTTCGGTTTCCGAAGAGATGGTAGGAGAAGCCGGACGTTTCTTGAAGGGCAATACCGAGGTTGAGACGAATTGGTTTGATGGCAAACTCTTCAGGGTGAGGCCGCCGATCAAAGTCGAGCTAAAAGTAACGGAAGCGCCACCAAACACCCGCGGCAACACCGCTCAAGGCGGTAACAAAGTCGTCACCGTGGAGACAGGGGCCACCATCAACGTCCCTATGTTTATAAATGAAGGTGATGTCCTTCGTATCAATACAGAAACAGGAGAATACGTGGAGCGGGTCTAGACAAGACGTTGGGCCGCGATTGCCATTATGTAGATGCCGCCGGCATTTGCGATAAATGACAGTGGTATGAATTGGATGAGACGAATGTGCGAGAGACCCATCATGAGCAACCCGATCTCATCCGGTAACGGAGAGGCGATAACGAGCGTGCCGCAAAGCGGGCCGAGCCACCATAAAGGGCCAGCGGCAACGCGAGCTCCGAACCGCATGACCCTCGGATGAAATACCACCCGCAGTATATGCTCTACAAGCTTGCTCTGGACAAAGCGGAACACGAGCATGTCGCCACATACTGCGCCGATCCCTCCGACGAGCGCGAGCTTCCACGCGGGTATATACGCGGCGCTCTCGAGGATTGCCACAATGGCTGGTGTGGTCGTCAAAATTGAGGTGAAAAAGAAACCTTCGACAAAGCTCACAACAAGTGAGAATTGTGCGGCATGAGCGACAGCGGTCGAGAGTAAGTCGCTCTTAACGAAGTACACCGCAAGTGCTATACCTGCGACCAACAGCCACGCCTCGACGGTCTCTGAGATGGGAATGGAGTTGCGGGGAAAATGCCGGTGCCGTGTCATCGACAAATTATACCGCACTCACTTCTGGGCAGAGTGATTGTATCAGCGTATACCAGCGCGGATCTATTTTTGGATGAAAGGCAGGAGGGCCACAACTCTCGGCTCGCCGTCGCTCACCTCGGTCGCAGCCCCCGCCTCGCGGTCGCGCAAGCTCGCGCAACATCGCTCCGGCCGACTCCTGTCTTTTCGAACGCTGTGCGTTCTCGAAATAAACAAAAACCCGACAGTAGTCGGGCTTTTGTTTATTTCTGAATGAAAGGCAGGAGTCCCATGAAGCGCGCGCGCTTCACCGCGGCCTCGACGGATCGTTGCTGTTTGGCGGTAAGACCACTTCTGCTCCGCGCGAGAATACGACCATGCGGATTAATGAATTGCTTCAAAAGCTCAACGTCTTTGTAATCAACGTGCTGGATATCGTTCTGAGTTAAAATGTTATTAGACATATGATTTTGCGAAATTATGCCGCGTACCGTCAATTAAGACGCGGCGCTATTAGAATGGAATATCGTCCGGATTAATGTCGTCTTTTGGATAATCAATTCCCGAGCTACCTCCTCCCATCGAGACCTCCTCCTCCGGCTGCACAGCTCCTCCGCGCGCACCTCCCCCGGCACCTCCCCCGGCCTTTGGTCCAAATTGGACCCTGTCGGCTACGACTTCCGTGCGATACTTTTTCTCTCCGCTTGCCTTATCGTCCCAACTTCGCGTCTGTAAGCGACCCTCAACGAACACCGAGCTCCCCTTTTTCATGTATTGGTTGACGGTATCCGCCTGACGGCCGAAGACAACGACGTTGTGAAAATCTGTTTGCTCTTGCTTCTTGCCATCGCGATCCTTGTAGGTGCGGTTCGTTGCGAGAGAAAAATTGACGACATTCATACCGGAAGGAAGCGCTCGCAGCTCTGGGTCACGCGTCAGATTGCCGAAAAGCATGACTTTGTTGATGTACATACGAGGATTTTAGCACTACTCCGTGATGTCCAGAAGCGCCTTTTCGAGCTCAGATTCGGACAGCGGAGCAGCAGATTCCTCGATGCGACGAGGAGCAGCCTTGATCACATCAGTGCGCTTCACCTCGCGAAGCGTCGGCGGCTTCATCTTGGCGCGGGTGTCCTCACGCACGGTCTGGAATATGATGTGGCGCAGTACCTGCGGATCATTCTTCAGTGCCTCATTGAGTACATGCACAATCGCCACAGGGGCTTCAAATTTTATCCACCCGAAATACGAGCGATCGTGTTCGACATGCTTCTCTCCCTCCATTGTTGCCATGGGGTACGCAAGGCGTACGAGGGCGGGGCTTCCCTCAGCGATGAAGGAGCCGCCTGCTTTTTCTATGACACCACGCATCGTGCCCACGATCGTCTCAGCGTCGGTATCTTTGACCGTTGGAATGATGTGGTACCCAATCTCGTAGATACGAAGCACCGCCGCGTCTGCATCGGTCTCGTTAATTTCAATCGTTGATCCATCCGCCATATGTGAGTCAGCACTTTAGCACGGCACCTCTATCGTCGCAACAATCTTATGGGACGCCAAAAACCCTCTTCGCATTCTCGAAGATCTGCCCTGCCACGTTCTCAAAATCTTCTCCCCGGATATCGGCGATCTGGCGAACGATGCGCGGAATGTACGCTGGTTCGTTTCGCTTCCCGCGATTCGGCTCAGGGGTCACATAGGGAGCGTCCGTTTCGGAAAGTATCATGTCAAGCGGCATGTTTCTGATCGTCTCGTCGTAATCATGGGTAAAGGTGACGACTCCCGTAAATGAGAGTGTAAATCCGAAATCAAGAAACCTTTTGGCTGTCTCCCAATCCCCCGCAAAGAAATGTACGTCGCCCTTCACTTTCGCGTGCGATTTCAATACTTCCAGGGCATCCTCATACGCATTGCGTATATGGAGCATCAAGGGCTTCTGAAGTTTGTTCGCGAGCTCTATCTGCTGGATAAATGCATCTTTTTGCACCTCCTTGGTCTTTTCCTCCAAACGAAAATAATCGAGACCGCATTCTCCTATCGCGATTACACGTGGATAGTGGCCCAACGCCTCGTATGCTGCAGCATCAAAAACTTCCCCACGCGAAGTGAATTCTTTCCCCCCTTCGCCAAGCTCTTTCTCATCATGATATGACTTCGAGGTGTGTATGGGGTGCAACCCTATCGTCGCAAATACATGGTCGTATTTCTCGGCCAGAGCTACCGCCGCGCGCGATGTATCGAGTTGTGTGCCCACCACATTCATTCCCACATCCGCCTCTTTCGCACGCAGAACGGTGGCATCGCGGTCGTCTTTGTACGCAACAAAGTTCACATGCGTGTGTGCGTCAAAATATCTCATACCTATTCTTTACGAGGAAAGAGATTCTCGGGTTTTTTGTTGGCCATGATGGCGTTGATTATCTTGCTGCTCGTCTCAGGGAGGAGAGGCTCGAGCATAAGATCAATTGCGGCAAGTTCGCGCACCATTTCTTCGATAAGTTGCTTCCCCTTTTCGGGGTTGGTCTTAACGACCTTGAACGGTTCCGTCTGATTTATTTTCTGATCAAGCGCCTGGATCCGGCCCCAAATATAATCCGCTGCTTTATTCATTTCGTGCGCATTGAGTGCATTTGTAAATTCTGCAGTATAGGGAACGAATTCCACTCGTACCGGTTCCGATAAATTGGTCTCCGCAAGCCGCATGACACGAGCCGCCAAGTTGCCGAGTCCGTTGGCAAGCCCGGCATTGTACGCCTCCTTAAATCTTTCCATCGTGAAATCCGAGTCTTCAAACGGATGAACATGCCGCACGAGGAAGTACCGCAGAGCGTCCGCACCGTATTCATTCACGATAGTTATAGGATCAATCACATTGCCGACCGATTTTGACATTTTCTGCCCGCCGCTCGTGATAAATCCGTGGTAGATAACCTGCTTGGTATTAGGCAAGCCTGCCGACATAAGCATGGCTTGCCACATAATGGACTGGAAACGCACTTGGTCTTTGCCTGCAAGCTGCAGTGTTTCCCCTTCCTGCCAATATTTCTTAAAGTTGCCTTCTGCATCCTCTGGCCATCCCAAGGTTGAAATGTAGTTGGTGAGTGCGTCAAACCACACATACATCACCTGCGTGTCGTCGCCGGGTACCGCCACACCCCACGGCATCTTTTCTTTTACGCGCGAGATGCTGAAGTCTTCAAGTCCGCGTTGTACAAATTGGATCGCTTCTTGTCTGCGCCACTCTGGCACGATTACACCTTCCTGGTTCAAATACGCAAGTAGTTTCTGCTCATAGTTTTTCAACTTGAAAAAGTAATTCTTCTCTTCTATCTCGAGTAAATCCATTGTCGGATGATTCGGACATTTTCCGTCCACTAATTCACTTTCTTTCATAAACGCCTCGTCCCCAACGCAGTAAAGACCTTTATAGCTCCTTAGTTCTATATCACCGTTTTTTTCACACCGACGCCAGAGCTCCTGCGCTGCCTCCACATGACGCGCGTCTGTCGTGCGAATGAAATGTAACTCCGGTGAAAGCCCGAGAATGAGAGCAAGTCTCTTGAATCTCTCCGCATACTCGTTTACATACGTTTGTGGATCCTTCCTCTCTTCCTGCGCTTTGCGAAAAATCTTGAGCCCATGTTCGTCGGTTCCCGTATTAAAAAAGACTTCCTCGCCCAGCACGCTTCGATGATATCGTGCAACGATATCTGCGTGTACCAATTCAAGTGCAAAGCCGATGTGCGGATCGGCGTTTACGTACGGCAGAGTCGTCGTGAGATACAATGCTTTCGCCATACGCTAGCTCTCAAATTGTTTCCTCAAGCGACCGCTCTCAATGTCACGCGCAAGCTCCTGGAGCGTCGCTGCGACAGGTACCGAGAGAATGACGCCGAGAAATCCCGCGAGCTCAAAGCCGATAATGAGCGCGAGAATGATAAGGAGCGGCGGCACGCCGACGACACGTGTAACAACAAGCGGGTAGATTAAATGGTTTTCGAATTGCTGCAAAATCACATAGAGTGCGACGACCAGCATGCCCATCGCGACCCCCCCATCGGCAAACCCGATGAGGACGGCGGGGACAGCGGCCAAAATAGGGCCGAAAACCGGGATAATTTCAAAGAGAGCCGCAATGACTGCGAGGAAGAGCGCATGCTTCACGCCGATGATGGTGAGCCCTAGGTACACAAGTACTCCAATAATGACTCCAAGGATGAGTTGTCCCTGCATCCAGAGACCGATCTTTTGCTGCGACCGACGCCACAGGTCGAGAATGTAACTTTGGTGTTTTTTGGGAGCGATGAGGCGCAAAAAATCGTCTACGCCCGTCTCGATCACTGCAAAATAAAAAGAAAACACAATGATGAGCACGAAGGAGAAGACTCCGCCGAAGATTCGTGCAAATGCGCCGAATGCATTGCCCATGGTGCCATCGATGTCGAGAGAACTCCGTATGCTCGTCATGATGTCGCCTGCTGAGAGCGCCGAGGACGTGGGAACACCGAGGATATTTGCGTATGTATCAAATGCACTGCTCCGCCCAAATGCCTCGAGGTACACTGGGAGAGAGGTGGCGAACGATGCGAAATCTTCAAGAACTGAGGGGAAGAAAAAGTAAAAGAGGCCGAAAAATGTGCCAAAAATCAAAAGGTAAATAATAATAACTGAAAGGATCCGCGGAATTTTCCTTCGCATGAGGGCTGCGATTCCTGGTTCAATAGCCGAAGCGATAACCACTGCCGCTACAACGTCAAGGACGATGTTGCGGAGTGTAAATACCAACCATAAACCCGCCAAAATGAGGACAATTTTTAAGACCGAACCTGCGGTAACGGAAATAGTAATGGGGCGGTCCTCCATCGGCCTATCGTATCACAGGAGTGTCGAGAGGCTAGACACGTGGCGCGCGCCCCAATCATTCTTTATGTTTCTTGAAACTGAGGAAGTATGTCGATTGTCGCTTTATCGCGCTCGTCATCATCAGTACAAGCAATCGTGTATACCGTTTTTCCGTCAATTGGCGGTGTTTGCATTGAGCCGATGGAGGACGCGCCGACCAGATCGATCACGTGAGTATTCGAGCCCGTGATGGTGCACCAGATTCGGCCACCAGTATCCCACGAAAGCGTCGAGGAAACACCTCGCCTAACGATGTTGGGCACCGCCGTGATCGAAAGAGGCCCAGTGATAGCGGGAGGACTGTCCTCTCGTGCCCCTTCGCTCATCACCGGGGCCGGATATGCTACATTGCTCGCAGCAATCGTTAACATCAAGCACGCGGTGTTGTCTGCCTCATTTGACTCAAACAAAGAGTTCACGGTGTCCGCGAGCGTACAGATCTCGTACGTCCCTGCTGTTCTTGGGATAAATGATGTGTTCCGAAACCAAAGATCATTTGCTGCGTATGTGCCTGTACCGCTGTAGAGACTTCTGTATGCGGTGCCGTTGTGGACGAAGCATGAAGAACTATGCCCACTACTGCACGCAGCTTCACCGATCTTTCGCCAACCAATCAATCTATTGCTTAGCGTCGTGGCAGAGATGGTCGTGACGTTCTGTATCGTTCCGCGTACTTGGAGAATAGCCTGAGCAACGAGTGATCCTGTGTATGATACGCCACTCGTGAGATTTGCAGGAGGGTTGTCCTCGGTCGTGCTGTTTGGATCTCGGCAGCCCGGATCTTGCGAATCGACGAGCGAATCTTCGAGGTCGTTACCATCGATGCCGTCGTTGCAATCGGTGAGCGCGTCGACGACGCGTAATGTTGCCGTACACGAGAATGAAGACGAAGGGCTACCGCTTTGGTGGTCGGGACCGTTGCTTTTGCCGCTGAAGCTGTCTCTAGCTCCTCCATCACCGCGATGAGTACCGTCTGCGCGTCCGGTGTTTGCGTCGCCGGAGTCGCTGCCGGGGCCACCATGATCTGCATAAGCGGGCAACATACCGAAATTCTCACGGAGAAACGCAGTGAAGTTTGTTCCAGAGACCCTGCTGATGCGATCGATAGTACCCGTATACGCCAGCGTGTATTGATACGTTCCCGTCCGGGCAACGAACGTGTCGTCAAATGACGCGGATCGTTGCGGGACAGTGATTCGCGTGTTTTTCCGAGAGAGTGTTACCGCGCCAGCAGGTGTTGGTGCCCAAGAGAGCCGGATGGTGTTGATGCCCTTCTGAACAACCGGCCTCTCGAGGGTAAGCGTGCACGCCCGTGGCGGGCTAGAGGAGGGGCCTCCACCGCCATTTCCTCCACCTCCACCGCCACTTCCTCCACCGCCGTTTCCTCCACCGCCACTTCCTCCACCTCCAGAACCCCAATTCCCAGTTCCTCCCGTGTACCCACCGGCGGCCCCGCCCGGAGTTGCCGCACCATGAGATGTAACACCAAGCGCAAAGGCATGCGTGGCGAGAACAAAAAACATTACGAGAGCAATGAAGCCACTGATTGTTGCTGCCGCGATTCTTTCAAGAGTGATGTTCATATTCATATCTATCTCCAATCACTAATATAAATGGCGTTCTTGTGGAACGGCATTAGATCAAATGGGGTACTCCACGACTGATCTTCGAGTGAGAAAAACGAGAGACGCTGGTACGCTGCTGTACGCGCGTCACCCTCTCCTTCCCATTCAAAGACCTCCATCGCGATGTGATTACCATCCGGCGAGAAAATGGGCCAAAAAGCGCTTACGGGAATGATAGATGCTCCTGTTATAGTAAACGGAGTCCAGGACGATACGTCGATGAGATGGATTTCGCTATTATTTGGCACGACCCAGACAATTTTTTTGCCATCGCGGGATATATCGAACGCCATGTTCGCAGAAGCAGAGCCACCGGTCACCTCCAACACCAGTGTCTCGCTATTATCTTCGGGACGGATGAGATAGATGCCATCTTTCTTTAACACCGCAAGCGTACCGTCTGGGAGGAAGATAGGATTCACGCCGGCAGTGATGCGAGAAGTGTCCTTCGTAATACGATTATGGAGATAGATGCCCCAATTTTCTATGGCGAGGTTAGAGCCATTGATATCTGCGCTTCCTTGAAAAGCGATCTGGGTGCCATCAGGCGACCATGTAGGGCTTCGCTTGATCACGAGGTTCTCTGCGGTTTCTATTTCAGCCATCTCGGTCATGGCGCGATCCGAGACGAAGAGAGCAACATCTCCTCCTTCAGTGGGGGTCCTTGAAAATGCGATCTGAGTGCCATCGGGAGAGATCTTGCTGGTGAGGTAATCATTTCCCGTATCTGCGATCTCCTGCGTAAGTTCGCCCGTCTCGACATCGTATGAATAAATAGTGAGATGCGAGTACTCGTTGCCA
Source organism: uncultured Candidatus Saccharibacteria bacterium (assembly GCA_964350885.1). Lineage (GTDB taxonomy): Bacteria > Patescibacteriota > Minisyncoccia > Phycocordibacterales > UBA2100 > UBA10103. The sequence goes on from CAYGKV010000002.1 coordinate 25,335, forward strand.
TCCTGTGGCGCGAGACTGAGGTATACCTTGTCCATCTGAGACCCGGCGGCCCGACCTTGACCATCTACTACTCCTTGTATTATTAGACTGACGAGATATCCACCACCGATAAACACCGCGAGCGCGAGGAGTATTAAAAAAGATGATCGCATACTGAAGTGCCTTGCGTGCGCCCTTGCATTCGGCTCTACCATGCGACAAGTATACAAAGCTTTCGTACAGAAAGACTAGCTGGAAGAACTCGGTGTGGAGAACTCGCGAACGTTTGCTACGATATTCGCGACAAAAGATCATTCGCATGTACGCGCTCCTGCGCTCCCGTGTCACGATCACGCAGCGTGACGGTGCCGTCTTCAAGTGTCTGAAAGTCGATGGTGATACATGCGGGTGTTCCGATCTCGTCCTGCCTCCGATACCGCTTACCTATATTGCCGTTGTCGTCCCACATAATCTGGGGGGTGTTTTTTTTGAGCATCGCGTAGACTTCACGAGCCCTCGCAACAAGTTCGGGCTTGTTCTTGAGAAGTGGAAAGACCGCGGCTTTGATGGGCGCGACTGCCGGGTTTAATTTGAGGTAAGTGCGCACCTCTCCACCGAGCCCATCTTCGGTATACGCGGAAGCAAGTACGGCAAGGACAGTTCTATCAACGCCGAACGATGGCTCGATGACGTGCGGTATAAATCGATTCCCTTGGTTTTCCTGCGAGTCGTCAAGATACGAGAGATCAACACTGGAAGCCCCCGCGTGCGCCTTCAAATCAAAATCGGTCCTATACGCGAGCCCATACAATTCTTTGCGCCCAAAAGGAAAGTCAAATTCAAAATCGATCGTGCGCTTGGAATAATGAGCGCGCTCCCCATCGGCAACTTCCATTTCGTGAACATTACCGCGCGCAATACCCACCGCATCGTTGAACGCATGTATGCTCTGCCGCCATGCTTCAAAGCTCGCTTCCCATTCTCCGGGCCTCACGAAATACTCTATCTCCATCTGCTCAAATTCACGCGAGCGGAATATGAAATCCCGCGGCGCAATCTCATTGCGAAACGCTTTGCCAATCTGTGCGATGCCAAATGGCAATTTCGGATGTAGCGAATCCACAACATTTTTGAAATTCACGAAGATGCCGCCTGCCGTCTCAGGCCGTAGGTACGAAATTGAGTTCTCATCTCCAGTCGCACCAACCGGTGTCTTAAACATCATATTAAACTGCCGCACGTCGCCAAACGCTCCGCCGCATTCAGGGCACGCGCCCTCTACGGCATCCGCGCGAAAACGCCGCCTACACTTCTTGCATTCAACGAGCGGGTCCGAAAATCCGCTCACATGCCCGCTTGCCTCCCATGCTCTCGGGTTCATGAGTATCGCTGCGTCGAGCCCGCACATGTCATCACGATCCTGCACAAACATCCTCCACCACAGATTTTTTATGTTGTTCTTGAGCTCGACACCGTATGGCCCGTAATCCCACGTGCCGCTCAACCCTCCGTAGATCTCAGAACCGGGGTATATGAATCCTCGTCGCTTACACAGCGAGACGATTTTTTCCATTACTCCCTCCATGATCGTGAGTGTACCAAACCTGCGACTATTTCACGACTGTCGCGTTGGTAGAAGTAAAGCCGGGATCCCCTTGAATATTGGTCGTTACATCCTTGACGCTCCGTGTAATCGGAGATTTCGTAGCGTCATCGACTCCACTGAGAGAGATATTTTGAATGAGCGATGGCTCTTGCCCTATTTGAGAAGTAGACGGCGTGAAGCCGATCGCAATTGCTGTCTGGCGCGGTGTTGTGCCGTCCAGTCCAACCCCCGGAGCAATGGTGCCGATATCCCAGGTGATGGTGCCATCATTCTGATTGAAGGTAACCGTCTCGGAAGAGGGGCTGTAGATTCCTACCCAACGTACGTAAGGCGGCAAGTGCGCGGTCACTTTCGCCTCAGAAATCACGTTCGTCGTATTGGTGACGGTAAAAATAATCGCATACGTGGTTTCTGCCCCCGCCTTTGGCGGCATAGGCCCAACGCTCCCGAACGGGTTTGCATAGTAGAGACCTTGCGCGGTGAGCTCTATATCGCTTGCGAGTGCGATTTTCTGAGTGGCACTCGATTGCAAGCTCTCCGGTACCCCAGCCTCCGACACGCGTTTCCCCGCAGCATTGACCGAGATATTGAGCAGTGGATTCAATGCACCTGCGAGCGCTTCGCTTGTCGGCATTTGGAATGAAAACTCTACTTTGCCGCGCGCCCCCGGAGTCAATGTAGCAAGCGCGCCACTGCTTGTTGTCTTATCCCATAACATTATGTTGTCGTTGGATCGATAGAATCCGTCGGCGGAGTGTATGGTGGAACCATCGATCGCCAGACCCGAAAGCTTGGCAACAATGACAGCGTCTGTTATCGCCGTCGGTAAATTATTCTGCCAATTAATCGAGACTACGACCTTGCCACCTGGAGAGATCGTGACGCTCGGCGCTGAGACATTATTCACCGCAACCGCGAGACCAAGAAACGGCTTGGAGATCGAAATGGGAAATGAGTGTTCCGCGAGCGTCGTCTCAATATTGGTCGAAGATGTGTTCTGCCGCGTTCCTGTCATGAAACGAAAAATGCGGTCGTCTCCCTGCTCTCCTGTGAGGGTTCCGCGGATTGTTATGGTGCGCTTTTGCCCCGGCCCTAAATCCCCCATCTTCCAGAGTCCTGCTTGGGGAGTAGAGCCCTCAGCGGGAGTCGGTGATGCCGAAGAAAACTTAAAGCCAAACGGGTACTGGGCGCTCATGAGGACATCTTTGACTGGGGCATTGGTGTTTGACGCTACAGAGACCGTTATCTCGACGGGCTGTCCTGAGATTGTCTCTCTTTTTCCTTCCACCGCGAGGGAGATTGGCGATGAACTAAAAACGACACCATAGTCACTCGATTCCACGAAAATCGCGCTCGACCCCTGAATACGATACTCGAGCTCGACCTTGACCGTCGCTTGTTTTCCTTCGTACCCCGCAAGAATTGCAGAAACCGTTCCCTGTCGAACTCCGCCCGGTTCAATCGATCCGAGTGAGATGCGCTGGCTAGACAGATCAGTTGAGAAGTCTGTCGGCGAGCGCGTGCCCGCAGGATACGTGACAATAAGATCGGCAAGCTGAAGAGCGACCTTGTTTCTATTTTTGACAACAATTTGAAATTCTGTCCGTGCGCCCCCTTCGATTTGCGGCGGACCTGAGACAGAAATATTGATATTCCCCGAAGAGGCGGCGCTCCCCTCACCAAAGAGGAAGTAGTAGGAGAAAAACGACATGGCGGCAATAAAAAAGAGGATGGCCGCTCCTAGAAGCCACCACAGCGCTGTGCGCGCGAAACCGATCGCTCTCGGAGCTACCACGACGCCAGGAACATGCTCTTGATGTTCGGAAAAATCCTCACTCACGATCTCGTCGACCTGCCCCAACGGGCGACGCTCTCGCTCTTTCAACTTGCTTGAGAGCGAGCGCGAATACATCGCGCGGCGCAGACGTTCGACTTTTTCCTTATCATGCTCGGAAGGTTCCTGCGGCGGCATTAATAAATGATATCACGATAGAGACTCTCTGAATGCTAGAGCTTCAAACGATATGGGTTTGTTTCTTTGATCTCAAATCCTAATTTCTGGTAGAGCTTATTACCTTCGATTCTGTCTGGGCGGCTGGTGAGATGGAGTGTCTTCACCCTCTCTGCACGCGCAAAGTCGATGAGGTGCTGCAAGATTTTTTTTCCCAGACCTTTGCCACGCTGCGAGGCATCGACGACGACATCCTCGACAAACCCGGTGCGTTTGCCGAATTTTGTGATCATATAGAGTGTCGCCATGCCGACGATATGACCTTCGTCATACGCAACGACCAAAGCAACGTCCTTATCCTCGACGATACGCTGTAAATCGGCGAGCGATCCCTTGTGCTCGTGGACATCTTGACGCAACTGGGGCAACAGGAGGTTTATGTCTCGGATCGCTTCCTCTGAAGATTCCGTTAATCTCTCTACCGTTACCATATCCTTTGAGCGTATACCCTCCTGCGCCCTTTGGCTAGAGATGTGTCTCCGCAATTGCTTTGTTGATAGACGAAAGCAACCGATCCTTCATCGTCTCGGCCTCGAGCAAGGATTCTCCTGTGTAGGCCGTGTGAGTGAAGAGCGCACTCGAGAGCGCCTCGGTGGAAATGTACCCAAGCGCGTAAAGAACGCGAGCAACGCACACTATTTCAATCACTCCAGTTATATCAGAATGACCCCGCCAGCCCGAGGCTGGTCCCAACCCGAGGCTGGTGGGCCTTGGGTCCAGGTCTTGGGCCGACATGAGAGCTTCGTGCGCTTCGGCTAATGCCGCAAACAAATACTCATTTGATTCTTCCCCGTGGACGAGGCGCGCAACCAGTTCGGAGATTCGCGCGAACGTTTGCAGTCCACGTGTATCGCCGTGCGCATTTTTGATCGCAGAGGCTCCCGCGAGTCGCCACCCGCGCCTCCCCCGCACCAACGCCACGTTCGCGCGTGCGTAATTTTGCAGCGCGTAGCGCATTCGTGATGTTTCTTTACGTACCGCCGAGGCGCGTGCTCGCACAAGCCCGAATTCGTGGGTGAAGAGTACAAACACACGATCATTCTCTCCACTCTCGCGACTTCCAAGTACGAGCGCGTCGGTTTGATATTTTTGGTACATACCTCAATCAAACACGATCGTCGTATGAGTCGCTTTTTGTATCTGCGCTCGATACTTTTCAATAACAATCCGATTCTCCGCCGATGCGATCATATGATACGTCGCCGATTCGCCTGGTTTTAGATTTTGCATTTTCCGGAATGCTTGTATTTTACGGATTGAATCCCGCACAAACCCTTCTTCGCGCAATTCGTTCGTTATGTTTGTGTCGAGCGCAAGCACTTTGCCCACCTTGTCGACCTTTTTCACATTCACCTCTTCCGCGATGATAGAGAGATATGCTTCGACGAGCCTTGAGCCTTGCGGGATAGAGAGCCGCGCCAGCGGTTGGCGTACTTTTATCTTAGCCGCATCGCGCGCTTCAAGCGCCTTGGTCACTATCGCCCGAGCAGCTTCCATTGCCTCAAGAATTTCTTTATCCTTATTTCCCCAGCCAAAAAATCGCATAAAGAATCCTGTCTGTACCGAGACCTCCGGCCATGCGGCGAGGTGTACACTCTCTTCGTCTTCCCCTTCTTTCACCGACTGGAAAAGATGCTCGGCAAAAAACGGCATCGCGGGAGCCATCGCGAGCGATAGACGATGGAGCACGTAGCGCAGAGTCGCCAGTGCCTGACGCTTGTCTTCGCCCTCCTCTTTGAAACGATCGCGGCTTCTTCGCACATACCATACCGATAGATCATCGATGAATCTCGGCAGTGAGCGCACCGCTGAATCAAGCTGGTACGCTTCATACCCTCGAGTCGTTTCGATGATGAGCTCGTCGAGCCGTGTAATTACCCACCGATCGAGGACGTTGGCGCTCGTGTGATCGCGCACGGTACCATCCTCGTACAATTTATAAAACGCGAGAACATTGCTGAGGCGCCCGATGTTCTTTTTGACTATTTCGTCCACTCCACTTTCTGAAAAACTGAGATTCTCCGCCTGCATGACCGGCGAAGAAAGCAGATACAGACGAAGAGCATCAGCCCCGTATTTCTCGACAATTTCCATCGGATCGGGATAATTCTGAAGCTTCTTAGACATTTTTTTTCCATCTTCTGCGAGAACGATGCCGTTTACGATGACACTCTGGAACGCATTTTTACTGAAGAGCGCGCCGCCCAACACGTGGAGGTAGTAGAACCACGCGCGGGTCTGGTCGAGCCCTTCGGCGATAAATTGCGCAGGAAATGAGTCATCAAATTGCTCCTTATTCTCAAATGGATAGTGTCGCTCTCCGTATGGCATCGAGCCAGAATCAAACCACGTGTCCAGCACATCGGGAATGCGCCGCATCGTAGCGCCACATGCACGCCCTTCGACAAACTCAGGGCAAGGCACCGTAATTTCATCGACAATGTGTTTGTGGAGGTCGTCTATCTTCTTGCCACTTGCGACTTCAAGATCCGCCGCACTTCCAAATACCCTCTGTTTTTTACACGCTTCACAACGCCATAGCGGAATTACGCTCGCCCAGAATCGCTGACGAGAAATGGACCAATCACGCGCACCTTCGAGCCACTTTCCAAATCTCCCATCTTTAATGTGTTCGGGAGACCAATTCACTTTCTTGGCATTCTGTAACAAATTGTCTTTTATTTTTGTGACAGAAACAAACCACGAGCTCGTCGCGTAATTCAGGAGCGGCGTGTCACAGCGCCAACAGTGTGGGTATGAGTGCGTGATATTTTCTTTCGAGAAAAATAGTCCATGTTCTTGCAAATACTTCAGAACTGCGATGTCTGTACCGAGTCGCGTTTTGTCATCATCCGAACGAGGCTTCACCTCGAGCCCGGCAAAATCCACTACTTCCGGCTTCATGGTGCCGTCGTAATTCACATGCTGCACGAACGGCAGATTCACTTTCTTTAAAAGATCCCAGTCATCTGCGCCGAATGCAGGAGCTTCGTGTGCGATGCCAGTTCCACTTTCTGCCGTCACAAAATCCGCTGCATACACTTTCCACCCATTCTCGCGATTCTTGAGCGTCTTGTCGTTGATGTAGTAATCAAATGGTGGCTCGTATTCGAGACCAACAAGCTCGCTGCCTTTAGACGTTTTCTGGCTATCGCCTTCTTTCTTGGCTCGAATAAATGATGATCCGTCTTGTTCGAACACTACGTACTCAATGTCCTTCCCCACCGCAAGAGCAACGTTCCCAGGCAAAGTCCATGGGGTCGTCGTCCATGCAAGTAGATACACGTCGCCATTTAATCTAATTTTTTCCGGGTTCTTAACCTTAAACTTCACCGTCACCGAAATATCTTTCACATCCTTGTATCCTTCCGACACTTCTTGCTGAGAGAGCGTGGTCTCGCAGCGCGGACAAATGTGCATCGAGCGATAACCTTCGTACACTAGTCCCTTGTCATAGATTTGCTTGAATACCCACCACACGGACTCCATAAATGGTTTGTCCATCGTGCGGTAGGCGTGCTCCATATCGGCCCAGCGACCGATACGCGGGATTATTTTTTCCCACTCGTTCGCATAGGTAAGTACGCGCTCGCGGCATGCTTCATTGAATTTGGCGACCCCGAATTCCTTGATGTCTTTCTTGTGTTTGAAACCGAGCTCTTTTTCCACAATATTTTCTATCGGCAACCCGTGACAATCCCACCCCCACACGCGCGGCACATGGTAGCCCCGCATCGTCCAGTACCGCGGCACGACATCCTTGATGACGGAAGCGACGATATGGCCGTAGTGCGGGAGACCTGTAGCGAATGGCGGTCCATCGTAGAAAACATACTCGCCCTTAGGGGCCGCTTTATCAACCGATTTCTTGAAAATATCGCGCTCGTTCCAAAACGTGAGCGTCTCCTCTTCGCGCTTGGCGACTTCAGATTTCTGTTGATTTTCAGCCATTTGCACTATCGTACCCCAAAACAATCGCTTTCGCGATTAGTAGCATCTCCGGCGCGGAGGTGGTGAGGCGCTAGGCGGTGACTGTAGAAACGGGGATGCCCATGCGGATGGTTTTGGTGATGCTCTTGCGCGGCATTCGAGAGGAAAGAAAAAGGATTTCGATACCGAGCGCGCGGCCCTTTTTGTCCACATCAACAAGAATCGAGTCGCTTATTTCAAGCGTCTTGTGGACTTTCCCGCTTTTGACGCGAATATTCATCGCATCGGCTTCTTTGTCATAGGTGGCTTTCATAGGTAGTACGCGGTGATTATAACATATTCGGCTTTTCCGTGCTGGCGGAAAATTACTTTGAGCTTCTTCGCGGCAAACGATTTTACGCATGCAGTTGCCCCGTCGCGAGCCGGAAAACGAGAGTCGGGATTTCGTATCGTGTCTGCGACACGTGCTGCGGATATGCTTCGTTCCAGCATTCCGACCTGTGCATGATTGGTAAATCGAATTCGCATACTATTCTCTGGACTTCCAAAAATTCGGAATGAGCTCAAGGTGCGCAAGGCGCGCCGTAATAGCGCTCGCTTTACGGCCAAAATGTGCGGCGATTTCTGAATCCGGTTTTTTCTCGTTGAACATTTTGGTGAGGAGCACATCGTCTTCCTTGCTCCATGACTTGCCGGCGTTGGGGTATTTTTCTCGGAGAGCCTTAAGGCTGTTCTTTGTGGACTTTGCTGTCTTCACTGCGCTTGGCTCTTTCGCGCCAATAGCGCGGAGAAAATTCTTTTCCAGCTTCGCCTTCTCGTTCTCCGGGAACGCCGCAAATTTCTTCCGCACGGCATCCGAATATCCGCGAAAGTGCCGGTCCGCCGCCGCAACTTTCGGATGCAGCTCGAGTGCGCGTTCGTTGAACCCTTCGAGGAAAAGCCCGCTCAAGGTACGGACGCGCGAAATAGCGACGTATCCTTGGCCGAATTCGAATGCCTGCGATAGGTCGATGATGGCGGCATCGAGCGACATACCCTGGCTTTTGTGCACAGTGATGGCCCACGCAAGTCGGAGCGGGACTTGCGTTATTTTTGCGAGTATCCTGCTGCCGTCTTGAATAGCCCATTCGGCAAGTTCTGCGGTAATCATCGCGCCAGAGCGCGTCTTCACGATGGGAGCTCCAAGCGCCGAAAATTCAGTTACTACCCCGAGCGTGCCGTTCACATATCCCGCTTCGAAATTGTTGCGGGTAAACATGACCGACGCACCTTCTTTTAGTTCGAGTGTTTCCGGGGAGAGGCACTGGGCCTTGAGTGATTCAACGAGTGGGCGCGGACCGCGCGTACTCATTTGAAAGGCTCGACTCGCCCCTTTAATCTGTCGCAACGATTCCGCGTTGATACGATCGACATTTTCATTGTGCGTGTAGAGCCGCGTCGCGACCGTCTTTTTGGATACGATACCGACGCGCGCGGTAAGCCGCGCACGATGCGCAGCGGCAAACATGCCGCGACGCATCGCGGAGAGTAGGTCGAGAAAATCTCCATCCTCCTGCCGATGCTGCTCGGAGAGATAGCAAATGACCGGATTTGCCTCTTTCCATGCCGATGATTCAAATGCGAACACTGCTACTTTCTCCCGAGAAACCGGCGGCAGCTGGAAAAAATCTCCGACAAAGATGATTTGCAAACCACCAAACGGCTCTTCGGGCATGAGGGGCTTCCGTCGGAGTGTCCGCAAGACACGATCCACGCTCTCGAGTGTTGCCGCGTCGAGCATCGATATTTCGTCGATGATGAGGACTTGTGTGTCCACGATACGCCGCGCCGTTTTCTCGCGACTCTGGATCATTTCGATGTCGTAATCCGATACATCGCGCTTGATACCGATGCCACTCCACGAATGGATGGTCATGCCGTTGATGTGCGTCGCAGCAATGCCCGTTGAGGCAGTGACTGCCGGCTCTACTCCGCGCTCACGCAACCATGCAATGTAACGATTGATCGTGTGGGTTTTCCCACTCCCCGGCTCGCCGGTGAGGAATACATTGAGACCGGTCTTCAGAATCGCGAGCGCCTCATCCTGGGTCATCAAGCCATTCTACATTGCCGACGGTGCCGGAATACCTAAAATCCAAAGTCCATTTTTGAGCGTGCGGCGCACCGCATCTACAACCGCAACTTTGTGCGCGGCCTCGGGCGTGCCATCGAGAATATGCACCTGTGCGTACCAACTATTGAATCGTGAGGCGACATCGAGCAAATAGTTCGCGACGATATGCGGTTCGTAAAGTGAAGTTGCGTATTCGACAATTTCGGGGAAACGATGAAGGAGTCGTACTAATTCGTCGGGATCTGCGTTCACCTCAATTTTCGCAACGACATTTTGCTCTTTTGCCTTCTCGGCAATCGCATTCGTACGCGCATACGCATATTGCAAATACGGCCCGGAATCTCCCTCGAGCGAGAGCGCTCGATCGCGGTCGAAAATAATATCCTTGCCCGACACTTGTTTGAGTATTTGGTATTTAATCGCGGCTACTGCGACTTGCTGGGCGAGCACATCCTTATCCTCTGCTCTGCTCTCCGCCGCGCGCACGTTGGCTGCTTCTGTAAGATCCGCAAGGAGCGACTCGCCGGTGATCACATTACCTGTGCGCGACGACATTTTTCCCTCCGCAAAGCGCATCATGCCGTGAGAAACATGTCTAATTTTCGCCGCTATCTCCGGCATAACCTCTTTCATCGCAGCAAGAACGACCGCGAAGTAATCCGCTTGCTCGTGTGCAGTCACCGTAATCGATTGGTCAAACTGCCATGTCTCCGTCTTTAGTACGGCAAGCCCGAGCTCTTTGGTCTCATACGTCGGTAGCCCTTTTGAGGTAATAAAGACGCGCGTATGGAGTCCGACTTTCTCGCCTTTGTATACAATCGCTCCGTCACTCTTTTCAAACACCTCCGGATTTTTCTCAACTAACTTCACGCCACGCGGAGCTGTCTCGCTCTCAAAGAAATAATGATCAAACTTCGTACCAAGAACCGTGTAGAGCTTCTCGAAATGCTCGAGTGATTCTTTGCGACCGACATCATAGAGCGCATTGATAGCAGAGTCGCTCTTTTCGTATACCTTTCTATTTATCGCGTCGATTTCTTCTTTATGTTCCTCGTACGCAGCAGCGCCTGCCGCATATGCTTCACCCCACGATTTTTCTTGAAATTTCATCTTTCCCCAAATCGCTTTTGCCACATGCGGCCCGACATCGCCTTGATAGTTCGCCCGCTTCACATCAGCACCGGAAAATTGCAAAAGCCGAGCGATGGATTCACCTATCGCATTGCTCATCAAGTGGCCGATGTGGAATTCTTTGAATGGATTCGGGTCGGTGTATTCGACCATGATGGTCTGCCCAGCCCGCGAGGTATTGCTGCCCCACATATCTTCTATGCGAGCTTCTTCTATGGCACCAAATAGTTCCGACGGTGCAAGATAAAAATTAATGAACCCTGCGCCGGCGACTTCTATTTTCGCCACACCAGGAATTTCTCCGAGGGCAGCGACAATCTTTTCCGCAAGCACGCGCGGCGCAATCCCCGCTTGTTTGGCATATTGAAGTGCGACACCAGAGGAATAATCTCCGTTTTTCAATTCCGCTGGATGTTCGAGAGAGATTTCACCCACACTAAACGAAATACCAGCATCTTTCGCGGCATGAGCGATTATTTCTTTCAACTGGCCAAAACCCCTCATGTTGCGATTCTAACATCGAAACGAAACCTCGCAGTCTGCATACCTGATCAAGCAAGACACTCCTGGACTCAGACGGCAGCATGAAAAACACAAAAAAGAAGAGCCGGCCCCAGGGGACCGGCTCGATAGCACAGAGGAGTGAATCACCAGACCCACACCTCCTCCAAATACGGCGCGAGGCCGAATACAAACCTGCTGAAACTACCGGAAGTCTTGAATTCCGGGAGAATCAAGGTCGAGAACGACCTCTCAGGATGGTCCTCCCACCCAACCCTCTTGGGGTTGGTGAGCACCCTGTGCACATGCCAGGCACTGAACTCATCGAATTGAAGTGCTCGACGTTGATGCATGTCGTTCAACATGCACAGTCTCTCGGGGTCGCAGTCCCCGAACTTGACCGAGAGACTGACCCAGTCATCGAGCAGCGCGATGGCTCGGTGAATGTTCTTCCCCGAGACTACCAGGCGCGGGCGTCTCGGATTGATATCGCCCCCTCCCACAACGAGAAGGCCCCCCCGGCCATGAACTTGCCGTGAGCACCCCACCTCCCCCATGCCAGCGAGCATGGAGGTTCTTTGTAGCTGATGCATTCCCTTCCTCCTGTTTCCCCCTATGGGGTTTATAAAGACCAGGAGGAGAGTGTACTACAAAGACTACTCCGAGTCAATACCCATACTTCGGGCGGTGCCCGCGATGATTTTCCGTGCCTGCTCTATGTCATTTGCATTCATATCCTCCATCTTTTCTGTCGCAATATCGGTGAGCTGCTGCTTGGTAAGCTTACCTACTTTGTTTTGCGCTTTGTCAGAACCCTTCTCCATGCCCATAGATTTCAAAATAAGACGCGAGGCTGGTGGCTTCTTCACGATGAAGGTGAAGGTGCGGTCCTTGTAGACCGTAAGGAGTACAGGAACGATCGAGCCCGCCATCGGACGAGTCAATGTATTGAATTGGTTGACGAACTCGCCGATATTCACGCCGGCAGGACCTAGTGCGGTGCCGACCGGAGGCGCGGGCGTAGCTTTCCCCGCCTCAATCTGGAGTTTAATTATCTTGGTTATTTCTTTTGCCATAATTTTATCTTACACTCGCTGCACCTGGTCGGCCTCAAGCTCCACCGGGGTCTCGCGACCAAACATCGGAACAAGCACTTTAACCTTTCCTCGCTCTTCGTCAATCTCGCCCACCTTACCTTCGAGATCTTTGAACGGACCGTCTACAATGATGACCGCATCGCCCTCAGAAAGGTCGATTGCGTGTCGGACGGTGCCACCACCCGCACGCTTCAGGATTTTTTCGACTTCCTGCGGCTCAAGCGGCACCGCCTGATTCGCTGTACCGACAAACCCGGTAACTTGCGGCGTATTGCGCACAACACTCCACGCATCGTCATCAGCAATCATATCCACCAAGACGTAGCCCGGAAAAACCTTCTCTCTCACCTCCGTACGGCGACCATTCTTGATCTTTATCTTATTTTCCGTCGGCACGATGACATTAAAAATCTTCTCGGTCATGCCAAACGATTCCACGCGCTGCTTGAGATTGCGCGCCACAGCGTCCTCATACCCTGAGTACGTGTGCACTGCATACCACTCTCGCGCTTCTCCGTGTGTCTGTTTCATGTTATTGCAGCTGTGGAATATCCTCCGAGCCAGAGCCGCTAGACGTGCTCACCGAATCGAGAATCAGCGACTCCGTAGTCGATGCGATTTCCTGCGATATCACGGGACTGGCTGGCAACACATCTAAGAGGCGCGCGAGGCCGCCGGTGAAAATGTAGTCGAACAGACCAAGATACAACGCGACGGCAATGGAGAGAAACGCAACCAAAATCGTGTATACGATGGTCTGCAATCGAGTTGGCCACGCCACATGTCGCAGCTCGCCCTGGGTGTCTTTGAGATATTGGATGAATGACATAAGAATTAGGTTGTAGGGGCTAGGTTCTAGCTTATAGGAAAAACTCCAATTTTGCCATTTTAAAAACGCCTCGCGGCGTTTAAAACATACTACTTTTTCTAATACGAAAGTCAAGGCGTGCAGCCCGCCAGCCCTTGGCTGGCGGGCTGCACTCTTCTCTAGCGGATTTCGTACGTTACAGTTACGTTTGAGATAATCTTGTTCTGACCGACCGGTATTTCCGGAGCAGCAGCCTTGGATTCCATCGCCATCATCACGTCGCCGCCACCGCGTCCGTAGGCGTACGGCATTGGATAGCTGCCGTTCTCACTGAAACCGACGACACGCACGATTCGCACACCGAGCGATTCCGCAAGTACCTCGGCCTTTGCCTTCGCTTTTGCAATTGCCTTGTCGCGCGCCTCTGCCTCAAGCGCATCTTGATCGTCAATAGTGAATGAAAGACCAGAGACCGAAGAGGCACCGCGGGAGCCGACACCACTAAGCAAGTCCCCCGCCTTTTTCGTGTCGCGGACTTTGACCGTGAGCGTCTGAGAGACTTGGAATCCGCGAAGCGTTTGTTTACCAGGCGGACAGTAACCTCCCGAACATGCCGCATTGATGTAGTCGTATTGCGGGTAGACACTGTAATCCGTCGTCTGAATGTCCTTCTCATCGATCCCCTCTTTCTTCAAATACGCGATAATATCGTTGCCTTTCTTGGTTGCGACATCTTGTGCATCCTTCACCTCCTTCGCCTCCTCCTGGATCGTGACCGAGAAAGTCGCTGTATCAGGTACCGCAAATACTTCGCCGTCACCCGAGACACTGATGCTGTTGGTAGCCGCTACGCCACTCCCGATGAAACGAAGACCTTTGAGCTCGCCCACGGATGCAATGAGGAGAAAAAGTGCCAAAAATCCAAGGGCGGCCGCGCCCATCGTGCGCGGCCAGTGGGTTGCATTGATAATTTTGTCTGCAGTTTGTCCATCCATAGTGGTTACTTCTTAAGTTAATTATTATTAAAGTATACACCCTTCGCGAGATTGAGACGTGGACCTGTTGCATATCTTACAGATCGGATCAACAGAGATCCTCCGCTACCGATAGAGGCGAGTATTAAAATAGTATACTTCGCAAATGGATTTCTCTCAGATTCTCGCATTTCTCGAGGGGTCAAAATATTTTCTCCTATTCATCGGATCGTTTCTCGAAGGTTCGGTAGTCATGATGGGTGGTGGCGTGCTGTGGCATCTCGGCAAGGTTGATTTCTGGCCGATGTACCTCGCGGTTATCGGAGGAGATATACTCTCGGATCTCGTGTGGTATTCGGTAGGATATTTTGCGGCTCGCCCGCTCGTTGTCCGCTGGGGATATCTGGTTGAAGCAACGCCCGAGGTCCTCGAAAAACTCGAGCGACGTTTCAAGAAGCACCAAAACCTCGTTTTACTCGCGTCCAAACTCACAATGGGTTTTGGCCTCATGATAGCAACGCTCATAACCGCCGGCATGATCCGCATGTCTCTCTGGCGCTACATGCTGATCAACATCAGTGCAGGATTTCTTTGGATATATTTCCTCGTACTCATCGGATACTATTTCGGCAACCTATTCGAATTCGTCCCGCGTGAACTACAAATCGCATTCGGCATAGCCATCATAATCGGGGCATATTTTGGAATGAAGCGGATTAGTCGCTGGATAGCCCATTCGAATTGGTAGTACAATCCAATGATGCTCGACATCCAACAAATTATTCTTGTCTTTGCGTGCATCTGGGGAGCCCTCATTGCTTCAGGGTTTTGGGAGGCGTACGTGGAGAGGAGAAATGCATGGGACAAAGGTAAGGTTGGTTGGAAGATCCATATCGGCTCGTTCTTTCTCACTGGATATCACTTCTATCTTTTTTGGGTCATGTACCCTCTCCTCCTCGCGATTCCTTTTATTTTCACAGGGTGGAACCCGAGACTCTTTGGAGTCATCGTAAGTGCGTATGCAACAGGTATAATTTTGGAAGATCTTACGTGGTATCTCGTAAACCCCGTGGTGAAATTCAGGGAACTGTACACACCGTTCTCAGATTATTACCCGTGGGTCAAGATCGGCGGGAGCAAGATAATCCCTGCGGGATACGTCGCTGGCATCGTTGTCGCACTTTTGTCCTGGTTTTTCTTGTGGAAGTAAGCTCTCAGGAATCAATCCGCGATTTCTTGATATCGTGGTGGCCGATAGAGTATGGGCGCTTGAAAAGCACGGGCCACCAATAGTTGATCATGTACTTGAGGCACATCTGCCCGATGCCCTCTTGGTCGAATCGTCGTGACGATGAGTAGTTGTTGAAATCCATCCGCCACAATGTTTTTCCGATCCCATGAAAACGGCGCGCAAGATCAGTATCGTCGCCATAGAATGCAAGGGAGCGATCATGGCCGCCGATTTTTTTGAGCGCGTCGGCACGCATCGCGCAATTGCCCGCATTACCGATGTATCCAACGATCCAGTACACAGGTGGGGTGAACCACCAGATGGCATCGAGCAGCCATGACGGATAGCGGAGACTCTCTTTTCGATGATATTTATACGCACCGCTGAGGAAGACAACCTTGGGATCACTTTTGAACGTGCGCTCTATATATTCCGTCCACCCCCTCGGTATGTGCGTGTCTGCATCTACATATGCAAGGATCTCTCCCGTCGCCGCCTCTGCCCCCGTCTGTCGCGCATGGCCAGTCCCTTTGCGATCTTCGCGAATGACTATCACCCCGGGAAAGCTGCGTGCGATCGTAGCGGTGTTGTCGGTAGACGCGTTGTCTACAACGATGATTTCTTTGAAACGTCCTCCTGCATGCCTAATTGCGGCATCGATACATCCGCCAATAAAAGCCTCTTCGTTGTAGGCGGGAATAATGAGCGAGATGTTCATGATTATTCCAGATACTGATCAAGAATCACAATACTACGACGCATCGCGACAAATGCATATCCCCACAGAATGGGAAGCCACAGCGGCGACTATTCCTTGGCCTCTACTGGGAACGGTTTGAGGTAACGGATAAGAAAGTGGTGACAGTCATACCAAGCCCGATTATACGAGCCTTGATGCAAGCCGAGGGCATGATCTTCACCGAGAAATACAAAGAATGCCTAAAACCACGGATCGTTACAGATATGGCGGTAGAATTCAGTCCGGTGGTGGCTGGAAAATCAAAACCCTTAGTTGCCCCTAAAACACAAAAATCGCGACATAATGCCGAGATTCCTGTGATGGTATCCAATCAACCGGACTCGGTTATATTAGATACCGTCTGGGGTGGTTGATGGGGCTCGAACCCACGACCGCCGGTACCACAAACCGGAGCTCTACCAGCTGAGCTACAACCACCATTCTGCGACTATATAATTAAACCTTGAGCACGTCCATCGTCATAATGATGCACGATGTAGTGACAATTCCGACAGAGCCACGCGAGATTACTCAATGCGTTATTTCTTCGATCCTTGTCTTTGTGATGGACCTCAATAACGCGCTCGTCCTTCGTCTCGCATAATTCGCACACGGCCTCTCTTCCCGCTCGCTTCATAATACTTCTATACGATCCCCCACCATGCTGCCAATTTGCATGTCGTGCCCCGCTAAACTCTTTGTTTCGCCAAATCGCTTGACAAGACTTGTCACAAAAGTATTTCTTGCTCTTTGAAGCGTTGATGTACTTTGGCGTGCGGTACACATCTTTTCCGCACCCTTCGCATATAAGCCACTTCCCCGTCCGCGCTGCCTCATGCTGACATTTTGCGGAACAATATTTTCCGTGCCCATAAGACAGGTGCGATGGTTTGACAGTGAATATACTGTCACATTTTTTACATACAACCGCGACTCGGCTTCTCTTCCGTGCCATGAGTTGATTATAGCAGGAAAGGTTGACGCTAAGGATTGTGGAATTAAGAACCTGCGAGAAACCCGATGGAATCTAGCGCATTATCTCCTCAAGCTGATCCGCTGAAGGATCGTCGACAGCCTTGAAAGAAATCCGCCCGATGAGCTGGCCGTACTGCGTGATGACGTTTACGCGCCACTTCCCCGGCGTTATGCCCGTCTTGATCGAATACCCGCGATACCCGCCGTCGCGTCCGCCCAGAATCGGAAATCGCAACGTGTCTGTCGTTACCCATCCCGCCTCCGCATCATAACGCTGCCATTCATGCAGAATGATGGTGGACAAGCCCGACGGCGCAAAGATCGCGCTATATGCGTATGCCGTACTTCCCGAAGCACGATGAAAGGCGGTGTTGTACCGCAGGTATGCCTCATACCATGGCACGGGCTCTGCCAAGAGTTGGTAGCTGCCGTTTGGGAGGCGCGTGACACCGTGATACACACCAGCGTCTTTGAGAGCGAGTGGTAGCGGCGGGATCGCGTTGGTGAAATATAGAATATTAAATACCACAAAGATGGCTGCGATTGAGCGCGCAACCCGCGTACGCTCTTGGAGCACGACTTCGGGAACAAGCCGGTACAAAAACGAGAGGAAGAGCGCGATCAACGCAAGGCTCGCGAGGCCACTCGCCAAAAACATGTAGGGGCCGATTTGACGGAAGACGATTGGTAAGAAAAAGATAAGGAATGAGAAGAGGACGGTAAAAAATATCGAGATCTGAAATGCAAATTTCATATACAAACGCACGAAACGCTCATTTCCCAGGAGGAGCGCCGCCACAAGGATCACAAAGATCCAACTCACCGAAAACGCGGCGCTTCGACTATAGAGCGAGAGGTACCCGCTGAAGAGACCGCCAAACGCAAACTGTGCCACAACGGGGATGAGAGGGGTCGCTTTTAGGAGCCACGGCTGTTGCAATCGTCCGCTCGTAATCAAATTGATGGCGATGATACAGCCCGCTGCGATTGCGAGATATGAAAAGAGGAGCACGTGACTCGACCACAGATCAACACGGCGCAATAGAATGAGGTTGTCCAACACAAACCCCGCGACGAGCGCGAAGGGGGAGATATAGCGCATATACCAGCTCGCCAACTCATCCACACTTTTAGGAAGGTATCGTCGAATCATGCAGGGTCGCGGTACTGGGGCGGATTTTCTTTTATGCCCGCATGGTGATTGGCAAGGCGCGTAAGTGCATACAAGAGCGAGGACAGCCGGTTCGCATATGCGCGGCTCGAATCACTCACCGCGCGCTCCCCTGCTTCGTGCAACGTAACGAGACGACGTTCTGCTCTCCGCGCAACAGCGCGTGTGATATCAAGCCTTGAGGAAAGTTCGGTGCCGCCCGGCACGAGGAATGTCTTTATCGGCGGCATCTCGGATTCAATGCGATTGATGAGAACACCGAGCGCCTCGACGCTTGAGAGCGGTATTGATTTTGGAGCTCCCGCGACCTCAGCCTGGAGCGTAAAAAGGTGATCTTGTACATCGTGCAAGAAAATCTTCACTTTCCTCTCCTGCGTCACAAATTCATCCGGGCATTCTACTTTGCACCATCCGACGAGTGTATTGAGCTCATCGAGCATTCCGAGACATTCAAAAATAGGGCTCGCCTTAGATGCGCGTTGGCCCGGACCCGAATCAAAAAGCTTCGTGCTCCCTCCATCTCCTTTACCTGTAAAAAGCGCCATGTGCCCGGGACAGGACTCGAACCTGCACGCCCTTACGGGCTTATCCACCTCAAGGATAAATGTCTACCAATTTCAACACCCGGGCATATTCTGCTGCTCGCCCACTATAGCCAACATTTGGATTTTCTTCAAACCCTACTTGGTTTCCTCGGCGACAGAAACCTCTTCTGTCGCGGCAGACTCTTCCTCTTTTGCAACAAGCTTGGTCACTCCCGACGCATTCACCATCATGCGTGATCGGCGCAACTGCCGACGCGCTTCGCGGGCAACTTTCTCACGAATGAAGTAGAGCTTCGCTCTGCGAACACGCGAGCGTTTTACGATTTCTATTTTGTCGATCATGGGAGAATAGAGAGGAAATATTTTCTCCACGCCAACGCCACTTGCAACGCGACGAACCGTGAAAGTACCCCCCGCCTCCGTGCCGTGTTTGCGTGCGAGGACCAAACCTTCAAATGCCTGAAGCCGAACCTTCCCCTTCTCTTCGATTTTTTGCCATACACGGATAGTGTCGCCCGGCCGTAGATCGAAATTTTTTCGCGCATCCATGTCTACAGATGACGTTTTGACTGCGTTTTTCATGTTGCGGCACTATACCATCGGTGCCTATGAAAAACAACTTTTTTGTGCGCGCTGAGGGATTCGAACCCCCGACCCTCTCAGTGTAAATGAGATGCTCTAACCAACTGAGCTAAGCGCGCGATGCTCTCATGCTACCTCGGAATCTCAGACTTTTCCACGCGCGGGGCAGGACACTTTACTGTTGCATCTGCTGATGCGATGTGGTTCCTGCAGGCAAACGAGTATAAAACACGAGGTGGTTTGCGTTTTCATCCGTTTGCCCTCGGGAGGAATCGAACCTCCATAGCCGGCTTAGAAGTCCGGAGTTTTATCCATTAAACTACGAGGGCACTTTACCCCTCCCCCAAGAATCAAATTGCACATAGGTTTTCCTCCTGTGGCAATTTGCACATCTTATCTCACATTTTTCTATCTCGCCAAGAACTGACTTCCACGACCAATGCCCGGACAACATTCTCGCGACATTTTTGAATTTCTTTTTAGAATCGCGATGGTCAAATTCCAAAACAATAGGGTCTTTTTCACCACAATCAACGCACTGTTTGGCGCTCAAATAAAAGAGGAGTTCCTCCCGAATGCGTATCCGATGTCTCTTCTGTGCTGCGTACAAATCTTCTCTATTCTTGTAAGCCACCCAAAGATTATAACATCGTATTCTAACCCGCGGCGGTCAACGTAATCATCTACTTGGGTCCGTGATCGTTTTCCCTCTCGTGGTTGTCAGAAGATCAAACTGCGATTGGCGATTCTCAAATCCACGGAGTGTCACGTCGAGTGCTGCGCGGTCAAGCGCGGATTGAGGTAGCGTAGACACTTTGCCCGTCCCATTCAAATCATTCAATATCCGCATGAGTCCCAAGACCCCATAAATGAGCACCGCAATAACGATGAGAAAGAAACCTGCGAGAAGCGCAGACCAATAGAGGCTCGCGAGCGTGCGGATGCCCTCTGGTTCATGCCGCCCAGCGACAATCACTCTTGTGCTTTTTGTAAGATTGAACTTCATGATGAGGCATCGGGAGTTGTTAAGACACGAAGGTAGGCATTCATACGCCAAACCCCCGAGAGGCCCTTCTCGCTAGCGTTTGGGACGTATTCCATATCGAGCCTACCGACTGTCGAAGGAAGAGGAAAAGTTTCAAAGAGTTGAAGCACATGCATGAGCGCGGAGAACTTCCCCTGTGCCTCAATGATAAACCCCGTCGCCACGATCCCTGCACTTGCCGCGGCTTGCGTAGGCGGTGCACTTTCTGGAATCACACTACTGACGGTAACCTTCACGCCTGCAGCTTTTCCTGTCGTCTCAATCAAGTTCACGATTGACACAACATCCATGCGAAAAATACCCTCGAGCGTGGCTCTCTCTTCTCTTGTATCTTGCGCAATTGAGTGAAGCCGTATTGCTGATGTCTCTTTGCTCTCGGATTCCTGGGTCGCCTGCACGTAGAGTGCACGGTCGACTTCATCCGATTGGATGGTCCATGCAAACAACCCCACTGCTGCCCATGCAAGGAGCGCCATCGGAAAAAGAAACCAAGTAAGACGTGTGATCTTCTTTTTCATACGATTAGAATGTTCCTGTGAGCGTGACCGAGAACCGCCCGCCTTGCGTACCGGCTAAATCTCCAATAGGAATTGACACGGTTTTGAAATACGAATTCGATTGCAGCGTCTGTCGGTACGCACTGACTCCTTCTCGAGTACTCGCTGCACCAACTATCATAATTTCTCCAGATACGTATCGAATGTGATCGACAAAGACGCCTTTCGGCCGAAGAGAAAGCGCTATCTCTACCGCCGAGGAAAGCGTCGAGGTCGCGGATAAGAACGGCGAGAGTATCGTCATAAGTGATTGTGCTCGCGCAATCTCAATACGCTCATTTTGTGCTTCAGGTCTTTTTTCTCCCGAAGACGAGGGGAGGGCTGATCCGGTGTTCCCTACATGGAGTGCAAGGTACATGGGGAGAAGAGCGAACGCCGCAAGCAGTGCAGATACGATCGCAACGAGAGAACCAGCGAGAATAAACCGACCTACATACATCCTCCATAGCGCTTTTTGGGCCCCGCGTGGAAGTAAATTGCTCATAGCGGGAGAGATCGAAGCGCCAAGCCGATGGCGGTCGCATACTGGAGAGACGTTCGCCGATCGATGGGCGGAATATACTCATTAAAATCACAGACATTCTGCCAGACATCGCCATACACAGTCTGAGCATGTACGCGACCGGCAATATATTCCGTGAGACCATTCAAATTCGAGCTACCGCCTACCAGGACTATCCGCTCCACGCGTGTTATTTGATCACCTTTCTCATTCCTTCGTGTGTCCCAGTAGTGATAGTGCCGTGCGATTTCATCTCCAAATGCAGACGCGACCTTCATGATCGACTCCTGTTCGGGGGATTTCGTACTGTCGGAAGAGAGAAGCCCTTGTTCATTTTTAAATACCATTGCTTCGTAAGCAGAGAGAGAGGACTTCCCCGTCAGTGCGCGATTAATTGCTTCACCCCCGATCTCAACCGTCGAAGTAAAAATAGGAATTCCTTGTTTCAAGACGGCAAATCCTGTACGGGCACGCCCAAAGTCAACGAGCAGCGTGATGGGTTCATTTTCTGTGCCATGGGAGATTGCCCGTGCGATAGAGCGCGCCTCAATCTCAAGAGACAAGAGCGTAATTTCGGCAGCTTCAAATGCGGCGACATATGTTTCGGCGAACTCACGAGAGAACACGACAACGCCAATCTCTTCACCTACGCCACTATGGCGCTGGATACGATCAAAATCGAACACGGCTGCTTCCGGGGCAATGGGAACACGGCCCTCAAATTCAAACTCAATCATGTGCAGCACTTCATCGCGCGATACTCCCTCTGGCACATGCATCTCAAAGACGTACGCCGCTTCTTCGGGAAGCGCTACATGTGCGCAGTCGATTCCCGGAAGACGTTGCTTGACTTTCTTGAGTATTTGCCCCAATGCTTCGACATCTTTGATAGTCCCATTCACAACTACCCCCTCTGGAAGAAGCTCTTCGCCATACGTCTCCACGCGATAACCGCTTCCGCTCTCCTCACCCAGCACAAGCCATTTGATAGACGAATCAGAAACGTCGATCCCCGCCGAACGGGGAAAAATGAGAGAAGGGGTGGGGAACCAGCGCGCGAGCGTGCGCGACATTGTGTGCAAACTCTCCCCAATACGAGAACTCGATGTAAACGCCTTCATTAGAGTCTAGTATATCAGCGATCAGCGCAGTTTTGTCCCCGATGTAAGAGGCCGTTCCGGATTAAGAAGAGCGGCACCTGCCTCATCACTCGCCGCGAGTAACATTCCCTGGCTTACGACTCCTCGAAGGGTTCTCGGGGCAAGATTCGTAATATACGGAAGCTGCTTGCCTACCAACTCTTCCGGCTTTTTCCATTCGGCGATACCAGAGACGATTGTACGCTCGCCAAGCTCACCAAAATCCACCCTGCATTTAATGAGCTTGTCCGTCTCCGGCACCATTTCTGCAGTAATGACCGTCCCGATCCGAATATCGAGTTTTGCAAAATCTTCGTAACTAATTTCTTCATTCATCCCTGTATTGTAGCGTATCTCCCAAAAAGAGCGGAGTGTGGCCGTTTGACAGAGCCCTGCGCAGGGCGGCGGCCCGAGCAGAGAAAATTCTCACCATAGAATTATTCGTGCTCTGGAGAATGACCATCGGAGCGCATATCTAAATACCGCTGCAAGATAATTGCAGCCGCAGCTGCATCATCGTGTTCATTACCCTTTTCGGCATATCGCGATGCCTCGATCGAACTTCCCGCCTCCCATCCGAGCATTATCGGTAACCCGGTGTGCTTTCTCAATTCTCCGACAAACGCTTCGAGGCCTTTGGTTATCGGATTCTCAAGTCCCGCAAAGGCACGCGTGTCGCCAACGACGATGGTCTCAACACGCTCATCTGCCGCAATGCCTTTCAGATGTGAGAATAATGTATCGTCGTTTGCCAAAACTGTCCGTGGAAATGCAATCTTCCCATCTGAATCGGAAACCGCTACACCAACCCGCTTCGTACCATAATCAATTCCAAGGTATTTCATAGAAGTTTCGATGTTTTATACACCTCCGGTCTGAATGCTGAAAGCCGGACGATTTTTGTCTCGAGCCCTGCTCGCCGCAAATCTGCCTCCAGATGCTCCACATACTCGCCACTCTGATCGTATCCAAGCGCGATACTATCCGGCCGAACGGCAACGATATGCGCGAGATAACCCGTTTCGTCGCCCAGAAGCGCTTCATCAACAAGCTCGTGTACCGCGACTCGCGCAGTCCGCTCATCTTCCCCGTGCCGCGGAGGCGCCCCCTTCACGCGCGCGACAGAGGAGTCGCGCGCGACAGAAACGATCAGGTGTGGTTCCGGAGAGAGTGCCCGCGCCTGTCTAAAAAAATCAACATGCCCTTCGTGGATCATATCAAACGTTCCGAAAACCATTATCCGTGCCATTGGACTTAGAGTATACCGCGCGGGCTTTCTTCACGACCGCACATCTGCAACCGCTGATTCCTCGTTAACGCGACTCAACATGATTATGGCGAGGAGGAGAAGGGCCGTGCCGATCCACTGCCCCGTCACAAGCCCGAGAAACGCTCCGGGAATCGGAGCCTGCGCTATGAAATACGCATTCACGAAAACAGCCGCGAGCGGGAACCCAAGCTCGGCAATCGTTGCAATCGACGCATTCGTAAACTGCAAACCGTAATAGTACAAAAAGAGTGAAAACACACCGGAGGTGAGTGCGATGATGACGATAAACAGCCAATCGGTCTGCGTAACAGATGCGATAGACGGAAACGAGTGTTGCGTCGTCGTTAGAATCGCTAGAAAAATAAATGCGATGATGAACCTGAGCGACGTAAGTGTTTGGAATGCCGCTGTCCGTAGGACGTATTTACCCAGCACGGTCGAGGCACCCCACAAGACGGCGGCAGTAAGCGCCAAAAGCACTCCCACGGTATTCGGATTGAATTCCTCTCCGGCATAGAGCCGCGGCACAAGGTCGGGAAAGCTGATGAGGTACGCGCCCGCAAGTGCCCCTCCGCTCCACAGCCAAAAATTCTTGTGCAGTTTTTCTCCCAAAAGAAGAACCGCAAGTGTGATCGCAATGAATGGCTGCACTTTTTGTAACAAAATCGATACCGATGGATTCACGTAGTGAAAAGACTCGGTGAAGGCCACTGATGCGAGAGCCGATCCTCCGATCGCGATTGCGAGCACTGCAGCCCACTCTCGCAGAGAAAGCTTGCGAACGTCGGCCCAATTGAAGAGGAGGATCGGGATTGCAATCAAGAGCGAGACGCCGTGTTCTGCAAGAACGATGAAATTGGATGAGAGGCCTTCCGTGAGATACGAACGAAAGGGCGCATCGGTCGCCCAAAGTGCCGCAGCAAGAAACACAAAAGCCGGGCCAAAGATAGCAATAGAATGCCGCGAGAACATGATGGTAGACATTCTACACTATTCCTTAAAGTACGCCCGGGTCGCTGCGACATCACCGGCGATCGCGCTCCGCAAACTCTTGTCGTCTGCAAACCTCTTGTCGTCTCGAATCTTTTTTAATAACGCTATCGTCACGCTCCATCCGTACAGATCCTTTGAGAAATCCAGGATGTGAGCTTCCAGCA
Source organism: uncultured Candidatus Saccharibacteria bacterium (assembly GCA_964350885.1). Classification (GTDB taxonomy): domain Bacteria; phylum Patescibacteriota; class Minisyncoccia; order Phycocordibacterales; family UBA2100; genus UBA10103. Next base: position 50,398 of record CAYGKV010000002.1, read on the forward strand.
CCTTTCTCTTCTGGTCTGCATACGCAACTGCTTCATATTCTTCCTCACCGATCTTCACCGTGGCTGCATAAATCCCCGATACCGACGTGTCATCCAACGGAATATTTACGGTTCGATACCCGAGCGCCTCTGCGCGTGCAGTACCTCTACCCACAATAGCTATATAGAAACTCATGGCGGAGGGAGTGAGATTCGAACTCACGGTGCCTTGCGACACTCTTGTTTTCAAGACAAGCGCGTTAGACCTCTCCGCCATCCCTCCCTTACGCCCGCAGAATATCACGTAGCCAGCTTTTTTCTAAATAGTGCTCCTCGTAGTGACAATTCGGACAAACTAGCTCCAGGTTTTCTAACGCATTATTGTCCCGATTTCTGTCTCTGTGATGTACGTGCAATATTTCAACTCTACTATAGCCGCATCGTTCACATTTTGTGCCTCGCTGATTGACCAGTCGAATTTTCAAAGCACGCTCACTTACCACCTTGTCTCGAGGTCTGCCAATCTTGTACTTTATACCAGCTCTGTGTGTATTTGCACATGCCCTGCTACAGGTCTTCGCGTTTTTACTGGCAACAATAGGAGCGCCGCAAACCACACAGGGCATCTCTATTCTTTGTGAAATTCCGTAGCATAGTAGCCCACAAAACGCCCTGCCTTTGCTGGCTTGAAGCAGGATTGGTCGTCGGTATACGGGTCTATTACAAACAATACAGTTTACGTTAGGGTTCCTTTTGTATTGCTCAGCCACCCTTCCAGTGTACCACCGACAAACAAAACTCTTCGCACGCGTAAGAATGAGCTGAAAAACGCGATACAATACCCATCATGCCCCCAGAGAGAACGACCTTGGAGTGGAGTGCGTATGAACACGAGCACATCCCGCGCGGGAGCGATTGGTATTGGGCGCTCGGCATCATCGCCGTCTCGGCCGCACTCACGAGCATTCTTTTTCACAACATCTTCTTCGCGATTATCATCGTTATCGCGGCAACAATACTCGGCATGCTCGCGAACACGCCACCGCACCGAGCGGAGTTCGAAGTCTCCGATCGCGGCATCCGCGTCGACGACACACTCCACGCGTACGAAGAAATAATTTCTTTTTGGGTGGAAGAAGAAAAAGGCCCGAATCCACTCCTCCTCGTCGACACCACCAAATTCATGTCGCCCAACCTGATCATCCCCCTTGAAGATATCGATCCGCATGCAGTGCGTACCTATTTGCAAGAGCACACCCAAGAAGTCCCTATGAAAGAACCGTTCGCGCACAAGATTCTTGAATTCTTTGGACTCTGAAAAATGCGCCCATCCGCGTTTTTCACCACTGAGCGAGCGGAGTGAGCCAAAGGGTTATCCGCCTAGGGCGTAATCGTAATCGTTGTCGTTGCCTCTCTCACTCCGCCACCGAGCGTCTCGCATTGAAGAAGAAAAACAGACTCTCCGACAATGGGGGAAGTCGATGCGACTCCGCTCGTACTCATATTCGATGCGTTCCTTGCGGTGAAATCAACTTGATCCGGACTCGACACGACACAGGATTTCATACCACCAGTAAGCCAGCCGAGCACAGAAACACCATCTGGTGCTACGGTCTTCGGATTTGCTACGAAGATGCTGAAGGGCTTCGCAACCTGCACGCTGCATTGCGCATTGGTGAGAACGCCCAGATTTGCACAGGTGAGCCCAAACGAAGCGGTGTTGGTGCCGATAGGCGGAGTGGGGAGAGTGATGCTCGTGGAGCCCGAAAGCGCCCCTCCCGTATCAAAGCCTTGCCCGACACTCTTTCCGATAGAGCATCCCCACGCGAGAGCGATCGCCATCCCCACATCCGCCACTTTGGGCTGACAGGAGAGCTCTGCTTTTGGGGCAGCGCCACTGCCTCCCCCACCCCCCGGCTTACAAGGCTTCGGAGGTTCGGGGCGTGTAGGGGCCCCGACTCTATCACCGTACGCCGCATTGAGTCGTAGTTCGTAGTTGTATTGATCGAGTGCGCTCTGATACTCTTCGCGCTGCTGCTGATACTTCTGCTGTTGCTGTTGAAGGGCCGCGGAGTCGGTCGCGCATGTCTCGGGCTCGCCTCCTCCGCTACCTCCGCCTCCACCACCACTCCCGCCTCCTCCGAGCGCTTTCATGAGTTGATCCATAAATCCTCCCGGCGGAGCGCCACTACCTGGAGGTGGAGGAAATGTACTTTGTGGACCTGGCGGGCCGGGAGGACCTTGCGGACCCGGAGGACCTGGTGGGGCAAGGGGGTCCACCTTGGGTTTGAGCTCTTTCACATTGTCGGCAAAGAATTTTTTCTGCGCTTCAATCGCCGCAAGTTTTGCTTTTTCTGCGTCTAACTTTGCTTTCGCCTCGGCCAATACTCTCTCTTGCGTAGCTGTTCCCTGAACACTTGCCGCTTTCTCCGCCGCATCAACAGCTTGCTGAGCCTCTTTCACCACCTCAGCCTGTGCGGCTGCTTGTTCTCCGAAAGCATCGTAGATACCCTGCGCCTGCTCCGCAGAAAGTTGGGTTGGCGCAACGCCGCCAGAAGATGTAAGCGCGGGAGCACCATCAGCAGCCGTTGGTTTTGAAACCTCAACCCCGCCTTTGAATAACTCTGCCGGCTTACATACTTTTTTATCACCCTCCATCTTGCAAACGCTTATCGCGCACTCTCCGTCTTTTGAATCAGGCACTCGGGAGGGATTTGTCACAGATGTAACTCTCCCCGGTTCGATATTTGCGGTACCCACCCTTCCTACGCATTGATAGTCACTTGGATTTTTACTCGGTTTTTTGCCTTTAATAAGAATCGCCCCGTGACATTTATCTAAGGCACCTATATCTCCTTTATCAGCAATACTTATTGCCTCGCCGTCGTCCTGTTTATCAAATGCCTTTTCTTTTGCCGCGGCACAGCTTATAGGTGCTTCAGTCTCTGGCGGAGTGGCGGGTGCTGTCGTTGATTTGTCTCCGCCTGTCTCCCCTTCTCCTTCTGTGGCAGAGCCCCCGAGCGAAGCGGTTTGGGATGATGGGTCGGTGCCAGGCGCGAGGGTTTCAACCCCTATCGCTGCGACACTGAGAAGCGCGACAAAGACAAGCGCGGGCAGAACCGCAAAGCCGCGATGCATAGAGCGATACATGCGGCGATTATAGCATCGCGACCGTATGCGCAATGTCATGGAAATGAGAAATGTGGAGAAATGGGAAAATATGCTACATTTCTCCTGTTAGCCGTTTCGCTCTCGTCGTTCAATGGATCGGACACTTCCCTGCGAAGGAAGAAATGCAGGTTCGATTCCTGCCGAGGGCATAGCATGGAGCGCAGCGAGATGCTGTGCCCGAGGAGCAAGAGTGCGGGGCACTCTTGCGTCAGGAATCGAAAGATTTTGCGGGGGCCCATTCAGTAGAATGGGTCGCAAAATCAGGGCTGAGAAATTTCTTGATGCGACGGCATTAAGAAATGTTCTTAGCCGATCCCCCCCGAGGGCACCAAGAGGTTTAGGCCGAAATCGTTCGGAGTTGTTTTGCAGCTCGCGACTTCATGCGCGCTGCTGTGTTTTTCTTGAGTGTGCCCGCTTTTGCTGCCTTATCTATCGCTTTGTAAAGAGCCGGGAGAATCGCCGCGGCTTCTTTTGCGCTCTTGCTGACCACCAATTTTTCCATTCCCTTCGTAGTATCCTTGACCGCCTTTTTGCGTCGTGTATTAAAAATGCGGCGACGTTCTGCTACGCGCTTTGCCTTTTTTGCCGAGCTTGTATTAGCCATCCGCGCGATAGTACATGAAATGCAGAGGACGTGCAACCGCGCTATGATGGTCGCATGATCGGACATCTCTCTGGAATGATCGTCGGGGTGCGTGCCGGATTTGCAATCCTCTCTGTGCACGGAGTCGGATACAAAATATTCATGACGCGCGAAATGCTTGCCACGACCAAGCCAGAAAAAGAAATCTCCGTATGGACGCATCTTGCCGTCCGCGAGAATAGCCTCGACCTCTATGGATTTTCTACAGAGGAGGAGCTGCGGCTCTTTGAGCTCCTCCTCACCGTCTCAGGTATCGGGCCAAAGTCAGGACTCGCTGTCCTCGATATCGCGACCGTGGAGACGCTCCGCAGTGCGATTGCGGGCGGCAACGCCTCGTACCTTACCAAGGTATCGGGGATCGGGAGAAAGACGGCAGAGAAAATTGTGCTTGAACTTCAAGACAAGGTGGGTGCGATTGCTGAAGGGAGTGCCGCCGCCCTTCACGGCGACGGCGAGGCGCTCGAAGCGATGCGGGCGCTCGGGTATTCGCAAGCGGAAGCGCGCGATGCGCTCCGCAAAGTGCCCGCCGAGATCGAGCGCTCCAACGAGCGCCTGCGCGAAGCATTGAAAATTCTCGGCAGAAAATGACAGCAATGGCGTACCTGAAGAAACTTCTCAAAAAAATCGCCCCCAGCGCTCTGGTGTCTTCCTACCATTTCCTCCTCGCGTACGTAAGCGCACTTCGTTTCGGCTTTCCTTCGCACTCACTCATCGTGGTAGCAGTCACGGGGACAAAAGGAAAATCGTCGACCACCGAGATGCTGAATGCAATCTTTGAGGAGGCGGGGCACACTACAGCGCTCCTTAATTCAATCCGCATCAAAATCGGCGATCAGTCAGAGCCAAATCTTCTGCGCATGTCGATGCCGGGGCGATTTTTCATCCAACGCTTTTTGCGCAACTCGGTCGACAAAAAATGCTCCGTCGCGATTCTTGAAATGACTTCGGAGGGAGCCCGGCAGTACCGACACCGTGCAATCGCGCTCGATGCTCTCATCTTCACCGGCCTCGCGCCAGAACATATCGAATCGCACGGTTCGTATAAAGCATACTCGGATGCAAAATTTGAGATTGGGCGGCAACTGGCGCGGGCGCGTAAGCGCCCGCGCTTCATCGTTGCAAATGCAAACGACCCCGAGAGCGGTCGGTATCTCGAGCTCCCTGTCGAACACGCGCTCCCCTTCTCTCTGTCGTCGAACGCCCCTTGGTCTGCAGACGAGCACGGGGGATATTTCACGTTTGATGGCTCAAAGATCCCCGTGCACATGCCGGGAGAATTCTCTCTCAGAAATGCGCTCGCCGCGTCAGTGCTCGCGTGTGCACTCGGCATTGAAACGCAGGTGATCATGCGCGCGCTTGATAGATTGAGACGCATCCCCGGCCGCGCCGAGCGGATCGAAGTCGGTCAAGATTTTATTGTTGTAGTCGATTACGCGCACACGCCAGATTCGCTTACCGCATTGTATGAAGCATATAAAAACCGGAGGAAAATTTGCGTCCTGGGCGCCACAGGTGGCGGGCGCGATACGTGGAAGCGGCCGGTCATGGGTGGTCTTGCTGATACACATTGCGATCATGTGATCCTTACCAACGAAGATCCGTACGATGAAGATCCGGATGCGATCGTACAAGCACTCGCCCAAGGCATGAAGCGTGTCCCCGAGATACTAATGGATCGTCGTGCCGCGATTCGGCGCGGATGCGAGTTGGCGAACAAAGGCGACGCCGTCCTCATCACCGGCAAGGGCACGGATCCGTGCATTTGCGGCCCCAATGGAAGCAAGGTCCCGTGGAGCGATGCGGAAGTGGCTCGGGAAGAGATCAAAAAAATCTCGGCGCGTACCGTATAATGATTCTGTATGTCTTCTGGACACAAGCCGAGAATGATTCGAACAGTTCTCCTTGCGTCCGCAGCAATTTTTATTATCGGCCTCATCATTTCCTGGTTCGTGACAGGGGGTGTGGCAGATACGGTACGCTCGGCAAAAAATCTCACCAATCCGGTCGAGTGGTTTTTGGGTGGGGATATGGTGGGGGGGTCTATACGTCTCCCGTGGCAACCCGAGATCACTCCCGTGCCAATTCAAGGATACGAGGCCGGAGTCGGCGACCGCTCTCTCTCCGAGCAGCGCGCGGCAATCGAGGCACTGTATGGGTCGACCGACATACCCGAAAGTGACGCACGAACGTTTGGTAATCCTTCTCCATATGTCGGTCGGATCATGTTTACAGACAAGAACATCTCGGAAAATAACCCATCCAGTGAGTACGTGGTGCTCACCGCAAGCGGAGGCACGCCCGTCGAGCTCGCGGGCTGGTCGCTACAAAGCGCGATCTCCGGAGTACGCATGACGATTCCGAGCGCCGCGCCGATCTTTATGCTCGGTGCTATCAATAGTCTCCAGCCAATATCCCTTGAGCCGGGCGCTTCGGTGATTGTAACCAGCGGGATCTCTCCCGTAGGCTCATCGTTCCGCGAAAATATATGCACTGGGTACTTAAACGAGCTTCAATCCTTCACGCCACGCCTTACAACGTCCTGCCCTGCGCCCTATGAGATGTTGCCTATAACGGCAGACAATATAAAAACGTATGGCGACGGGTGCCTCGACTATGTAAACAATCTGGAGCAGTGTCATTTCCCTTCAGATATCCCAAAAACTCTCTCTCCAGCCTGCCGTGTATTCGTCGCAGATACATTCTCGTACAACGGCTGCGTAAACACGCATCGGAATGAAAGTGGTTTCGCACGATCTTCGTGGCGTGCGTACCTCGGATTCGGCGCCAATCTGTGGAGAAATACGCACGACGTAATCCGCCTCCTCGACGAACGAGGACAAGTGGTTGACGTACTCACCTACTGAATCGTGTTGAACAAAATAATCCCCGCGGCAACGGAGACGTTCAAAGATTCTTTGCTGCCACGCATTGGGATTTCGATAATTTCGTCACATTTTTTCCTCAATTCTTTTGATAACCCGCGAACTTCGTTACCGAAGATAAAAAGTGTAGGCTTTTTTATTTTGAATGCACGATAATCACCCGCACGCACATCTTGTTCGACCCCGACAACGGTCCACCCAGTATTCTTTAGCTTTGAGATACATGATGTAGGAGCTTTGAAGTATTCCCAAACGAGACTCTTCTCGGCGCCAAGTGCTGTCTTTGCGATTTCTTTTTGCGCGCGCCCAAACCTATCGATCGGGGTAGGCGTGTACCCAGAGAGATACACGTGGGCAACGCCCGCCGCGTCGGCCGTACGAAATATCGAGCCGACGTTGTGCGAACTTCGAATATTGTGCAACAAAACTGCTATTTCTTTCATGTCGGCACCATATCACGGGGGTGCTATAATCGCGGCATGCTTTCATTATTCCCCGAAATTCTTTTCCTCGCTCCAGTATCCGCGCTTCTTTTACGCCTCGCTCTCGCTTGTGTATTGGGGTATGCGGCGTGGAAACATGTTTCTCACGAAGAGAGTGTCGTTCGCGCGTTCAGTGTTTTCGAAATTGCGACTGCCGGAGTACTTATCGCTGGAGTGTGGACACAGGGCGCAGCCATCGCCGCGCTCGCTGTAATCGCCATACACGTTGCTATCCCACGGTTACGAACTGCAGCGCTCGGGACGACGCTGCTCTCGCTCGCCATTTCACTTTCGCTCGTTGTAACCGGAGCCGGCGCTCTCGCCTTCGACCTCCCGCTGTAGTAGAAAACGAAGCGTGTATCTGCTACGATGCACAATCATCCCCTCGTAGCTCAATGGTAGAGCATGTGCCTTTTAAGCACGTGACGGAGGTCCGATTCCTCCCGGGGGGACTCGTGCCGTCATCAAATGAAAAGCCGCCCCAACTCGGGGCGGCTTTTCGAGAACCGTGCTTCCGCTAGTTTGTGCGGAAGGTAGACGGCCATGTCAATTGCACGTTACCAGACCCGTCTCTCGTGTAGATGACGTAGTAGTACGTCGTGTTGTTCTGCAGCCCAGACAAAGACACGTTTTGAGACGTGCGCAGCAATGTATCAGTCATCGCTACACTTCCCCCGATCGTTGCATCAGTGAGTGTATCTGTCATGGAAGGCCACGAGGTACCGTAGTAGACAATTCCCGCAGCCTGCTCAGTGGTGTTCCACTGTATGGATGCAGAATTCGCTCTTACGGTCGGTATTACTCCCCAGATCCTTGGCGCGTTAACGTCTGCACCAACGTTACCGCTCATTTGTGCATTGAGTGCGACGCGGGTAATAGGGCCGACGCGACCGACCGGATCAATGCCGTTGCGGACCTGGAACCTGGTGACTGCAGCTGCAGTCAGGTTTCCGAAGTAACCCGTCACGAGCCCCTGAGGATAGAGGGTCGCGTCTTTGGCGAGAAACGATTGGAGTGCGGAGACGTCCGAGCCGGACATGCCAACATCGAGAGACCGATTAAGAATTTCCGCGTTCGCGATGCCAGCGACCGAGAAGATCGCCAGCGCGAGCACTCCGAAGAAGGCTGAGAGATTTTTTGTTGTTGTCATAATATTAGTTTTATACGATTAAGTTGCGAACCACGTACGAGATGGGTGTCGACCTTGAGTACACCTCTCGAGTGGGTAGATGTATCTACCCATAAGTGTGTCAAAGAGACCGTGTGGTTTTCATGAAGATTGGCCCCGTCGAAGACAAACTTGATTTATCGAGCAGGAGTCCCCGTGTCTGGAATTGGGATCGGCATAATGACATTTATATTTGTAGCATCAGAGGCCGCTCCTCTAAAAAAACCATTTTGGTACAAAGCAAAGCCGCCGACAGCGACCGCAATGATAATAATGAGTGCAACGACCCACCCTGCGCCGCTATCGCTCGTAGCCGGTGTATTAGTAACGATTGTGTCTGCCATAAAATAAAAGTGAGCTGCTAAGCCCATAAGAATGACACAGCGCAAGTGAAGGGGGCGTGAACAAAACTCACCGATTAAATCTACTCGGCGCTGTTTAGCCGTTCAAGTTGCTGGACACGCATCTCGAGTTCCTTGGTCCTGTCCGACACAGCCGTATTGAGCTTCACGGCATAATCGCGGAGTTTCTCTTCAAGTTCTTTTTGCTTGGTTATATCTTCCATCGCCAAGAGCACTATAGGGTGGGAGCTCTGCGCCGAGTAGACCCGGCGGGCATTCAAAAGAATGATCCTCCGTCCTATGCCGGGAAAGACGTGGTCCACTTGGTAATCCGCAAAAAACGTACTCTTGGGCAGTATTTTCTCCAAAAGCTTCTTGAGAGCGGGAATGTCCCACTGCCCGTCACCCAAATCGTATACCAGCCTGCCTTCAGTGGCCTTCTTCGCAACTTTAAAGAATCGATAGAAGGTCTTGTTGGCGGAAAGGACGCGAAGTTTCGGGTCCAGTATGAGGAAAGGCTCGCGGGCCGTGTCTATGACAGTGCGTATGTATATCCACGCAACGCGCCACAATATATCCGCATCCGGTGGGCCTTTTTTCTGGACCTTCTTTTTTGGTTTTTTCATACGTAGTTTGAGCTTAACGCCCTATACCAAAGGCAGCGTGAAGAAGAAAATCGTCCCCTTCCCCTGGATGCTCTTGACCCAGAGCCGTTCGTTATGCCGTTTGATGATCTCTTTGGAGATATAGAGTCCCAACCCGGAGCCCGCGACATTCCCCGCCACTGTTTCGTTCGTACGGAAAAAGCGCGTGTATATTTCCCGCAGATCTTTCTTGGCGATACCGGGCCCGAAGTCCTGGATCGAGATCGTGCATTTATTCTTTCGGCGTCCGATGTGTATGAACACTTTGTCGGCCTGAGGCGAATATTTAATTGCATTGGTGAGAAGGTTGATGAGTACTTGCGTAATACGGTCTTTGTCGGCGCGCACTTCGCGCCCGACCCCGCCCGTACAGGTGACCTTGTGAAGCGGGGTGGTTTCGTGAAAATCGCGGATGACTTTCGCGATAAGCGTATTTGGATTGAACACTTCTTTTTTGAGCTCCAATCTTCCTCCCTCAAGCTTACCCACGATCATCAAGTCATCAACAAGCGTCACTAGGCGGGCGGCCTGATTCTGGATATCTCGCAGCATGAGCAAATTTTGTTTATCGCCCTCTATCTGCAGTCGTCGCGCAAGAAGCTCCGAGTACAGCGAGAGCGTCGTAATCGGATTCTTGAGTTCGTGTGATGCGATGCCGATGTATTCATCTCTCCTCTGTTCGATTGCTCGTTGCTGCGAGATATCTTGCGTAATCAATACGTAATACACCGCTCCTTTCTTGCCGTCCTTCACGCTCGTAATGTATGAACGCGCCCAAAAATGCGAGCCGTCCTTGCGCACGCGAATGCCTTCGGCCGTGAAGCCGCCTTTCTTTGCCGCAACCGCGAGTGCTTTTCTGAAGGCCTTGCGTCGTATTTCTTCTTTTGAGAAAAAGATGGAATAACTTTTCCCCATAACTTCATCCGCTGTATAGCCGATGAGCCGCTCAGAACTCATGTTCCAGCTGACGATACGTCCAAGACTGTCGAGCATGCATATGCCGTGCTCGTTTGTATTGTCAAATAGTACGCGGAGTTGCCGGTCGCTTTTGGTAGCGGTGTTCTTCGCGATTCTTTTTTGGTGGAGCGTTGCCATACCGTGTGGTCAGCATCCGGGGGACGAAAAGACTCCTTGGCCGAGGGTTGCGTGACCGATATTGAACTGGGGAAGGGACAGAAGATAGACAAGAAACATGTAGACCACCCGAGCGACTCCCTTCCAGATAGAGAAATCAGGCTACATAGTTGACGCTATCACACTTATCCACATGTCCCTACCTATTCTCTTTGCGCATGAAGAGGGATAACCTCTGTATAACGTATGTATAACGTGTAGATAGAGCTGTGGACACTGAAAGTCCCGCATATAAGCCACTCCCTTGGGCACTCCCCTTCTTCATACAAACTTCATAGAGCATGAGGTATAACAAACGTTGGCCTTAACCGAAGACATCAATACCCGCACAAGTCCTGGGGGATTCTTCCCGTTATTTCTCTGGATGAACAGATATACATGATAAAGAAAAAGGCCACTCAAAGCACAAAAAAACCACGCCGAACAACCAAAATCCGCCCCAAGAAACGACAACCTGTTCAAGATACGATTGCGCGTTTTAACGCCGCAACAATAGCGCGCGACGTCGCCGACCAGAAACGCGCGACGGAACTCGTCATCGCCAACAAAGAGCTGGTCTTCCAAAATAAGGAGAAGGAGAAGCGCTCAGCAGAGCTCGTGATTGCCAACAAAGAACTGGCATTTCAAAATATTGAAAAGGCGAAGCGCGCGGCTGAGATGGTCATCGCCAACAAAGAACTCGCGTTTCAGGCCAAGCTCGAACAAACTCTCTCCTACGCACAGGGAATTCTGGGCACTATGCGCGAGCCCCTGCTCGTCTTGGACAAAGATCTGCGCATCAAGACCGCCAACGACGCCTTTTACACGATGTTCTCTATCACCGAGAAAGACACCGAGGGCGCGCTCATCTACGAGCTCAAGAACCGACGGTGGGACACCTCGCAGTTGCGTGAAGCTTTGGAGAAAATCCTCCCCCAGAAATCATCGTTCAGCGACCTCGAAATTACCTTCGATTTTCCCGGCATCGGTTCCAAAATCATGCTCTTCAACGGCCGCAGGCTCATCCAGAGCGAAGTGGGCGAGGATCTCATCCTTCTTGCCATGCAAGACATTACTGAGAAGCGCCTGCTTCAGCAGCGTAACGACAGTTTCATGAGTATGGCGAGTCATGAACTCAAGACGCCCGTGACCACCATCAAGACGCTCGTGCAGATCCTTCAAAAACAACACGAGAGCAGCACCAACAAAACACTCGTGGATTACCTCGGGCGTATGGCGCAGCAGACGGAGCAACTCACCAAACTCGTCACCGACCTTCTCGATGTGTCGAAGATCAAAGCAGACAAATTCGAACTCGAAGAAAAAGTATTCGACTTCGATCCGCTCGCGCTCGAGGTCGTCAAATCGTGCCAATTCCTCTCGCAAGAACACGAGATCATCCTCAACGGAGAAACGGGCGCAAAAGCGTGCGGAGACCGCAACGCCATCGGCCGCGTATTCACCAACATCATCGTAAACGCCATCAAGTACGCCCCGAAGACTGACAAAATCATCGTGACGCTCTCGCACACCAAGAATAACCTCTGTGTGAGTATCCAGGACTTCGGCGTGGGCATCGCTCCTGATCACACCGACAAGATCTTCCAGCGCTTCTTCCAGGTGGGCAATGAAAGCGGGCAGAATTTCGCGGGTTTAGGTATCGGCCTCTACATCGCACAAGCCATCGTGGCCCAACACAAAGGCCGCATATGGGTGGAGAGCAAAGAGGGTGCAGGTTCTACTTTCTTTTTCACCCTTCCGATAGCGTCTGAGAAAAAGAGCGTATGAATGCCCTCCGCAAAAAGAAACGAATCTTAGTTATCGACGACAACACGGGCATCCTTTTTGCCATGCAACAAGCACTCGGCCTTAAAGACTACGATGTGCACATATCAGAGAAATTCACGGGCGTTGATTCCGTAGCGAAAATTGCTCCGAACCTCATCTATCTCGACATCTCACTCGTGGGTCAGGACGGCCGCGAGATTTCGCGTGAACTTAAGAATAACAAGAAGACGAAAAATATACCCATCATCATTCTTACCGCCTACCCCAACGCGGCCGAGCTCGCCAAAGAAGCTGGAGCAAACGACTTTCTCCCCAAACCATTCGAACTTGATGACCTGTGGAAGATGACCGCGAAATACGCATAACCCTCACCACATCTTCATGCTCACTTTGCTATCGTGAGTAGATGAATTATTTCGGACTGCTCAACCCGAAGCTGGAAACTCCCGCCTTGAAGAGCGTCCTCACGGAAAAGGGCGTGCGGTTAATGGCATTAGGCGCTTCGGGTTTGAACCGCAAGACCAACGTCCTACGCACTATGTTTGAAGCCAACCGCCACCGCGCATCATCGAGTTACTCCACCTGAGCGCTCAGCAATAGACTTTCTCTACAAAAAATTAAGTCCCGAAGAGTTCGTGATGCGTGCCAATCGCGATGAAGCGCACAATGGTGGCGCTTTCGTGATAGAAAATTGCGCGGTAGTCGCCGGTCACGTTGATACTCTTGCAGCCGATGTACGGACTGTGGAGTAAATGAATATTCAAAGCTGGGTCGAGCGGGTTCGAGATAAAGGTATTCCGACGTTCTTTAAACTTCTCCCTAATCTTGAGTGGGAGTTTCTGATAGCTCTTCTTGAATTTCTTGGAATAAAGAGCAATCATGGGTCTTTACCGTTTACCATCAAGCCACTTATCCGCATCACTCACATTCGTAAACGCAGGAGAAAACGCCGCATCATTGCCCTCCCTGATGTCGCGAAGGGCTTGGTCGAGTATCTTTCGGGTCTTCGCATTCGGCACAAGCGGCTCTCCAAACTCAATGCGCTGGTCCTTGGCGAATTGTTTGAGCTGACGGTTCACTACCATTGAGAGCGGTACGCCGATTTTCTTTGCCACCCTTCGGGCATTATCGCGTACATCTTTGTCCACCTTAAAACTCATGACTGTTTTCATATATACTGATGGATTAGAAGTATAACCTAAGTATATACAACGGTAGTATTTTGTCAACCTATCAAATCCCCGCGCACTGTACCTACTTGCCCCCTTTTTGAACTTGCTGAATCCCCTGCTTCACGCCTCTCGCAAAGTCGTGCCCGAACTCACTGACCTTCCCTGCGGCTTTCTTCAACGCATCTTTTGCTTTTTGCTGACCGGGCTTTGATTCTTGCCACTTCTTCTCTGCATCCCGTGCGAGCTCAGCGGTCTTCTCCTTAAGCGCCTCTATGCTCGCTGCTGTGCCCACGATGGCATCGCGTGTCGCTTTGGCCACATCCCATGGCTTCTCTGTGTTTGGGGTATTCATATACGGAAAGTATACGAAACCTCCCATGAATCCCTCGTGAACTTCTGTCCGCTGTCCTCTTGGCTGTGGCCAGTTGTCGTGATCGCCGCTCTTGCCACCTCTAATCTTTTCTCACGAACTGCGCGTCGATTGTTGGTTCTGCGCCACTTTTGACAAGTTGGCCTGTAATCATGACGACATCACCTACCTCAATATTTTCCGAGGCTGCCTTCTGGCCCTTTGATGTTAAGAACTTCGTACCGGAGTCAGTGGTTATCGTCCACGTAAAATTCATCGAGTCCCAATCCATTGATACACGTATGGTGCTGCGGGATTTTTCTATAACGGTAGCGCCGCGCAGAAGCACCAGGCCATTGTTCGCAATGTGTACTTCACGCATGGGTGCCTCCCTGGTCGCGATCATCGCTGCCGCCGCTTCTGCTTGGCCGGTTGCTGAGAGATACACCGTACCCGAGGAGACGCCGCCTGCGACACCTTTCTGCGGCAGTGTCCATGCTTGCACTTGGTACACAAACAGGCCAGCTAAGAAAAGCACGGCAACCGAAGCTACCGCGACAAAGAGTGTTCCGCGCGAGAACGAGAATAGAAATGGGATGGTGCGCAGTGAGAGCGGCATAGATTTTAACGCCGCAGAGCTCTCACAATGACGATGAGTACACACGCGCCCACAAGCGCCACGAGGAAGCTATACAGATTGAAGCCGCCTACACCGGATTCTCCAACAAGGCTCATGAGCCAACCGCCTATAACAGCACCCACGATACCGACAATGACATTTAATATAATCCCTTGCTCGGCGTCTGTCTTCATAATGAGAGAAGCAACCCAGCCAACAAGCCCGCCGAATACAATCCAAATAATGACTCCTTCCATATATTATTGTTCTTGAGCGTTTAATTTGATCGCCGCCTCTGGAGTCGAAACTGTTTTTCCCATCAGGAATAACCTGACGACACCGTACGCCAACACGAGATACACAAACATTGCGAGAAGTGTCGTCCATTCGAAGATGTTGCCTGCAACTTGCGAAACGCGGAAGACATTGAGGAATGGGGCGGCAAAAACATACGTTACTCCGTAGATGAAGGCGCTGAAGCCGGCATCAGGGTTTGCCCCCAGTAATTTGAGAACGAACCGGAAGGCGAGCAATATTTCTATGAGACCGAGGATATACCACGCGATCTGTGTGCCTCGATACAGTGGCTTTGTGCTGGGAGAATTGAATGAGTCCATATCTATAGTGTGTTTATCTTTGTAGGATGAGAGGGTATTTAAGTCGACGCTCATAAATTTATAATCTTGTTCATGAACAATAGCCAATAGCAGATGAAGAGTAGGTGAAGGGAGATGCAACGAGCCGCCGCGTTAAACGCGGCGGCTTTTCTGCAGTCCCAAGATTCTCAGAATCAATTCGGGCGACTTTTTTATTTTGTCTTGAAGGTCTCGCGATCTCCACGCACCACTCCAACACCACTTTGTGCCACGAGGCGGACGTAATACGTCGTGTTGGGGTTTAGACCTGAAACGTCTGAATCGACTGAGGTGGGGTTCGTGCCTGCCCCCGCCGATTTCTGAGCCGTAGTCTTGAGCAACACTGATCCCAAAAGAGAATCGGTGCTGTACTCAAACCAGTACTTCGTTTCGGTTCCATTGGGATCGACGGTGCCACGCATCGTTGCGGTCGAGGTGCCTATGGCATTTGTGCTTCTCGTGGTAGCAGAGGGGGCAACTCCAGCTGGAGGGCCATTCGTCGTGAAGCTCTGCGTCGAACCATTCACCGTACCGTATTGATTCTGTGCATTGACGCGGAAGTAGTATTTCGTCTGCGGATTCAACCCAGAGACAGCGGCAGAGACCGCGACTGCGCCACTTCCCGTACCGGCTGATTGGAATGCGGACACTCGGCCGAAGTCAGTGGTGACCCCGTACTCGAACCAGAACGTCGTTTGCGACGCATGCGGATCTACTCGTCCATGCAGAGTCGCGCTGTTGCGCGCCACGTCCCCTGCCGCATTCGTGCTCGCCGAAGGAGGGGTCCCTTGCGCGGGAGGATTATTGTTGGTGCTAAAGGTTTGCGTCGCGCCATTCACCGTACCGTATGAATTTTTGGCACTGAGACGAAAATAGTAGCTCGTATTGGCACGCAGTCCTGTAATGTAGCCTGGGGAAGGTATGGCACTCCAGCCCGAACCAATCGCTTGTGAAGATGTCTGTTTGCCTAAAGAAGCAGATTCTCCGTACTCATACCAGTATGTCGTCGGGGCACCGTTAGGTGTTACTTTCCCTGTTACAACAGCGGTCGAATTCGACGGCGCTACACTCGCGTCACTGACGACGCTCGGTGCGCTGGCTTGCGATTCTGGAGTCGGGATCGGGTCCGGAGTATTGACGATGGGCGTCGACGTAGCATTCCCGGGAATCGTCCCGCTTTGATTATTGTAATAAATGAAACCTCCTACCATGAGCGCCACGAGAATTACTCCTACTATAACTGCGTTCGTATTCATACGATTAAATGTATTATTACTAAGTAGACTCAATCGTACGTCCGCGTTCATGAAGAGTTGGTGAACATCGCCCGAGTAATGCATGTACGCCGTTAACCCACGGAAGCAGGCGAGGCACTGTATGGGTGTTGCGGGAAAAATCAACTGCGAAGCCGGTACCCTATACCGCGAACAGTTTCGAGGGCGCCATCCGCGTCGTCTCCATTGAGTTTTCGACGGAGGTTTTTCACATGAACGTCGACGACGTTGCTAAATCCGGCATAATTGAAATCCCACAGATGCGTGAGGAGGTCTTCGCGGTTTACGACCTGATTTGGATGACGAATGAAATATTCGAGAAGTCCGTACTCCTTCAGGGTGAGGAGTATTTCGCGTCCCGCACGTGTCGCGCGACGGGTGTTTGGATCAAGTTCGATGTCGCCTGAGTGCAAGACTTGCGGAAGTGCTTCGTTCGGCCGACGCAAAAGCGCGTGCAAGCGTGCGTTCAGTTCGGCAAAGGAAAACGGCTTCACGAGATAGTCGTCGGCGCCGGACATCAGAAGCTTTACTTTTGTGTCAGTCTCCGACTGTGCTGTGAGGATAAGCACCGGTACCGTAACGCCCTTTTCACGCATCGTGGTACACACTTCATGCCCGCTCATCGACGGGAGATTGAGGTCGAGAATTACCACATCGTAATCACTGCGATGCAATGAGATGCGCGTCAGCGCTTTTGCTCCGTCTGAAACGATATCGACGGTGTAGCTTTCCGCTTCGAGCCCGTGCTTGAGGGCGTCTGCAAGCTCTTTTTCATCTTCAACAAGTAATATTTTCATTGTGGTGAGGGCCCAAGCTCTTACTACACACTGCGCCTCGCATGCCACTGTACACCTTCGTAGGTGAACATTTCATGAAGATCAGAACATGCCTCTACTGGGCGGTGAGAGCCTTCTCGAGCCGCTCGAGGGCGAGGGCGAAAGCCGCGCGGCGGAGGTCAATCTTCAGTCGTAGACTCATACCCCACACGTTGTTAGCCTCTCGTTCGAGCAGTATGCGGAGCTTCCCGAGCACGTCTTTCTCGCTCCAATGTTCATTCTTGAGGTTTTGCTCCCACTCGTATGTCGAGACCACGACACCGCCGGCGTTTGCAAGAATATCGGGCACGACGTGGACCTTTTTTTTGAAAAGAATGTCGTCGGCCTTCGTTGAGGTCGGCCCATTAGCGAGCTCAAGCACAACCTTCGCCTTAATTTTCTTGGCATTCTTGTCTGTAATCTGACTCTCAAGCGCCGCGGGGATGAGGACATCGCATTCCAATTCCAACAGTTTCGCATTACTCACTGCTTGTGCGTCTGGAAATCCTTTGAGGCTTCCGTTTTCTTTTTTGTATTTCTCTACCTGCGCGGGATCCAGCCCATGCTCCGCATACACCCCACTTTTCGAATCCGACATGGCAAGAATTGTGTGTCCATGCTGATGAAATATTCTTGCAGCGTGCCCACCTACGTTTCCCATCCCCTGTATGACAACCGTCACAGAATCCGGAAGTTTCATATTTTTCTGTAACGCTTCAAATACATAAAACCCTCCGACTCCAGTCGCTGCCCCGCGCCCCTCCGAGCCACCATTGTCGAGCGGCTTCCCCGTGAAGGTCGCGTTGCGTTTGTCGCCGGTTATTTTGTTATACTCATCTGCCATCCACGTCATTATTTCGGACGTTGTATTCACATCCGGCGCTGGCACGTCTCGCTCCGGCCCCAAAAGAGGATGGAGTGCGCGCACCCAGCCACGCGAAAGACGCTCGAGTTCGGCTTTGGAAAGCTGGCGCGGATCGACGGTGACTCCTCCCTTCCCGCCCCCCATGGGAATTCCCGCGACGGCGCATTTGAGCGCCATCCAGAAAGCGAGTGCGCGGACTTCATTGATGTCAGCGTCGGGATGATATCGAATGCCGCCTTTGTAGGGCCCGCGAAGTGCGTTGTATTGCACACGAAATCCCTCAAAGACCTTGGTCTTTCCGTTATCCATTGCAACAGGGATTGAGACGGTGATCTCGCGATCTGGGTGAGCGAGCCGCGCGCGGAGTTCATCGGAGACGGCAAAGATTTTGTAGGATCTGACGAGCTGTTTTTGCGCCTCTTCAAATGGATTCGACTTCATGAGCCGAATAATAGACTGTCGTATCAAATCTTCAACCCCACGACGACCGAGCCCGATATGGTCGAGCCGTCTGATACTGAACACGTGATAGTAAAGGTGACTGCTTCTGTGATAGGCACGGTAGCCGCGCCGCCTGAGAGAGATTGGTGATTGAAGTTGCCATCACTTGCTTTTTCGACGCAGCTGAGGACACCTTGTGCGCTCCAGAAAATCGAGGTGCGCCCACCCAACGGTACTGATGGAGGAGACGCCCAGATATCCACCTGCGGTTGCACCGAGGGCGTGGAAGTAGCAGGGGTGGTTGAGGTCGCCCGTATCACCGTACTCCTCTGAACAAGTGTTACTTGCGAAGTCGTTGATGTGGCAAACCCCACCTGATAGCCTCGTGCCTTGCACAAATTATCGAAAAATGCGGATGTGGCTATTTTCGAGAGGAAGTTGCTCGACCAGGGGCGAGACTGACACCATCGGGCGACAAGACTCGTAGACTGTTGACCGCTTGATGTTTCTGATCCAAGAAAGCCCGAAATTTCAACATTTCTTTCCTCATCACGAAAACCTGCGATGATTGTCGCGTCTCGAAAACGCGTCAAAATATCACCACGCAGACCTACCGCTGGACCATTCAAGCCACCGAGATTTGGCTGGAATATAGTGCGTAATGGTGGAGATGCACGAGGGGTCGTGGGGGCAGTGCCTGTGGCACCTGTCGTTGCCGGAACGATTATCGCCGGATTGATAATCCCACTTACCGGATCTAGAGTCACATCAATCCCCGCCGAAACATCCGGCACATACTGCGCACATGGATCGGATAGCCGAGAAATATCTGATGTCTGGAAATACTGAGTACATCCCTCAAAGCCGGGTGGTGATGTCCATCCGCCACCTCCCCCGCCGCCCTGCATGAGCTTGTCCATGAGCTGCTTTAACACGTCGGAGAGGAGCTTCTGCGCGGGATCAAACGTACCATCACTGTTGGAAAGTGCTTTGCATTTGAAAGTAGCGACGCATTTGCCCATCGTCCTAAACCCCTGCGTGTCATCCCAACAATCGCACATAAATTTATTGTTGCCGGCTTTGCAGCCATGCTTACCCATGACCTTGCCACAACCGCATTCTTGTTTGACGGGGACACACATCTCATTTGCTTCCAAGCTAAGCCCTTGTACTGCCATCGGTAAAACAAACATGACCGAAATGAAGACAGGTGTCGCAAGCGCATAGATGGCTTTTGAGTGATACGCGCTATACACATTCATAGAATACCTTTTATCGTATCACAGCCCCGAGAGGGCAAACCGCTCTAGCGCATTCTCAAGCTCCTCTCCTCGGCGACGCGCTTCGTGCGGAAGTTCGGCGAGGGCGACAACGAGTCTTCGTGCTCGTTCTTTCGCTTCGCCAGGCCGAGATTTCATAAAAAAATCCTTCGCTCCCCAAAAGAGTACGCCGTGCAAGGCTTCGGGAGCAGTGCCTTTCACAAATTCTTTCTGCAAAGCAAGCCAGAGCGCTCGCTTGTCTCCGCGCGCAAGTGCGTGCCCCAAATCGAATACACTGCTATCGCGCTTCTTCGCCGCCGCGTCATAGCGTTCGGATCGCTCCGCATACTTCTCTACTCGTTTTCGTGTATCCGCATCGAGCTTCTCTTCAAGTATGAAAAAGGGTTCTTTTGCTTTCCCCAAAATCGGGAGCGAGCTCATGATGCGTACTCGCATGTCTGCGTTGTTCAGCACTCCGTCAAACACAACTATTTGTGCGTCCCCAAACATTCCCTCGCCTTGGAGCGAGGCTTCCAAATCAGCAAGCGTGTTGGCATCGGAAATACGCGTGATCGTGGCATGCCCAGATTCTTTTTGTACCGCGGTGTTGAGCGCGGCGCGCGCCTTCTCTCGATCAGTCCCGGTGTATAAATACAACATACTATCGAGGGATTTTTTTCATCGCTCCCCAATTCTGACCCACCGCTGCTTCTGCGATAATAGGGACATATGAGAGTTTCGCGATCGGGGCCACGGATTCCATCACGCTCCGTATCGCTGGAGCGACCTCACGCACGATCGCTTCATCAACTTCATACACCAATTCGTCGTGTACCTGGAGCACCAGCGCTACGCGATCTCGCCAGCCATTTTTCTCGATGAGTGTATCCGCTTCTACCATCGCGCGCTTCACGATGTCGGACTGCGTGCCTTGGATGGGCGCGTTTACCGCCATGCGCTCGGCTTGCGCTTTGAGACCCGGGATGGATGACTTGAGCGCAGGAAAATATCTTCGTCGTCCGTAGAGGGTCTCCGTGTACCCGAGCCGAGTCGCTTCCGCTTTCGTGTTTTCAATGTAGCGCGCGAGGCCAGAAAAATCTTTGAAGTACTCTTCGAGAAACACAGCGGCGTCCTCGCGTGAGACACTTTCGCCCAAACTCGCACGCAACGCATTCACGCCCATGCCGTACAAAATGCCGAAGTTGATGACCTTCGCCTTGCGCCGCATTTCATAATCCACCTTGTCTTCTGATACGTTAAATACTTCCGAAGCAACGGCGGCGTGCACGTCCCCTCCCTGCTTAAAAACCTCCACGAGTCTTCTGTCTCCGGAGAGGCCGGCTGCAATACGCAGTTCTATCTGCGAATAATCGAGCGCGAGCAAGACGCGATTCTTCGGCGCGGCAAACGCAGATCGGATGCGCCGACCCAAGTCCGACTTGATAGGAATGTTCTGAAGATTAGGGTTTTGGCAACCCATACGCCCTGTCACGGTGCCAGTTTGCAAGAACTCTGCTCGCAAACGACTATCCGCCCCGAGGAGAGCGGGCATTTTTTCTATATACGTGGAGAGAAGTTTCTGAAGCTCACGATATGCAAGAATGTCAGCGATGATCGGATGCATGCCCGCGAGCTTCTCAAGCTCACTCTCTTTTGTCGTCCGAGCTCCTCCCGCCGTTTTCTTCTGACGCACGGGGTTTACCTTCAGCTCGTCATACAAAATAACACCAAGTTGTTTGGGAGAATTGATGTTGAATTCGTGGCCAGCGTGAGCGTAAATCTTTCCAGCGCGTATTCCCAATTCTTTCCCATATTCTCGAGAAAGTTCTTTGAGGTGCGGAGCATCGACGTACACTCCCGTCGCGTTCATACGCTGCACAATTGAAATCAGCGGCTTTTCTATTGTCTCGAAGACTTCGTGCAGGCGCCCGGTCGAGCGCAATTCTTTGAACACCGCCTCGCGCGCCTGTTCAAAATCTTCCGTCCGCGCATACTCCAATATGTCATCGAGTGTCGGATTCGTCGTGTCCGAATGAAGGAGCCAGAGCGCGAGAGCCGTTTCCCGCAATTCATTTTCATCAACGGCGGGTCGCTCTGCTGATGAATCCGCGCGTGCGTGTTCTTCGCTCCCACGCTGTGCCAGCTGTATGCGCCCTTTGAGTGAGCGAAATTCGAGCTCATCGCACAGCGCTGCTATTCCCTCTGCGTGATCTTCCATCCGCCATGGATGATCCGGCAATTCAAACGTAATCGGCACGTCGCGATGAATGGTAGCCAAGTGCTTCGACAAACGCGAGGCCTCCTCACCCTCTTTGAGGAGAGTGATGACGCGCGGCTTGATACCTTTTTTCGCAAATTCGTCCGGCGTCTTCTTCAACGTCTTGTAAATGTTTTCTATGGAACCAAATTGTTGTATAAGCTCCGTCGCCGTCTTTTCTCCAATCCCCTTAATCCCCTTTATGTTGTCCGACTGATCGCCGCACATACCCTTGTAATCAGTCACATGCTCGGGGCCAAAACCATACCGCTCATGCACAGCTTTCTCATCATAGAATTTCATGTTGGAAATCCCGGTGAGAAGCCGATAGACAGTCACGCGACCATCGACAATAAGCTGCAACATGTCCATATCGCCCGTGAGGATGACGGTCTCGAGGTCTTTTCTTTTCGCAACCTGTGCCGCTACCGTCCCCACCACATCATCCGCTTCGTATCCCACCGCGTCGAGAACCGGAATTCCAAACGCATCGAATACGCTATTCGCCCTCTTCAATTGTTCTACCAACGCATCTTCCGTCTTTGCTCGCGCCCCTTTGTACTCTTCGAACAACTCGTGACGATATGTCTTTTCTGCACGATCACGCGCAGCAAGGATGTAATCGGGTTTCAAATCGGCAATTGATTTGAGAAGCATCGTCATGAGGCCATAGAGCGCCCCTGTCGGTGCGCCGTCTGAAGAAGAAAGATCGGGGAGCGCGTGGTACGCACGGTGAAGAATCGCGTGCGAATCGAGCAGCAAGAGACGCTTCGGCTGTCCACCGTCTTCTGATTTAATTTTTTTCTGTGCCATACGTGATGGTGCGTGAATCACCAGATCCATGCAGTGTAATGCGGATGACATCCTTCGGCACGGCCTCCGCCACGCGCTCGGGCCACTCGAGTACGATGAGATTGCCCGGGTCCTGCAGAAGCTCTCTCCATCCTAGATGCTCAAGCTCGTGCACCCCCCGTAGTCGATACGCATCTATATGAACAAGACGTGTGAATTTCTGCCCCTTGAGCCCTTCCTGCACAGGCAGGGCATAGATCTTCTCAAGGACGAATGTCGGGCTCGTGACCACCTCTTCTACACCAAACGCTTCCGCAACTGCCTGTGCAAACGTAGTCTTCCCCGCGCCCAGCTCCCCTGAGAGCGCGACGACAGTCGCGTGTGCTTTGTGCGGTACAAGGCCGCTCACAAATTCAGCCGCATGCCGCTTCATGGCCTCCGCGTCCACAATCTTGGGCTTCATACAGGCATTCTATCACCCACTCATTTTCTGCCCGTGATGCGCTACAATAGGGGGAATGGCCACGCAGTTTAATGAAAAGAAACAAGACGAGCGCCTCCACGAGCTTCGGGGCCGCGAAGAAGAGCAGCTTGCCGAAATGCTCTCCGGAAAATATGGCATCGAGTATGCCGATCTCACCTCGAAAGCAATCGACACCGACTCCCTCCGGCTCGTGGACGAAACTACCGCGCGAAGCGCGGAAGTAGCAGGGTTTCGCAAGGTCAACAAAAAGCTCTCGCTTGCAGTGCGCGCACCTGAACGCCCCGACACGCTACAGGTTGTTGCGGGCCTTGAGCGTCTGGGATACCAAGTTGAGCGTGTGATGGTCTCGCGCGCATCGCTTGAACACGCATGGGATCGGTACCACGATCTGTCGTACGCGACCGAGACGGAAGCGGGAATCCTCACTCTTTCAAACGAAACCATCCAGCAGATGCTCGAGAAGCTGAAGACGATGAAGGATGTGCGCGTGGAGATACAATCTCATGCTGGATCGAAGGACGCACACCGCATTTCCCGCGTCCTCGAGATTGTCATGGGCGGGGCACTTTCTCTCGGTGCATCCGACATCCACATGGAGCCAGAAGAAGAAACCGTACGGATGCGCTACCGACTTGACGGCGTCTTGATTGAAGTCGCGACGTTTGACGCGCCGACATACGCCCTGGTTTCTTCCCGTATCAAACTCCTCTCCGGACTCAAACTCAATATAAAAAACGCCGCCCAAGACGGCCGTTTCTCGATTGTCGTGAATGCAAAAGAAATTGAGATTCGTACCTCAATACTCCCCGGAGCATATGCAGAAACGATCGTCATGCGCGTTCTCGATCCTACGACCATCGCGCTCCCTATGGAAGCGCTTGGCTTCGACAAATACCTCGTGGAAATATTTGCCCGTGAAATCGCGAAGCCGAACGGCCTCATACTAAACACCGGACCGACCGGAAGCGGAAAAACGACGACCCTCTACGCATTCTTGCGCCAAGTACACAATCCGGGAATCAAGATCGTTACCATCGAAGACCCGATCGAATATCACTTGCCAGGGATTGTGCAGACCCAAGTCTCAAAAGACTACTCTTTTGCGCTCGGACTTCGCTCCACACTTCGCCAAGACCCGGATGTCATCATGGTGGGCGAAATCCGCGATGCAGAAGTCGCCGCAACGGCGGTAAACGCCTCTCTCACTGGCCACTTGGTGTTCTCCACCTTGCACACCAACGACGCTGCGGGCACCTTCCCCCGTCTTATCGACATGGGAATAAATGCTGACATCTTGGGCGCTGCGCTCACTGTGACAATGGCGCAGCGTCTCGTACGACGCCTATGCCCGCATTGTCGCGTACCACAGCCAATCGGCGCAGATGATCTGAAAGCCATCGAGCCGATTTTGCGCAACATTCCTCACGCTGATGAACTGCCTGCAAATCGCGAGACAATGTGGCTACCTAAGGGGTGCCCCAAGTGTGGCGGCCTGGGATACAAGGGTCGTATCGCCGTTGTGGAGGTAATTCTTATGGATAAAGAGATCGAGGAGTGCGTGCGGCACTCATCGAGTGATCGTGACATCTGGAAAGCGGCAACACACCAAAAAATCCGCCGAATGGCGCAAGATGGTGTCGTAAAGGTATTACAGGGGGTCACCTCTCTTGAGGAGCTGGGTCGTGTCATTGATCTTCATGACGAAGTGATGTTAGAAACAATCGGTAATTAATCGATCGTCGTATATCATACGCGTATGACCACCCCACAAAAAATCCTTATGATCGATGACGATTCGTTTTTTACATCAATCATCGCTGCTGCATTCAAAAAAAATGGATTCGAGGTGCTCTCTGCCACAAGCGGACCGACCGGGCTCGAGATCGCGCGCTCAGAAAAACCCAATCTGGTGCTTCTTGATCTCGCCATGGCCGGTACCGATGGATACGCGACCCTCAAAGGACTTAAGGCCGACCCTGCAACGGCGCATGCGCCCGTCGTCATCCTCAGCAGCTTAAATGCAGACGAAGAGATCGAGAGGGCGCGAGTGAGCGGCGCGGCCGACTTCCTCGTGAAGATGAACCACACGCCCGAGCAGCTCGTCACGCGTGTCAAAGAGCTTTTGGCGTAGAAAATCTCTTGCCCATTTTAGACCACAGAGACGCATTGCACGGAGGCCGCACAGTGTTATGTTTTAGCGTAGGAGTGAAGAGATTTGAGCACTATCGGGCGATGCTTTTATGCAAAGTTGCGACTGAGACCTGAGGATAGAGGCAGCACTCTGCCGCAAGCGGCAAAACCGCCTCGTCCTTGGAGAAGTCACCATCGCCCGATACTGCGCACATCTCTTTTTGTCAAAAGAGTGAAGCGAAATTCACTGAATGCGAGTGTAGCACATTAAATGTGTTTGTCAAGTCAGTCTACAGCCTCGCCCCTCTCGCCTTGCGAGAGCAACCGAGCCTCTCTATGCTATGACCTCAAAAGATCAATCAACAATAGAAAAAAGCCCACGCTCGCTCGACCAGGCGCTGCGCCCTGAATCGTGGAAGGAGTATGTGGGTCAGCCGACGATAAAAGAAAATCTCCGCATCCTCCTCACTGCAGCAAAGGGCCGCAACCACCAGCCCGAACACGTGCTTTTGTACGGTCCGCCGGGGCTCGGCAAGACCACGCTCGCCCATTTGATGACCAAAGAGATTGGGGCCAACATGCGCTCCACCTCCGGCCCCGCAATTGAGCGCGTGGGCGACCTCGCCGCCATTCTCACCAATCTTTCAGCGGGAGACGTTTTGTTCATTGACGAAATTCATCGCCTCAATCGCACCATAGAAGAAGTGATGTACCCCGCAATGGAAGCGGGGGTGCTCGATATCGTGATAGGCAAGGGCCCCTCCGCGCGTACCGTGCAGCTCGAGCTTCCCCCGTTTACCCTCATCGCCGCCACCACACGAATCTCGATGCTCTCCGCCCCGCTGCGCTCTCGTTTTTCCGGCGGCACGTTTCGTTTGCAATATTATTCCGACAACGAGATTGCGGAAATCCTGAAACGCTCTGCAAAAATATTGAAAATAGAAGTGGACGACGAATCGCTCAAAGAGGTCGCGACACGAAGTCGCGCCACACCGCGCACCGCAAATTATCTTTTGAAACGCGCGCGCGATTTCGCGGAAGTAAATGGCGAGCCGCTAAACTTGAAGACGGTAAGAAAAGCGCTCGCGCTTTTGGAAATCGACGAAGGCGGGCTCAACCAAACTGACCGCGATATCTTGACACTGCTCGTAGAAAAATTCGGCGGTGGGCCCGTCGGCCTCAAAACCATCGCCGCCTCCCTCTCCGAAGAGGAAGCGACGATAGAGGAAGTGAACGAGCCGTACCTCATGCAGCTCGGCTTCCTAGAACGCACCCCCCGCGGCCGCGTCGTCACCAAAAAAGGCTACGAACACATCGGCGCCGAAGTGCCACGCGCGCAAGAGAAACTTCTTTAAAAAATCAGGACCGCACGATTCTCAACAACGCATCAAAGCGATAGAATTTTTCCCTCCCATGTGAAACATACGGACGCAGTACGCCTGTCTCGACAAATTTCTCGAGCAAGTTGTATACAGTATTTTTACTATTTGCATGAATCGCGTCCCGCACTTTATTCGCCGAGACAATCGGTGATTTGAATAACAGATCGAGTACGGTTATGGCGTGGCGTGAACGAATCTTCGGTAATACTTCTATTTTCAAGGTCTCATACAGTTTTTGTATTTTGGTCGCTAGCTCTCCCGTCATTCGGGCCTGTGCGGCTGTTGCGGTAAGAAAAAATTTCATCCAAGAAATCCAATCTTGATTGGTGTCCACTTTGTGGAGGAGGTATTGATATTCGGTTTTGTGTTGCTCAAGGTAATGACTTACGTAAAGCACGGGCGTTGGTAAAAGGTTTGTCTGACAAAGAAAGAGAGGGACGATCAAGCGTCCTATCCGACCGTTTCCGTCCAAGAAGGGGTGTATTGCCTCAAATTGATAGTGAGCTACCCCAATGCGTACAAGAGGATCTTTTTCTACGTCGGTATTCAGATATTTTTCCCAATTATTTATCAACTCTTGTATATCGGTATGGACGGGGGGCATGTAGTCTCCCACCCGCACTTGCTTGCGTCGAAAATTACCTCGATCTTTGTCTGCCCCACGAACGGAACGCAAAAGAACTCCGTGCGTTTTTTTTAGGAGATTCTCCCCAATGGGTCGATTCTGCAATTCGCGCAACGCAACTTCCATGGCTCGCTCATAATTCAAAATTTCCATCACATCCTGGAATCGTTGCTCTGATTCTGCGTTACGTGTGTCTTCGCTAGTTTTTTGTTCGGGTTTGTCAGAAGCCTCGACCTTCAATACATCCTCAAGAGTTGCGCGGGTTCCCTCAATGGCTGAACTCGCTATCGCTTCGCGCTTCCTAAAAGGCGCGATTAGAATATCTGGGTCCGGCAATGCGGTTAAAAGACCCTTTAACTCACCGACAGCAGCGTGCGCCGCAGTCAATTCGTCGACGATATCTCCTCGGAATATCTGCGGTGGTAGTTTTTTAACTTTCGCTGGTTTTTGTTCATCTTTGTTTTCCATAATGTTGGGTTTGGTATATGCCTCATCCCAATATTGAACGATTTATTGGGATAAGTCAAGTGCTGTTCCCAATCAATGCTTAGTGCGTTGGAGATTGATTTTGGGGATAAGGGGAGTTGCGGAGAAAATGACGTGTACTATGGAGATCACAACGCACGGTAAGCCAAACGACCCATTTCGGGTCGTTTGGCTTTCTGGTCATTCAAGGGGTCGCGTAATCTGCTCCATGTGTCTTGATACGATCTCCACACACTTCGCACATGAGCTCACCGCACTGACCAAACTATTCCCGCGATGTCCTGGTGGTTTGATACACCGATAGACCCAGAGGAACTGTCGCCTGTTTGTCGGGGATTACTCCCGTCCTCTTGGCGACGACCGACGCACGGTTAGGCACATCGATACAAGAAATACTACCGCATCAAAAAAACTGCGGGAAACGCGGCAAGCCCGAAAAATAGTGGATTTCGAGTGGATAGAACTGTGCATAAGCTTGTGGCCTTGCTAGGTAAAAAAAGGAGGAGTATGCTCCGAATTCAACAACGGAAAAGGAACGAGATCATGACCGTCGCGTTGAAAATATTGGTCTTTTTATTGATTCTTGCGGCTATGCCAGCGAACGCCCAAGAGTACGAAGGGTGCCCACGGACAATGCAAGGCTACGGTGGGTTCGGAGCCCCCTCGGCAGAAGGACTGCTCGCGCAAAAAAAGCGCGACGAGGCCGCGCGAATCGACGCCTGCAAAAGGATGCTCGAATCGGACCCTGCCCCCTTCAGCTACTGGGGATGCAGGCACGCCGAGGCCCACTGTAAAAGGTGGGCCGAGCAACTACAGGAGTCCACGGGGGTCTCGTGCTGCAGCTCTCCGTACGATGGGGAGTGCCGCGTGTCCCGTCTCGGCGAAGGCGGCAGGACCGTCGAAATCGACGGGATCTCTTGCCCCGTCCCTGTGGGCGTACACTGGGGAGGTATCCTCGGTATCGAGGTGGGGCTGGTGCTCGTGTGCGCTAACCCATCGCAGACGGATGCGAGCGGCGTGCGCCGCTGTCCGACCATCTACTGCATCGGTGCAGAGACTGGCTTCTGATGAGGCTCCCCTCCCATGAAAGGCCTTCCTTTTTCTTCGTGCTGAGCGAGGAGGGGTGGGTCTTTCTTTTTTTGATTGTCAGCCATACTCCATGTGGTATGTTTTTCTCATGTCAGGACACAACAAATGGGCACAAATCAAGCGGCAGAAGGGCGCGGCGGACGCGGCAAAAAGCAATTTATGGGGCAAGCTTGGAAAGCGTATAGCCGTGGAGAGTAAAAAGGCGGGCGGTGACGTAAATTCGCCGGGGCTTCGCACGATTATCGAAACCGCGAAAAAGACAAACATGCCAAAAGACACGATCGACCGCGCTATCGCAAAAGGGATCTCTGCGGATGCGGCCGACCTCGAGGCAATAACCTACGAAACATACGGGCCCGGTGGCGCAGCGATCGTGATCGAGACGCTAACTGACAGCCGCAACAGAACGGCCCAGGAGATAAAACATCTGCTTTCTGAGCTCGGGCTCGCTCTCGCCACTCCCGGGAGCGCCTTGTGGGCATTTGAGCGGGTAGGAACGACGTATGTGCCGAAGACGACCGTGCCACTCGGAGAATCCGACAACGCGAAATTAATGGAGCTTCTTGAAAAGATAGACGCGCATGACGATGTGGAGGAAGTGTGCACGAACGCGGAATGATACTCTTGGGACATGAAGGTACTCGCGATAGATCCGGGATACGGCAGGTGTGGCGTTGCGGTCGTTGAGAAAAGCCGTGGTGGAAAAGAAGTCCTTCTCTATTCCGAATGCATCGAGACCTCGTCGAAGTCGAGTTTCTCGGAGCGACTCGCGATCATCGTGGGGGCATGCGCGAATCTCATAAAAAAACATGCCCCCGATTGCGTAGCGCTCGAAAAGCTTTTTTTTGCGAAAAACCAAAAGACCGCCATGCACGTCGCTGAAGTCCGCGGCGCCCTTATCTCCGCTGCATCGAGTGCTGGGCTTACGGTGTTTGAATACACGCCGGGCGAAGTGAAGAGCGCAGCTGCAGGGTTCGGTGGTGCCGACAAGAAGGCAGTGGCTTCGATGCTCCGTGCGCTCGTAAAAATAGAAAAACGGATTGAGCACGACGATGAATACGACGCGATCGCGATCGCAGTTACACACCTCGCACGTGCACGATAGAGACTGGCAAGATACAATTCCGCAATGCGCACCCGCCGGAAACACACGTTCTCTCAATTGGTTGAGATGAGCTTCATCGCCGCGTTAGCCCTTGGCCTCGTCGCGGTTGGCGCCCTGCTTCTCTGGGCAGCATTCGTCGCGATCCCCGCGATCAACAGCTTCGAGAGCCGGAGGGTTGCTGAGTCGACGAAGATATTCGACCGCACCGGCAACGTCGTGCTCTACGATGTTCATGGCACCATGCGCCGCACTGCCGTACCTCTTGAGGCAATATCGCTCTACATCCAACATGCGTCTGTGGCGATCGAAGATGCCGAATTCTATCAACATTTCGGGTTTCGCCCACTCTCTTTTTTGCGCGCAGTCATCGCCAACGTAACAACGGGTTCATTCAAGCAGGGTGGCTCAACGATCACGCAACAAGTGGTGAAAAACGCCCTCCTCACACAAGACAAAACTATTCTGCGCAAAATAAAAGAAATCGTGCTCGCGATCAAGCTCGAGCGAGTATATTCAAAAGATCAAATACTCACGACCTACCTCAACGAAAATCCCTACGGCGGCACGATCTATGGCGTACAAGAAGCGAGCCAGTATTTCTTCGGCATTGACGCAAAAGACGTAGACCTTGCACAAGCCGCGTACCTCGCAGCACTCCCCAAAGCGCCGACATACTACTCCCCGTATGGGAACCACCGCGAAGCTCTCGATGCACGCAAAGATCTTGTTCTCGCAAAAATGAAAGAGCACAAACTCATCACCAACGAAGAGTACGAAAACTCAATAAAAGAAAAAGTGTTGTTCCGCGACACCGCGGAAGCCGGAATTAAAGCCCCGCATTTTGTTTTCTACATTCGAGAGTACCTCGAACAAAAGTACGGGGCAGATGCAATTACTAACGGCGGCCTCCACATCGTTACCACCCTCGATTACGGTCTTCAGAAAAAGGCCGAGGAAACGGTAGCCAAGTTCGCCCCGGGAATGCTGAAAAACTTTAACGCGTCGAATGCTGGCATGGTAGCGATAGATCCAAAAACAGGCCAGGTCCTCGCCATGGTGGGTTCCAAAGGATATTTTGACGAGACGATCGATGGTAAGGTCAATATCGTTTTGTCCAAACGCCAACCGGGCTCGTCGTTTAAACCTTTCGTATACGCGACCGCATTTGAAAAGGGGTACACTCCCGAAACGACCGTGTTTGACCTGAAGACACAGTTTTCAACCTCCTGCGCGCCGCAAGACATACAGAATGAGACGGCTCCGTGCTACTCACCAAACAATTTCGACGGCGTGTTCAAGGGGCCTATAACGCTCCGCAACGCGCTCGCGCAATCTGTCAACGTCCCGGCAGTGAAAACACTCTACCTAGCTGGTATCCCGGCGTCACTCAGGATGGCGCGCGATCTGGGCATCACAACGCTCGGGGATCAAAATCAATACGGCCTTACGCTCGTCCTCGGCGGTGGCGAGGTAACCTTACTTGAAATGACTGGGGCGTACAGTGTGTTCGCAAATGACGGCGTGCGGAATGCTCCCACCGGGATCTTGCGAATCGAGGACAAGGGTGGAAACATCCTTGAAAGCTACGAAGAAAAAGGGGCGCGGGTTTTGGACCCCCAGATCGCACGACAAATCAATGACATTCTTTCTGACAACGTCGCGCGTACCCCTGAATTTGGCGCCAATTCTCCGCTCAACTTCACCGACTACGACGTTGCGGACAAAACGGGAACGACCAATGATTATCGAGATGTGTGGATATTGGGCTATACACCGAGTATGGCTGTCGGGGCGTGGGCG
This sequence comes from uncultured Candidatus Saccharibacteria bacterium, assembly GCA_964350885.1. Classification (GTDB taxonomy): domain Bacteria; phylum Patescibacteriota; class Minisyncoccia; order Phycocordibacterales; family UBA2100; genus UBA10103. The sequence goes on from CAYGKV010000002.1 coordinate 82,188, forward strand.
GGCAACAACGACAACACGCCGATGGCAAAAAAGATCGCGGCATTCATCGTCGCTCCGATGTGGCATGAGTTTATGGAATATGCTCTTGGTAAATACTCGTCTCCGACTGATGCTTTCCCGCCCCCGTTGCCGGATTCTGATGTCGCCTCATTGCCGGCCGTATTAAACGGGAACTGGAATACGGATCCATCCCAGGGAATCCACGAAATTCTCTACTGGTTAGACAAAGACAACCCGCGCGCGGGACGCCCAGAGAACCCTTCCAGCGATTCTCAATTTGCCCACTGGGACTACCCGGTCTCTCTCTGGACAGGACGGGGTGGCTCATCGGGTATTAGCGTCGGGGCAGGAGGAGGTCTTCTTACTAATTTTCAAATCACATCTCCGCGCGCAGGCGCGGTCATTCCTGCGGAGACCCCCCTGGTACTTCGGGCATTCTCTCCGCGACCAGAAACTATTTCCCACGTTTCGTATTATATAAACAACTCTCTTGTCGGAACCGCCGCCCAGTCCCCGTACGATGTCGAATTTACCCCCTTTATCCGGGGGGTTACGCTCGTACGAGCGGTCGCTTCGTACCTTGATACAAAGAAAGAAGAGCACACGAGCGTGTTTATGGTTCAGTAAGAGTTTTTTCCCTTGAGGACGAGCAAAAACCACTACACTATCGATTCAATGGCATCACGAGATAGAGGAAGCTTGCATCTGAAACGCCACGGATAACAAGAGGCTTCCCAGCACCAGCGAAACCAAGCACGACCGAGTCAGACTCGATTACCGGAAGACAATCGGCCAAGTAGCCAATATGAAAATTAATGTCGAGGTCTTCGCCCGAGAGCGCGGCGTCAATCGAATCCGACATCTCTCCAACGTCAGAACTGCGAGCTGTCGCGCTGAAAATCTTTCGTTTTGGGTACACGTGCAACCCAACATGTTGGTCGTTTCCAGAAAATACACGCGCCTTCCGTAGCATTTCTGCAAAATCATTTTTAAGTATCGTCGCCTCAGTAGTGGAGGCCTTTGGAATAATTTCTTTATAGTTTGGAAATGTGCCGTCGACAACCCGCGATACATACCGCACCACCCCGGAGGAAACGGACATCTGAGAATCATCCGCGGTAAGTGTTAGCGCCTCACTATCCACCCTCTCAAGTACGTGCGCCAACTCGAGCGCGTGCTTCAAAGGGATAAGGAGTTCGGTTTTGCTTTTTCCTGCGCCTGTAACCATCTTTTCCGCGAGCCTAAAGGAATCTGTCGCGACACACACAATGTTGCCAGATGAAATGGAAATATACACACTTCCCAATTCCGGTCGGATCATTGAAGGAGATGCCGAATACGAAACCGACTGTATTCCCCGCATAAGCTGATCTCGAGAGACAGTCATCCCCCCTCGATCCCGCTCTTCACCAAGCACAGGAAACTCTTCGTGAGGAACTGTCTTAATAAGCGTTTTCGTCCCCTTTGACTCAACCATTAAATTCCCCTCCTCTGTTTTAAACACAACCCTCTCTCCAGAAATAGATCTCAACGTCTGCGAAAGAACTACCACAGGAACAGCAACAATTCCTTTTTCCTCAATATCACAAGGGACGACCACTTCAATACCGGCCTCTAAGTTTGTTGCCCTTACAACAAACTCACTACCAACATCAAAAAGAACACATGAGAGTACCGGCAACGACTCTTTTTTTCCCGTAATTCTTTCCGCTAACATCACCGCGTTTAGAATTTTTTCTTTTGTTGTTGTTATCTTCATATATATTTATATATAAATACTATTACTACTATTAGTGGTGTTGATAGTGTGGAGAAGCTTGTTTCGTGTAATGGTTGTTGGTGTTTTTGAGTGTTTTGATTTGTTGAGAAGTGTTTGGGTTGGTGTTGGTTGTTTGGGGATAGTATTGATCGTGTAATTTTTATGTGGATTACGTGTTTTTGGCGCAGTGGATGTACACGTGATATCCACGGAGTTATGCATGAATGAGTGTGCGAATATGGTCGAGTTCTTTTTCGAGCGCGATGTTTGTTCGCATCTCTTCTTTAATTTTTTCACATGAATGGATGACTGTTGTGTGGTCACGACCACCAAGCTTCTCTCCTATGGATGGATACGAAACACTAAATTCCTCACGTAACATATACATAATAATCTGTCGCGGCTTAACCACCTCTTTTTTGCGGGTCTTCTCATAGATACTTTTCTCGGCGATATCATAATACTGAGCAATTCGACGGACTACCTCGTCGACCGAGACGCCACGGTTTGGCTTTACGTTGTGCTTGATGAGTGCTCGCACGTCTATATGAGAAACAACCTTCCCTTTTAGCTGAGATTTACACACAATCATGTTGAGGACCCCCTCAAGCTCGCGGATATTCCCCCGCAAGTTCTCGGCGATATACTGGATGATGTCTTCGGGTATAGAGAAGCCATGCTGTTCTATCTTGGCCCGGATAATCGCAGTTCGTGACTCGATGTCGGGCTCCGGGATCTCAGCGATCATCCCCGCCCCAAACCGCCCCTTAAGGCGATCTTCGAGCCCCAGAAGAAGTGCGGGGTGTTTGTCGGAAGAGAAAACAATCTGCTTGTTGTTGTCGCGCATCGCGTTGAAAAGGTGGAACAACTCCTCCTGTGTTTTTTCCGTATTCGCAATGAACTGTACGTCGTCCATGATGAGGACGTCGTATTGTCGGTACTGATCTTTGAAATTGTTGGCGTGCCCTGCGCGCACCGCGTTGATGTAGTCTACCGAGAATCGCTCCGAAGTGACGTAAAGAACTTTTTTGTTGGCGTGTATTTTTTTGAAGTAGTTTCCCACCGCCTGGATGAGGTGTGTCTTGCCATGCCCCGTCGATCCGTAGATGAAAAGTGGGTTATAGGCGAGCCCTGGCCGGTCGAGTATTGCTTTTGCGGCAGCGTGCGCAAGCTCGTTGAAGGGGCCGACCACGAACGTCTCAAATGTATAGCGAGGATTTAGGTTATCGCGCTTATCAATGTAGAGGGCCTGGAGATCGAGCGCGGCATTTTCGGAGGCTTGTGTGTGCGAGGCCTTGCGTTCTGTCGGGGTAGAAGCAGAGCGATGCACAACATATTCGACGGTACGAATCGAGCTATCAAGACCCCGCAAGGCCTTGAGGATCAGTTTATGGTGCTTATCCATAAGCCACTCTTTGACGATCTTCGAGGGCACCGCCACGTGCACAACGCCGTTTTCATGGCTGGCCACGTCAGTGTTTCGAAACCACGTGCGGAATGAAGCTTCAGACGTTCCCAGCTCTATCTGAACGAGTGCGTTTTGCCACAATTCTCTGTTAGTCATAAATGATATATGTATACGTACGTGAGTTCGCGCATTATACGCGGCGCGTTTGCGAAAGAAAGGAAGGGCATGTCGTGCAGCGTTGTTCATAAGGTGTGGATAGGGTGGGGAGATGGGTTTCGCGAGCGCGATGCGCAAAAGGGTACGGGGCTTTGCCTGCTGGCAAACCCCTGAAGTCTCGCGCCGTCGCGCTCCGAACCCCCTTTTGCGCACCGCTCTCGCTCGGTGGGGTTGAAAAAAGGAAAAAATCGGGTATAGTGGTCCAATGAAACGAACATGGCAGCCAAAGAAGCGCAAACGAGCAAAAACGCACGGCTTTCGTGCGCGTAGTATGACCAAGTCGGGTCGAAACGTTCTGGTACGCCGTCGCCGCAAGGGCCGCGCACGCATTTCGGTCTAGAATAATGCCATCAAAACACCGGCTGTCGCACGCCGAACTCGTTCGCCTCTCGAAAATGAGAGTGGCGCGCACTCACGGGGCGCACTTTTCTCTCACCAGCGTGCTCTTCCCCGAGGGAGGGAGGCCTAAATTCGCATGTGTGGTGAGCAAGAAGATTGCGCTGCGCGCGGTTGATAGGAATCGCATACAACGTCGCTGTCGAGAGCTTGTCCGCAATCAGATCAGCGCGCTTCATGAACCATATGCGCTTGTGTTGTATGCAAAGCGGGGTGCCTCAACCCTGTCATTTGAAGAGACTAGGAAGGATGTAGTGGCGCTGTTGGTGCGCTCTGGAGTGTTTGCATCAGGCGGCAGGCAGGATACAATCTCTGGAATACAATGATCTCCCAGATTTTTCACGCAGTCGTGTATGACCCGTTGTACAACGGGCTTGTGTTTTTTGTTGAAATCATCCCGACGCACGATATGGGGCTTGCCGTGATCGCGGTTACGATTGTGGCCCGCTTCATCATCTATCCCCTATCGCAACGGGCGATCCATGCGCAGATGGTGATGAAGAAGCTCGTCCCGGAGATCGAGAAACTCAAGGTGAAATTCAAAGATGATCGAGCAGAACAGGGCCGGGCCATGTTTGCTCTGTATCGTGAACACGGCGTTCATCCCCTTGCGAGCATCGGCCTTCTCTTCGTTCAGCTACCGGTTTTGCTCGGGCTCTACTGGGTTTTCTATAGCGGAGGGTTCCCGCAGGTTGATCCAGCTCTTCTCTACTCGTTTGTCCCTATGCCGACGGAAATCAACATGGAGTTTCTCGGTTTTGTGGACATGAGCGCAGATCGCAACATTGTCCTCGCACTCTTGGTGGCGCTCTCTCAACTTGTGTATTCTCGTCTCTCAATGGGGCCACGCCAGAAAGTGCTCGACGCGACGCCCGTCGAAGCATCGCTCTCAGGAGATTTCGCGAAGAGTTTTGATCTTCAGGCGCGGTATGTGTTTCCGATCCTCTTTGGCGGGATATCGTATTTTGTTGCTTCGGCGGTACCACTCTTTTGGCTTACGAGCAATCTTTTCATGATCGGCCAGGAGTTCGTCGCGGGGAGACGGTGGAAGGGGTAGTCTCGCCTCTTTGTAAAAGGCCGAGCAAAGGGGTATAGTGCCTCGCATGGAATCTGTCGAGACAATCATTAAAGAATTGCTTTCGAGACTCGATGTTCCGTTTACCGGAGTTGAGCACAGCGCTATCGCGGGACAAGAAGTCTATTCCATACAAACAACCGCCGCGCAGGCTTTGATTGGCGTGCGGGGAGAGACGCTCCATGCACTCGACATGTTGGTGAAGAAGATATACGAAAAGAGCCTTCCTGCAGATGCGACCGATGCCGCGCTCTCCGCGCAGGTGGGAGAGCGTACGCCGATGTTTCTTATCGATGTCAACGATTATCGCACGAACCAAATAAAAGAATTGCAGACGAAAGCGCAGATGATGGCAGAGAGGGCGCGCTCCTTTCAGTACGACGTCGAGCTCTCCCCCATGAGCTCCTACGAACGCCTCATCGTCCACACGACATTGCAGGGTGCTCCAAACGTAAAGACGGTGTCGCAGGGTGAGGGGCGAAATCGCAGAGTGGTGATTAAGTATTCAACAGAATGAAGTGTTTATCTTGCGATTAAGCTTGCCGCGTCCCCGCTCTCGTTTTCACAGTCTCCGATGCTCGAGTTAAAGCGTGGGTAACCATCTGGACAAGAGAAACCGGAACTCGGCGCTATGTAAAATGACCCGTTTGTTCTTTTGCAAAGCCCTCCCCCGTCGTATGTATCGTTTTGCGAACACGTTAACTGAGCAGCCCTGAAGACGCACGTTCCGTACGCTGAATCAGCGTACGTACTCATTTGAGCAGCAAGCGTATCACAGACGACTTTGCCGTCTGCCCCGCTGTAACATCTTTCTCCTCCTGGCGTTTGTGTGCACCACTTGTCGACGGAGGAATTTTGGTCAACTCCCTGCGCGTCAAAGCTCGCCGGAGGCGCTACTCCGCTATCCCCGTCCACTCCCGGGTGTGCCTGAGAGGTCGGTGAAGTCACTGAATTCTCTCCGATCACATCTAGTGCCTTCAGGCTCAAAATATCCGGATTGATCTGGTTCAAAATAATCCAAATCGAGAGGAGAAGGAGAAGTCCGAAGGTTACGTCTCCAAGAATTGCTTTTGCTTCACCTTTTTTACTCCACATGTCCGATTGGCCCATGTAGAGATATCCTGCGTATGCTATTCGCAACACAGCCGCAATTGCGCCGATAATTATCGCGAACCTAAAGAGGCTGTTGATAAAATCAGAGAAGCTGCCTGGTGTATTATTGTAGAGTTCCCCGAGAGGTCCTCCTTGTGTCCCCGCGAGGGGCACAAATGCGGTCTCAGCGGCATACGCCACATATGCCATGGTCAGTAAACTGGCGAACGTGATAAGCGATATAATTCCGATTTGGAAAGAGGCTCGACGCATATTTATTCTTCAATTCGCAAGAGCCACAGTGATTTGTCAGCGGCGTTCATAAAGGCAAGGTGTGTTCCGGCTCTGCTAATCGTGAGGTTTTCCATATCTATCGAAGTGCCCGGTTCAGGCGCGTACAGTATTTCGGCCGTGCCAGCGTTCGTGTCTACTCGCCACAGCACATCTGATGAGTGTGTGGCGCCGCGGTACCAATCGTCGAGGAAGTATCGTGCCGTAATCCCCTGCGGTACACCGCAGTAAGCCACGGAACTTCTCCCAGGCAACCACACACACTTGTCCGCAATCGTTCGGACAGGTAAGCGGATCATGGTACTGCTTGCTTGTGTGTGCGCGAATAAGGTGAGTGCGCCGCCGCTCGATTGTCCGTACAAAAATGCGCCGCCTTCTCTTCCAAGAACGGTGAGTCCGGGGATTGAGCGAATGAGTGGGGAGAGCACTCCACTGCTCGTCATTTCGTACGCATAACCGGGCGTGTCGTCGCTTGCCGCTTGCGTGAGGATAATGCGTCCATCCGAGAGCCACTGCGAGCGCCAATTTGGTAGAACAGAAGTAAAGATACGCTTTGGTTCGTCGCCATTCCACTTAGAAAGGATCCCGACTGTCCCCAGTCCTTCGCGAACGAGATAAAACAGGGCGCCTGTTTTTGGGTTTGAAGTGATGTGCATGATGTTTTGCGCGAGGGAAACGTTGGATAGCGTAGCTGACTCGGTTGCGGTCGAGCCCTCGCCCGTGCTCGTCGAAATTGAACCGACGATCGTTACGATGTCCCCGCTATCGTTCAGTGAGCGTTGCACGATACGCCCGTTCGTGAAGAATGCCTCCTGGATTTTCGGCAAGAGCGTATTTGTGACTCGGAGCGTCGTCGCCGTCTCAGGATCGGTCTCAAATACATATCCACTTGAGCGCTCGACATACTGCAATCGTTCGCCCTTTCTTGTTTGCACAAAAGACAAGCCAGCCACGGGCTTGTTGTGAATTTGCGAGAATTGTGGCGGGCGCTTAATCGCAGGAACGGGAGACTCTCCTGTCGTAACCGATAGCGTAGTCTCTTCGTCGGTCGGCCCTTCTGAGATCCCCGCGGTGAATCCATCGAGAGATGCGGGGTCAGTTACTCCCGTCCCCTCTCCTCCGATTATTGAATTCAAGAGTCGGGAGAAGATCCCTGCCTCTGATTTTGGAGCAAAATCTGTTTGCGGAGCCGTACCCTTAAGAGCCGACACGCCGGTCACACCCGAGCCCCCTTGAGGTGCCCGGTAGCCACGTGCGGTCGCTTCTTGCAAGACTTCCCGTGATTGTGTTTTAAGAAAGAAGTACCAGCCAGAAAACGCGCCGAGAATGAGGATGATCGTGGCCGCAAGAGCATAGGTGATGATGGTTTGTGTGCGCATACCTATTGCTCGAAGCTGCCAAACTGATCAATAGCCGAGGTGTCTTCCGAGAAGGTGACTCCCCACGATCCCCTTGAGTCCAGATAGTAATTTGTGCTGTGCGCTAAGGTTAGGTTGAGGAGTGCGATACCACGTGAATTTGCCGCATTGATCGTTATCTTATCTTGACGAGCGTTTGGTACTAGGCGACCGTTGATCCGCCATTCATAGGAGAGCGCAGGGTCTTCGGCGTGTGTCGCCTGCGCAAAATACGGCACTGCTACGAAGGTCATTTCTGAGCCAGGGACAAACGTGTTTGCGCCGAGCGCCTTGTAGTACATAACGCCAAATAGTGGGTGGTCTTGGTACAGGGTGAGGAGGGGCTTCGCAGGAGAGAGAGAAAAGGACGCTTCGTTTACTAATACTCCATCAAGTGAATGCGCCTCGACGGTGATTTGGTCGGTACCGAAGAGGTTTTGCACAGGAATGATGGCGCTTGACTTGCCTCGCCCCGAGGCGCTGCCAAGAACCTCGCCGTTCTTTTTCCAGATGAAATTGATCTCGGAATCCGTGAGGTTCGATCCTCCTCTCCTGAAAAGTGGAGCTGCCTGCAGGCGTAGACTGGTCCCTGCTGAGGCGCGTGGACGGCCGCGGTAGAAGGGCGGGATGTATGCACTGGAGTCTGATAGAAGATCGATATGGGTGGGGGCAATCGTAGCGCGTGCGATGGCGCTCAGCTCATCTGGCGCAGCTACGGAGATTTCGACCTCAGTCTCTGTCCCCAGAGTTCCAGCGACAATATTTGCAGTTGTAACACCCTTTCCCCTCGCGATTATTTCACCATTCGCGCGCCACACGAGTTCGGATTGTTCGAGATCGAGAATCGAGCTCTGTGCTTCCAGGAGAACCGTGTCTTGTGGCGCTGGATATCGCGGGGTGTAGGTGATCAGCACAGAATTTTCTATTCCCATGAGCCCCACCTGTGCGTACGTTGGTGCGACGAATATGCCACACATCCCGAGCACTCCCACGAAGAGAGCAACGTTTCTGCGCGTGCTACCACTCGACGTGTTCATTGTGCTGTTGGAGCAGCGGGAGGCTGCGGGTTGAAATTTACCGGAGCGGATTGAACCCGAGTAGCTTCGGCCGTGGTGTTTTCGGCGTTTATCCTAGCGACGTCCTGCCCCGCGTCATTTGCCTCGGCGAGTTCTTGTTTTGCTTTTTTGATGGCGAGGATTTGCGACGGATCGGAGGTGATGATCTGATCCTCGGTGTAGGAGGCAATTACTTTGATCGCTACGTGTTTCAATCCTGCAAAGAAGATCCCCTCCCCCACGTCCGATTCTAGGAGTAGATACTTTTCCTCATCCGACAGTTTGAATGTTTGTTGGACGAGGTCTACTGATGTCGGTGATTGTCGTAGGAGAAGCTGGATAGAGGAGTTCGTAATCATTGCGGTACCGTACGGAGATGTTAGGAAGTCGTTTACGTCTTGCGTGATCGTCGAGAGTCCCAGGTAGTATTTACGTCCACGCTTTGCAATTCCGAAGAGAAACGATGCCGTGTCTTGCGATTTCATCATCCACCACGCCTCGTCGATGATGAGGAGACGCTTGCGGAGCTCTTTACGCACGGCATTCCAAATGTGGTGTGTAATGATGTACATTGCAACGGGCTTCAAGTCGTCCTCCATGTCGCGTACGGAGAAAACGACAAGTTTTTTGTTCATATCGACGTTGGTCGGACGATTCATAAATCCAGACCACGTGCCCTTGGTGTACTTTGAGAGCCGTGCGACCAGTGAGTCAGAGCCTTCCATACCAGAGAGCACCAGTTCGAAATCCGAGAGGAGCGGTGGCTCAATTGAGGCGAAATTCGCATCTGCCGTAATGTCTTTCAAAGCGTACGTTTCAGTGATGGCGCGGTCGATCACCGCGTCTTCCTCCGGCGTGAGGCCTCCGAGCATGATGCGGAAGAGGCCGACCAGCGTGATGATGTTGCTGCGCAAAATATCGGATGGATTTTCATCCTCGCGAGGGATTGGGAGATCAAAAGGATTGATGTGGTGTTCGGAAGAGAGGGAGATGTTGAAATATCGTCCGCCGACGGTGGTTGCCAGGTATTCATACTCACGCTCAGGGTCGATCACAATCACTTCGGTATCAAACATGAGGCTGCGTAATATCTCGAGCTTTGTCGTGTAAGATTTACCGGCGCCTGATTTTGCAAACGTTACGGAGTTGTAATTTTCGAGTGAAAAACGATCAAACAATATGAGTGAAGAGTTGTGTCTGTTGATGCCGTAAAGAATTCCTCGATCGGACGTGAGGTCGAATGAGATAAAGGGGAAAATGGAAGACAGCGGCGCAGAATTGAGTTTGGTGTGGACATTGATCTCATCCATCGCAAGCGGAATCACCGAGCGGAACCCCTGCTCCTGTTGGAAGAGCGCAGGTCGGATGTAGACGAGGCGTGATTCGAGGATCGAACGTACCTCGGTTTCCACTTTGTCGATCTCCTCTCGCGTGCTTCCGTAGATGGTGAGGTACAGGCCCACCTCGAATATACGCTCCTGCGCCTGTTGGAGCGAATTGCGTAGCTGCTCAAGGTCGGTGTAGGCGGTGTCGAGCATAGGATCGCGCACCATTCCCTTCCCTTCTCGCGAACTAATCTGACTCTGCACCTCAGCGACTTTCTTCTGGAATTTCCTCAGCATTTCATTCGTGTCCATGGGGTGAATGAAAATAGAAATATCGATCACCTTGTCCATGTTGATGATCGGAGCAAACCAGCCTGTGGTAAGGAAGCGCGGATAGGAAATGACAAAAAATGTGCGCGCGATCTTCTCTCCAAGGTCAAGCTCGCGCGAGCTGATCCGAAGCGCGTGCGGAGCTATCACATCCTGTAAATCCAAGATGCCCGATTTATAAATTTCTTCTGGAAGGACGGGTAATACATTCGGGCTTTCCGTCGGTTTCCTCCGTTTGAATAAGTCTATGAGTGCCATACGTATTTATTTCTCGATCGTTATCGGCTTTCCCTCTTCTCCAGGGTTGAACATCTTGTAGAGGAGCTCAATAGCTTCTTCCGTCCCCAGCTGCACGGTGCGCACCCCGGTGCGCACGAGACCCTGCTGCACGATTGAGATGCGTTGTTCGAGCTGGGAGACTTGCTCTTCGAACGTTCGGTTGGATTCTTCAGAGCTTTTCGTTTTCTTTCCAAAGGGGAGGAGCGAGCTGATCCCCTTTCCTGTGATAGCGATAGATGGAGAGTATGGGACGCTGATAAAGAAATTTTTTGTCATGATATTCGCCGCTTCAGTGAAGCTCTTGATGAATTGGATGTATTCGCGGATCTGTATTCGCATGAGGTCGTCAAGCTGCGCTTTGTATGCGACCTCGAGCGTTTCGATGTATGGGCGAATATCGAGCATGCGCGATTGTACGAATATTTGCACTGAAAAATCGAGCGAGTTGAGGAAGTTTTGGAACTGTATGATAAAGGCGGTTTGTTCATCCTCTGATTTCAGTGCGAAGTTGAGTGAAGATGCAAGGAGGATCGCTCGCAGGCTACCGTCTTTGAGGACGATGACACCGTCGCGGACCTCGGAAACAGGCAGGAAATCCTGTGTAGATTTGGCACTTGCGCGCGGGTTTTTGTTTTGTGTAGGCATGGCGCATTATTAAAGCTCTTGTGCTCGGCCCGTGGCTTCGCGGGCGGTGCGTACCGGGGCTGCGATATTCTCATGGCGTCGCAAAGTATCTAGCTCTCCCTCGCTCACCCCCTGTGCAACACGATCCTTGATGTCCAAGCTCCATGAAAGCTCATGAAGTTTGCTGTCGGAGAGTTTCGGGGTGTACAGCCGCTCTCCTTCTCTCGGAGCAAGCTTCCCGATGATTGGCGGAATCACATTCTTCTTGTGGACGTTGTTCCAGAGGTACAATTTACTGCGTAAAAAAAAGAAGAATGCATTTTCGAGTCCGATAATGAATGGTCGACCGTTGAATTGGAAAAATGCGAGACTCGCGACAAGTCCGCCGGTAATGGCAATCAGGGGTCCGGCTACATAGATCGGTAGTATGCGCCACATAATATAGGAGGCACCGGCGCCACCGCCAATGTAGATGAATTGTTTGAAGGTCAAAGGACCGAAAATCTTGTCTTCAACCTCAATAAATTGCGGCACTTGAAACTGCATGGTTCCATTATATCAGTGCGCTGAGCGGTACTTTGGCGTTGTTCACGCTGGCGGCTCTCGATACGGATCGTCTTCGACGGATGGTCGAACTGACGAAGGCTCTCCCGCTTTGTACGCGGCAGAAATCGGGGCGCGCTCTACGCGTTGGGTTGGTGGCGCGGAGGGCGGGGTCGCGGGGAGAGTGGGGGCGCTTGGTGTGTTGGAAGGAATCGCTGCCTCCGAAAGAATCTGCGCCCGCGCCGCCTCTACTCCGCTCACTTCCGCCGCTTTTGCATCGGGATGTTCGAGTAGCCGCTCTAGTTCTCCCCTGATCGGCTCGAATACAATCTTTGAGATGTCTGCGGCCAACGAGGCCGACATCTCAGGAGAAATATCGAGATCGGCTCGCAAATTTTCTGCGAGCTTGTCGGTTTCTTGGAAGCCCAGCAGCGTAAGCAAAACTTCATTTTCAAGTAATTGCCATTGATCCACATGCAGTTTATTTGTACTTGCCAGTTCACGCATCTGTTTTTCGACATCGGCGGACGTGATTGCATCTTGCACAACTTTCGGCAGCTCTTTAAAGCGCGCGCGGATTTTTTCGTCAAGATCATTTTGCGAATTTTTTGTTTCCATAATTTAGTGTGTATCTGGAGCTGCTGCCGGGGCGGCAGAGGAAGCTGTCTCTTTTTGCATCTCTTCGAATACTTTGCGGAGTTTCGCGGTGCTCACCTTCCCCTTATATTTTTCTGCCGTCTCGGCAGCGACTGCAGCATTAGCTCCCGTGAACTTCCCCACCAATCGAGTAAGCACGTCTCCCTGTCTTTCCCCGATCTTCCCAGCGATATCTTCTGCACTCTGAGCGAGAGAAAGCGTAGCTTCCGTTTGAGCCTCTTTTATCGCGTTCGCGGTTTCTTTGTCGTGGTCCTCGAGTCCCTTCAGGGCTTCTACGACCGGCTTCTCAATGACATTGATGCGGCCTTGTATTCTCTCCACGATATCCTTCGCATTATTAATGCGGTTCTTTTCCACGGCCATCTCAGCTGCGTGTTGTGCTTGTGTAATTGTTCCGGCGTTGAGTTGTTGGTCGAGCGCAACCTTGTTGCGTGAGGATGTATCCTCCGCAGTTCGCAAGTCCTGCTGCGCGGCAGTCATTTTTCGTGGGAGTTCTTCCAACTCTTTTGTTTGATTGGCAATTGCCTCGGCAGAATTCTTCGTTGCCTCAAGCTGCTCTCGTTGCGCCCTTCGAGCCTCCCGGGTCGTCTCTTCTGCAACTTTGCGTGCGCCCTCGTTGTCTTTCTCCGACGGGGCGATTTTTGCAGCGGATTTTTCGGCAGCCTCGGCTCGCGCCTTGATGGTTCCCGCAAAGCTCTTCGTGTCTTTCGATGAGGCGCCCGCAGCAAAGCCCTTAATTCCCACAGCGCCCAATGCAGCCTTCGCTCCCGCAGTATCCATGAGGTTGAATTTCTTATCAGCCAATGAACCTAGGCGCCCGGCAGTTGCTAGCTTGCTTGCAGCAAGTTTCTTCTGTAGGGCAGCCTCTGCCCACGCCTGGCTCGCAATGCCGAAGTTCCCCGCTCGCTCGTGTCTTCGAGCCGCTATCTCTGCCGTCGCCGCCGCATCACGCGCCACGCCGGCCTCTTTCCCGTACCTTTTACCGGCAAAATATGCTGGTGCGCCAATACCCAGGCGCCCCAGCGCCCCTGCAAGGCGCGATCCGAGTGTGAGAGGGAGCACCGCTGCCATAGCCGCCATGCTAAATCCAGAAATCTTACTTGCGAAAGTGCTTGAAAGTTTGAATGCTATGAACAGCATGCCGAGTATAAGGATGAAATTAAAGAGCGCGGCGATGTTGGCTCCGGGTTCTGTGCTCGTCATGAGCGCGCCCAATGTTCCACATTTTGCAACCTCCCCGGCTCCATTACAGATCGCCGAGCTGAGTGCTTGCGATATATTCAATGTCACCCACAGTAGCAACATCAGCACCGGAGCAAGCGCGGCGCTACCAATGAGTGACTTCCACCACGCATCCCACCCATAGCTACTCCCCGACCATTTGGGGACGAGGTAGCTCGCGAATGCGATTGACGCGGTAATCATGAGAAAAATGAGAATCAAAGCACGTGAGACCAAAAGAAACGTGCCATAAAAGAATATAATCGCAGTTGCAATAAGGAATACAAATGAGATAAGGCCATAAATAAGACCGACCGACGCATCGTCATTGTTTTCTTGGATTTCACGGAGCGTATAGTACGAGTCGTAGATGCCGGTTACTCCGAGGAATTGCATGAAGCTCCCTGCGATACCGTTCTTTTCTTTTTGTGTCACTTGGATATCTGCGCTGTTTGAAATGTCGCCCCCACCAATCTCAAGTGCCCCCCCCTCATCCGTACTTTGTAGTGCTGCCACGTAGAATTGGTTTGCCGTAAAATTTGATGCGTCCACAATCATTTTGGTAAAAAGGAGGCTGAAGTTGATGAGAACCGCGATAATAAGCACGTTGGCGATCAGTTTCTTCTGCCCGTATTCTTTGAGCCCGATAATGATAGAAAGTGCGATGAAGGTGAATATGCCAATGATCAAGATGTTGGCGATATCGCGGAATGCCGTCCACGCGATGTTCACGCCCCCCTCGACGTGCTTGAAAATGCCTGCTTGGAAATTGACCGTTGTAGCTTTGAGCGCGAATTCAAATAAAAGACCGGCCCAGGTGAGTAGCAGTATTCCGAAGTACATGAAAAGCGATCCAATTCCTGCGAAGATTCCTCGCATTAGACACGTGAAGGGGTTGAGCAAATTTTCCAAGTCACCTGCGCATTCGACGGGCCCACCAGCTTCACGTATAGAACCAACAACCTGTCCGGCACCATCAATACAGTTAAGGCTTCTATCTTCTACCTCAGAGCCCGGGGGACACTCGGCGGCCTCGGCTTGTCGCGGAAGTACGAATACTCCCGATGTCACTAGAAGTATTGACAGGCAAAAAAAAGTGGCCGTTTTTCTCATATTTATCTTCTCCACGTGTCTCGCCACGCTTGGATTACTGCAGGATTGTTGACGTTGCACCAGCCGATTGCGGGGCTAGGATCATCTGCCCAAGACTTCACCGTGTCGGTAACGAGTGTGTTCATCGCGGCTTGGACGCTGTTGAGTTGTCGCACGATGCCATTGGGGCCGTCGATGTCTGTCTGCGTATGGATCTGGCGTTGCGCTACGAGCGCGTCGAGTGCCAAGAGGGCGTTGTGCTGCGCATCAGGAGAAGAGGTGTTGGAGACGCCGCGGATGAGAGTGTCGATCCGTGCGAGTGCCGCCTGAGAAGTCACGGTGTTGGTAGCAGCGATTGCTACAAGTGGAGAAATTTGTGTCGTTATGACCGATTGTGCGTACCCGGCGGTTGAGGTCGCTACTCTGTACGTGACGGTCTGAGGGTTTAGTGGGTCGCCTTCCTTGCCAGTGCACTCGTTGAGCGCATTGGGCGCGCTCACGCTGCAGACTCTCGAGATGATGAGATCCCAACATTGGTTTTCGGCACCTCTTAGCTGAGCGCCTGCTTGCGTGAGTGCGGCAACGATCGCGTTTGCGGTCTGGAGGTATGCGACTTCTACTTGCCGCGCCGTCGCGAGGACCTGAAGCGCTAAGTTGGTCGCCGCGTTGCGGAGCCCTTGTGCAGAGCCCGACACAACCCGATCAATGTATGAGGGCTGGCCGCCCGTGCTTTTTGAGATCCCCGCGAGACCACCGGGGCCTCCGATAATTTGTGTCTCGAGCCCAGCGAAGAGGGCGCCGATCATCTGACCAATGTCGTTTGCTTGTTCAAGCTGGCGGACGGAGCTGTCGAGGATGTTTTGGAAGGATTCTTGCACGGTCACTGAAGGTGTGAGGACTCTCCGTGCGAGAGGGTCTGAAGCGTTGTCAGTAAGTGCGTAGTAGCCTCGCCCCCAATTCCATTCGTCGCGTTGAGCGGCCATAGCAGCTCCTGCTCGAGCGTCCCGCATTTCAATAGCACGCATCTTCGCCCAGAAAGGATTGCATGCCGGATTTGTTCCTGCATAGAAGGCTTCCCAGTTGAAGTTTTCTGTGGGATTCTTCTGGTAAATAGAGATGTCCCCTTGGAATGGGCAGGTGAGCGCTGATGTGGGATCTCGAGTTTCAGTCTGATAACTCACTCCCACGGCACGTATCACGTCACTCTTGAATGCGGGATTAAGAGCTTGTAATTCTGGACCTCGCAAGAATGTTGCTACGGTAGGGTCGCTCACGTACGTGAGCATCTCCTGGGTCTGGTTTTCTACGAATTGTTTGTTTCCCCCGCGACCCGTCTGAATAGCGGTATCGGCTTTTCTCGTGATCGCGGCCAAGGCCGCTTCGCGCTGGCGGACGACGATGTTGCGCAGCACGCATTCTTTGTAGACGAGAACGCCAGTATTCAATTCGACCGCATAATCCGCGACAGGCACGTATGGTCCTCCTATGGCAACTGTCGACCCGACACTTGCGCCACCGGTTCTGTTGCAGTCGAAAATACCCTGCACGTTGAAGCCCGGGGTCGTGCTCGCCAACGTGTTGGCCAGATCAGCCGGTGTGGGGGACGTAGTTTGGGCGTATGCAGCTATCGGTAGCATCCATAGGAATACGAATACGAGAGTCGTTATGTGGTTTCGTATACTCATGAATTTTTCTGTTTGTAGTAGCTCGCAAACGCCTTGAACGAGGAGTACATCTCGGCCTCGGCTTCGTTGTAGGTGCGCAAAAGGGCGACCGATGCGTACGGATCGGCGGCGTTTAGAGCGAGCGCATCGAGCGTGGAAGCAAATTTTTCCATTGCGTTTAGGATCGCCACATGTCGAGTTACCGCGTCTGCGGGAGTTACGACCTGTGCCGTTGCCTTTGCGGCATCGCGGTAGTACTGGGCGACCTCCTTGAGACGCTTCAAATATTTTGTGTCCTGTGTAGCAATGTAGTAGGCAAAGATCTCGAATTCAGGTTGTGTGTTGACCCGCATCGGCGCGAGCGATGCGCGGAGATCGTCGCTGTATTTTTGTTGGCGCGCTACCGACGTATCGGAATCGGTCTTTATATCCGACGAAGTGTAGGAGTGGTATGGAACCGCTGGACTCAGAGCTTCCGCCATAATGGTGGCCACGCCGGCCCCCACATCCTCGGTATACATGCCCTGTTCTTGAAGCGCTGAGTATCTCGACACGACCTCTTCAAAGATCGCGGATCCAAGCGTGGATTCTTCCGGTGGCGCTATCTCAATCGGCGCAGGGTTCGTGCCTCTTTCAGGGCTGCTCGCAATGTATGAAGTCATGATGTTTTTTTGTTGCACCATTTCCTTTATTTGCCAGCCGGACGCTGCGAGGAGTACAAAAATAGAGAGCGCGGCAGTTATCCCAATATTCGAAAAACCGCTAACGTACGAGCGTTTGTTTTCCACATGGATTAGTATAGCGCACGGGAACCAAGTGGTAGGTTCTACGAACCAGGTTTTAGGGGAAATCCTCGCAGAAATTTACGAGCCAAGTCTCAGGCGGTCTTGCTTAGAGATCGCCCACAAATAACATGAGCGTCATTTGTGGGCGACCACGTAGTGCCGCACCCGTATTCTGTAGACTTTATTTATCGATGAGGCCTTAGAGCGCTCCTTGTGTAAACGTAAAGACGCTCCCCGCGTCATTCGGGTCAAACACAATCCCGTAGGCACTCAAGATGGTTGCAAGAGAGACGTAATTTTTCACAAGGGTGTCCGCAGAGGCGTTGTATGCCTCGATGGCGCTCAGAAATTCCGTATCATTCGTCGCCTCGGGCACGAGAGCGAGCTTTTTTCCGGTCTCAATGTAGTTTTTTGCGAGTGTTGTGTGAGCGGCAGCGACTCCACCGGGGACATCCGTGATGTTGTTTACGAGATTATTTCCCACGTCCTCCAGAGAACGAGCGAGGTAGCGGACGGCCGCCGCCTTGGCCGGGTCTCCCCTATCCTCGGCTTGATCCTTGAGGATTACCGCCGCAGTCGGATTTTGCTGCTCGAAAGATTGGATGTACGAACCAGCGTAGTTTCCATAATCGTACACCGCTTGCTGAGTCGCTGACAGCGTTTTCTTAGGCGCGGTAGTGCTAATGAGGTTTGTTGGGATAAGTGAGTAGGTATCTTCTACTATAGCGCCGGTTGGGGGGTTCTGGGGAGGCTGTGTACTTTGGGTCAACGTCGAGATAAATTCATTGAGATCAAATGAGTCTATCGCTCCGGGGCTCGGCTGGAGAACGGCGGGAGGAATGTAGGTGTATGGGGCGTTATCTTGCACGCGCCCTATGTGCCGCTTCGGTGTCCCTGTGTTTTGAGTCGGGGTATGTGAAGTGGGATCCAAGACGCCCAAGTTGTTCCCGCCCCATGTGGTTGCTGTGTTAGAAACGGGCGCCATTGATTTTTTCTGCACGACCCATGCACCAGCGAGTATTGTGAGTGCCGCGGCACACAATGCAGAAATATACGGATGACTGCGGATCCAAATCATAAGCATATGGTACAGGGTATAGGTTACAACAACAATGCGGGGGAGTCGTTTTGAACCTCAGCATCCCCCAAGGGGACTGCGATTTTCTATGTCTCGATTACTCGACATGAAAATCGGGAGCCTGCTACAATACATCCATGTCTCGGGTACTCGTTTCTTTTTTGGCGGCCGCGGTTTTTCTCACGTCGCTCCCTTTTGTTGCATACGCGTATCCCTTTGGCGGTCAAATAAACATCTTCAGACGATGTTATAACAAAGCGCTCTACGCGAATCTTGGGCCTCCGCGCGGCGGTCCATATATTTGGACGACGAATACGCAGACCTATCAATTTGGTCCGCCATCGCATACTGGCCAATGGCTACTCGGTCTCGCGAGCGTCCCCTACTACTGCATCGTTTCTATCCAACCAGTCATCGTCTGGCCCGGTACGTACATTACGATGATGGGGTCGAGTCAGTAGTTAGTAACTGACTCGGCGGCCGGAGCGAGCCGTGGTCAGAAAAATTTCCGAGCGGCGGCGAGGAAATTATTTGTGACCTAGTCAGTAAGTTTTTGAGCGAGCTCTTTCCATTTTTCGAGCGGCACGTCTTCCGCGCGTACGTTTGCTTCTAAGCCGCAATCTGCAAGCGCCCGTTCGACAACCCGTTTTGAGAATCCCCTCGCAAGATTATTCGCGAGAAACTTTCTTTTTGACGCGAATCCTGTTTTTACCACTTTGAAAAATGCGTGCTCGGGCACCTTGGCGAATGCCTCTTTGGAAATAGTGTCGATTACGATGATTGCCGAATCAACTGATGGCGGTGGGGAGAAATTTCCTTTCGAGACTTTCGCAATAATTTTCGGTGTTCCGTACACTTTTACCGAAAGGGAAAGGATACTCTCTTTGTGATCACGGGCGATGATGCGCTCGGCCACTTCTTTTTGTACAAGAAGCGCCATCGCGCGCGGCGGTGCATCTGTGGAAAGAAACTGCCGAATGATTTCTCCGGTTATGTAGTACGGAATATTTGCTGCGACCACGTACCCACCTAGATTGAGGTTTAACCTCAATGGACTAAAGTCGCGGATGTCGCCCGAAAGTAAGATGAGTCTCCCCGACGCGATTTCGTGCGCGAAGGTCTCGGATAGGTGTGTTACGAGCGCTTCATCTTTCTCCACCGCGATTACGCGTGCGCCTGTTGAGAGTAGTTCCCGCGTGAGGGCGCCCTTACCAGGGCCGATTTCGAGGATGACCTCATCGGGCTGTACCGCAATAGATTGCGCAAGCTTTTGAGCTGCCCATTCTCCGGTCAAAAAATGTTGGCCGAGCCGCGCCCCCCGTCTTTTTCTACCGGATTTCATAGTAATCATCGAGCAGCCCACGTTTCTTCTGAATTGGTGGCGCGCCATCAGGGCCTGCGAGCAGGCGGTTGTCTATGTCGGAGAGAAATTCTGACGGCAGCGCACTCTCGCGTGTGCCGTATTTCGAGCGTTCATGCGCGTAACTGAGGAAAAGATTTTTTCGTGCGCGCGTGAGGGCAACGTAGAAAAGTCGGCGTTCCTCCTCAGGATCACGGCTTTCATCATTGCGGATCGAAGGGAAGAGGCCTTGTTCCATTCCAACGATGAACACCGCGTCGAATTCGAGTCCTTTTGATGCGTGCACTGTCATGAGCGAGATTCCCCCTTTGTCTTTGTTGATGTTGAGTTCGTCTTGTTCGCTCTGCAGGGCTGCCTCTTCGAGGAGACGCTCGATTCCCAAGGGGGGTTCGTCGTGCTCGTATTTTGTTGAAAGGTTGGCGAGCTCGCGTACGTTGCCTAGTCGCTCGGCATCTTCTTCCGTCTTCCCGCCGTACATCTTTTGTATGCCGCTTGCCTCGATGCAGTAACGCACTGCTTCCGAGGCCGGCAGCGTATGTACGGCGTGGCGGATTTTTGCGAGGGTTTCTTGAAATGCGGCTACTTTTGCCCCTGCAGATCCGAGAGGATTTCCCGAAAGCATCTTTTCGAGAGTCACCTTTCCGATCCCCCGTGGCGGAGCACCGACGATGCGCACGAGATCGCCTTTGCTTTTCGGATTCAGGGCGGCGCGAAGGTATGAGAGGACATCTTTTACTTCTTTGCGTTCAAAGAACCGTGTGCCAAGGACGCGGTACGGCAATCCGGCGCGGAGGAGCGCTTCTTCGAGTATGCGCGATTGCGCGTTTTCACGATAGAGAACAGCGATTTCGTTTGTCGGCACACCGCGCTCGATGAGCGCCGCCGCGTGCTCCGCTACAAACCACGCTTCGTACCGCTCGTCATGCGCGCCGTAGAGCACAATCGGATCCCCCGTTTCGTTTTCGCTGAAGAGTGTCTTCGGCACGCGGTTGACGTTTTTCTCTATCACCGCATTTGCTGCGGAGATTATGGTGCGTGTCGAGCGATAGTTTTGTTCAAGGCGAACTGTCTTCACGTTGGGGAATAATCGCTCGAATGAAAGGAGGTTTTCTATCTCGGCTTGTCTCCACGTGTAGATACATTGATCGAGGTCGCCCACGACACATATATTGTGTCGGTCGCCGCTCAAGAGCTTCATGACCTCGTACTGGACGTTGCTCGTGTCTTGATACTCGTCGACGATCAAGTAGTGCCAGCGATTTTGGAGGAGCGCGCGCGTCTCGGGCGACCCCCTGAGTAGGGAGAGGGTGCGGACGAGGAGATCATCAAAATCGAGACACTCTTCCTCGGCGAGAGCCTGCTCATACCGCTCCCACACGAGCGCGGTTGTTTGTTCGCGGCGGGTGGACGCGGCTTCGCGGTATTCGGCGAGAGTCTTTCCGGATCCTTTCTCCCGGGAGATGCTTCCCAATATTTGACGTGGTGTCCACTCTTCGGTATCAAGGCGTTTGAGTTCGGCTTTAACCGCCCGGATGCTGTCGTCGCGATCCCAAATACTGAAGCCGCGCGGGATGCCTACTTCTTGATGAAATTCTCGGAGGAGGCGCACCCCGAGGGAGTGAAATGTCGCCACAAAGGGCATGCCCCGCCCCTCTTTGAGTAGGACCCGAATCCGGTCGCGCATCTCGCCAGCGGCTTTGTTTGTAAAGGTGACTGCAAGTATTGACGAAGGGGCCACTCCATCGCTTATTAGGTGCGCGATTCGATGCGTTATGGTCTTGGTTTTCCCCGCTCCGGCACCCGCGACGATTAAAAGAGGGCCTTCTTTGTGCAAAACAGCCTGCTTTTGAGCCTCATTAAGGTCCTTGAGATAATCCACTTACGAACTATAGCACGAAGCGGGATTTTTTTGACAAAATAGCTATCCCCTGTCGAAATATATTGCCCGTTGACTCGTATCTGCCGATGAGGGTAGAGTGAACCAATCGGTGGCACTGCCGTACATGCCGAGGCTGGCCCTCTTGAAAAAGATGAGGTTTAAAGCCGAATTTCAGTCCTTCCATCCGTGCCATCGCTAAAAGAGGCTTTATTGTCTAGCTAAAATCGGGAGTTGCGAAAAGGGGTGTTTTTTCGTAATCCGGTAGCGAAGACTTTGAACCTCCAAGAAGGCTTATAAAGAGAAAAAATCGTGATTCTCTAGGGGATTTCGCACATCCACGAGAGATGAAATATGCATCATTCCAATCTGCGCGCGCGCAGGTGACTCTCATTTCCCTGCTCATCGTGGTCGGCGCGTTCATCCCATCGCAATCGCGCGCGGGGGTCGTCCAGGATATCGTGGCCGCGATACGGGGAAACCAAGAAAAGCAGTCTAGCGCTTCCCACGGTGGGAGCAACCTCCAGACCATGCTTCTTCCAAAGCCAGCCATGAACGGGAACCCTATGGCAGGAAAGGGGGGCGGAGACATCAATATCGTGGATGACAACGCGCTCATGCCCGAAGAGGGGCCTTCGGGCACCATTGCAGACATTGAGAAACCAAAGAACTCAACCATTAGCGTGTATGTAGTGCGTCCTGGCGACACCCTCTCGCAAATTGCCGAGCTCTTCGGTGTCTCGGCGAGTACTATCCTTTGGGCCAACGATCTCCCCCGTAACTCTAAGCTCCAAGTGGGGCAAACGCTCACAATCTTACCGGTTACCGGAGTGAAATACATGACCAAGAAAGGCGACACGCTCTCATCCGTCGCGAAGCGATTCGGAGGAGATGCTGCAGAGATAGCGAACTTCAACGGCATCAATGAAGGGGCTCTCGCGGCGGGCGTAGAAATAATCATCCCCGACGGCGAGCTCCAAACCCCGCTACCGGTAAAGACTGGAAAGACGGTGACTGCTGCTGTGAAATACGGAACGGCGGCAAGCATCGGCTACTACATGGCGCCACTCTCACGCTACGTCGAAACGCAGGGTCTCCACGGCTACAACGGCGTTGACCTCGGCGCGCCACTCGGTACTCCTATCATGGCATCTGCAGCGGGCGAGGTCATTGTTGCGAAATCGAATGGCTACAATGGCGGGTATGGTGGCTACGTCGTGATCCAGCATGCGAACGGTTCCCAGACACTTTACGCACACATGTCTCAAGTGTCCACGTACAGTGGCGCAATCGTAAAGCAGGGCCAGGTAATCGGCGCTGTCGGCTCCACCGGCCGCTCCACAGGCGCACACTTGCACTTCGAGATACGCAACGGTATCAAGAACCCGTTCTAGAAAGTATGACCCACGACTTCATACGGAACATATTTCTTCTCCTTAGGTTTTTTGTGTAGGGTCGGCAGTGCAGGCAGTTGCTCGCGGGCCTTCTATCGGGTAGACTCAGGCAGCTGTGTTAACGATGGATGTCATAGTAGATCTCCAGTACGGAGATTGCGGAAAAGGCAAAGTTGCCCACTATTTAAGCCACAAAAACTCCTATA
>CAYGKV010000003.1:0-95557 GCA_964350885.1 uncultured Candidatus Saccharibacteria bacterium
ATATTCTCATGCTCCTTTGTTACAAAGGAGTGCAATATGTATCTGAGGTTATGCAATGGTCGCACAATCCCAGAAGAGCAGCGTCAAGTTGCTCTAGATCGCTCGTTCGACTATATTTGACACTCGTCGGGTAAGCGCTCCTTATTATTGGACTAGTAAAAATATATGAACAAAGAATCCAAAAGTTCAAAAATGAATATCCAACCGCTTGGAGATCGCGTGTTGGTCAGGCGAGAAGATGTTGCCGATAAAAAGTCTCCATCCGGAATCATCATCCCAGACACCGCCCAGAAGGAGAAATCTAAAGTTGGGACGGTGATCGCAGTTGGCCCAGGTAAGTACGGCGATGAGGGCGATCTCATACCGATGACGGTCAAAGTCGGCGCGAAGGTATATTTCAACGCAGGCTGGGACAACGAAGTAGATGCAGGCGCGAAAGACGAAGAATATTTTCTCGTTCACGAAAGCGATATTCTTGCGGTCATCAAATAGTTGTAGTTTGAACGATCTTACCCCCGATATTTTTCAAAGAAAAATCCTCGGGGTATAAGATTTTCTAAATTCATTATCATTCATTAAGAAAATCTAAATATGGCAAAACAAGTTATTTTTGACGAACAAGTGAGAAGCGCATTGAAGCGTGGAGTGGATATCGTCGCGGCGGCAGTGAAGGTGACGCTCGGGCCGAAGGGGCGCAACGTAGCACTCGACAAATCGTGGGGAGGGCCCACGATCACCAATGATGGTGTCTCGATCGCAAAAGAGATCACGCTCGCCGACAAATTTGAAAACATGGGTGCCTCTATCGTGAAGGAAGTCGCGACAAAGACCAACGACAAGGCCGGAGACGGCACGACGACCGCGGTAGTACTCACGCAAGCGATCATTCATGAGGGGCTGAAGCGCACGGCGCTCGGTGCAAACGCGATGATGGTGCGACGCGGCATTGAGGCAGCGGCCAAAGACACCGTAGATGAGCTCAAAAAGATGGCGCGTGAGGTGAAGGGCAAAAACGACATCCGACAAGTTGCCACAATCTCAGCAGAATCCGAAGAGCTCGGGAAAACCATCGCCGATATCGTTGAGAAAGTGGGGAAGGACGGCGTGGTTACCGTGGAAGAATCGCAGTCGTTTGGTATCGAAGCGGATTATGTGGAGGGCATGGAGTTCGACAAGGGGTATGTGTCACCCTACATGATCACCAACGCGGAGCGTATGGAAGCAGAGGCGAAAGACGCGCCGATTCTCATCACCGACAAGAAAATTTCGACGATAAAAGATATATTGCCGCTGCTTGAAAGAATCGCGCAGACGGGGAAGAAAGAGCTCGTGATTATTGCTGAAGATGTGGATGGGGAAGCGCTCGCCACTTTCGTCGTCAACAAACTTCGCGGAGCATTCAGCGTGCTCGCAATCAAGGCACCCGGATATGGCGACCGCAAGAAAGAAATGCTCGCAGATATTGCGATTACCGTTGGTGGTCAGCTCATTTCTGAAGACCTCGGTCTCAAACTAGAGACCGTCGAGCTCGAAATGCTCGGGAGGGCGAATCGAGTGGTTGCGACGAAAGACTCGACCATCATCGTCGGTGGTAAGGGCAAGAAATCCGATATCTCTGAGCGGGTGGCGCAGCTCCGCAAGCAGGCAGAAAACACGGACTCAAAGTTCGATAAAGAAAAATTGGAAGAGCGCGTCGCCAAGCTCTCAGGTGGTGTGGCGGTGATCCGAGTGGGCGCCGCGACCGAGACGGAGATGAAGTATCTCAAGGACAAGATCGAGGATGCGGTGAATGCTACGAAAGCGGCGATTGCGGAGGGAATCGTCCCCGGAGGTGGTGCCGCACTTGCCAAGGTAGGCGAGAAGCTCTCGAAAAAGATCGACGCAAATAAGCACGACGAGTATACGGTTGGATACAGGATCCTTCTCTCTGCGCTTGGGGCGCCGCTTCTCCAGATTGCAAAGAATGCGGGCAGGGAAGATGCGGCTGTTGTCTTACAAGAAGTAGTAAAGAAAGGCCCCGCGTTTGGATTCAATGCGTCGGCTGAATCCGCAGAAGATTCGATTGTTGATATGTACGAGGCGGGAATTCTCGACCCGGTCAAAGTGACACGAAGTTGTGTTGAAAACGCAGCTTCTGCTGCGGCCGTACTCTTGACCACTGAAGCTGCGGTGGCTGATATTCCGGAAGAAAAGAAGGCTGCCCCAGGCGGCGGAATGGGAGGAGGAATGGGCGGGGAAGACTACTAATTACATCCTGCAGCGCCCGCATCTCACATTTTCTACATCCGCGGTATTGCGCAGGAGCCAGCGGTGCTATAATCGCCACATGTTTCCCGCTATGAAGCGCGGTTTTGCCGTCCTGCCCATGCTAGTCTTCGTCGCGCTCCTCGGGGTGATCGCAGTAGGAGTAGAGAGCTTCGCGCCACAAGCCAACTCCCGGTCTCAGACGGCAGTGCCGCCGCCTGTGCCAGTGTCCGGAATCGCAAAAACTCACGAACAAATTTGCATCGAAAAGAAAAAAGAAGCGATGGCAGAAAGGGCGGCGGGGAGGATTTCAATCAGTAAGCCTGAGAGCAAAACCTTTAAAAAAGGCGAGGATGCGACATTAGATAGCAAATGTGTCGGGGCGAGGGTAGATCCGAGTAAGATTGATCTTGCAGATAATGATCTCAATAAATATAAATGCGTTGGCCTGAAGGCCCAAGTGAATATCAATCCAGACGGAGGCGGGGTAATCTCATCTCCAAGCATAGGTTTTTTTCTACCAGCAGGGAAATGCGAGGTAAGGTTTTGTGAGGCTCCAACGGT
This sequence comes from uncultured Candidatus Saccharibacteria bacterium, assembly GCA_964350885.1. Taxonomy (GTDB): domain Bacteria; phylum Patescibacteriota; class Minisyncoccia; order Phycocordibacterales; family UBA2100; genus UBA10103. The sequence goes on from CAYGKV010000003.1 coordinate 2,809, forward strand.
AGCGGGCGAGGAAGCTGTAAACTGTACCGTAGCAGTAGAGCTACAGGGTTCTGAGGGTATTCAACAATGGTCAAGCGATCCGACAATGAACGCAAGCATGAAAAGCACCTTGTCTTCGCAAGATGCAGAAGAAGCACCAACTCTCACGGCGATGAACGAAACACAGGCACCGGATTTATACGGTGGTGCTACGGAGGAATCGACGGCACAAGGAGGAGCAGAAGCTCTTCAGGCGCAGGTGGAAGCGCAGGCCGGAATCGTTGCTGAGGGAAGGGAATTCCTCGCTAGTTGCGGTACAGACGAACCAGGTAGTGTTTTTTGTAGCAGTATTAGCGAAGAAGAGGTATTAGAGGAAGAACGAAAATTAGCCGAACTCGAACAGAGGTTGGCTCGCTTAAAAGCCGGAGAAGTTGCTCTTTCTGGCGACAAAGAACGCACCAGGGAACCCACGAAAGTATCTACATTTGGAACAGGGGGTCCCGGAACGTTTAATGTTAGCGACAACACATTTAACCGCCCTATCCCGATAGATCCCAGCGTGCCAGGTAGAGCCGAGGCTCTTTTGCAAGAGGGAATCGCTCAAGCAAGGACCACCGGAGATTGTGGATGGTGGAGCTATCTTGTAAAATGCGAGAGACTCAATCCAGCAGTTACTGGTGCAATTGACAACGTTGGGACCGGTCTATCAAGCGCATACGATGCCACCAAGTCGGCAGTCTCATCTGGTTTTGAAAGTGCTAGCAATGCATGGACAGGATATTGGTCGGGAACGCCTGGAAAAATCATAACAGACCAGGTACCATCCGGCCCGAATACACCAGACACTAACACTCAAGTGGTTACGTATCCTGGAGAAGGGACTATAGCGAGCAATGCCTCGAAACCTGTATTTCCGATTCAATTCGAATCTGCCGCATCTCAGCAACCACTTTTGGATTTGGACACTGTTCCAAAACCCAAACGCTATACCGATAGAGTCCCTACAGAAGATGTCCCAACTGAAGAGCCGCCACCATCAATAGTTGGAACCGGAGGTCCTGGAACGTTTAAAGTTAGCGACAACACATTATCAAATTCCCCGGCTGTAGTGCAAGCAGCTCCGCCCGCTGGTGAGATAAGTACAATGATACCCGCTGTTGCTTCTGCCCAAGAGCCGCCAATTGTATCTGGGGTAGCGGAAGGGGGAATTCCATCAATTGAAGGGGCTGGTGGGGTTGCCACGGTAAATCCTTGGAAAGGGACCATAGCACGATCAGTAAATCCGGGTTTTGTACGCCCCGGTGCCCCATCGTATTTTGAAGACATAGCAACGACACTGCCACCATCAATAGTTGGAACCGGAGGTCCTGGAACGTTTAAAGTTAGCGACAACACCTCATCAAATCTCCCCCCTATAGAGCCGCCAATTGTATCTGGGGTAGCGGAAGGGGGAGTGGCACACATTGAAGGGATTAAAGCATCTGCCATTCTGCCGCCACCTCCTCCACCAGTTTCTACGCAAATTGTTACTGTAGTTCCTCGGGTGCCTCTTGCTACTCCGTGCTCCGGCTCTTCCCTTGCAAATTGTCTTAGCAGCAACAATCTCCCTAGCGATTTCTATGCCAGGAAGACTCTTGCCGACGCACTTGGTATTGACAATTACACTGGCACTGCAGATCAAAACATCGCTCTCCTGGATGATTTGGTCACTAATGGATATGTCGGTACGCAATTCTCTCCGCAAACCGCACTCTATAGGGCGGCATCAAATTATGAAGGCGATTCAGTCGTTGGTTTCTTGAGTGCTGCAGATCAGCCAAGCAGCTTTGGTGATCGTGCCGCCCTTGCGCGTAAATACGGAATAACAGGCTACAAAGGAACTGCCAAGCAAAATCAAAAGCTTCTTGCTGCCTTGCGCGCAACGATACGGCAATAATACAAATAACACCTCTCGTTATGGTCGGTGTCCTGGCCGATTGTTGGCGCATGTTATTGTGATATAATCCTCACATGAATACTTCATATATCGTTTTAGGAGTTGGTGCCGTTGTCGTTCTATGGGCGATTTGGGCATACAACAGATTTGTGAGTCTTACCAATCGCTGCGAGGAAGGGTGGTCGGATATTGAAGTGCAAATGAAACGAAGGTATGACCTCATTCCGAATCTTGTGAATACGGTAAAGGGCTATGCAGCGCATGAAGCGGGTACCTTGCAGAAGGTAACCGATGCGCGCACACAAGCGATGGGTGCGCAGACTGTCGGCGAGCATGCGGCTGCCGAGAATATGCTCACAGGCGCCCTTAAATCACTCTTTGCGGTTTCTGAGGCGTATCCAGATCTCAAGGCGAATTCTAACTTTGTAGAATTGCAACGCGAGCTTTCTGACACTGAAAACAAGATTCAGGCAGCGCGTCGTTTCTACAATTCGGTGGTGCAGGAATTGCAGAATGCGCTTGAGCAGTTTCCATCCAATCTGATCGGTAACATGTTCAAATTCAAGACTCGCGAATTCTTCCAGCTTGACGCAAGCGAGGCGGCAGCGAAGGATCCGGTTAAGGTGAGTTTCTAGATGGCCTCTCTCTATACACAACAGAGCAAGAATATCCGAAAGACTTGGTTCTTGATGACCGGGTTTCTTGTTGTCGTCGTCTCGCTCGGCTGGCTTGTGGCGCAGATCTACGGCAACCCCGTTATTCTCTACGCGGCAGTCGCGTTCTCACTCGTCATGAATGTCACGGCGTACTGGTTTTCGGACAAGATTGCGCTCAGTGCTACCGGTGCGAAGGAAGCCGATTCGGTACAGTACCTCGAATTGCACCGCATTCTTGAGAATCTTGCGATCACTGCGGGTCTCCCCAAGCCGCGTCTCTATGTGATAGACGACGCTGCGCCCAACGCATTTGCGGCTGGTCGTGATCCTAAGCACGCGGTCGTTGCGGTAACGACAGGTCTCCTTTCTCGGCTTGATCGAAGCGAGCTCGAGGGTGTCCTCGCGCACGAGCTCTCGCACATCGGCAACCGCGACATTTTGGTGATGACAGTCGCGGTCGTCTTGGCGGGATTCATCGCCATAATCTCCGACATCTTCTTGCGCATGAGTTTCTTTGGAGGAGGAGATCGTGACAACAAAAATCCGCTGCTTCTCGTCGCGGGTGTCGTCGCTATAATCATCGCTCCGATCGCGGCGCAGCTGATTCAAATGGCTGTTTCCCGAAGACGAGAATTTCTCGCCGATGCCTCCGGAGCTTTGCTCACGCGCTATCCCGATGGTCTTGCCTCCGCTCTCCAAAAGATTGCTTCGTACGGAGCTCCCATGCGGCGTGCGAATCATGCGACTGCGCACCTCTTTATTTCCAACCCATTCGGCGCGCACGAGGCGGGAAAATTTATTGCAAAAATATTCAGCACGCATCCGCCGATGGAGGAGCGCGTCGCAGCTCTCACGGGGATGAGCGTGTAGTCTCGTATGCGGCTGACGCGTGACGGAGTATTCGAACGGAGCGATATCTGGCGGGAGGGGAAATGGCTTGATCTCTGGAGCCTGGTGCATCTCCTCTCCGGTATGTCGGTCGGTTTCGGAATGATACTTCTCGATTTCGACTCGGCGGCATCGATGGTCATCGGGCTTCTCGTGTTTGTCCTCTACGAGATGTGGGAAGCTATGGTGAAAATCCAAGAGACACCGCAGAATCGATTCATGGATGTCGTAATCGGCATGGCGAGTTTCACTCCTACATTTTTCTTTTTTCAAGGGTTGTCGATGTCGTCTTTTACTCTGCTTTTCGGGCTCGTGTTGACTACAAATGTCGTGCTCGCTGCTTTTGGCTGGCTTGCGTCGAGGAAAGCCGCAGAGTTCGAACAAAGATTGCGACTCGAGTTTATACAACAGCGCCAGCGTCTTCTAAATCGCCGGGTGCGATTCCGTGCAAATAGAGAACGCCGCCGTTTGCGTCGTCTACAAGGCCGATCGCAATAACCTCTGTGCGCCAAGGTTTCTTTCTGGTATAACGAGAACGTTGGAGGGTTCGCATAGTGGTCTAGTGCGCACGCTTGGAAAGCGTGTGTGGGGAAACCCACCGAGAGTTCGAATCTCTCACCCTCCGCAGTAAATACTTTTTATCGGTAGATCCGAGCGCCTTAAAGAGATAAAACAGGAACAGCGATGACGAGTCGCTGTTTCTGTTTTCTCTATCAGAACCGCCCCTCCTTCCTGGCCATTTTCAGTTATAATGGAACGATGGAGTTTTTCTCGTACTTCGGGTTACATACTGCCTACCTATTTGTTTTTTCGATCGCGCTCGGATTGGGAATCGGTACGTCGGTCTTAAGTCACGCCCTCTTTCTTTTTACCGCTAACGACGGAAAAATCACCCGTGACGAATATAAATTACTCGGACTCTCGCGGAAAGTAAATTGGGCGGCTATTTTATTGTACGGTTTCAGTGGTCTCGGCCTTTTTACGCTCGCCTATGAGTCGATGCTTGAACTCGGCATCTTTTACGCGAGTATGACGGTCGCCGCAATACTCATTGGAAACGAGCTTGTGTTTTCTTTTCGCCACTTACCACGCGTGCGAGATATCCGCGAAGGTGGTCTTGCCCTCGATGCGCTTCTCCTTGAGAGCGGAGCGGTATCAGCGGTCTCTTGGGTATTTTTGATGTTCCATCATGTCATATACAGAACTGACATTGGGTACTTTGCATTCATGGCACTCTATACAGCCTCGGTTGCACTAGCTGTGCTTATGACATGGTTTGTGCGTAGAAAGGCGATTAGGCGGAATGATTCGAGGATCTTAAGGCGATCACTTCTCGCGGCTTCTTTGCTCGCGATTCTTTTTATCGGTGGCTGGTATTCAAACGTCGAACGAGTCGTAAATCCTACAGAAGTCGGTAAAAAGATCACGGCTGCAACGACAGACACGACATACACAATGGACGATGTCGCCTTGCACAATAATTCAGAGGACTGCTGGCTCGTTATTGATAACAAGGTGTTCAATGCGACGGAGGCTTCGCGCTTGCATCCGGCGATGTTCAATTGCGGACAGGATGTCAGCGAGAATTATCACAAAAATCACGGTGAGGGCATTCGCGATAAGATGATGAAATTTTACATCGGCGATCTTCGCAAAGGGAAGGGGGTAACCAACATTGATATCCCGTTTGAGAAAAACAAGGAACTCAAGCCATACCGGGAGCTATATGTCGAGGAAGGTTCGTGGAATCCGCGTGAACTGATGGTCGTGGTCGAGAAAGACGACGAGAAACTTCTTGTCATCGATGGCACGACGCACAAGAATGTCGGGCGTGTTCACGATGTCGGATTCCAACCGCACACGTCGGTCTTCTCTTCGAACGCGAAATTCATTTACATTATTTCCCGTGATGGCTGGCTTACAAAGATCAATCTCGAGACTCTTGAGCCGGTTATAAGTGTGAGCGTCGGCGAGAATTCACGGGGTACTGCTATCACCAATAACGACAAGTATGTCGCCGTCGGCAACTACGCGCCCGGAAATTTGGTCATTCTCGATGCAGTTTCCATGAAAATTCTCAAAACGATTCCTCTTACTATGGATGTGAATGGAAAGGAGGTGAAATCGCGCGCAGGTGCGGTCGTTGAAGACGGCAATCGCATCATTGTCGCCCTGAAAGATGCTAACAGCGTATGGGCTATTGATACGGATAAACCAAACTTCCCTGTGACGCACAAATTTGCTGATATCGGGAACAATGTTCCTGCTTTGCACGATGCGTTTCTCACTCCAGGCGGCAAACACTACATTGTCGCTTCTCAGGGATCAAAAACGGCATGGGTCTTAGACCTCGCAACGATGAAGCCTATTGCTGAGGTGGAGACTGGCGAGACACCGCATACTGGCCCCGGTGCCGCGTGGGGCAACTTCATCTATGTCCCCGCGCTCGGCGAGGGGTTGATTACCGTCATCGACACGACGACGTGGAAGCCGGCAAAATATATAAAAACTGGCGGCCCCGGTCTTTTCGTGCGTAGTTACAGTAAAGACCCTTCGTATCCGTATGTCTGGGCCGATACGGCATTTGGGGACCATAAAGACGAAATTTATGTTATTGATGCGCGGATCAATGAGATCGTGAAGACCATTATTCCGGTCAAAGGTGAGAGCTCGTGGCATCCGGAATTTACGTACGATGGAAAATTTGTGTATGTCGTCTCACAATCCGCGAATGAGGTTGAAGTGTATGACGCGTATTCTTTCGACCTGGTGAAGCGGATTCCTTCGAACACTCCGTCCGCTATTTCAAACGTCGGGCTTCGTATTGAAGAGCTCGGCTTATAAAGGTTACCAAAATACGTTCGATTGTTGCGCGTCGAAGATTCGCGTTCTCCATAGGGTTTATACTGTAGTGCAATGCGCCATCTTCATTTGCGTAAGCGAATAACAAAATCTCTAGAACCATATCCTGCGCGCTCTCCTTGGAAGCGCGTGTTGGACATACTCGTCTACGGTGTCGGTATAGCGGGCCCTTTCATGACCTTTCCGCAGATTTTTCTCATTTACTCCAGCCAAGATGCCTCTGGCGTTGCGATCTTGACGTGGATCGGGTGGGCGGCGTTGGATATTCCCTGGATACTGTATGGGTTTGTGCATAGGGAATGGCCGATCGTACTTACATACATACTCTGGCTCTCGATGAACCTCGTCGTTGTCGGAGGGGTATTGTTGTACGGGTAAGGGCTGGGTTGCGACGAAACCATTTTTGTACACAACATTCTCTCGACACAGAAGATGTGGGAGTTATCATGCGTCCATGACAGAAGTTTCTTTTTTGCCAATACTTGCTGCGGGAGTCGTTTCTACTTTGATGGGATGGGCATGGTATCACCCGAAAGTGTTTGGGACTGCATGGATGCGCATGAGCGGCATGACACCGGAAATGGCGGAGCGCGGGAAAAAGCGCATGCCGCTCTCTGTGGTTGTTGCATTTCTCGCGAGCATGGTAGTCGCGTACGTCATGAGTTATTTTGCGATCGCCTGGGGAGTGTACGATTGGATCGGCGCGATTGAGCTCGGGTTATGGACGTGGATTGGATTTGTAGCGCCCCCTATGCTCGGGGTGGTGCTCTGGGAGCACAAACCAATCCGCCTTTACTTCATCAATGCGCTGTACTGGCTCGTCGCCTTTATCATAATCGCATTGGTTCTTTTGTTTGGATCGCGCGAGCTAATTCCCAATATCTGGGATGGAAACGATGCGCACACGGGGGAAGAGCAAAACTCGGTTTTGCCGGAGAGAGTCATTGAGCTCGGTGGCCAGCCGATCCGTGTTTCCGTGGCAGATACTCCAGAGGCTCGCAAGACTGGCTTGGGTAATCGCGCGGGGCTCGCTCCGGGCGAGGGAATGCTCTTCGTCTTTCCGTACGATGGGATATATGGCTTTTGGATGGAAAACATGCAGTTCTCGATTGACATTTTGTGGCTTAATGTGAGCGGTGAAATCGTGCACATCGAGGAAAGTGTCTCTCCGGAGACGTACCCAGCAGTTTTTTCTTCTAAGGTGCGAGCACGGTACGTTTTGGAGCTTCCTGCGGGCTTCGTATCAGGGTATGAGGTACGAGTTGGCGATATTGTGCGACTCTAAAGATACTTATCAACAGGCAAAAGCACTGTCCCTGCGACAAGAGGAGGAGTACAATAAACGTCCTTTATGGCGGCTAGCGAGGATTCGAAGTGAAAGTTTTCACTTCGTCCGAGTGAAGACGACATATGAGCGATAGCGATTAAAAATTAGTCGAAAATGCGCATGACAAGAGCCACAACACGTTTGGCCAGAGGGAAGGTCGGGTCGTCAGTCGGAGGTGATAGTGCTGCGATTCGCGTATACAAAAAGTATTTGTCGCAGATCCAAAAACGTGATGGCCGTATCGTGTCATTCGAATTCGACAAGGTCGTGCGAGCGATTCACAAAGCGATGATCGCTTCTGCAGAAGGTTCTGAAGACGAAGCAGCCGTCGTTGCGCACAAGGTCGCGAGTGAAATGATGCGCATCGCAAAGACCTACAAGAACTTTCTTCCTACGGTTGAAGGTTGCCAAGACGAAGTCGAACGCCAGCTCATGCTCTCTGATTATGTAGGCGCTTCCAAATCCTACATCCTCTATCGCGCGGAGCGCTCCAAGATCCGCAAAGAGCAGGGAGAGGTGCCAGAGCATGTAAAGAAGCTTGCCGAGGAGAGTAAGAAATATTTTAAGAGCAATCCATTGGGGGAGTTTGTCTATTTGCGTACCTATGCGCGATGGGTGGAAGGAGAGCAGCGACGCGAGACGTGGATCGAGACGGTGGACCGATACGTTGGATTCATGAAAGAGAATCTCGGCGAGAAACTCACCAAGCGCGAGTACACAGAAATTCGCGAAGCAATCCTCAGGCAAGAAGTAATGCCGAGTATGCGCGCGATGCAATTTGCCGGTGCTCCTGCACGCAAATGCAACACATGTTTTTACAACTGCTCGTTTACCGCACCTGTCCGCCTCGAAGATTTCGCCGAAATTATGTACCTCTCGATGCAAGGATGCGGAGTCGGCTACGCGGTAGAGAGCCAAAACATCCAGCAATTGCCACAAATAGAAAAACAGGGTGGCGAAAAACTCGCGACGCATGTCGTTGCCGACACCAAAGAGGGGTGGTGCGATGCATTAACGCTCGGGCTTCGTACATGGTACGCGGGCAAAGATATTGATTTCGATTTTTCTATGATTCGTCTCGCAGGTACGCGATTGAAGACGATGGGAGGTAAGGCATCGGGGCCGGAGCCCCTTCGGTCGCTCCTTGCGTTTGCGCGTGATCGTATTTTGCGCCGACAAGGCAGGCGCCTTCGCAATATCGACGCGCACGATATCATCTGCAAGATCGGCGAGTGCGTCGTCGCGGGCGGTGTGCGCCGCACGGCGATGATCAGTCTCTCTGATTTGGATGACGTGGAGATCCGCGATGCCAAAAAAGGCCAATTTTTCCTCACCGACCCGTACCGCTCGGTGGCCAACAACTCAGCCGTATACGAGGCCAAGCCATCGAACGCTGAATTGATGGATGAGTGGGTCGCGCTCATGAAAAGTGGCACGGGCGAGCGCGGCATTTTCAATCGCGGATCGCTCGAGAAAACGATGCCGGAGCGCCGAATCAAATTGCTTCAGAAGAAATACGGTAAGAAGAATGGATTCATAGGGCAAGTGGGTACCAACCCATGCGGCGAGATTATTTTGCAGTCAAAACAATTCTGCAATCTTTCCGAAGTAATCGCGCGCGCCGATGACACCGAAAAATCGCTGCTCCGCAAGGCGCGGTTGGCCACGTTGCTCGGCACGTACCAATCCACGCTCACAAAATTCAACTACATCTCGAAAGACTGGACAGATAATTGTGAGGCGGAACGCCTCCTCGGTGTATCGATCACCGGTCAGTGGGATTCTCCCGTTGTTCGCAATCCGAAAGTGATGCGCAAGATGCGTCAGGTCGCGATTAAGGTCAATGCCTCATACGCAAAGCGCTTTGGGGTTCCCGCGTCGAGCTCGATCACGTGCGTGAAGCCTTCCGGCACCGTCTCGCAGACGTTTGATTGTTCTTCGGGCATCCATCCGCGCCATTCGCAATATTACATTCGTCGCGTGCGCATCTCGGCTACCGATTCGCTCTTCAAGATGATGCGTGATCAGGGAATTGTGGCGCACCCGGAGGTAGGGCAGAGCGCAAATGAGGCAACGACGTTTGTCTTGGAATTTCCGGTCAAAGCTCCTGCAGGCTCTGTCTTCAAAAATGATTTGTCGGCAATCCAGCAGCTCGAATACTGGAAGATGGTTAAATTGAGCTGGACTGAACACAACCCCTCGGCAACTATTTCGGTAGGTGACGAAGAGTGGGTGGCAGTGGTCGCGTGGATCTCTGACAATTGGAACATCATTGGTGGACTATCATTTCTACCGCGTGAAAATCATGTATACCGCTTGGCACCATACGAATCAATCGACAAGAAGACCTACGAGCAACTCGCGGCACGTTTCCCCGTGATTGATTACTCCAAACTCGTGGTCTACGAACGAACCGATGAAACGGATCAAAAGAAAGAATTGGCGTGTGTAGGCGGAACCTGCGAGATCATTTAATGGATTATGGAGTCATCAGAAAAATTGGAAGCGGAAATTCACGAACTCACGAAGGAAATCCGGAGGCTTACAGAAATCGTCAAGGAGCTCGCGAAAGAGATTGCGAAGGCGAATTAAACTACCGAAGAAGGCATCTGGGTCCATAAAAAGCCTCGCGTGTTTTCGTTTGGCACGGGTAACTTGTTAGGTGAGGAGGTCCGTTATACACTACTCGGTAGAACTTATGATTTTCACGATTGGGCCCACAACGACAGCCGTGGAAATCATTTTCTTCAGGGGCCAAGGTAACGCGTGATTATGCGTTACCTTGGCCCCTGGCTTTCTAATAGGCTCGTATAGACGGCGGGATAACCAGAGGGCATTTGGAATTGGATCGGATGATATGTTGGGTTTCGTAAACCCAACATATTTTAAGACTTGGCTGCGTGATTTTGGCCTACACGGCCAAGCTATTGAAGCGTGTTTTTTATTTACGCACACGTTTTTTTGTGGTACATTATTATCCTGCGTTAGGCAGCCGCTGTTTGCCGCAAGGTGAATAGAGGAAAGTCCGGACACAGGCCCGAGCAATTGGGCAGAAGGGTAGCGGGTAACGCCCGTCCGCCGAAAGGCGAGAGATGCGAACAGTGACGTTTTTTCGCGAAAGTGAAAAAACGCCCTCCGAAGCTTTATGCGAAGGAGGGCGAGCTTGGGCAGAAAATCGGAAGATCCTTCTTCGCGTAAAGCTTCGAAGGACACCTTTCGCCAAAGGCTCAAGGTGCAACGGCAAAATTCTTACCTCTGTGCAAGGCCGTGCTTGTCAACGCCACGCGTGGTGACAAGAGAGCCGCATCAGGTGAATGGCAACATTCATCGCAGACACATGGCTGCCCCAGACAGAATCCGGCTTATTGCGCAGCGAAGGCGAGCAAAGCGAAAGCGATGCTCGCTTTCGTTTTTGAGCCAAGCAAGCAAAACGAGCGAAAGCGAGTATGACGCAGAGAAAAGAACCCGCAAGGGTTTTTTTCTTACAAAATAGTTTTATGTGCTACTATCGTCGCATGGTTGAGCCGCAGATTTCACAAATACGGATAGTATGATGAATCGAGCACTCCAGTTTTTATCCCTCGAGGTCCGCGGACTTCACATTGCCGTCTACATACTGGCATTTTCGGCGCTTCTCTCGTCGCTTCTAGCACTTTTTCGTGACCGCATGCTTGCGCACGCATTCGGCGCTTCAGCAACTTTGGATATCTATTACGCGGCATTTCGAATTCCTGACTTCATTTTTGTGGCTACGGGTGCGCTCGTCTCCGTCTACATCTTGATCCCAGAATTGGCACGTCGTGCCTCAGAAGCGCAAAGAAAATATATCGACACCATTCTTGTGGGATTTTCTACGCTTTCTGTCCTCGTTTCCATAATCGCTGTAGCGACCGCCCCTTACTTTCTCGACATACTTTTCCCGAATTTGAATAGTGCAAGCGGGGAACTGGTGCTCATGACGCGCATAATGCTTCTGCAGCCGATCTTTCTCGGGCTCTCCAATATTCTCGCCGCAATCACACAGGTGCGAATGCGCTACGCGCTCTATTCGCTCTCACCGCTTCTCTACAATCTCGGCATTATCCTGGGCGTAGTCGTCTTCTTTCCCGTGTGGGGTATGGCTGGGCTCGCTCTCGGTGTTGTCGTAGGTGCGTTTATGCATTTTGCGATTCAGATCCCCACAACGTATAAGGATGGTTTTCTCCATCAATTTCCGCGTCTCTCCGAGCCACGGATACTGATTGATACAATTTTCATTTCAGTACCGCGAGCACTCGCTCTCTCGATGAATCAACTGTCCTTTCTCGGTCTCACCGCGCTCGCCGCGCTCCTCACTTCCGGATCAATCGCCGTTTTTATGTTTGCATACAACCTTCAGGCGGTGCCACTCGCAATAATCGGCGCTTCGTATTCTGTGGCTGCGTTTCCCACTCTCGCTGCGGCGATTGCGCGTGGCGAGAGAGAGGCATTTGTGTCGCACATCGCGACAGCGGCGCGGCACATATTTTTTTGGTCTCTGCCCGCGACGGCGCTCATTATTATCCTGCGAGCGCACGTTGTCCGCGTGGCGCTCGGATCAGGAGCGTTTGATTGGACAGACACACGTCTCACCGCCGCAGCGCTGGCGCTCCTCTCGGTGTCGCTGGTCTTTCAGGGTCTCACGTTGCTCCTCGTTCGTGGGTATTATGCGGCGGGGCGCACGTTTGTGCCGTTTGTCGTTGCGCTCGGCTCTGCCGTCGGCGCGGTCGCTCTCGGCGGTTATGCAATCGGTTTCTTCCGCAACGAGTTCGTTGCGGAAGTGAGTCAAGACATCTTGCGCGTTGCAGGAGTCCCGGGGAGTACCGTCCTCGCTCTCGCTTTTGCGTACTCGTTTGTCGCTGTCGTGAGCACGCTTGTCCTCCTCGTCCATTTCGAGTACCGTTTCGAAGGATTTTTCCGTCGCGTGTGGCGTTCGTGGGGGGAGAGCTTTCTCGCGGCCTGCGGAGGGGGGGCTGCTGCCTACATAGCACTTGCTGCTATTGGTCCCATTACATTCGCGTCGACGACCTTTTCGGTGTTGACGCGCGGATTTATCGGAGGAGCGTGTGGCATCGGAGCCGCGGCGTTCATCTACTGGCTGCTCGGCAACAGAGAGTTTGCGGAAAACGCAACCGCAATCCATGATCGTTTGTGGCGCGATCGAATAGCGATGTCACCGAAGGTTGCCGTTGTTGCGTCGACCGAAGAGAGTAATCCTGCGAACCCTCAATAAAAATACTATGGCATCTCACATACGGAATTTCAGCATCATTGCCCATATTGATCACGGTAAGTCGACGCTTGCGGATCGGATGCTTGAGCTTACGGGTACGATTGAATCCCGTCGCATGCAGGATCAGGTCTTGGATCGTATGGATTTGGAGCGCGAGCGCGGGATCACCATCAAGATGGCACCCGTTCGGATGAATTGGAAGAAGGGTGGAGAAGAATACGTCTTGAATCTCATCGATACCCCCGGGCACGTAGATTTTTCGTACGAAGTTTCGCGCGCGCTCACGGCTGTCGAGGGTGTCATTTTGCTTGTTGACGCTACACAGGGCGTGGAGGCACAGACACTCTCGGTCCTCGGTGTCGCACGGCAATTGAATCGCGTGATCATCCCCATTGTGTCAAAGATTGACGCTCCCAATGCGCGTGTTGAGGACATCAAGAGCGAGCTCGCACTTCTCTTAAAAGTCGATGAATCCACTATTCTTGGGGTTTCTGGCAAAACTGGCGAAGGCGTGGAGGCGCTTCTTGATCGTGTCGTCGAGCTTGTCCCACCACCACAGCATACGGACAAACCGCAGGGACTCATTTTTGATTTCGGATATTCGGATCATCGAGGCATCATTGTGTATTTGCGGGTATTCGGCGGCTCATTTGCGAAAGGGGATACATTGCGTTTCGTCGCGGCTGATGCGGATTTTACCGCTCTCGAAGTCGGCACACTCTCACCAGAAGAGGTCCCTCGGCCGGAGCTTCTCGAGGGGGAGATCGGCTATATCGTGACCGGTATCAAAAAGCCTGGAATCGCATCGGTGGGCGATACCGTGACGAGCGTGAAGCGTCCCGCTCCGGCCCTCGCGGGCTACATGGCACCAACTCCTGTGATCTGGGCGAGCGTGTATCCCGAAAGTCAGGACGACCTCCCGGTCTTGCGGCAATCGCTCGAAAAGCTGCGCCTCTCGGATTCCTCGCTCTCGTATGAAGAAGAATCGTCAGGAATCATGGGTCGTGGTTTCCGATGCGGTTTCTTGGGGATGTTGCACCTCGAAATTATAATCGAGCGCTTACGGCGTGAATTCAATCTGGCCCTCGTCGTTACTCAGCCTACCACCGTGTACGAGATCACGAAGATGAACGGTACGATCGAGGAAATATATTCACCCGCGAAATTTCCAGATGACGGAACCGCGAAGCTCGTGCGTGAGATATGGGCTGACGTAACGCTCATGACACCGACTGCGTATATGGGTGGGATTTCGCAGCTCCTCTACGATCACGAAGCCAAGGTGGGCAATACCGAGACAATGCCTGATGGCAAGATAGAGCTCAAGGCGGAGATGCCGCTCCGGGAGCTTATGCGTGGATTTTTCGACAAACTCAAAAGCGTGTCCTCGGGCTTTGCTTCGCTCTCGTATGAATTGAAAGGAATGCGCCCAGCCGATGTAGTGCGACTCGACATTCTTGTCGCCGAAGAGGCCGTGCCGGCATTTGCCCGTATTGTTTCAAAACGTCGCGTACAACATGAAGCCGAGCAATTGGTGGAAAAGCTAGAGGATCTTTTGCCGCGACAAATGTTTGACCTCAAAATCCAAGCGGTCACTCAGGGCAGGATCATAGCCTCACGCAGGAAATCCGCCATGCGCAAGGACGTGACAGGCTACTTGTACGGCGGCGACATCACGCGCAAAATGAAATTGCTCGAGAAACAAAAGAAGGGGAAGAAAAAGATGCTCGCCCGCGGCAAGATCGACATTCCGCACGAAGTGTTTCTGAAAGTCGTCCGAGACAATTGATGCGGATTCGCCTCGCCTTTGTCTCTACGAAGCGAAGATGTTTACGACACCGGGAGCGAAGAAGACAACCATGCCGAGTATTATGATGACGGCGGCGATACTCCAAATGACGCGGAGGGCTTTTTTGGTGCGTTTGTCAAAAAGAAAGCTCATCCCATAAATATAATGCTAGGATTGAAATATGGCAATACGGCAACGGAATAGCGCCGTCCGACTCTTCGGGAGAAGACTCCTTATTCTCGGGCTCTTTGTTTTGATTCTTGCGATTGCGTGGGGAGACTGGGGTGCATATAAAAAAGAGCGTGAGTCGAGGCTTTTGCGAGCAGAAGCAGAACGGCAGTTACATGACATCGCGCAACGACAGACACAGCTATCTAATGACATCCAGAGTCTCCAGACGAGCCGGGGGATGGAGGAGGTGTTGCGCGAGCAATATGCACTCGGTGCCCCGGGGGAGGACCTTATCGTGATCGTCGAGCAGCCGTCCGTGGAATCAGCTCCCGCGACGACGACGATGTTTGAGACACTTAAAAAAGCGTTCTTCTGGTGGTAAAGTAGCCAGGCGCGGGCGTAGTTCAGTGGTAGAATGAATGCTTCCCAAGCATTAGATGCGGGTTCGATTCCCGCCGCCCGCACTGAGTGAACGTAGTGAATGAAAGCGAGTGGAGCAGAGTGCCTGCGCACTCTGCGTCGGGAATCGAAAAGCGGAGCGATGTCGAGCCAGCAGGCGAGGCCGCGAGCTAGGGTCGTGCGTCGGCGCAAGTGACGACGAGCGCCGCCCGCCTGACCGATTCCCGCCGCCCGCACACTGTGGATAAGTACCTATGATATACTAATCGTCCTTTATACATTTCATAAACAGATTTATGGCAACGAAAGAACCAGTTACTATTTATTCAACTCCGACATGCCACTTCTGCCACATGGCAAAAGATTTTTTCACCGCAAATAAAATTGCGTTTACTGATTACAATGTCGGTACTGATCTAGCGAAGCGCAAAGAGATGATCGAGAAAAGCGGGCAAATGGGCGTGCCGGTCATTACCATCGGTGACAAGCTCATCGTTGGCTTCGACGAGTCGCAACTGCGCGAGCTTCTCGCTGTATAGCTCGTTATTTCGATGGTGTGCTAGAGTTTTGGCACGTCCTCGTAAGCGAAGCTTACGAGGTCGTCGCTCAGGAAATATGAAAGCGGACTTTCATCTTCTCCCTCGCTAGCCCTCGTAGCACAATGGATAGTGCAGACCCGTCCTAAGGGTACGATTTCGGTCCGATTCCGGACGAGGGCATCTGCTTTTTGTCGAGATATAATATATTCATGGAATATCTGGTCGGCACGCTCATGGCGGGTTTCATCTGGCTTGCTTGTTTTCTGTGGCGAAAAGACCTCCGGCATCAAATGCTTTGGGCGGGCACTCTGTACACTGTAATAATGACGGTCGGTTTTTTCGCGAGCAAACTGCTGCGTGATGTGCCGGAATATCAAACGATTAATCCGGGGTACTGGTCACCCGAGACGCTCTTTAATCTAAATGCCATAACCGGCGGTTTTAGCATTGAGGACGTCCTCTTCATGATTTTCTTCGGCGGTATCGCGGGTGTTATGTATGAGTTAGTCGCCAAAACATCGCCCCCGAATGTTCCGGTTAAACAAGGTATAAAGCTCGCAATACCACTTGCGATTGTCGCTGCAGCTCTCATTTCTCGGACCGGTGTGAATTTGATGTACTCAATAATCATTTTCGGATTTGCTGGAGCGTTCGTGATTTGGCTCCAGCGAGTTGATCTCGTATGGCGGTCTTTGGTCGGCGGATTCTCATTTCTCATTGTGTACGTCAGCGTTGGCCTACTCTTACTTTCTCTGTTTCCGCACTTTATCGAATTTAACTATCATCTTGAAAACGTAAGCGGGATCCTCTTGGTCGGTATTCCGCTCGAAGAATATCTGTTTGCTTTCGGTTTCGGGAGTATGTGGTCTGTGATTTATCCGTACACTAGCAGTGTAGGCTACAGAATAGATGTTAGAATTTAGTTATGGATCCATATCAAGGACAGCAAGCAGAAATATATAAGCTCGTGCGTGAGAACAACAAAATGCTCCACGCGATGCGACGCAACGCGTTTTGGGGTGGGCTTTTCAAAGTTGTTATCTACGGGTTCTTTTTGCTTGCTCCGCTGTGGTTCTACTACCAGTATCTATCGCCGGTCGTCAATGAAGCTCTAAAGACGGTAAATCAAATTCAAGGCACGGGCGCGAAGGCGCAAGAGCAGCTCGGCGGTTTCCAAGAACTTTTGAAGCAATTGGAGGCAAAAATCCCGTCCTTTATGCGCCCGGGAGCTTCTGCAGAATAGTCGAAGAGATAAGTGTGTCGTGATATAGTAATCGCGCCGCCTGGGTAGCTCAGTTAGTAGAGCATTCCCCTGAAGAGGGAAGGGTCATCAGTGCAAATCTGATCCCAGGCACAAATTAAAAAAATGGCCGGCCCGGACCTCAATCAGGGCCGGGCCGCAGGGCTAGGCTGCTATACATGGTGAGAATAGTTTCGCAGTGCCTTGACCATGTACCATAAGGAAATCCAAAGTAGTACATAGCCGAAGACAACAAACAACGTGACCTCAAACGCATGGCCGGCAAGTATGACAACCACGCCGGTCATTTGTACGATTGTCTTCTTCTTCGCATCGCCGTTTGTGTCGACGTTGAGGAAGAGGGCACGAACGACGAGATAACCTCCGATCAGGAGAATCAGCGGGAGGTTGTAGAAGGTATATCCCTCCACTCGCACAATTGCGTAGATGATCGCAATTGCAAATCCCCAATCGGTGTACTGGTCGTAACGGGCCCCAAACTTGGTAGGGCCGCGTAGCCTGGCGAGATAGCCGTCCGCCGCATCGCTGATTGCTCCAATTAGTGCAAGAACGAAGACGATTTTGCTGTCGTCAGCATATGCGAATATCCCCGCTACACAGAAAACGCGAACGGTTGTGAAGAGATTCGCCCACGTAAAGACCTCTCCACGCCAGGTGGGAGGCTTTTGGGTGTTTGTCATGATGCCTCCGTTTGGTTGGTTTTTGCAGGATCATTCCCGCCAGCACTTAGCCTAGCGGGCACTCAGACGATGGTCAAGTTTCTACAATCCAAGCGTGTACGTCATCGCGCCGCCGCTTTCCGCGAGCCACTTTGATGTATCGAGCTTCACTTCACGAGATTTTCCCAACTCTTTGTATTTAATCGAATTGTTTTTGAGCGCGTAGTCGAAGATGTTTTTTGTTATTTCCACATCTTTGAGACAGTACGCGCGGACTTTCTCTATTTCACCGGCTCGCCACCATTGGAGAGATTGTGCTCCGCTTGCGCTCTTATTTTCTCCGAGTGTCGCTTCAGCGATCGAGTCGAGCTTGAGTCGGCGCCCGAGCGAAGTATGCACCTCTTTCATAATGTCGAGGCTCTTGATGCGGGTGAGATCGCCCGGGTAGTATTTATTCAAGAGCGGAATGTCGAAATGATCAGAATTGTAGCCGACAAGAATATCGGTGCGCTCGAGAATATTCCACAACCGGTGGAGTTCATGTTCGAGATAGCTGGAATATATATTTGTCTCCGAATCGTGAATACCTACAAGAGCGATGGTGAGGTCAGCAGGGTTTGACGAGCCGATATCGCTCATCCAATTAGCGGTCTCGATATCAAAAACGACGGTTCTCATATGGTGCGGTGAGCGCGCGCTCTATATTACCCGAGAGAAGAAAACAAGTGCTCGGCGATGCGGTCGGCGGGAAGAGTGATCTCGTGGCCGCTTGAGAGATTTTTGATCGTGTAGCGACCCGAATCCCGCTCTTTTGCCCCGACAGCGATCATAAAGGGGATCTTCATTTTGTCGGCTTGTCGAATCTGATCTCCGACTCGTTTTCCAGAAAAGTTGACGGCGACGGTCACGTCTTCACGCCGCAGACTCTGTGCGAGCTGTATCGCGTGCGATGTTGCATCTCCCTCTACGACGCAGATCATGAGTTCGGTCGAGGGAGAGTACGCGGGCATGAGGTTGTGGGTCTCTAGGAAGTCGCGCGCGGTCACATCTCCCATGGCGAAGCCAACGGCAGGAATAGGGTCACCTCCGAAGAGGGAGAGAAGACTGTCGTATCGGCCACCTCCGAAGAGTGATCGGCGATTTTTCTCGTCGGTATCGTATACCTCAAAGACCATGCCGGTATAGTAATCGAAGCCACGCGTGATTTTTGTGTCCACCACCATGTTGCGCACCCCCATGTGCTCGAGCGTCGTGCGCAATTCCTCGAGGTATGCGGTGGAAGTCGTGAGATCCAATTGCTCGATAATTCTTGACGCCATATTAGAACTTCCGACTGAGCGTTCGAGCTGCTTTTCAAAATCCTCAATCTTTGCGCGGCGATCCAAAAGTCGTGTCGTTTCCGCACGGGAAGCGGAGGGAACGCCGACCGTATCGTAAATCGCGTCGAGGATGCGCCGGTCCGATACTCGTATCTCAAAATTGCGCTCGTCGGCACCGAGACTACGCAAGATGCCGTGCGCAACGGCGATTACCTCGGCATCTGCTTCCACGCCGGGTATGCCCACGATGTCGGCGTTTAGTTGCCAGTGCTCGCGGAGTCGCCCGTGTTGGGGGCGTTCGTACCGAAAGACGTTTGGAATCGAGTACCAACGGGCAGGTAGGGGAATTTCTCGTTGTTTGGCCGCGATCATACGCGCAAACGTTGGCGTCATCTCCGGGCGCAGCGTTACTTCGCGATTACCGCGGTCGGTGAAAGTGTACGTCTGTTCATTCACAATCTCCTCAGACGTCTTGCTCCGGTAAAGCTCTGCCGGCTCCAAGAGCGATGCGTTGTACTCTTCGTAGCCGAATAGCTCGCAAATTCGCTCCATGTGTTCAAATATATATCGCTGGACGAATTGATCTTCGGGATAAAAATCGCGGACCCCCTTGTAGCTCTCGGTAGAAAGCGCATCGCGTTTTGTCATAGTGAGTATTATACTCGGCAGACATGAAAACGGTAGGAGCAGATGTAGAAATCAGGCGTTCGAGCCAAGAGACGGGGGACGGGCTTTTCGCGGCAACCGACCTAGAGAAGGGAGATTTCATTGCCGAATACACAGGCGCAAAGATCTCGACCGAGCTCGCGGACGCTTCAAAATCTCGGTATCTATTCGAAATCGATAGCGAGTGGACGATAGACGGGGAGGCGAGCTCGAATATCGCGCGCTACATCAACCATGCATGCGAGCCGAATGCGGAAGCAGAAATTCACGACGACCATATTCTCATCTCCACCACCCGCGACATCAAAGCGGGAGAGGAAATCACCATTGACTACGGAGAGGAATATTTTACCGAATTCATCCGGCCCATGGGGTGCAAGTGCGCGCGGTGTACACGAGATACTGGATTGATCAGAGCGAGCTGATGATCGTATGGACGTATGAGCCGAGTCCGTAGGCAATCGCAGCTGCAACGCCGCCCACGGCAAGCATCTCAAGACCGGCGATAAAAGCATTTTTCTTGATGACGAGTGAGCGAGCGGATCCGACGAGGAAGAGCGTCACGGCCGTGGCGATTGAGGATACGAGGAAGGTGTGTTCGTCGAAACTCTGTACGAAGAAGGGGATGAGTGGCAGTGCGCCAATGATGACAAAGGAGATAAAGGTGACTAGCCCGTCCGTGAAGGGTTTGCGCGTTTCAGAACGCGCCGTTTCGAGCGATTGCTCTGATTGGAGTGAAAGGTATTTGGATGCACCCATCGAGAAGCCGTCCGCAATCAGGTTGGCGATGCCGAGCACGATGATGATCGTTGCGGGGAAGCCCGCTCCGGCCGCGCCCGAAATAACCGCAAAGGTCGTGATGATACCATCGTTTGCTCCGTAGACGATGTCGCCGATGTAGTAAGCGAGGAGTGTTCTTAACTTGGGTACCATCGTGAAAGCGTACCACACGTGACCCCCCCACCCTATGTCTTGCGCGTTTTGGCGCGTGTTCTATACTGCACGCATGAAAAAGGGAGTAATAATTTTCTGGCTCATCCTCGCCGCCCTCATCGTCGGGGGTTTCGGTGCGTCGACATTTGTACAGGCGCAGCCGGGCAAGCTCGATACATTCGCGCAGTGCTTGAAAGATAAGGGCGCCGTCTTCTACGGCGCATTTTGGTGCCCGCATTGTCAGAAGACGAAAGCGATGTTTGGTAAGTCCGCCAAGCTCTTGCCGTATGTGGAATGCTCGACTCCGGATGGTAAGAGTCAGTTACAGATCTGCAAAGATAAAGGGGTTGAAAGTTACCCTACGTGGACGTTCCCGAATGCAACTACGACGCTGACCGGAGAGCGAACGTTGCAAGATTTGTCACAAGCGAGCGGATGTCCACTCCCGCAGTGAGTCATGCCGCTTGAGACGATCAACTACTGGTTGGCGCTCGCGACACTCTCGATGCAGGTCGCTGGGGCAGCATTGCTCGCGTTGTATTTTCTCAGAAAGAAATTTGCCGACCTCGAAGACATCGCAGGGCTTCTCTTCACATGGGGATTGTGGATTGGATTCCTCGTATCGCTTGCGGCAAGTAGCGTGACAGTCATTCATTCGAGCATTTTTGGTTTGCCGCCGTGCCCACTATGTTGGTGGCAGCGCGCATTCTTGTATCCCCAAGTGGTTTTATTTGCGCTCGCGCTTTGGAAACGAGATAGAAGCATTGCCGACTACTCAATTGCGTTGTCAGTCGTCGGCCTCGGGATCGCAATCTACCATCACATACTCCAGATGTTTCCCATGGGCTCACTGCCATGCCCATCGGAAGGGGAAATTAGCTGCGCGCAAATTCTCTTTCTCGAATTTGGTTACATCACCTATCCAATGATGGCAATCTCGGCATTCGCTTTCCTTATCGTACTTATGCTTTTCGTGCGTGACTCCGCGAAAAACCCCAAAGCTTGATGTGGTTTTTAGAGCACAGGCTCTCGGCCATGTTTCTTGAAGAAATATCCTTCGAGTGAATAGCGGTCATAGCCGTGGAGGAAGAGGGTAATCGCGAGGCCAAAGAGGATGCCGTGCGGCCATATCAATTCTTGGAAATACAAGAGCGAAAGCGTGAGCCAAAACGCAAGGAAGAGTAGTGTCCAACGGATCGCAACGCCAAAAATGAGCATGAGGCCGATGATGAATTCAATGATGAGGGCCCCCAAGACGATGAAGAGGGGATCGAACGGGAAAAATCGTACAAGGTCGTGCTGGATGACCACTTCGAGCGCGAGTTGGCTGTACATGTACTTAGCGTATATTGAAGCGAAGAGCACACCCCATCCCAAGCAAATGCGGAGGAAGGGAAATGCGTACGGTTGAAGCGTATGAATAAAGCCTGGAGCCCGCACGCTGCGCATTGAATCGAGCGACCATATGCCGCCGCCGAGTATGGCGGTGAGTGCGAACGCTCCGAGAAAGTCGGTGTAGGTGAATGCGTATATGCCAAGCGTGAAGGCGCTGTAGGCGTAGAGCGCGAGGAGGGCGTACGACACGGGGCGGGTAAAGAGGCCCACCGTAAGGAGGATCCCGACGACACCGAGCGCATACTGGAAGAGTGTTGTCATGCTCCCAAAGAAGGACGACAAGAATAATTCAGAGCCGTAGATATTGCCTGCATACGCAAAAGCGATAACGCAGAGGCCGGTTGTAATGCGGGCGACGGGAAGCGCATAGCGCTTCATCGCAAAGAGCATCGGGTCGAGGCGTTTCTCCAAGACATGGAAGAACGATGCGGTGATGACGGTCGAGAATACGACGAACGACACGAAGCCCCAGAAGAGAAACTCAAATTCGTTGCCGATGATCGCGGTGAAGGGGTTGGGCGAGGTCATACTCATCGCCCGAGTGATCGTTGCTGTGTCCAAAACATACACTTCGTGCGCTGAGGCAATAAGTGGAAGGAAGGCGCCGCTTAGTCCGAGGAACAGTACCCGAGCGAGCGGATGCGTTCTTCGCCGTGTCTCGCAGTGCGTCGGCACGAGAGTCAGCGCTGCGCGAGTACGCGCAGACAGCGACGGCGAAGAATGTATCCCGAGCCACTTACCCATGTTTGATCATATATTTTTCTATGTCTTCTATTGTACCGCCTACTTTTTTCCCGGGGTTGAGTATCCCCAGGGGATCGAATATCTTTTTCACCTCGGCGAAGAGCGAGCAGATTTTTTCTCCGTACATAAGGGGGAGGTACGGCGTGCGGATGATGCCATCGTTGTGTTCCCCTGTAATGGATCCGTGATACTTACCCACGAGCTCGTACACTTTTGGTGAAAGTTCGAGAATTTCTTTGTGATCGTAGGCCCGCCCGAGATTCATGAGGGGAATGATGTGGAAATTGCCATCGCCAATGTGTCCGGCAATAGTGTAGAGAAGCTTGTATTTAGAAAGTAGTGATTCCAGCTCGGGGAGAAAGCGTGGGTAATCGCTCGGATGTACCACAATGTCGTCAATGAAAGGTGCGGCGTAAAGGCCTTTGAGATTTTTTCTCAGAAGTGCAAAACTCTCGCGGCGGATGGTCCAGTATTTTGCAGCGGCCGCTTCCGAACGAGCGATTTTTGTGCGTACGGCCAAGCCCTCAAGCGCATCCCGCGTCTCTTCGGCTTTCTGCAGCGCTTCGTAGGCGGTGTCTTCTGCAAACTCCGCCATCAAGACGAGTTTGGGGACTTTGGACGTGGCGACCAGCCACATTTCGGGAATGAAAGCGAGACCGAGTTTGATCATCTGAATAATGCCGAAGTGACCGATAATCTGCGGGATGAAACGCACCGCGAGTTTGAATGTCTGGTCGTCGTACGATTCAAACGATTCAGGTTTGAATTTCAACACCCGTTCTACGATCGTGGGGAGTATGCCGATGTCGGAAAGGAAGACGACAAGCATCGCCCGGTGCTCTTTGGTTTTCACGAGCCCTAGCTTTGCCTTTGTCACAAGCGCGAGCGTGCCCTGGGAGCCGACGATGAGTTGAGAGAGATCAAATGTATTGTGTTTTTTATTGAACACATCCCACAGAGCGTATCCGGCGGAATTTTTCGTCACATTGGGTCGTGCCGCTTCTATCTCGCTCGTATGCGCCTGTATGAGCGCATGTGTCTCGCGGTAAATCTTCCCCTCGAGAGTTTGTTGCGCCTCTTTTGCCGCGAGTTCATGCATCGTGATGGGTTTAAAAGTAGTCTGGCTACCATCGGAGAGTACGACATCGAGTTCGCGTACATACTGGTTGGTTTTGCCATACAGGAGTGTCAGTTCGCCACCGGAATTATTAGCGACCATGCCACCGATGGCACATATGCCACGCGAGGCAGGGTAAGAGGGCATGATCATGCCGCGCTTTTCGAGCGTGGCTTTTTCAAAGTCGCGGTAATACACGCCGGGCTCGGAGACCGCATAGTCGTCGCCGATTTCGCCAATGCGGTTCATGTGTTTTGCGAAGACGAGGGAGATGGAATCTGTAAGCGGCCCCCCGGTCATGTCGGTGCCAGCCGAGCGGGCGGCGATAGAAAGGCCAGCTTCTTTCGATTTATTCTCGCTCACATATTTCACAACTGCCGAGACGTCATCCGCATCCTTGGGGAACACGACAATTGCGGGCTTTCGCTCGAAAATACTTGTGTCACGGCTGTACTTCGCACGCACGTTGGCGTCGTCGGAGACGTCACCTTTGATGACGTGCGCAATATCCTCCCACAAATTCATCCCGCAATTATATCAGTATAAAAGAAGCGGGCCGCCCGAAAGGCGGCCCGTAGGTAAAAGCTTATGGAGTTCATTCAAACCCCATGCTCCGGAAAAGCGCACGGAGATCAAAGACAAACGTGTACCCGGTGGTGCCGAGCTCCGCGTGGCGGGAAATTGCACACCGTGCCACTTCCCGCAGGTTCGTGGTGTCCTTGCCGGGGTTTTCCTCGGCAAGGTGCGCAATCCAAGCATCCATCGCCTCCGACACAGCCGCACCGTCGGGGGTTTCGCTCCACTGCTTGTCCCACGCCTTCACGAAGGCACACTCGCAGTAGTTCAGGGCCGGCGGAGGCCGAAAGATCCCAGGATTTCTCGGGGGCCGTTCTTTCGAGGGGTTTACGACAGGCATCTCGCTTCCTTTCTGTGGCTCCGTTTGTGGGCCACCAGCCCTCACAATCCCACGAACCTTCATTGAAGTCAAAATTCAGGATCTGCGGGAGATTGTGAAGGAGCACTTGTACACATTTTGTGAACATGATGTGCACCGTTTCTTTCATTGACGCTTCATGAGGGAAGTGTAGTGTTGCAGATGGAAATTTGGCGGCGAAACCTCGAATTCCGCTGATTTCGCTGGCTCTTGACAGAGAAACGGTCCTCATGTATAGATGAGGCCGCATTCGATCTTGCTAAAAGGTCATTATTTAACAGGTTTAGCCATAAAAGCATTAGAAAAGTATGAATATTAGTATCTTTGGTCGCACGCAGTCCTTGCTCGGTAAGGCGGGATCTATCGTTGTCATATTGACGCTCGCTGTAACTCCTCTTTCACAAGCGTTCCCTCTCGTGGCGAATGCGTTGGATACGGGCTTCAATTCTCCCAGCGCAACACACACACCGAATTCCTGGGTGAACGGG
Organism: uncultured Candidatus Saccharibacteria bacterium; assembly: GCA_964350885.1. GTDB lineage: Bacteria > Patescibacteriota > Minisyncoccia > Phycocordibacterales > UBA2100 > UBA10103. Next base: position 28,122 of record CAYGKV010000003.1, read on the forward strand.
CTCAACGCAACGTCAAGTAACAACATTTATGCAACATCAACAGCAAATGGTAGCGAACAAGGGTATGCCACTTTCGGCATCCCGGCCATCGCTATAGGATCAACGATTGATGGCATTGAAGTATCTATTGATGCAAAGGCCGACGACAACGATTGTGATATTGGGGTCAGGCTCTCGTGGGACGGTGGCGCTACCTGGAGTTCTCAGATCGTAAATACGACGATAGGAACAAATGAGGATTCCGAGACTTTCGGTGGCCCCTCAAGTCAGTGGGGTCGTGCCTGGGTGGAGGGCGATTTCACAAACTCTAACTTTGTTGTAAAAATCCAAGCTATCGACGGCGATGGAGCCGCCAATGGATCTAGCGACTGTCAGGCGGCAAGCGATAAGCTGTACGCAGATGTAGTCCAAGCGAAGGTATACTATTCTGCACCGGTACTCAATCCCGGCACATCCGTTGTCATCAACACGATTTCCGATCCTATCAGCGGAACGTATACAGCTCCGTTCCCAACGTTCTCTTGTCCGGCAAACCCGCTCTACAACCCGGTAAGCATCACGGGGAGTGGCACAGGTTCGGCACCTCCAGGCAACATCAGTCAGTACAAAGTACAGATTGATTGGGGAGATGGGATCATCGAAAACACCGCAACCTCGACATTTACCCCGAATGCCGGGCAGGGGAACTTCTCTTTCGTATTTAATGGTCAGCATACTTATACAACCAATGGGAACATGGTGATAAAGGCTCGCCTCTACCACTCGCAGCCACCGGGGGGCGACAACCAGGCTGATGCTGTGATCTCGATCACGACCTGTATCTTCGTCCCTCCTGCAAATACTGCGGTAGTACTTGTAAACAAAGTCGTGAACGGTGGCCCTGCTGTACCGAGCGACTTCACGCTCAATGTCACCAATGCTAGCTCAACGCCGAGCTCCTTCAATCCATCAACAGCGACCACGACCGTCGTCATTACTCCAGGCGCGTATTCGATTACCGAGGCTCCAGCAGCGAACTACACACCGACGTATTCGTCTGGATGTTCCGGTACGTTGACGATTGGCTCGACGACGAAATGTCTCGTCACCAATACTTACGTTCCTCCTACCACTGGTATGCTCACGCTCGTAAAGCAGGTCACCAATAACAACGGCGGGACAGCTGCTGCAGGCGCATGGACGCTTGCCGCTTCGAGCACCTCGGGCACCACGGTTATTTCTGGGGTTACGGGCGCGGGTGCGGTAACAAACGCTACGGTCGCTCCGGCCGCATACGACCTCTCAGAGTCAGGCGGACCTTCTGGCTACACAGCTTCTGCATGGGTCTGCACAGGAACTGGTACACAAAATGATGGAGATACGGTTACACTCGCAGCTGGCCAAAGCGCGACCTGTACCATCACCAACGACGATGTGGCTCCGGTGCTCACACTCATCAAGAACCTCATCCAAGACGAGGGAGGCGCAGCATTCCATGTCCTTGCTGATTGGCTCCTTTCCGCAAGCAGCACCTCCAACAACACACTCACGGCGTTTTCAGGTGCGTCCGGTGTGACGAGCGATAGTACTTTCAAGGCTGGTGTGTACACGCTTGCAGAGTCTGGTCCTTCTGGATACACCGCGAGCGGCTGGGTATGCCCAAGCGGCAACCTCTCGGGAGCTTCTCTCACCATCGGTCTTGGCGAAAACATCACCTGCACAATCACCAACGACGACATCGCTCCGACGTTGACTCTCGAAAAGACAGTCGTGAATCTCGACGGTGGTACTGCAGGCGAGTCCGATTTCCAAGGAAAAATTGACGGCTCTGATGTTGCATGGGACACACCGATTACACTTACTGCGGGGGCTCACACAGCATCTGAAGCTAGTGGCGTTTCTGGATACTCTGCTTCCGCATGGGGCGGAGATTGTGCTGAAGATGGGACGATCACGCTTTCTCCAGGGCAAGATGCGGTCTGTACCATCACCAACGACGACATCGCGCCGGGGCTTACCATTAAGAAAGTAGTCACGACCGACAATGGCGGCAATGAGACCTCTGCCGCTTTCCAAGGATATGTAGAAGGCAATCCAGTCGCTTGGAATGACGCGCAGGTACTCGAAGCGGGGACATACACATTGAGCGAAGACGCTGTTGCCGGCTATCAGCAATCGGCATGGGTCTGCGTAGGGGGATCTCAAAGCGGAAGCGACATAACGATAGGTGTAGGAGAGACGGTTGAGTGTACTATCACCAACGATGACATCGCTCCTTCAATCACGCTTATCAAAGAGGTTACCAACGACAACGGTGGTACTGCCGGAGCAAATGATTTCGGTCTTTCCATTGGTGGTACTTCGGTTGAGTCGGGGGAGACGCTCGCGGTTGATTCCAACGAAGCAATTTCTATCGATGAGCTTGGGCTCGCGGACTACGCTTTCGCTTCAATTACCGGGGATGAAGGATGTCCATCAGAACTCGGTGGCACAGTAATGCTGGACGAAGGTGAAGACATCACCTGCACTATCATCAACGACGACATCGCACCGTCTCTTACACTCAATAAGATTCGCATTAACGATGATGGCGGCACACAAGCGGAGAGCGCATGGACATTGACAGCAACAGGTAATCAAGAGCCTCCGGTAGTTCTCTCTGGTCCCGGCGCGGCTGGTTCGACAGATGTCGTTTCCGGTGCGACGTTCAAGGCTGGCACATACACGCTCTCCGAGAGCGGTCCCGAAGGCTATGCGGCTTCAGCATGGAGCTGTGTCAAGAATGATGGCGACCCTGTCGAGGGAAGCTCGATAGCGCTTGCGATTGGAGACGAAGCTACATGTACCATCACCAATGACGACAGCGAGGCGGTGCTCAAGATTGTTAAGAACACAATCGGCGGCAACGGCACGTTCGGATTCGACGTCTCAGGAGGCAACGACTTTGCCACCACGACGAGCGTCACGACGGTCGAAAATACTGGTTCTGTCGACATCGCGCTCGAAGCCGGCACATATGACGTATCAGAAAACGTCCCTGCCAATTGGGATCTCACGAATATGGTCTGTAATGAATCGGGGATTGAGGTCAACAACACTGATTCCGAAGTAATGCTTGGGGTCGGCGATACCGTGACCTGTACCTTCACCAACGCATCCACACTCGCCAATGTTTCAGTAGAGAAATCTGTCGACGATGCGTCTCCAGACGCTGGCCAGCAGGTAACCTTCACACTCACAGTTACGAACAGTGGTCCGGCTACTGCTACGGATGTTGAAGTTACCGATGTCTTGCCTTCAGGCTTGACCTACGTTTCTGACAACGGCGCGGGTGCTTACGCCACTTCAACTGGAATCTGGACAATCGGCACGCTCCTGAGCGGTTCGTCTACGGCCCTGAGTATCGTAGCGACCGTCAACGCGTCGGCCGGACAAACGGTAACGAATACCGCATCCGTTACGACCGAGAACACAGATTCTGACACTGAAAACAACACCGACGGTGTGTCTATAACAGTCAATACTCCTCCAGCTCCTCCTTCGGGTGGTGGCGGTGGCGGCGGAGGCGGAGGTGGTGGCCTAAACAATCCTATCTACGGTGTACCAGGGCAAGTCTTGGGCGCAGCGACATCAACGCTTCCCGAGCTCCCTGCAGGTTGTTCAGCACTTCTCAACACCTACATGCGCATGAATAAGAGCAATAACTCCGCATCTGAAGTCGCGAAACTCCAGCAATTCTTGAACGACACCATGAAGGCGGGGCTTCCTGTCACGGGCTTCTTCGGATCCGCGACCGATAAGGCGGTACGCGCATTCCAAACGGCAAATTCCGAGCAAGTTCTCGCACCGTGGGGATTGAAAGCGCCGACAGGATTCGTGTACAAGACGACTCAGCGCTGGATCAACCTCCTCCACTGCCAGTCGCTCAACATTCCAATGCCCACGGATCTCACCCCGTACCGAGGCGAATAAGTGACGCGTCTCTCGCAAAAAACCGCCCTCCACAGAGGGCGGTTTTGCGTGTGGAGAGGTGTGAGAGAATGGAGAGGTGAGAAAAAAGAACCGAAACGTTTCTCGGCTCCGTTCGTTGTTGCCTCGTGGTAAGCGGGAGCGCAGACGTATAGAGCTTTTAGGCGGACTCGCGATGGGTGTTTTCTCGGCGCTCGTTGTATCCATCTTCGTAGCCTCTTCCATCGATCGCTATCTCGTCAGCTCGAATCAGTATGCATCCGTGATCGCGGGAGTGCTCGTAGATCTGACGAACGGAGACAGGGCGCAGAATAATTTACACACGCTTACGATGAGTACGGCGCTTGTTGCAGTCGCTCAAGCGAAGGCAAATGACATGGCGGCGAAGAGCTATTTCGCGCATGTCTCTCCCGAGGGGCTCGACCCGTGGCACTGGTTTAAGCAGGCAGACTACGCTTTTGATTACGCGGGAGAAAATCTCGCAGTCGACTTCTCCGATTCGGTCGACGTGGAGCGGGCGTGGATGAATTCGCCGACACACCGCGAAAACATTCTCAACCCGAAATTCACCGAGATCGGCATCGCTACCGCTGAGGGGATATTTCAAGGGCGCTCCACGACCTTCGTGGTGCAGGCATTTGGCACGCCATCAGAATCTGGTATCCAGCGTACAGTTATTGCCGTCAGTATTCCTGAGAGTCCAAACGAAACGGCGCTCGCCACCTCAGCTCCCCCGACGGTTCTCGGTGAGACACAGCAGCCTACGACTCCGGCCCCGATAGAGAAAAAATTAGTGCAGACGATTCAACCGAAAGAGGTCGAAGTTCTCGGGACTACGATCGAGACGAATACGCCCACGCCCAGCGCACCCACGCTCGCTGCGAGTGTAGAATCCTCGCCCGATTATGCGCCGATCTGGGCGCACCTTGCGACCTCACCGCGGAGCATGTTGCAGTACGCGTATTGGATACTCGCATTTTTGATAGTTGTCGCACTCGGGATTGCAACAGGGTTTGAATTGCACATCCACCATATTCGCAAAGCAACCTCCGCGGGCATCATGCTTTCTTTCATGCTAGTGATGTTTCTTGCTGCCAATGTATTCGTCTTTACGAGCCCCACCCTCACGCCACAGGCGAGCATGGCCGCGGCTGCCGCGGGAGCGCATTAACCCGCCTTGACGGGGGAGGGGGGAAGACGTACCATGAAAGCGTTAATCGTAATCTCTTTTGCTATGAATAATGTCATTCGCACAGCACTTCCAACCGCCATCTTGGGCGCCGTCCTCCTCTTTGGTGTAGCAATCGCAGAAGCGAGTCATTCATGGGGGAGCTACCATTGGGCACGTCAATCGAATCCATTCACTCTCAAGCTCGGCGATAATGTATCGTCCGCGTGGGATTCGTATCTCACCACGACGTCAACCGAGTGGAGTCTTTCGAGCGTTCTCGATACGACCATTGTCACGGGGCTTGCCGGTAGGAATTGCAAAGCGACTACGGGACGCGTCGAGGTGTGCAACAGTAGATACGGCCAAAATGGCTGGCTTGGGCTCGCTCAGATTTGGATTTCTGGGACGCATATCACCAAGGGCTTGGCAAAGATGAATGACACCTATTTCAGTATGGCGCAGTACAACAACGCCGATGAAAAGCTTCATGTAATGTGCCAGGAAGTCGGCCACACCTTTGGTCTTGGTCACACGAGCGAAGATGGCACCTCGCAAGGGACGTGCATGGACTATTCGGATAGCCCGAGTAGCACGCTTCCAAACCAGCACGACTACGACCAACTTGCGGCCATCTACGCGCATCTCGATTCCTTCAACTCTTTTAGCAGCGCCTTCTCTAGCGTGCGTGGCGCATCTGCCGAAGCACAGAGCGGAGATTTCGAGGACGCATCGGAGTGGGGTAAAGAGATCCATCGTTCAGCTAACGGTCGCTCGTCCGTGTTTGAGCGCGATCTTGGTAATGGCAACAGGCTCCTGACGCACATCTACTGGGCCGAGCCGCGCGGGCACCATCACGAATAGTCGCATGTAAGGTTTGCGCCATTCACTCTGTTTTCTCTCGGAGTCTGTTTTTGTTGGTTGGCCCGCCAAGGTCGAGAATTCGAAGGTTCAACCTTCAACGAACAGTCCCGTTGAAGGTTGAGCCTTCTACCGCTCCATAACATCTCTCGCTCGTGCCGCAGTGGGGGCACTCCTTAACGCCTCTGCGCTCAACTCAAGTCTTGAAGTAGCCGACGTGATCTCGATCTTCAACGCAGCAAATCCCTCAGGCGACTTCGAGGCGGCCAAGGCGCAGTACACGTTCCCAGAGAACTGCCCACTCAATTAACAACTAACAATTATTAGTCCAAAAACCGCTCAACAGAGCGGTTTTTGGGTGTAAGGGGATATGCACAGGTAATCCACTATTACAGCACGCCATCCACATGCAATTTTCATGTAAGCGGAGTAAACTTCACGATGGAATTATCAATATTTATTAGTGCGCAATAATAGAAAATAATATTTATGAAAAAAACACTTACAAAGTTTGCTCTCGCGACAGCGCTCTTGGTCCCGTTCGCGTTCGCTGCGCCCGCCTCGGCCGCAACGGTCTGGGATACAACGGGAAGTTATGTAGTGGGGTTCCAGCTCACCGGTGACCCGACAGTTTACGCTCACGACGCCGTTCTTTCACAGGACGCGTTCGATGCCGTAACGGGGTCCGGCGGGTATCCTGCAGGTGGACCATATGGGTACGCATGGACTATTACCGGCGGCACGGTCGTGGATGACACCATAAGTCTTGCCATGTCGTATACGCTTGGCGCTGTCTGCGATATGACGATGATCGGTACGATTGCACTGGATGGGTCTATGAGTGGAACGTGGTCAGATAATTGCGGAGGCCCGCGCACGGGTACATGGTCAACCACAAGTGGGGCCGCAGTCAGCACAAGTCCTGAAGTGCATATCTTCAAGTATGTTGATGGCGTTCAGGCCACTGCGGCCAATGCCGATAGTTCCGCGTTTCCGATGCTGACGACTTTCAACTCCAGCGTGTATGGCCTTGTCACGGACGCTCCGTTCACCCTAAGTCCGACCGGATGGGCAGTTAGCGACGATCCGTACGAAGCCTCGTACCTTGGCGGAGCTGCGGGTGACGATTACGCGACACGCGAAGTCCTTACGACTTCGATTGTAGGCGCATCGTGTGACGGCTCGAAAGACTTCAGACTAATCGGGTATTCAACTGGTGGCTCGCTCGCCGCGGCTGAGGCGGCAGGCCCCAGCGCTACCGAGCCAAGCTTCACTAATCTCCAGAGTGACAAGTACGTTATCGTGTGGAACAGCAAATGTGTTCCAAGCGTGCCGGTAATTACGTCGCCATCGAACAACATGTGCGTAACCTCCGCTAATCAGCAGTTGATTGACTGGACAAATTCTACCGGAGGTGTAAATCCTATTACCTACCAGTATCAGGCGTTCTCTGATTCTGCTTATACCGCCTCTGTTTATGACAGCGGTATGACCTTGGCCTCATCACAGATTCCAACCCCAGGCACTCCAGCCGGAACCTACTACATCAGGGTTAGGGCACAGGATGGCAATGGAACCCTCAGCGATTGGAGCAATGGGTCATCAAATCCGTACAAAATCGTTGTAGGCCCCGACACCTTCACATGGAGTCAGCTGCTGTCCCCGCTGAACATTTCTGGTAAGACATACAATACCGGAAGTACCATCCCCGTTAAGGTCCAGATAAAAGACGGGTGCGGCGTCGGAGTAAACAAGGGATTGCCGACACTAACGATAAAAGACAGTTCGTCGGCGACGGTGTCAACCGGCCCCTTTAGGTTCGATTCTTCGGCAGGACAGTATATCTTCAACTGGAGCACTAAAGTCCCCACGATGCTCCCAACGGGAACTTATACGATCACCGTTGACTCTCTTGCCGGCGTTACCGATCCGGCACCCACAACTGCAGCTATCCTGGTTAAGTAAGGAACAATTATCAGCCCAAAACCCCGCCCATGTGGCGGGGTTTTGGGTTGGGGACAGCTGCGTAGGAGGGAAGGGAGAGCGGCGGTACTATTCAAGCAGTAGTCTTATTATGTTTCCTATTATTTTTATAACCATATGAACAAATGGGTACTCGGTGCGATAGCTTTGGTGGTGATCGGTGGAGGGTTTGCGGTTCTTAATCAGAACGGTTCAAGCATCGACTCTCTGGCAGCAGCCGGTGGCGCGTTTGATCAGTACGGCTACAACGACAAGGCGCGCATTTTTAATGGCCTTGCAGACGGAGTGGACAGGAATCTTGATGGCATGGTATGGGGGAGTCCGACCTATGCGAAGGACAGACTCGTAATGAAGTGGAACGCTGCATGGGACGCCTGCAACGCCGCAGGCAACAACTCCGAGAGCGCATGCTCGACGGCGTGGCTGGACAACGAATGGAATGGCGCTGCGGGCGGCTCGGGCGAGGTCTGGCACTACAAAATAATCTGGGTCGGCCCAGACGGACCTGCAAGTAAGTACTGGAAGCCGGGCGGATACTCGGTGTGGGGTAATTATGAGGTCTTGATGGATCAGGGGGTCGTTCTCGGAGACAGCGGCGCGGTGCATACGTGGTTTACGCGCTCGACACCCAACGGCTACGGTGCCAAGAAATAAGACTGTTTCGTTTCTCTCTGATCGGATAGTCCGAGACCCCGCCAAAAGGCGGGGTTTTGGTGCTAGAATGTCGGATCGGCGGTAGGTGTAAGGAAAGTCTGGGCGGGTCGTCTTATCTTTGTGCCCAAATTAGTCGTTTATTAATTATTAGACCACAAAACTATTCATTAACTATGTCAAAATTCAACAAGACAATAGCGATGGTGCTCGTAATGAGCGTCATGGTGCCGAGCCTCGCGTTCGCCCAGACCACATCCACCAGCAGCATCCAGGCGCTTCTCGATCAGATGAAGGCGCTTCAAGCGCAGATCATTGGGTTGCAGCAGCAGCAAAAGACTCTCGTCCAGCAACAGCAGACGAATATCCAGAATCTCGTCCAGACGCTCAGACAGGGCGACAGGGGAGAGAACGTGAGAATTCTTCAGCAGCTTCTCGCGCAGGATCCGACCATCTTCCCTGAAGGTACGGTATCAGGCTTCTTTGGCCCGCTCACTGAAAAGGCCGTCAAGCGATTCCAGCAAAAGCACGGTATTGAGCAGGCGGGCAACGTCGGCCCCAAGACCCTGAAGAAGCTCAACGAACTCTTCTTCGGCAAGTCCGGTAAAAGTCACGATGATAATAAAGGCAAGGGTAATGAAGACGACGACGACGAGGAGAACGACCACGGTAGCGGCTCTATCGTGATCTGTCACTTCTCACGTGGTGATTCTTCTTCAAAGACGATCAGCGTCGGGGGCAAGGCATATGCTGCGCACCTGAAGCACGGCGACGTACTCGGAACTTGTACGGGAGGTGGCAATCCTTCGACACCCGACACGATTGCACCGATCATCTCGAATGCAGTGATCTCAGCGATCACCAGCACGAGCGCTTCTGTATCGTGGAATACCAACGAACAAGCAACGAGCAAGGTCTACTACTCGACGACCACGCCGGTCAACCTCGCGACCGCACTCACCGTGAACAACGGATCTCGTGTAATGAATCGTACGCTCTCGCTCACCGGTCTTATCCCGAGCACGACGTACTTCTACGTTCTCGAGTCCAAGGACTACGCCAACAACACGGCGACGACCTCGACCGCGAGCTTCACGACGGCCGCAGCTCCCGACACAACTGCTCCGGTAATTTCCGGAACATCAGTCTCGGCTATCGCTACCACCACCGCAACGGTGTCGTGGACGACCAACGAAGCAGCGACAGGGAAGGTCTACTACTCGACTACTTCGCCAGTCAACCTCGGGACCGCGCTCACCATGAGCAACGGCTCCCTCACGACGGGCCACACGTTTGTTCTCACGAGCCTCGCAGGAGCGACGACGTATTACTACGTCCTCGAGTCCAAGGATGCTGCCAACAACACGGCAACGACCTCGACCGCGAGCTTCGTAACGACGAACTAATCGTCCAAAAATCGTAGCAGGGAAGCGCCGCGCTAGTCGCGGCGCTTTCTGTTGCCATTTTCAGGGTTTTATCGTACTATGCGGATTCGCCCACGGTACCGTAGAATCCCTTCATTTGAGCCATAAAAACCATGAAATTCAGCGATATTCGCATCAAGAGGGTCGCTTCGGCCGCGCAATCTGTGGCCTCCCATGCTGTGGCAGCGGGTACCGTTGCCGCTGAGACCGTTGCGAGCGCTGCATACATAACCTTTCCTGACGGCGACGTGCTCGGGCAAGAGTTGCGGAAAGGCGCTTCGCTCTCCGTTATAAAACTTGTCGATGCACTTATTCAGTGTGCGTATAGCGCGCGTGCATCTGATGTGCATCTCGATCCGCGGGCGGATGGTGTTACTGTCCGATTGCGTGTAGACGGCGTCTTGAAGGACGTGCAAAAAATCCCAACGCATATTCACAGCGAAGTTATTTCGCGCCTCAAGATCCTCTGCGGATTGCGTACCGACGAGCACCAAGCGGCGCAAGACGGGCGCTTCAAGGTATCGCTCGAAGATGGGGCAAGTGTCGATGTGCGTACCTCCATCGTGCCGACGTACTACGGTGAGAATGCTGTGTTGCGTCTTCTCTCCGATCAGGCTGAGGAATTTACGCTCGATACGCTCGGATTTACACCGGAAAATCGTGCGAAGATCTTGCACGCCATCCAGAGACCTTTTGGTATGATACTTGCGACCGGCCCCACGGGAAGCGGGAAGACCACGACGCTCTACACACTTGTGAAAATGCTCAATAAGCCGGACGTATCGGTCATCACCATCGAAGATCCTATTGAGTACTCTGTTTCCGGGATCAATCAGATACAGGTCAACAACCGCACCGGGCTCACGTTTGCCAACGGCTTGCGCTCGCTCCTCCGCCAAGATCCCAACGTCATCATGGTCGGCGAGATCCGCGATATGGAGACGGCAGGCCTTGCGGTCAATACCGCACTTACCGGCCACCTTATTCTCTCCACCTTGCACACCAACGATGCGCCGACGACATTGCCACGTCTGCTCGACATGAAAGTCGAACCGTACCTCATCGCTTCCACCGTGAACATCGCGATAGGTCAGCGGCTCGTGAGGAAAATTTGTACTCACTGCAAAGAGGAACACAAACTCTCTGAGGCAGAAGCAAAAAGCCTCTCCGAGGTCATGCCCAAAGATCTTCTGGCACAGCACTCCACATTCTATTCGGGCAAGGGGTGCGACGCGTGCGGCAACACGGGCTACAAGGGCCGCGCAGGCTTGCACGAGGTCATGGTCATTGATGCCCCCATCCGCGAAGCGATACTCCGCAAAGCCTCGGCGTCTGAGATCCGCGACATCGCGCTCCAACAGGGGATGAAATCGATCGTGGTGGATGGTTTTTACAAAGCGGCACACGGTATCACGACCATTGAAGAAGTGCTGCGCATGCGCTATGAGTAAGTACACAAAAATCCGTGATGCCGCCGACGCGCGCCTCCTCAAAATGTTGCGGCCCTTCGCGAAGATTTCCTCGAAGCGCCCGGCAGAAGGGAAGTCGCGTACCACGCGCATCCACAAGGACTCCGTTCCCGAAAAGAAGCGTCCCTCGATGTTGCGTTTCCCGATACAGGACCAGATCTTTTTCGCCAAGCGATTGGGGATGATATTGCGCGCTGGCATGCCGATTATGGAAGGGCTCCACATGCTCGGGAGCGAGACACGCACGGGCTCGGCGAAATACATATTCCAGAGCCTTATCATCGATGTATCCAACGGCCAGCCGCTCTCCTCGGGGCTTGGTAAGTTCCAGCGCATTTTCGGAGAATTTTGCATCAATATCGTGAAAGTGGGGGAGAGCTCGGGCACTCTGCACGAAAATCTCGACTACCTTGCCGAAGAACTCAAAAAGAAACAGACGTTGAGGCGCAAGGTCATCGGCGCTCTCATGTATCCCGCGGTCATCGTCTTTGCGACGGTCGGCATCACGGTCATGCTCACGGTCTATATCTTCCCCAAGATAATTCCCATTTTCCAAAGCGTGAAAGCCACGCTCCCGCTCTCGACGCGCATGCTCATCGTCATTTCCAGTTTTTTGAGCACCTGGGGCTGGTGGCTTCTTGGCGGACTGTTTGTATTTGTGATCGGATTCGTTGTGCTGATGAGAATGGTTCCGCTCTTCCACCTGTGGATGGACGTGATTCTCTTGCGCATCCCGCTTTTGGGAAAATTATCTTCATATTACAATCTCGCCAACAGCGCGCGCACGCTCTCGCTACTTCTCAAGAGCGATGTGGGGGTGGTGCCCGCGATGGAGCTCGTAGCGGCAAGTACACGCAATCACGTGTATCGTCGAGCTCTGTACAAGGCCGCGGAGCACATCACTAAGGGACAAAAAATCTCTTTGCAACTGCAGAGTTCACCGCGTCTCTTTCCACCCCTCATGACACAAATGGTCTTGGTAGGTGAATCAACTGGCAATCTCAGCGGCTCGCTCATGTTTCTTTCTGACATGTACGAAGAGCAGATAGATGAACTCACCAAGAACCTAACGACTCTTATCGAGCCAGTTCTCATGATCGTGATGGGGCTTCTCGTCGGATTTATCGCAATTTCTATCATTACCCCCATCTACTCCATCACGCAAAGCCTCACGCCACAATGATGCATATGAATGTAATGGGAAGACAAAGGGGGGTAACTTTTTTTGAAGTACTCATTGTTATGGGCATCTTTGCGCTGGTTAGTAGTTTCGCTCTTCTGGTCAGTATGCAAAGTTATCGAAGCGCAAATTTTCGTTCCGACCGCAATCTTCTGGTCGCAGCGCTCCAGCGTGCTCGCGCACAATCCATGAACAACGTGTGCCTCGGCACTGTCTGCACTGATGGAAAAGCGCACGGTGTCGCCATCCAGCCAATCGATCACCTGGATTCTTTCGTCGTATTTCAGACTTCAAGTGGAGGTGGGTACACAGGGCGGGCTTCTTCCGACATAGCGCATGACGCGATATTTCCTGTAAACCCGAATTCCGTCATCACGCAAACCACGATCGTATTTACGCAACTTTCTGGTACTGCTCCCGCATCCGTTATAGAAATCGACCAAGCGGGATATGATTCTGACGTCCACGTCGAAACGAATGGCCGGATTTGGTGGACAATTTAATGTATGAATCGCGGATTTTCCATTATTGAACTCCTCATCGCGATGTCGTTGGCCACGATAGTCATGAGCGGTGTTGTGGTCGGCACGGTGGGAAGCGTCGGGAGCTTCGGCTCTGCGATAGGGGGTAAGCAGACAGTCGTGAGCGATGGTGAGATCAACACCATGGCACTCCACAAAGCGCAGGATCTCATCGAAGGGGCTGCTGCAGTAGCGCGTACAAATTATTCCGCGGTCATTCCGACGACCGCCGTCGATTCCTCGGGAGGCCTAACATATACGAAGACACTCACCATTCCCACGGCATATGCCACACAGTGTTCGCAGAGTATCGCGAGCACCGTGTCTTGGAGCGCCACCTACGGCCGCACGCTCTGGGTCGGCGCGACAACCACCATTACAAATATTCCTGAGATGCTCGCACTCGGGGGTGATTGCGCGATCACACCACCACCCATCGGCGGATGGAATCCACCTCATATCTATGCGTACGACACTTTTTCTGGCAAACCAACTGCACTGGACGCGCTGGAGCATATAGCATATATGGGCGAAGATAACTCACCCTGGCTACGTATTGCCGATGCGCGCACTGTACCTCTTCCAATTCCGCACAACGGCGATTTATTTATTCCTCTTCCATACGCCAATAACTTCAACTCGACTGGCAAAGTCCTCGATCAGATAAATGATGTTGACGTGTATAAACATGAAGCTAGTGGGAAAGTGTACGCATTTGTCGCCACAGCAAGCACGACAGCGCAACTTGTGGTGATTGACGTTACAGATATTCAGAATCCCACCATTGCCGTTAACGGTACCGGTATTCTTGCCAAACGGAACCTTACCGATGTTACCGCAACTGATTCAACAGCGTGGGGTTGGCGCGTTTATTACTACAACGGAAAGCTATATATAACTGCACGAGAGACGGCGGGCCCCGAACTACATATCTTCGATGTCACGGATCCAAGAGACCCGACGGAAATTGGACGGAAAGAATTAAATACTACCGTAAATGACTTTGTGATAAGCAATGGCCTCGGATATTTTGCGGTTCAAAGCGATGCGACAGGTCCGCTGCGGGTTTATAACGTGGCTACTCCGACGGGTATCACCGAAGTCGTTGGTGCGCGGGGCAACATTGCTGGAACTGAGAATGGGTTATCGATATTTTTGATCGGTCCTCGCCTCTATTTCGGCCGTCAAAAAAATTCCGGCCCTGAATTTTATATGTTAGACGCAAGTAGCCCTCTCACGGCATCAGGAGGGTTGCCGATTCTCGCATCGAAAGAGATTGGAGACGACGTAACTGATTTGCGAGTTGTTGGTCCGTTTGCATTTGCAGCCGTTAAGCACGCAAACGAAGAGTTTCAAGTATGGCCTTCGGACCTTTCGGGGCCCGCTATCAACATCTACAACTTCGGAAACGTCATCAACGCAGGATTTGATTATAATAATGAGTGGTTTTTTGTCACTGGCGGATCGACTCCTAATTTTAAAATACTTTACAGTCCTTGATATGAACCGCGGATTCACGCTCATCGAGACGCTCGTCTACCTCGCGCTCTTCGCGCTTATTATCGGCGGCTTGGTTGTTACCACCTACCTTCTCTTCCAAACGAGCGATCGCTACCAGACCCGTGCGACGATGCAAGAAGAGAAAAATTTTATACTCGCGAAAATCACGTGGGCCCTCTCACAAGCTCGGTCTGTGTGTGATCCAGCAGCTAATACCTCGGGCACGACGCTCTCTGTCGTTACTCTCGGTGGGACGTGCTCTCCTCCAGACATCACGGTCGCTCTTTCGGGGTCAGATGTACAGTGGGGAGGCGTGGCGCTCAACAATGCGAGCGTGCGCGTGGATCGTCTTCTATTCATTCACACCTACGCAGGAGGTAGCAATCCCGATAGTGTCGAGGTAGGGCTTACGATAAGCGCCAACACCCCGACAGGCATGCAGATTTCTGAGAGAGCTTCGACGACGCGCTACATACGAAAATGAAACGCCAAGAACACGAGAGAGGGTTTATTGCGCTGATGTCGGTCATGGTCATTTCAGCTGTTTTGTTGGTGCTCTTGTTTACTCTCGGCGCGTCCTCGTTCCTGAATCGTTTTGATGTGCTTGATTCCCAAAACAAACGGGTGAGCCTCGCACTCGCGGAAGCATGCGTGAATATGGCAATGATCAATATCGCACAAGATTCTGATTACGGTATCACGCCATCGTTACCATCTGCTGGTGAATGCGTGGGGGTGTCGGACGCATGTGTCTCTGGATCAAAAAAGATCTGCAAAATCTGCCAAGTTACGATTGTGGGCAGCGAAAAAGAAATTATTACTCGTGCCGCCTATGGAGGCACGTACACCAATCTCAGAATACGAGGCACCCTTGGCTCCACCAACTTTTCAGTGAGCCGGTGGGAGGAATTTACCCCTTATTCTGGGTCATGTACTACAACACCGTAAGCCCTTGCGCGCCCCTGGGGAGCATGGTATAAAGCACGTCTTACGAGCAGATTAATAATTTAAGCGCTCATAACCTATGTTTAATAACAAGTCAAAGGTGGGTAATAAAGGGTTTACCCTCATCGAAATCCTCGTGGTTATCGCAATAATCGCGATACTTGCTGCAATCGTACTCGTGGCTATCAATCCAGCCAAACGCTTCGAAGACGCGCGCAACAGCCAGCGAAAGGCCAATGTCGAGGCAATCTTGAGTGCTATTCAGCAAAATATGGTTGATAACATCGGCATAACAACCTGTACGACGATCACAGCCACTCCACAGAACATCGCGTCATCAGGTGGTGTAGATCTTACTGGTTGCTTGGCTCCGTACCTCGCAGTCTTACCAGTCGACCCAAAGACTGGTACTTGGAATGCAGGACCACCACTAGTCTACGACACAAAATACTCAGTGTCGCAGAACGCCACTACCAAGCAGATTACCGTTACAGCCCCAGCTGCTGTTACTGATGGTGTACCAGCGGGAATCTCAATCACTCGCTAAATTCTCTCAGCGACGACCCACAAAAACCCCGCTCCGCAAGGACGGGGTTTTTGTTTTCCCCCACATCCGATTTATACCCCCCCTTCATACACACAACCCCCACGGTCGTAGGTCTCGTATGTAGGCAGAATAAAAGGGGAAAAATGAAAAGAAGAGGGAGAGAATAGAAAAGAGGGGCGAAAGGTGAAGGAAGAATGTTGGAGGGCCTCAATATGTCCTCCAGCAAAATACACACAACCCCCACGGTCGTAGGAGTTGTATGTATTTTGTGTGATACGATTTTGGCATGGGAACTCTTGAAAAAGAGGCGTACGCCATTCGTCGCCGTGGATACTTGCAGAATGCAGTACTCGCAACCGTCGGCATTGCGGGTATCTTGGCAGTCGCTGTGGTGGCGCCCAATACGCTACAGCTTCTCGGAAAGTTTGGGCCTCTAAAAAGATTTAATGAACAAGCGCGCTCGACGGCAAGCCGTCTCGCGCGCAAAGGATTTATCACGTTTGTCGAGATCAACGGCAGGAAATGCCTGCGGATTACGGAGGCAGGGAAGCGCGAGCTGGAGAGGGTGGAAAGAGAAGCGCTGTTGCGCGCCGGCCCCATAAGGCCGAAGCGGTGGGATCGTCGCTGGCGTATGGTCGTTTTCGATATTCCAGAAAAACGTCGTCGCACACGCGACAGGCTTCGAGAGATGGTATCTTCGTATGGCTTTTTGAGATTGCAGGATAGTGTGTGGGTGCACCCCTACGATTGCGAAGACGTCATCACACTCTTAAAGGCTGATCTCGGGGTGGGGAAGGACGTGCTGTACGCTATTGTGGAGAAAATAGAAAACGACACGTGGATCCGTAAGCACTTCAAACTCCCTCTCTCTTCGTAACCCCTCCCGCATCACACATACATACAACCCACACGGTCGTAGGTCTTGTGTGTATGTGTGAATTTTCTCAATCCAAACAACTGTCCAAGCAGGAGTCCAAGAAAACGGATGACTATCTGTTTCGCAGGCGGTGCCATATCCTGGAGAGGACTCCTTCAGTGGCTGGAACGGAAAAAAGCTTTCACGACAATAAAAAGCGAGATTAGAAAATAGACGGCAAACAAAATGCCGATAAAAAGAGCTATTAGCGAACTCCCCATCGCGCTTGCAATGCCCAAACTACTCCCGCCAGTCTCGTTTGTAAGCCAGAGTACCACAGCTATCATTGAGGGTATCCACCATCTTGAAAAACGAAACCAAGTTAGAAAAACGGGATTTGGTAGAAAGAAAAAGATAGGCGTTAGAAGGACTAAGGGAAGCAAGGGAGACAGTCCGAGGACAGTATATTGACAAAGATTAATCGGGTACCCGCTCTCAAGTCGGTAGAGACAAGAGTATCCCGGACGCATTTCAAAGAGAATTATAAGAACGATCGTTATGAGAGCGGCAATGCCAACCAGAAAGACAGTTCTCTTGCTTAGCATACTTCCATTTCATCTTAACCCAATTATGACTGAATAAGTCTTACCATCCTCCAACTGTGCATAAATACGATACCAGTACCCGGGCATTAAACCCTTTGTGCTCCAGTTATAAATGTACTGCTGGCTCGTGCCGTCCCATCGGTACGAAGTGCCACTCGTGCCGGCAACTGCGTACACGGGCTCGTCCACGGGTGCGTTCAGTGGCGAGAGTCTGACTGGAGTTATCCAAACGGGTGAAGCTGATGATTGAATAGGAGTGCCAGCGGTATTTTTGAGTTGAAACTTCACAGGTACGGTACTGCCGCCCTTAAACACGCTCGGCGTGAGTGCGGGGTTAATCGTAGGGTCATCGATGGGCTGTAGGAATCCGGTCCACAGATATTCTATTTTGAGCGTTCCTGCCACAAACTCCGTGAATTCGTAGTCATGTGAGGTAAGAGTGCCGATAGTGCATGTGATGGGGTAGATTCCAACCAGGCTCGCGCTGGTCGCCGTCGTTGAGCAACGCGCGCTTCCCGCGACGTCGTTGCTTGAGGGTGTGTCATCGCCGACGAATCCGCTCAGTGTCCACGTGAGAGGTGGAATTACTCCACCGATCATCATCGTCTTGTTGGCAGTCGTTAGAGTTAGTTTCGGTTTTGGTAGCACTACGGTGTCGTCCAGCTTAGGCACCACAATGTGCTCAACAATGCCGTCGCCGTTTTTGTCGATGAGGAGTGGATTTTCTTCAGACAGATCGATCGATGTCTCTATCGAGACGATGGTGTCGGGCGTCGTTGGCATATCTTTCCATGTGCTGCTTGCAACGACCGTATCACCTCGGAGCTGCTCAGCGCGGAAGGTGAAGGTGCCTGTCTCGTAGCCATCCATCGTGATATGAAGCGAGGAGGTGGCATCTGTGAAAAGATATTTCACGTCACCGAACTCTGTGTAATACGTGCCGGGGATTTGTTCTTCCACCTGGCCGGTAGTCGTTGAAATGCCAGTGTGACGGCCCTGATTGTCGAATAGATCGAGCGTGAGCGGGGAGTGAAGGGAGTAGCGGAGGCGAGTGCCAGGGAACGAGGGCGATTCAGTGGTCAGGTATGAGTAATTTGAAATCGGCGACAGCTCATTTGTAACTGTATCGGAAATAAATGACAGCAGTTCCTGTATCTCGAGAATATCTGCATGACCGAAAGAGAGGAGGCCACCGAGTGTGGCAATCGGATGATGTTTGTTGTAGTCGTAGATGTTTGCCCAATAATTCACCGCACCTGCGGCAGCGCTCCACAAAGCGCTTGGCACAACCACGGTGCCATCGCCATCAATTGTGAAATTTGCTTCGGGCTTCACGCCCGCACCTTTTTGTTTGTATGTAATTCCGCTCACGGTCGTTGGCACGCCCCATCCGGCTATTTGGATCAAGTCTATTCCTGTTGGAGGAACCCAGTTGTCGAGATTGGCATGCAACGTTTCCGCTGCCGACAGGAGCGAATCGCTCATCTGGATGGGCTGATCTTTGTCACCCGTCTGGGAGTCGCCTCTCCCATAGGTATCGGTGAGAAATTGATGCAATGCGGGTCCTGAGTGGATTTCGTTTCCATACCTTGCTATCCAATCTGTCAGTGATGCATCGAATGTAACGACTGGATCATCCACATATGTGAAGTAATTGGCGGATGGTAGTAATTGATAGAACATTGGGGACGTACTTGCAAAAGTACGCACTGTCTCTTCAGAAAGAATGAACGAAATCACATCGGCAGGGAGCCCTTGATCATATCCATGCAGTCCGGCAGCCACGGCCATCGGTGTACCTGCCTGCGGCACGGCCACAAAAATCATTTTGTCGATGAGGTCAGAAGCTTCTGCGCCAAGTACTTCGGTGAGTTGTTTGGCAAGTAATCCGCCGTTGGAGTGCGCTATGACTGTTACCTTCCCAGATTTTGAAGAGCCAGCGAGTCTCCGCAATTCCTGAATGACGTACGGAGTGGATGTGGCGCGTTGGTTACCGGAATAATACAGCTTTCCACCCACCTCGTTTCCATACGCGAGGATGTCGTCGAGGGAGAGCCGCCAGTCGTAGGCCATGGGTTGCCAATCGTTTATATGGCCCTGATCTTTCAAGTCATCCATTTTTGAGATAAAGGACAGGTATATATTTTTGCCGGTCGGGAGTTCATCAAGCACGTCGCCGATCTTTGTGTAGATCTCGGGATGGGCACTCGAACCGTCAGCGCTCATGAAGAGGTCTTGCACGTCGCCATTGTTGAGTGGCTCCCACAGCTTTTGTTCAGGAACTTCGACTACCTGCGGTCGATACAAGCGGCTCGATTCGATACCGGGCAAGAAGAGCACGTTGGAAAAACAGTTTTGTGTGCAGAGCATTGGGGCCGGGCCGGGTTGGCCAGAAACCACGAAGTACCCCATCGTGGATGTCCCGTAGAAGGTTACGCCCGAACCCCCAACTTTCGATATCCGTAATGACGCGTGATCATAGACCAGGGGCAACGTCGTCGAAGCCGCTGCAGCAGCAGGGTTTCCTGCATCATCAGCTTGTCGGTAATTAAACAGACGGGGAGTAATTCCGGTAAATGGCGGAACGGCTACGGTCGTTTGGTACTGCTGTCCGGGTACACTCCAATTGTTGGTATTGGGGCAGGGCTTCGTCTCGGCCGCGTCAAGCCAACACAGAAGTCGGAGGCCTGCACGGTTAAACGGTGCAAAGAACGGGAATGTCCGATCGTCAAGGGCTATAATTTCGACGGTGTCTACTCGTGAACCTCCGAGCGTGTTTGGGAGTGCAATTTGCCAGTAATTTCCAGTAGTGGTGATGGTTGTATAGATCTGTGAGCGATCTGTTTGCGAGAGTAGAACGTCGGCAAATGTATCGAGGGGGGATGCGAGCAGAACAAAAATTGTACCGAGGAGAGGGGAGGCGATACGCGACTGCGCGAGTCTCATACGGCATGTATACCACACCGACGTTTTTCGGTGCTCGTGTCCCTGTGGATTGCCGACGTACACACCGAACCTACGCTATAGCGTAGGTTCGGTGTTTTCATTGCACAGGAATAATTATGTGGCGCACGCGAGGAGAAGATCGTTGATTACTTTGAGGGTTTCGGACGGACCGGAGACCTCGTGCGTCTGGATGCCAGTTTTGATAACGACCTCGTCGTTGCCGCCGGGGTAGAGCGCATCGCCTACATAGAGCATTTCGGAAGTCGGGATGCCAAGCTTTTTCGAGAACCAGTTTACTCCATACGCTTTGTTGATTCCCTTGTGCGTGATGTCTATCGTGGTCATGCCGCCCATCAGTATTTCAAACTGCGGGATCTTCTTTTCGAGGACGACTTTGAGTTTTTTTCGTTTTTCTTGGTCGGGATCCCATGCCGCTTTTTCTTCATACGATGCCTGTAGTCCAATAGTAGCAAGCGCTATCTGCGCATCGCGGTCGATGATTTCGGGCGCGTGTTCGGGATGTTTTCCAAGGACGCCGGTCTCCGCGAGCGCCTCGTTGATCGCGGTGCGTATCGTCGCGCGATCGCTCACGGAAAGCCCGAGACTGTATGCGATGCTCCAGGCGCCGTTCTCCCAGGTGTAGCACTCGGCGGTGCTGTTGGGGAAAATATAGAATTGAGAAATGTGCGGAGAGTGTTCAAGGTAGGAGATAAATTGATCTTTAATGCGCGGAAAACCGGCGGCGCTCATGATGGCAATCGGTATGAGCTCCAGTAGTTTTCCAAGCCTGTCTACCATCTCCGGCTTGGGCGGTTGAAAGCTCTCTGCCAGTGTGTCGTCGAGGTCGAATATGGCGACACGGGGACAATTCATCCAGAGAGCGTACCACGAACGTGATAAAATAATAGTACGTGAAAACGCGCATTCTCATGTTTGGGTGGGAGTTTCCTCCGTACAACAGCGGAGGTTTGGGCGTTGCGTGTTTGGGGCTTACCAAAGCACTCTCCGATATCGGCATCCAGGTGATTTTTGTCATGCCGAAAAAGCTCGACATCCAAACGCCGTGGGCGCGCATGATATTTGCTGAGACGGGCATAGAAGGTCATGCGGTCAATTCGATTTTGAAACCATATCTTACGAGCGGAAGCTACGGTCGGGAGAAGGAGGGAATCTACGGCGAGAATCTATTGAGTGAAGTGCGTCGGTATGCCAGCCTCGCTGTCGACATCGCCCGCGAGGAGCACTACGATGTTATTTATGCCCACGACTGGCTTTCTTTTGGCGCAGGAATCGAAGCTAAGCGCGTTACCCATAAGCCGCTCATCGTGCATGTGCACGCGACAGAGTTTGATCGCTGCGGGGGGATGGGGGGAATAAATCCCGACGTGTTTGCAATCGAGAAAGAGGGGATGGAAGCGGCAGATTGCGTCATCGCCGTCTCTGAACTCACCAAGAATATTATTGTAAAAGAGTATGGCATCCCCGCCCAGAAAGTGCGCGTGGTATACAACGGCATCGACGATACTACGGCCCCCTCGGGCAGCGGATCGTTGTCACGTTTGCGATCGCTGAAGGCGTCGGGGTACCGGCTCGTCCTCTTCATCGGTCGTATAACTCTTCAGAAAGGTCCGGATTATTTCTTGCGCGCGGCGAAGCGGGTGCTCGAACACAACTCGCAGGTTCTCTTCATTCTTTCGGGTACTGGTGACATGGAGAATGAGGCAATGCATCTTGCCGCGGAACTGGGAATCGCTGGGCAGGTATTTTTCACTGGTTTTCTTGAGGGATACGAACGGCATGAGGTGTACAAAGCGGCAGATCTTTTCGTGATGCCTTCGGTTTCCGAGCCGTTTGGCATCACCGCGCTTGAAGCGATGCGATTGGGGACACCAGTGCTCATGTCTAAGCAGTCGGGAGTCTCGGAAGTCGTGCGGCATGCACTCAAGGTTGATTTTTGGGATGTTGATGAGATGGCCAACAAAATTCTCTCTGTGGTCGGTCATCCGGGATTGCGCGAAGCGCTCGCACAAAACGCAGCCAAAGAAGCCGAACGACTCACATGGTCAGACGCTGCGCAAAAAGTGGGGGGAATTGTGCAAGAGCTAGTCGGTTAGGTGGTAGAATAATGGCATTAACCGCATGAAATCGGTCTGCTTTTATTTTCAAGTGCATCAGCCGTATCGCGTGAAGCGGTATCGGATTTTTGACGTGGGGAATGATCCGGAATATTTCAATGATCGCGGTGAGAGTAATCTCAACAACAGGAAAATCATCGAGAAAGTAGCCCGCAAATCATACATTCCGACGACGGCGCTCATCTTGGAGCTCTTGAAGCGGCACCCGGAGTTTCGCGTGAGCTTCTCCTTTTCCGGTATTGCGCTCGAGCAGCTCGAACGGTACGCGCCTGAGGCGATATCACTCTTCAAGCAGGTGATCGATACCGGACAAGCGGAGGTCTTGGGTGAGACGTACTATCACACGCTCGCTTTTTTCTACTCACCTATAGAATTCGAGCAACAAGTTACTAAGCATCGAGAAATCATACGCCGCTTGTTTGGTGTGCGGCCGCGCGTCTTCCGCAACACAGAACTCTCGTATCGCAATGATGTAGGCGAATGGGCAGATCGGAGTGGCTACGCAGGCGTGATCGCCGAAGGGTGGGATCCAGTGCTCGGGTGGCGCAGCCCCAACTACGTGTACAAGGCGAAGGGGGCGCAGAATACGCGCTTACTTCTCAAAAATTACAGACTCTCCGATGACGTAGCGTTTCGTTTTTCTTCACGCGATTGGTCCGAGTGGCCGCTCACAGCGGAGAAGTTTGGTGCGTGGCTCGGTGGTGCCGAGGGCGATACGGTGAATCTCTTTATGGATTATGAGACGTTTGGAGAACACCAGTGGGAGGAGACCGGCATCTTTGAATTTTTGGAAAAACTTCCCGCAGAACTCGCAAAAAATCCTGGCGTGGATTGGAAGACCCCCTCGGAAGTCATCACGAGTTATGAGTCGCATGATGAGGTGGATGTGCCACACATCCTTACCTGGGCAGATACCGATCGCGATTTGACGGCATGGGTGGGGAATCCGATGCAGAAGGCAGCTATAGAAAACATCTACGCGCTTGAAAATGATGTGCGGGCGGGGAACGATCACAAACTCCTTGAAGATTGGCGGAAGCTCCAGACATCGGATCATTTCTACTATATGTGCACGAAATGGTTTGCCGACGGCGATGTGCACGCCTACTTCTCGCCGTACGAATCCCCGTACGATGCCTACATCGCATACATGAACGCGCTTTCTGATTTGCGTTTGCGCGTTGGGCAGCGAAAAGGCTGAGTATGTCGCGCTCTATTGTCTTGTCGAACGGTGAGCTATGCGTTGCGCTCGACAACTTCGCCGAAGTGCGAGATATCTATTACCCGCACGTGGGGCTCGAAGATCATGTGCGTGGGCACTATGTGCATCGCGTGGGGGTCTGGGTGGATGGGCGCGTGAGTTGGCTCTCGGGTGACTCTGCATGGGAGATCAGCGTCTCATGTGAAGAGGATGCGCTTGCGGCGGTTATTCATGCGCGAAATTCACAACTTGGTGTAGAGCTTGCGTTTACCGATGTGGTGTACAACGAACGCCCGATTTTTATCCGACGGGTGCGGATTACCAACACATCGGATCAGAATCGCGAGATAAAGTTGTATTTTGCGCACGAATTTGAGATATACAAATCACACGGGAGTGACACCGCGTATTTTGATCCCCAGTCGCATACGATAATCCATTACAAAGGCGAGCGTGCTTTTCTCATCGGTGCCACGCTCGACAGTTTTCCGTTCGATGACTACACGACAGGCCGCGTAAATTTTCACGGTCTTGAAGGTTCCTTCCGCGATGCCGAAGATGGAGTTCTCTCGAAAAATCCGATTGAGCACGGACCGGCCGACTCGGTCATCGGGCTCGGTGCTTTGTACCAGGCGGGTCAATCTCGGACTTGTTACTACTCAATCGTGGCAGCCAAATCCATCGAGAGCGCCCACGATTTGCATCAGTTTTTAATCAAGAAAACGCCAGAACACCTCATCCAATCGACGACGAGTTTTTGGAATGCCTGGGTGCATTCGTATGATTGGCATTTTTATGGACTTTCGAAAGAGCATGTCGCGTTGTTTCGGCGCTCCCTCATGTATATGCGCGCGCACGTCGATATAGACGGCGGTGTCATCGCTTCGACCGATTCCGACATGCTGCAATATGGATTAGACACCTACTGCTACGTCTGGCCGCGCGATGGCGCGTTTGTAGCGATGTCGCTCGATGCTGCAGGACAGAGTAATTCTTCGCGGCGTTTTTTTGAGTTTTGTAAGGGAGTGATAACGAGGGAGGGGTATTTCATGCACAAATACCTGCCAGACAAATCTCTCGGATCGTCTTGGCATCCGTGGATTCGGGATGGACAGCAACAGCTCCCCATACAGGAGGATGAGACAGCGCTCGTGATTTACGCGCTCTACGAACACTACAAACGCAGTCACGATTTGGAATTCGTCGAGTCTGTCTACAGCATGCTCGTCGAAAAACCGGCGAATTTTCTTGTTGAATATCGGGATACCGCGACCAAGCTTCCTAAGCCCTCGTACGATCTCTGGGAGCGTTTGCGCGGATGCTCCACATTTACTGCGGCGAGCGTCTATGGCGCGCTTGTCGCCGCTGCGGAACTTTCAAAAGTATTGGGCAAAAACTCTCATGAGGTGCGGTACCGTAAGGCTGCTTCTGAAGTACGCGAGGCGATCATAAAGTATTTGTGGGACGAAAAGAGCGGGTCGTTTGTGAAGTTGGTGAATTGGGGGGACAAGGGATTGGAGTATGACAGGACGCTCGACATTTCAAGCGTCTACGGAATCTTCATGTTTGACATACTGCCGGCAGGTGACAAAAAACTCGCTCGCGCATTTGAAAATACTGTTCGCGTGCTCACTCACGGTGTCTCGGTGGGCGGTGTAGCTCGGTTTGAAAATGATGATTACTATCGCGTCGCGGGCCCTTCGCCCGGGAATCCCTGGGTTATCACAACCCTGTGGTGGGCAGAATATCTGATTGCGAATGCGCGTACTGAGGCGGATTTGAATCGCGTGCGCGAGATTTTCTCGTGGGTGGTGCGGTACGCGCAGCCCTCGGGCGTGCTTTCGGAGCAACTCAATCCGCAAACTGGTGAGCAGGTCTGCGCCGCACCTCTTACATGGGCGCACGCCTCGTATGTCGCCGTCGTTCTCAAATATCTCGATAAGGTAGAAAAATTGGGTTTTTGTAAGGACTGCAATCCCGCTCCATAAAATGATACAATCTCGAATATGACATTCGAACCGTTCGCCTCGCGATCACACAAAAAGATGCAAGAGGTGCTTATGGACCCTGCAGCCTCGGGGCCGGCAATCCACTACTACATGATCCGCGGTGGCAAAAAGAAGCGCAACATCACGGTGTGGGAAGCAGGGACGGTCGGCGGTGAATACATCAAAACATATGGCCACTACCATGTGGGCGAATTGGACGAGACGTACTGGATCGTGCAAGGCGAAGGCATCGCGCTCTTGCAAAAGATGGTCGTGGAGAATGGCGTGTCGCAGCCAGAAAAAATAGAGGAATTTAAGGCTATCAAAGTGAATGCAGGGGATTCCGTGTACATGCCGACTGGGTACGGTCATCTCGTCGTAAACACTGGCGCAGAGTGGCTTGTGACCGCAGATGATAGCCCCGTAGAGGGGGCGGGTGATTCAGCTTCGATGCCCGGTCATGCGGATTATGAGGCGGTCAAAAAGATGCGTGGCTTTGCATACTATGTCGTTGAAAAAAACGGCGGGCCGACGCTCATACGAAACCCACTGTACAAAGAGATACAAAAAACTGATTTTGGTGGCGTTGCTGTTGCCAGCGCATAATTTTTTACGATGTTCATCGTCACAGATATCGGAGGGACCAACATGCGTGTTGCCGCGACCTCGGCCAACTCGTTGGATGAAATAAAGAAAGTCCCGACGCCTCAGGAT
This sequence comes from uncultured Candidatus Saccharibacteria bacterium, assembly GCA_964350885.1. Classification (GTDB taxonomy): domain Bacteria; phylum Patescibacteriota; class Minisyncoccia; order Phycocordibacterales; family UBA2100; genus UBA10103. The sequence goes on from CAYGKV010000003.1 coordinate 54,764, forward strand.
CTTACTGATGGGATCACAGCGCTCGTTGCGCTCGCCCGTGAATGTGCCGGAGGAGAGAAAATCACGGCGCTTGCGGGTTGTGTGGCGGGGAGCGTGAGTGATGAGGGTGTTATGTCAGACGCGCGCAATCTACGCGCTTGGGAGGGCGCAAATATTGTAAAGAAACTTTCGGAAGAGTTTGGTGTTTCTGTGCGTATCGTAAACGACGCGGCGCTTGCGGGTCTCGGCGAGGCATTTGCGGGGGCGGGCAAGGGCGCGACACGCCTCGCGTATATCACCGTCTCGACAGGTGTAGGAGGCGGGCTGATCGTTGATGGGAAAATTGCCGCTGCGGGTGGCATCGCCGGCATCAAAGTCGGTGGCGTGGACCTTGAAGACCTTGTCTCCGGCACGGCCGTGACAAAGAAATTCGGAATTCACCCCAAAGACCTTAATTCACTTGAAGAGCGCAATAAACTTGCAAATACCCTTGCGGAAGGGCTTCGAATTCTCGTCGAGAAGTGGGCACCGGACACCATTGTCCTCGGCGGATCGATGATTGTAGGCGTGAACCCCATCCCGATTTCACGTGTACAAGAATCACTCGGCAAACTTCTTCAGAATCCACCGGTCATGAAAATGGCAGAGCTTGGCGATAATGGCGGTCTCTGGGGTGGCCTCGCTCTTCTCAGGCAACAGGAGTAGTGCTTTTTCGTTGTTTGGAAAATTCGAGTATCAATGGCACACAGGTAGCGATAATGATGAGAATGATAATTGGGGTTAAATATTTTTCGATGCCAGGGATTTTCTCTCCCAAATAGTAGCCGAGAAACGTAACTCCTGAGCCCCATGCGAGAGCGCCGGCGATGTTGTATACGATGAACGTTCGGTAATTCATACCGACGATGCCCGCCACGATCGGCGTGAAGGTGCGAACGATAGGTACGAACCTCGCGAGGACGATTGCGAGTACTCCGTGTCGCTCATAAAATATTCTTGCCCGCTCCAGATGTTCTTTATGGAAGAATTTAGAATTTTGCCACTCAAAGAGCCGCACGCCGACTTTTGCGCCAAACCAGTAGCCTACGTTGTCCCCGAGAATCGCCGCAATAGTGAGAAGAGGAATAAGGATCCACACGTTGAATATCCCTTGCGAGGCGAGTAGTCCGGCCGTGAAGAGCATTGAGGCTCCGGGGAGGAAAAAGCCAAAGGGCACGCCTGACTCAAGGAACACCGCGGAAAACAGGCCGGGGTAACCGACAAACTGTATCAAGCTAACAAGCGAAAATTCAGGCATTCCGAGCATTATAGCCTAGCGAAGCGAGCGAAACGAGAGCTTGCTCTCGTTTCCGAGCGAGCGACGGCTAAACGAGCAAAGCGAGTATACAGTAGTTGGTTTACACAAACGATTCGGGAATGGGGAACTTGGCGCACATGGTGCGGATTTCTTCACGAATTAGAGCGAGCTTCTTTGCGTCGCTTTTGTTTTTCATTACGTCCACCATAAGCTCCGCGACACGCGCGCTTTCTTTCTCTGTAAACTTGCGGGTCGTGATCGCTGGAGTACCGAATCGGATACCCGAAGGGTCCATCGGCTTGCGTGTGTCATCCGCAATCGAATTTTTATTGAGTGTAATGCCCGCGTGATCGAGTAGGGTCTCGGCCTCTTGCCCCGGAATGCCGAGCGAGCCGAATACATCAGCGAGGATGAGGTGATTGCTCGTGCCACCGGTAAGCATTCGGATGTTGTTGGCTTTGAATACGGCTTCCATCGCTTTTGCGTTCTTCAAGATTTGTGCGGCATACGTCTTAAATTCTGGCTGGAGCGCTTCACCGAATGCGATGGCCTTGCCGGCGATGTTGTTCATATGCGGACCGCCCTGGAGACCGGGAAAAACCATCTTGTCGATCTTCTTTCCTATCTCCTCGCTTTCGCGCGTGAGTATGAGGCCGCCGCGCGGGCCGCGGAGCGTCTTGTGGGTGGTCGAGGTCATTACATCGAAGCCGAAATCAAACGGACTCTTCACTGCTTTCCCTGCGATTAGTCCCGCAATGTGCGCGATGTCCATCACGGCGTACGCTCCGACTTCCCGAGCGATCTCGACAAATTTTGCATAGTTGAGTTCGCGCGGATAGGCCGAGAATCCTGCGAGCACGATCTTTGGTTTATTCTCCTTGGCAACGCGCAACATCTCGTCGTAATCAATTTCGCCAGTCTCTACATCTTTCATCTTGTAGCGAACGAAATTGAATATTTTGGTGAGATAAGTGACGGGGTGGCCGTGCGTGAGGTGGCCGCCATGCGAGAGATCCATGCCAAGCACGGTGTCGCCGGGATTCAGGAGTGCAAAATACATGGCGATGTTGGCATTCGCTCCGCCGAGTGTCTGCACATTGGCGTAAGCGCAATTGAAAAGCTTCTTGGCGCGCTCGATCGCAAGCGTCTCTACCTCGTCGGTGTACGTCTGGCCGCCATAGTAGCGCTTACCCGGGTATCCTTCGGAATATTTATTGGTGAGGCACGAGCCGTTGGCTTCGCGCACAGCTTTCGAGACATAATTTTCAGACGGAATGAGCTCGAGCCCTTCCGCTTCGCGTTTCTCTTCGCCTTCGAGAGCTGCAAATATTTCCGGATCTTGTTTTTGTATGTGTGAATAGTCCATAGGGGGTTTATAAAGAGAATAATGGGTTGCGTAGTGACTTAGATCATACGTCAATTAGATAGCATCGATTGTACGGCATTCTGGACCTGCGTCCAGACCTCTTCAAGCGGCTTGTCGGCATCGATGATAAAAGGAGTGCCGAATTCGTTGATGTGTTTTCGGAGGCCTTCTCTCACGCGCGTGTGAAAATCGAGTGTCTCGTTGTCGAAACGAGTGGGCTCTTCGGGGCGCGAGTGTACGCGCGCAATTCCGATTTCGGGCGATACATCAAGGAGGATGCAGGCATCGGGCACGCACCCCTGCAAAATTTCCTTTGAAACAGCATTATAGAGTTGCAGAAGCTCAGGATGCTCGCGCCCATATATCTGGTAGGCGATAGAGGAGAGGCCGAATCGATTGGAAATCACCATTTTTCCGGCCTCGAGGGCGGGACGTATCACCTCATTCACAAGTTCTGCTCGCCCTGCGAGAAAGAGCAGAAGTTCTGCGCGTACGTCGATGCCTTTCGTCTCATTGGACATCAGCAGCACCCGTATACGCTCACCAAGCGGTGTGCCTCCTGGGTCTTGTGTGTAGACTGCGCCAGGGAATTGTACCTTGAGTCGTTCTCCGACCGTCGTCTTTCCCGAACCCTCGCCGCCCTCAAGTGCAATGAATTTTCCGCGCATACTTCATTCTACATCGGCAAACTGCTCTCCGATTATGTTGTCGGGACTAGATTTGTTGAAAAGTCTTTCGCTATCTTTGAGTAAATACACGTTTTCTACTCCCGCTTCGATAATTGCATTCCAACAGGGCTCGCAGCACCACCAATGGCCCCAGAGGTAGAGATCGGACCCGAGGGTTTCGTGGTTGTGTTTGAGTGCATCGGCGATTGCCCGCGGCTCGCTATGGTTTTTTGGGTGGCAGCCCTCACAGAGCTCGTAGCCGTGCCCGGTCGGGATTCCACGCTTCACGCGCTCGCAGCCGTGTTCGGTGTGGTAGGTGCTTCCATTCGCGCCGCGTCCGATTATCTCGCCGTTTGTAACGAGCACAGAGCCTGTTTTTACCGCATCGTCCAAGGAGTGTTTTTGAGCATGGTTTTTTGCCTCCAGCATGAATGAATTGTCCAGCTCAACGTATGTGAACTTGCGGCCAATAGGGAGGTAGGGGTACTCAATACTAGTCGACATGGCACAAATGTATCACACCGCTATAATGCATCCCTATGACCCGCTTTGATGAGACATACCAAGGATTACTGAAGGAGATTCTTGCAGAGGGAATAGAGCAGACGAGCGCTCGCAACAGCCATGCGACGATCGCGGTGCCGGGCCTTCACTTCTCGCACGACATCGGGAAAGACGGTTTCCCACTCCTCACGCTCCGCAAAATTCCCGTCAAGATGTTTGTTGCCGAACAGGTATGGTTTATCGCCGGCTTGCGCAAGCCCGCGGATTTTTTGGGCGACTACACCAAGATTTGGGATAGCTTCACAAATCCTGGAGGAGTCGTTACGGTGGCATATGGGTATCGGTGGCGCAAACATTTTGGCCGCGATCAGCTTGGGCTACTGGTCAAGCTGTTGAAAGAAGATCCAAGCTCTCGACACGGAGTCGTTGTCACGTGGGATCCGACAGAAGATGGATTGGGCGGCACGAAGAAAGCAAACGTTCCGTGTCCCTACACGTTTACCGTGAATATCATCGGTGGTCGGCTGCATCTCCACAACATGGTTCGTTCCAACGACATGGTGCTCGGATTTCCATCGGACGTTGCGGGATTTGCGCTCCTGCAAATCATCCTTGCGCAGAAACTCGGGGTTGAGCCGGGCATCTATTCGCACTCGATATCCAACGCACACATTTGGGACAATCAGTACGATGCGGCGCGTGAGCTCGTGAGCCGCACCAACGCGCATAAGCCGATCCGCATCGCCCTCCCCAAAAACGTCTTTGATCGCGCGGAGAAGAAAGATAGAAAGTTGGTGGATGAAATAACAAACCCTATTGCTGCGCAATACAATCCGCTTCCGCAAATCGCGGGAATGCAAATCGTGTTGTAGACTGTACGACCTATGTCCATCCTCACCAAGGACGAGATTCTCGCGCGAGTCAAAACGGGCAACATCGCTTTTCTACCCGGCCTCGATCGATTTCAGCTACAGATGCACGCCGTTGATCTACGACTCGGCTTCACATTTCTCATTCCCAAGGTCTGGAAGATGACGCCGAAGGGGAGACAAGCCCTGAGCATTGATCCACTGAAGGATCATGGGCCGGAGTATTTTGATGTGATCGAGCTTGAGCAGGGCCAATGCTTTGAGCTCTTGCCGCAAGAATATGTTCTTGTCTCCACGTTTGAGACGATCAAGGTGCCAAACGACTTGATGGCTGTCTTGTATCCGCGCTCATCGGTCAATCGCAAAGGACTTTCCGTCGATCTCACGGGCATTATTGATTCCGGATACGAAGGGCCTCTTACGCTTCCCATACGCAACAATACACGCTCCCAGACCATCCAACTCCACCCCGGTGAGCGATTTTGCCAGCTCGTCTTTGAAGAGCTTGCACACAAAGTCGAGCCGCGGAAATCGAGATGGCACCAAAAAGATGTCGTAGAGAAAGGAAAAAAAGAAAAGGGTGCCGAAATGAAACTCGTGTTTAGCGGTGAACTCAAAAAATTGAAAAAAGATTTCTCAGCTCTCGAATAATTATGGCAAAGGTTTGCGCGGTTGTGGCAATCGGGAAGAAGCGAGAGATTGGGAAAGAGGGGAAGCTGCTGTGGCATATTCCGGACGACCTGAGACGCTTTAAGCGATTGACGCTTGGGCATCCGATTATTTTGGGTCGTAAGACTTTTGAATCGATCGTCGAGTATTTGGGCAAGCCTCTTCCGGATCGCACAAATATTGTAGTAACGCGCGATCCGAAGTGGGGCTATGAAGGAGTTATCGCCGTCCCTTCACTAGAAGAGGCAATAAAGAAGGCGAGAGAGCTCGATTCGATAGAGATTCATATTGGCGGAGGTGCAGAGATTTACAAGCAAGCACTACCGCTGATCGACAAGCTGTATCTCACGCTCATCGACGCTGAAGGCGAAGCCGATACCTTTTTTCCACCCTATGAGACCGAGTTCACAAAAAAAGTATTTGAAGAGACGCACGAATGGAACGGCTTGAAATACCGATGGGTGGATCTTGAACGGTAAACTCACGGCAATCCTGCTTCTCGGAACTTTTTTTCCAGGGCAAGGAAGTGCTCTTTGAGTGTAGGGAATAATTGCAGAATCGGCTCCGCTTTTTTTCGCACATCTTCGCGATGCATCACATTCATATGTGACAATTTGCTTCGGGTTTCTGGATCATAAATGTAAAGCTGTGCCTCAAACATGTCGAGCCCTTTTATGAACCATGAATTTCCTATGAATGGTAGCCGCTCCCGGTCTTCTTCGTATTTTGTTAGTCTTCGTTCGAACATTTTGTTGAAACCGCCTGCGCGCGGCGCGTAATCATAAGCAATATCTATTCCTGCGTCCCACTCTTCTTGGGCATGTTTCTCTGTCTTCATCGAAGTGATCGTATCGCTCGTTATGGCTTCCGGAGCATCATGAGCCAAAATTGTTTCGTCTCCTTCTCGAGAATCAAGTATTCGTGGGTTTGTTCGTGCTCGTGATACGGAAAGTGTTTGTTGAGCGAAGTCTTTTTTGACTGCGCCTAGGAGGTAACGTTTGAGAAAAAGGAGCGCCGACGTGTGCTCGGTCACGGTATCGTGGTGGTCATCTTGTGGTTTGGGAGCTTGCCCGAAGCGCAACTTTCGTTTAAGACTCTGGAGCCGTAAGAGCCGCACGTTCTCGTCGTTTACATCTATTTTGGAAGGATCTCCGAAGTCGGGTGCGTTTTGAATAAAGATATTTTGCATCGTCTCAGGTCTCGTGATTTCATTGGTATACACTCGGGATGGTGCGAAATATTCTTTTCTGTGGAATAGCCGTTCTATTCGATCGTAAAATTCCCGAACCGGAGGAAATTCTCGACAAAAGGTAGATACACGTTCTCGGTAGTCTTCGATCGCGTACCCTTTTCCAGCCACCAATTCTTTGCGCAGATGAGGTGGTCGGGAAAGAACATACAACATGGTTTCAAGTCCGTTTAAGGCATTCACAAAACGTGCTTCAGGCGTCTCTTGTCCTAAGTATTCAGCGTAGGCATTGAAGAGCTCGCTGTTAAAGGAATTTCGGCGCGGAAGTTCCCCAAAGATCTTTGCAGTATCAATAATCTCGTCTCGTTTTTGTCCAGGAGTTCTTTGGATCGGTGGAACGGAAGAGAAATTACTTATGTGGCCGATGTCGTGTGCGAGGACCATATCAGAAACGCGTTCGTAGTCGAGTTTTGTCCCTTGTTGATCAATGAGCGGGAGGAAGTAGTGCGTTAGATATGCCGTCATCGCGATATGATCGCCGACGGATTCGCTTGTATTTTCAGGCAACTTGTCGACATCTTCTGGATTATTGGGATCTTTTGCGCGCAAGCGGCGCGTGAGTTCATATATGCCAAGCACAGCCTTTATTTCTTCTGCCAAAGGAATCTTTTCTCGAGACTCTATATCGCGAAAGGGCTGCTTAGGCATTTCTTGTGACATAGATTTTATTATTGTGCCATACTTTTCAGCACTTTGAGATATAGATTTTCCACTATTTTTTGTTGAGCTTTGCCGCCTTTGACATAGTGATCGAGGCCGGGGGCGGCGTTGATTTCGAGTATCCAGTATGTGCGAGGTTTTTCGTGGATATCGCCGTCTACCATAAGATCCACTCCACACAAGCGAAGGCCCATATCTTTCGTGAGCTTGATCGCGATCTTTTTGAATGCAGGGTGGATGTGTTTCGTCACATCGATCGAATCGCCGCCGGAAGAGAGATTTGCGTTGTCCAAAAGGAATATTCGCTCGCCGCGTTTTGGAATCGTCGTCAAGGCCCGGCCTTGGTGTTTGAGCTTGTTTACGATACGCGGGTCATTAATTTTGATGCGTGTATCACGACTTGAGGCAATAAACGCGCGGGCTTTTTTCGCGAGAAGTTGTCGAATGGTCGAGCGGCCATCGCCCACTACATTGAGTGGGATGCGTTCATATGCGGAGATGATCTCATTGTCCAAGACGACGACGCGGTAATCCTTGCCCCGAACGGCTTGTTGGACCAAAGCTACTTTGTCGTTCTTGAAAATGGACCGAAGTGCGCGGAAGAATTCTTGCTTGCTGTGAACGAGAGAAACACCAACGCCCTGGCTCCCGCTATTTGGTTTTACTATGACCGGAAATCCATTCTTTTTTGCGTAGCGGTATGCCGCACCAATGTCACGCTTTGAGCCTATCGCAGCGCACCACTCATCAGAATAGAAAGATTTGCCAGGAATGGTTGGGTACCCCATGCGGCGCATGAAGAACGTTGCATAGTCTTTGTCCTTTGAAATATCTGCAGAGCCGACGGGGTTCAGATCGAGTGTGTTGTAGCGGAAGTATCGATTTTTGCCGTTTTTATAGTGTATCTGTCCCGCGATGTTCCATTCCGGTTCGAGTACGACCCTTGCTCCAATTTTGGGCGCAAGACGCTGGAGCATTTTTGCGAGGACAAGACTTTCGGGCTTTCTCTTCATGTGCGGTATCATGGCACAATCGGACATATTGCCTGTATTGACAATCCGTACGAAAGTAGTATCATGAACCATGGTAAATCGAATCATCGTCTCCTCAAAGATTCCCGATGCCAGAGCACAGAGCTACCTCCACACTCTGCAGACCAGGTTTCCTGAAAGCGGCTTGAAGGCCGCTTCTCTCATACAAGTCTATACAGTCGATGCGCGATGCTCTACCGCTGAACTGGAAAAAGCTGCCCAGCGACTTGCAAATCCGATCACCGAACGCTACATACTCGGTAATATTCTTGAGCCGGAATCATACGCCTTCGCGATCGAGATCGGGTATCTACCCGGCGTTACCGACAATGTAGGAAGGACTGCGCAAGAGACCATCGAGGATTCGATCGACAGGAAATTTGCAGAAGGCGAACATGTGTATGCATCGGTCATCTTGTTTCTCGAAGGTGATATGCGGGAAGGTGAGGCCGCCCGGTTTGCGCGTGAGCTTCACAACCCCCTTATCGAACGAGCCAAGATTTTTTCATACGAACACAACGAGTTTCCAATAGAGGTCCCCAAAGTGACGCTCCAGAAAGCCAAAATCGGCACTATCGAAGTGGATTTGAATGTTCCCGACGAAGAACTCATGAAGATTGGCAAGCAGGGGATTGCGAACATCAATGGCACACGCCGCGGTCCGCTCGCGCTCTCGCTTCGCCAGCTCAAAGTAATACGGGATCATTTCATAAGACAAAAAAGGAGTCCGACCGATATCGAATTGGAATCGCTTGCCCAGGCATGGTCGGAGCACTGCAAACACACGATCTTTGCCGATCCCTTGGACGAAGTGAAAGAGGGGATTTACAAACGCTACATAAAAGGCGCGACGGAAAAGATACGGAAACAAAAAGGCAAAAAGGATTTTTGCGTGTCGGTGTTTAAAGACAACTCCGGCGCGATTGCGTTTGACGAAAAATACCTTGTCACGCACAAAGTAGAAACCCACAATTCTCCTTCAGGACTCGATCCTTTTGGTGGATCGGTGACCGCGATCGTTGGTGTGAATCGTGATTGTCTGGGGTTTGGGCTTGGTGCGAAACCAATCGCCAACGTCTACGGTTTTTGTGTTGCCGATCCAAATGATTCTACCGAGCTGTACCGCGATATTGGCAAAACGCAGCCACTCTTGCCCGCCCGGCGGATTCTCGAAGGAGTGATTCACGGTGTGAATGCAGGTGGCAACCAAAGCGGGATCCCCACCCCACTCGGATTTATCGCGGTGGACCCGAGCTACCGTGGCAAGCCACTCGTTTTTGGCGGCACGGTCGGTCTCGTTCCCCGAAAGAAAGGTTCGAAGAAATTGTATGAGAAAAAGGCGAAGCCAGGAGATTACATCGTGATGCTCGGTGGTCGCGTCGGGCTCGACGGCATTCATGGGGCAACCTTCTCTTCCGAGTCTCTCTCGGGGGGCTCTCCCGCTACCGCAGTACAAATCGGGGATCCTATTACGCAAAAGAAGCTCTCGGATGTGCTTATCCGCGAGGCGCGCGACAAGGGACTCTATTCGAGCATCACCGACGATGGCGCGGGCGGACTTTCGGGTTCGGTGGGCGAAATGGCGCGCGAGAGCGGCGGGGCGGCTGTCGACATCGAGAAAGTCCCGCTGAAATATCCGGGCCTCGCCCCGTGGCAAATATGGATCTCCGAATCACAGGAGCGCATGACGCTCGCAGTACCCAAGGTGAAGTGGGTGGCATTCAAGAAGATTTGTGATCGGCACGATGTGGAGGCGACGCGCATCGGGGAATTCACGAAATCAAAGCGATGTATCGTCCGTTCCAACAAAAAGAACATTTTGGATATTTCACTCGACTTTTTGCACGAAGGTCGACCTATCGAACAGCAAAAGAGTATCGAACCAAAACGCATTCCATTAGCCGCGAAGGATATCTCGGAAGAGTCAGCGCAGGCGCTTCTGCGCATGCTTTCGGGGCCAAATGTGGGTTCCATCGCTTTTGTATCCCAGCAATACGATCACGAGGTGCAGGGCACATCGGTCACAAAGCCGCTGCATGGTCGCGGTCGGGTGAATGCAGATGCGGCAGTTTTGCAACCATTGCCGGATTCAGAAAAGGGGATCGTGCTCTCGCATGGGTACACACCGTGGTACTCGGTGATCGATACATACGCGATGGCTGCAGCGGCGATCGACACGGCAGTGCGCAACTCGATCGCCGCAGGTGCATCGCGCGATTACCTCGCAATTCTCGACAACTTCTGCTGGTCGTCTTCGGAGACACCCGAGCGTTTGTATGAGTTGAAACGGGCAGCAAAGGCCTGTTACGACGTAGCAGTCGCGTACGGCACCCCTTTTATTTCAGGCAAGGATAGTATGTTCAACGATTTCCGCGGATACACTGAGGATGGAAAGCTTATTCACATCGCGGCACTTCCCACACTTCTCGTTTCTGCGATCGGTGTTATTCCCGATGTCGAGGAATCTATGACCATTGATTTCAAGTGTGTCGGTGATTTGGTCTACGTCATTGGCGAGACCCACGACGAGCTTGGTGCATCCGAGTACTTCCAGATATCGGGATTTACGAAATCCCGATATGGAAAAGTGCCGGTCGTTGATATAAAAAAGAACGCAAAGGTCTACGACGCGGTGTCTAGGGCAATACAAAAGGGTTTTGTCGCATCTGCGATCGGTGTTGGCCGCGGCGGACTCGCCGTGGCGCTTTCAAAGTCGGCTATCGCAGGACAGCTAGGCACACAAGTCGATCTCACAAAGCTTCCCGGCAACGCGGAAACCCCAGAAGCGATTCTTTTTTCTGAAAGTCAGGGCCGTTTCGTCGTTTCTGTACCTCGGAGCGTGCAGAAAGAATTCGAGAACATGTTCAAAGGCATAGCACTCTCGAACGTCGGGGAAGTCGTACAGGCGGCGTCTGTCTCCATCGCACTGCCGCAGGAAAAGGTTGAGCTTTCGCTTTCCACGTTGACCGAGAGCTATAGGTCGTTCTTCAAGAATTGGTAATATGAAAAAGAAACCACATGTAATTATATTTTCCGGCTATGGCCTCAACACCGAGGACGAGACGAAGTCTGTGTTTGAGAAAGCGGGTGCCACCGCCGAGATTATTCATCTCAATGACATAATCGCTAACCCATCGGTTCTCAAGAAAGCGCAGATACTGGTCTTCGGAGGTGGTTTCGCATATGGCGATGATACTGGCGCTGGCAAAGCGTACGGCAACAGGGTGAAGCAGCATCTTGGAAAAGAGATCGAGCAATTTCTCGCGCGCGACACGCTCCTCCTCGGCATTTGTAACGGTTTCCAGATCATTACGAACGCCGGTATTTTGCCAGGCGCACTTATCGCAAACGATATCCCGCGATACAACGCTCGGTGGGTGGACCTTGAAGTTACGGGAGAGAGTCCGTGGCTCAGAGGGATTAAGGCACTGAGTATCCCGATTGCTCACGGCGAGGGAAAGTATTACGCGCCCGAAGAAACCCTATCCAAGCTCAAATCTGACGGTGGAGTTGCGCTCAAGTATGTGGAGGGGGAAACATCGAGACATTTCGACATGTCCGCAAACCCGAATGGTTCTCTTGAGAATATCGCGGGCATTACCGGGTACAAGGGCCGCGTCCTTGGGCTCATGCCGCATCCCGAACGCGCCGTGCGCTTCACCCAGCTTCCGCATTGGACGCTCCTTCGCGAAGAGTACTCACGGCAAGGTAAGCCTTTGCCGCAGGAAGGGCCGGGTCTGCAATTATTCAGAAATGCGGTGCAATACTTTTTATGATGAAAACTGTTGGCATCGTGGGTGGGGGGCAGCTTGGCAAAATGCTTGCCGAAGCCGCGAAGCCTCTTGGGCTTCGGATGGTCGTCCTTGATCCCACACCAAATTGTCCCGCTGCACAGGTGGCGGACAAGCACGTCGTTGGAGATTTCAGGGATCACGATACTGTCGTTGCCTTTGCAAAAGAGGCCGACGTCCTCACGTTTGAAATCGAATCCGCCAATGCGCAAGCCTTGGAAGAGCTTGTCTCGCGCGGGTTTCCCGTGCATCCGACACCGACTACGCTCGCGATCATTAAAGACAAGTTAAGGCAGAAAAGATTTCTCACAGAACACGGAATTTCGGTCGCACCTTTTGCACAAGTAGATGATGCAGAGACGCTCGGGTATCCATACATACTCAAGGCACGCTCAGGAGGTTTCGACGGTCGCGGCAATGCGTTGGTAGAAAAGAAGGAAGATCTTCCAGCGGCATGGGAAAAGATAGGAAATGTGCCCGCATATGCCGAAGGCCTCGTGTCGTTCGATAAAGAACTCGCGATTGTCGCCGCTCGCACAACATCTGGCGAGATACAGGTCTATCCACTCGTCGAAACCATACACAAAGATCACATCTGCCACATGGTGCTGGCACCCGCTCCGGTCAACGAGAGTATTGTACGGAAAGCACATGCGGTCGCGGAGAAAGTCCTCCAGGCGTTCGATGGCGCTGGAGTCTTCGGTATCGAGATGTTCTTGGTGGGTGGAGATGTGTTGGTGAACGAGATCGCGCCGCGCGTTCACAATAGCGGTCACTTCTCTATTGAGGGGAGTATCACCTCGCAATTCGAGAATCATATGCGCGCGGTAGCAGGGCTACCGCTTGGAAGTACCGACATGAAGGCTCCGGCGGCCGTCATGATAAATATACTGGGGGGACGAAATGGGCCGGCTACGCCGAGTGGTGTCGAGGAAGCGCAAAAGATTCCGGGTGTGGGCGTGCACATGTATGGTAAAGTTGAGACGCGCATCGGTCGCAAAATGGGCCATCTGACAGCGGTCGGTAATACGCTCGAAGAGGCAAAAGCGGCGGCCGAACAAGCATTTACATTAATTTCAATATGAACACACCGCTCGTTGGCACATTCGAATCTGGTGATCTCAGTACCTCCTCACCTGCGCTCGTCGGCATCATCATGGGCTCGGATTCGGATCTCGCTGTCATGCAGGAGGCGGCGAAGATTCTTGAAGAATTTGGAGTATCTCACGAGATCACTGTCGTTTCCGCACACCGCACACCCGACAGGCTCTCTGAATACGCGAAAAATGCAGAGGGGCGCGGACTCAAGGTCATCATCGCTGGTGCTGGAGGTGCTGCACATTTGCCCGGTATGGCAGCCGCGTACTGTGCACTCCCCGTGATCGGTGTGCCAATTTCCACAAAAGCTCTGAAGGGTATTGATTCGCTCCTCTCTATCGCGCAAATGCCGCCGGGGGTTCCCGTTGCGACCGTTGCCATTAACGGTGCCAGGAACGCTGGAATTCTCGCCGCTGAGATCCTCGGCGCACACGATATGGATATTCGTGCGAAAGTGCGCGCATACAAAATGAAGATGGAAGCAGATGTGTTGGAGAAGGTCACCAAGCTCGAAGAAATGGGTTACGAGAAGTATCTTGGAGGCGGATCAGTATGACCGATAAGAAACTATCGTATAAGACCGCCGGTGTAGACATTGACGCGGCAAATGATACGAAGCGAGAGATGGTCTCCATACTTGAAAGCGCTGACGCGCGCGTCATGAACAGGCTCGGTGCGTTCGCGACACTTTTCGACGGTTCATTTCCCGACTACAAACATCCGGTGCTAGTGTTTAAGACTGAAGAACCTGGTTCGAAACAAAAGCTTGCTCTGCAAAACGAAAGCGTCGAGACAATTTGTTATGATCTCATCAACCATTTGGTGAACGACGCCATAGTGATGGGCGCCAAACCGCTTTCGGTACAAGATTGCATCGTTTGCGGGAAAATGGAAAAGGAAACCATTCTGAAAATAGTGTCGGCCCTTTCCGCAGCATGCAAAAAGAACGAGTGCGTCCTTACCGGCGGCGAGACATCCGAACAGCCCGGCGTCGTCGAGGAGGGAACGTATATTTTGACCGCGAGTATCGTCGGCGTTGTGGATAAAGAAAACATTATCGATGGTTCGAAGATACAGGAAGGGGACGCTGTCTTGGCACTCGCTTCGAGCGGGATACATACCAATGGATTTTCCCTCGTGCGGAAGATTCTAAAAGAATCTCCGGCGATTATGAATGAGGAAGTGGAGGGCATGCCTTTTATGAAAAATATATTGACGCCGCACCGGGCTTACTACGCGTGCTTGAAAGATGTATTCAGAAATGCGGGGCTCGTCGGGTTGGCACATATTACCGGAGGGGGAATACAAGAAAATCTCAACCGAGTACTCCCAAATACCTTAAACGCCGAGATTGATCTCGGGAAAATTAGAATACTTCCGATATTCAAGATACTTAAAAAATTCGGTGATTTGAGCGACTCGGACATGCTCAGAACTTTCAATATGGGCGTTGGCATGGCGGTTGTCGTGAAGCCTGACTTTGCCGAAGAGGCGATTGCGCACTTCAGGCATTCAGGCGTCCCCGCATACTCTATAGGCTCTATTACGAAGGGTGAAAAGAGCGTTGATTTCGTAGGTGGTCTGCAGTGGGGTTGACAAGACATCTTGGGGGGTGTATAATACACTATGAATGAAGTACTAAAAGAAACACATTTTTCGTCCCTCGGCGAGAAGAAAATAGGAAAGGTGCGCGATATCTACATTCAGCCCGAGCGGCTGATTTTGGTTACAACAGATCGCCATTCCTCCTTTGACCGTATCATTGCGCACATACCGTGGAAGGGACAGGTATTGAATCAGATAAGTGCGTGGTGGTTTGAGCAGACGAAGGATATTGTGCCGAATCATGTACTCGCAGTGCCCGATCCAAATGTTACTGTCGCGAAAAGGATGAAAATAGTGCCAATAGAAGCCGTGGTGCGAGGTTATCTCACAGGAGTGACGGATACAGCGATTTGGACACGATACCAAAACGGTGTGCGCACGTTTGGCAATATGGCGTTGGCTGATGGCTTGAAGAAGAACATCAAACTACCGCATCCCGTATTTGACCCCACGACCAAAGAGGATACGCATGATAGGACAATTTCTCAAGAACAGATGGTTGCAGAACGGCTCATTTCCGCAGAGCTTCTCGAAAAAGTAAAACATACGGCGACGGCACTCTTTTTGCGAGGTCAGAAGGTGGCGGCTAAGCGTGGTCTTATTCTCGTCGACACGAAGTATGAATTTGGCACGGACGAAAAAGGAAATCTTGTTTTGATAGACGAAATACACACGCCCGATTCTTCGCGTTACTGGCAAATCGAAGGGTACGAAGAGAGTCTCGCCAAGGGCAGTGAGCCCAAAAGTTTCGACAAAGAATTTTTACGTCTGTGGTTTAAGGAGCACTGCGATCCGTACAAAGATGCGGTATTGCCAGAAGCACCTCAGGAGCTTGTGGAAGAGCTCTCGCGGCGGTACATTCAGATGTATGAACAAATTACCGGTACACAATTCATACCCGGCGAGACGCCCGTGCTTTCGCGCATGGAGCGCAATTTAAAATCATATGCCGCTTGAAGCACTTACCGCAATCACATCTGTAGACGGTCGGTACCGTGGAATGGTGGAGGGGTTGGCGGAATATTTTAGCGAGTACGCACTCATTCGTGCCCGTGTGCGTGTCGAGTGCGCGTATCTCGTCGCGCTGTCGGAGAATCCAGGTACGGGGATGAGGCAGCTTACCGCAGAGGAGCGAGGCATGTTGGAAAATATCGCGACGGTCTCCTTAGAGGATGCGCACATAGTGAAGAAAATAGAAAAAGAGGGCTACGACGGGATAGCGGCGACCAATCATGACGTGAAGGCGGTGGAATATTTCATTAAGGGAAAGTTGGCGAAGACGTCGCTCGCGAACGTTTCCGAGTGGACGCATTTTGCGCTTACCTCAGAAGACATAAACAGCGTCGCGTACGGATTGCTTTTGCGAGACGCTTTGGAAAAGGTCGTCTTGCCCGCACTTGCCGATATCCGCACACATCTGGACGCACTCGCACGCGAGCATGCTATAACGCCTATGCTTGCACGCACGCACGGCCAGCCTGCTTCACCGACTACGTTTGGAAAGGAAATGAGAGTCTTTGAAGCGCGTATCGCGCGGCAACTTGTGGGACTTACGAAATCCCACATCTTAGTGAAATTTGGCGGAGCGACAGGTAACTACAACGCGCACATGGTTGCGGTTCCGGATGTTGATTGGCAAGCGTTTGCACAGAAGTTTATTGTGGGTCTCAGTGGCGAAAATACTATCTCTATCGAATTGAATCCGGTCACAACGCAGAGCGAGCCGCACGACACCTATGCGGAGCTTTTCGACAATCTTCGCCGCATCAATACGATTCTCGTCGATCTTTCTCAAGATATGTGGCGCTACATCAGCGATGGGTGGCTTTCTCAGAAGACGAAAGAAGGAGAAGTGGGATCTTCGGCAATGCCGCACAAGGTCAATCCTATTGATTTTGAAAATGCGGAGGGGAATCTAGGTGTTGCGAATGCATTGTTTGGACATTTCTCACTCAAGCTCCCGATTTCACGCTTGCAGCGCGACCTCTCGGACTCGACTGTACTGCGCACGTTTGGCACTGCATTTGCCCACTCACTTATCGGTTATCAAGCGCTTTCCCGAGGCCTGGGGAAGGTGAGTGTCAACACGGAGACAATGTTAGAAGCGCTCCAATCACATCCCGAGGTAATCGCGGAGGCAATACAGACTGTCCTCCGGAAAGAAGGGGTTGAAGTGCCCTACGAGCAACTCAAGATGCTTACGCGCGGAAGGAAAGTATCGCTAGAAGATTTCGCAAAGTTTATTGACGGTCTCGACATCGATGAGAAAGTGAAGATGCACCTAAAAGGAATCCGACCAGAAAACTACATCGGCCTTGCGTCAGAAATTGCTGGGAAATAGTAGTGCGCTACTCGGTTGACTCGTCTTTCAATAGACCTCGTTCTTTTAGATAAAATTCTGCTGCGAAGAAGCAGAAGCTCGGATTCTCGATCCAGTTTTGTGGGCCTTCAAACCAATCTCGATACATATCAAGTGGCACCGTTCCTTTACCACGTTCAAAAATTCTACGCGCTGTTGCCTTTTCTTCATCTGACATACTCACCACCCGTGGATGGTCATGTAGCGATTTGTAGGTTTCTCGTACAATTCCGTCCAACTTTTCTAGACGTTTTTCAGCCTTGATTGTCTCCGACGTTCGAAACTTTATTATGTTGCTTTCCCCCCCCCCTCTCCTCCTTCACTGCTCATGTTTCTATAATATCATTGCCGCAGTCCTAGGCCAGTGCGGATGAGGTACCATGCAAAGGCGACGAGGGCGGCAATGAGGCTGAAGAGTACCGCGATACAGATGGCGAGCGGGACATCAGAAATGCCCATGAATCCGTAACGGAATCCGTTGACGAGGTAAAAGATCGGGTCGGCATAGGTGAGCGTGCCCCAGAAACCGGGAAGTGAATGCGCTGAATAAAAGACACCCCCCAGGTATACGAGTGGCGTGAGGACGAATGTGGGAAAGATGGTAATGCCGTCGAAATTCTTCGCATAGATGCCATTTACCAACCCCGCGAGTGAAAACAAGACGCTCGAGAGGACGAGGAAGAGAGCGATGACGAAAATGTTGGTGAGCGGTGGTACAGCAAAGAACATCGAGACGAGAAGCACAAGGCTTCCAATGATGGTGCCGCGCACGACACCTCCTGCGACGAAGCCCGCTATCAGGACCCACGGGGGAGTGGGGGAGACGAGAATCTCGTCGATGTTGCGCGAGAAAAATTTTGCTTGGAAGAATGTGGTAGCGACGTTGGTAAATGAATTTGTAACGACCGCCAGCATCACGAGGCCCGGGACGACGAACTGGATGTATGAGAAGCCATTGATCTCACCAATCTGTTCGCCCAAAACCTTTCCAAAGACGAGAAAGTACAGCACCGATGTAATGATGGATGGCAAAAACGTCTGGGGCCAGATACGGAAAATACGCACGACATCCTTGCGCAGGATGGTGTAAAACGATGTCCACATTTCTGCAGAATTCATATTATGTATTTTTTTCTGAGGTAAGCCTCACAAACACTTCTTCCAGCCGTCCTCCGCGATAACCGTCTGCTGGTGCCGTGCCATCATGGAGCGCGAGCACTTCATCCATCGTGCCTTTGGCAACGATCTCACCTTTGTTGATGATCGCGACATGCTTGCATAGTTGCTCGGCTTCTTCGAGGTAGTGCGTCGTGAGGAGGATGGTGACGCCCTTCGCATTGATTCCGCGCAGATAATCCCACATGCCGCGGCGTAACTCGACATCCACGCCCGCGGTCGGCTCGTCGAGTATGAGAAAGCGCGGCTCGTGCACCAAGGCACGCGCGATCATAAGCCTGCGCTTCATGCCGCCGGAGAGCGTTATTGATCTCATGTTTCGTTTGTCTCCGATGCCTAAGTCCTGCAAAAGCTTATCAGCGCGTGGGAGTGCCTCGCTACGGGGAATACCATAATATCCGGCTTGATTCACTACGATATCTATACATTTCTCAAACGGATTGAAATTGACTTCTTGCTGCACGACACCGATGTGCGCCTTCACGCCGTCGGGGTTTTCCTCGATGTTTTCGCCGAAGATCTCGACCGTGCCGCCCGTCTTATTCACAAGACCGACAACGACTCCAATAATCGTCGTTTTCCCGGCACCATTGGGGCCGAGGAGTGCAAAAAAGTCTCCCTGTTGCACCTCAAGTGATGCCCCCTTGAGCGCCACCGTACCGTTGCTGTACGTTTTTGTGAGGTTGTTGATTGAGAGCGCTGATTGCATGGCGTTGCGTACTATACCAGATTGCCTTGGATAAAATCGAACGCCTCATCTGGATTTTTTACCGCATGGATCGGGATTATGTCGATCACCGTCTCGTCGTTGCCGCCGTGGAATAGCGCGTCGCCCACATACACGCAATCTTCTTTTCTCCATCCTTCTTTTTCGATCAGGCGCGTAACATTGAAGCCTTTGTGTTTGCCGGCGATTGTAAAGTCAAAGGTGGTTGTACCACCGGGGCGCACGTCAACACCAATTCCTCGGAGATGAGCCACATCTTCTTTGTGTCGAGCTAGGATCTCAAGCCGTTTTTTCGCCCCTGGATCAAACGCTTCCTTCTTGCTTACGTCTTCATGATGTCCGAGCAAACTGTAGGAAACCTGACTCCCACGATCTTCAACAAGATCGTTTTCATCTTTGACCAACAAAGCCACTTCATCATGAATGGCGCGAACGAAAGAGAGAATCGCCGTTTTTTGTTCGGACGAAAATTGTTCGGCCCAGAGCACCTCGCCGCTTTTGGAGATCGCATAGTTTCCTGATTGAGACAAGACGAAATACTTGCCATCAAAATGCGGCGGTATTTGCTTCTTGATTTGCGAAAGTTGGCCGCCTGTGATTACCGCGACGTCTTTTTTGTCACATAGCATCGCGAATAATTTCTGATGGTCTTCCGCCATGAGCGTACGGCTGCGCGTGAGCGTGCCATCGAGATCAAAAAAGAAATGCTTTGGCGTCATGTTCGATTCTCCCAATACGCCGCCGACGCGCTGATGTAATCGGCGACGCGGCGCTCGGCAGCCGCTACAAAACGAGTGACAAGTGGTTCACGCTCGTTTTCATCGGATCCGTTTTTCAGCCATGTTTCCAGCAATTCAATCTGTGATTGGTCTGAAAGTACAAGTCTTCGGCCTTTGGCCGCCGCACGCAAAAGCGTAGGGCCGCCGATATCCGTTTTCTCAATGACGGCCGCCGGAGTTGAGAGTGGGTCGGCGATTGTTTTCTCGAGCGGATAGAGCGTTACGTATACCAGATCAATGGGAGTAATGTTGAGTTTCTGTAATTCCTCAAAATCTGCAGGTGTGGCGGCAAGGAGGCCGGCATGAAGTTCGCGCGAGAGCGTAACGACGCGGTGGCCGAGAATGGGCGGCCCGACGATTTCGGCGACATCGCGGCAGGGGACGTTGTTCTCGTTCAAGTATTTTGCAGTACCCGCCGAGCCGAGGAGCGCCCATCCACTGTCGCTAAGAAGCTTACCCAGCCTCAACAGCGCCTCGTCTTTTTCGTAGGATGCCAAAAGGGCTGTTTTCATGGATGGATTCTATCACACCGTCCTATTTTTTATGCTATTCTTGTGGTTATTATGAGAGATGGGAAGAAAGTGGGAATTACTGCGGGGGCCTTCGATTTGTGCCACGCGGGGCACATGCTGATGTTTAAGGAGGCGAAGACTGTGTGCGATTATCTCATAGTTGCGCTCCACTCCGATCCAGCGATTGATCGGCCTGACACCAAAAACAAGCCGATCATGTCTATCGATGAGCGAAGAATCATTCTGGAGGGGATCAAATACATCGACGAGATCATCGTCTATGACACGGAGGCAGACCTACTGAAAATCTTAAGCGACAACAAGATCGGCATCGACATCCGCATTTTGGGTGAGGAATACAAAGACAAGCAATTCACCGGCCGCGACCTACCTTTGCCAGTGTATTTCAATTCCCGCGATCACGGTTATTCCACGACCGAACTGCGTGATCGAGTCTACGAAGCTGAGCTCAAGAAGCGTTCGGAGGTGTAAAACGAGCGAGCCAAATAGCCGTTTTTTTGGCGGGAAAGGTGGTGGTGGATAACTCACTGGCGTAGTTTGAGGGGAGGTACATACTGCAGGGGTGTAATCTATCAAAAGGTCGAGCCTGCCCGCGAAGGCAGGTTTACTAGCCAATTTCTCTTCAAAAATATGAAAAATTTGCACATGGTAAGCTGGATCCTCGTCATGGTAGGAGCTGTAAACTGGGGTCTCGTAGGTCTCGGAGGCTTCATGGGAGGCGAGTGGAACGTTGTGGGTATGCTACTCGGTGCCTGGCCTCAGGTTGAGTGGCTTGTCTACGTCCTTGTAGGCGCTGCTGCAGTGTACGAGATTGTGAAGCACAAGGGTATATGTAAGGATTGCGGTTCAGGCGGAGCGATGTAAATCGCGTTTCTAGAGAGCTTGGGGTCGCCACGCCCTTGCGTGGCGACCCCTCTGGCTGTGCCACACGAGGAGATGGCGCTATTTATGGGGAGGGGTATACTAAAAGGCATACTAGTAATCAATAATCTATGGTCAGAAAAGCAAATCCTGCATTATTAAAGCCGATGAATCTCTCTGCAGAGCTTGAGGCGGTCACAGGGAAGGGGCCTATGGCTCGGGGCCAGGTTGTGAAGAAGCTTTGGGAATACATCAAGAAGCACGATCTTCAGAATCCGAAGAATAAGCGCAACATCTTGGCTGATGACAAGCTGAAGCCGATTTTTGGTGGAAAGGGTGAGGTTACGATGTTTGAGATGACCAAGCTCGTCTCCGCGCACTTGAAGTAGTTGATACCAAATTGTTGGAAGGAAACGCCGGCTTAGAGCCGGCGGTTTTCATTTTCCCAAACGCCGCTCGCGTGTACCATACTCGCGAACGACAGTCTCGAGGTCTTCCTTGGTGAATTCGGGCCAGTATTTCTTCACAAAAAACAACTCGCTGTACGCGCCCTGCCACAGAAGGAAGTTGGAGATTCGCTGATCGCCCCCCGTCCGGATGATGAGATCGGGATCCGGCATATCCTGCGTCCACAAGTGTTTTGAAAGAGATTCTTCCGTTATAGGGCCATCGGTGGTCGCCGCTTGTGCCGCATGCACGATTTCTGCTTTGCTTCCGTATGAAATGCAGATCCACAATGTGTGTGCGGGGTTCTCCGGACTGTTTTTCTCTGCCTCGTGCATTGCCTCTTGCAAAGACAGAGGGCAGCGTTCTCTTTGTCCAACAAAATGCACAGCGACGTTCATCCTCTTGAATTTTGCAAGACCTTCGCGTGCCATGTTCTCAAAAATCTTCATCAAGTATCCCACTTCTTCTTGCGATCGTTCCCAATTCTCCGTGGAGAACGCATAGATAACCATGTGCTGAATGCCAAGGTCTTTTGCAGCGCGCGCGATGGTCTCCACGTTATCCATACCTCTCTTGTGGCCCTCGAATGTGGAAAGTCCGTTTTCTTTTGCCCACCGACGGTTGCCGTCGAGGATGATCGCTATGCATTTTGGGACATTGTGCACATCGATCATAAAAAATTAGTAGGCAATCTTGAAACCATCGAATGTCTTGGTGCGGTCACGCCATTCATGTTCCACGCCATCGACGCGTGAGAGGATCGATCCGCGATGGAGTGTCTCAAGAAATTTCTCGAGAGCGTTTCTCTCACCTTGGGCCACCACCTCGACCGCCCCATCGGGTCGGTTGTACACAAACCCCGTGAGGCCGAGCTTACGCGCGGTGCGCCGAGTGAAATCCCTGAACATAACAAGCTGTACGCGGCCTCGGACGATTGCATGAAGCTCGCTCATCGCGCAACAATACCACTTTCTTCCGACGACGTGTATTCTGAAGGTATGAGCTGCTTTGCGCCCGGCAAGATCATCCTATCCGGCGAATACGCCGTGCTTTTTGGGTATGCGGGCATCGCGATTCCTTCGTCTCTAGGGGTCGAGGCTGTATTTGAGATCGATCCGGCTTGCGAGCGGGTCGAGATACTCGCTGAAGGGCGTGACGCACGATCAATCTCGTATACAGAGAAGATCGCCACTCTCGCGCAGAAAGATGCCGATCTTCGCGGACGACTCACGGTCCATTCCGATCTTCCGCTTGGGAAGGGAATGGGATCTTCGACCGCGCTCATTATTGCCGTCGTGCGCGCGCTTCTCGGTGATGATGCACGCGAAGTGGCACTCCAGATCGAAGATACATTAAATCCTGGGCATAGCGGTCTGGATTTTGCGACTATCTGGGGAAACGCCCCCCTCCTTTTTCGTAAAGGAGATGTCCCACACAAGATAAGGTTGCAATCAGATCTATTGCGAGAATCGGTGCTTATTGATACAGGATTTCCGAGCGAATCCACCACAGAGCTTGTGGCGTGGGTGCGTGGTCGTGAATCGGAGATCCGAGAGCCGCTGAAAATCATCGGGGAATGCACACAGCGGCTCGCCTCCGGCGAGCCGCTCCTCGACGTGATGCGAGATCATCACAAAGCACAGGTGGCGCTCGGTGTCGTACCGGAGAGCGTGCAGGAGTTAGTCGCTGCGATAGAAAAAATCGGCGGCTCTGCTAAAGTCATTGGTGCTGGCGGCCGCACCGGCGGCGCGGGGATGGTCTTGGCGCTTGGGAATCAGCAAAAAATAATGGAAATTGCAAATCAAAGGCGTATGCCCGCAAGTATTCTCTAAAATATGTCTATTCGCGCCTTCTCCGCACCAAACATCGCTCTCATAAAATACTGGGGTAATCGTAATGAAGAATTGCGTCTCCCTGCTGCTGATTCACTCTCGATTACCCTTGATCAGCCGGGAGTTGAGGTAGCGGTCGGCCACTCCGAGCGTTTTTCCGCGCGTAGTATACAGGCTGATGGTATTGAACGAACACTCTCGGAGAAGGAGAGTAGGAGACTAGAGAATCATTTTCTTCTCACAAAGAAATATCTTGCCGACATCGGCCCCCACCAGGTGTTCCCAGACTCTGTTTCGATCGAAATTTG
Organism: uncultured Candidatus Saccharibacteria bacterium; assembly: GCA_964350885.1. Lineage (GTDB taxonomy): Bacteria > Patescibacteriota > Minisyncoccia > Phycocordibacterales > UBA2100 > UBA10103. The sequence continues at coordinate 78,572 of CAYGKV010000003.1, forward strand.
CTCGAAGATTCCTTCTGGCATTGGTCTCGCATCATCTTCCGCAGTCTTTAGCGCTCTTGCGGAGGCGTATGCAGGGTTTGTAAAAGAAATCTCTCGGCGTGACGTGAGTATTATTGCTCGTCTCGGATCCGGGTCGGCAAGCCGGGGCGTTTTTGGCGGATTCGTGGCAATTATCGCGGGAGATGGAGTGGGCATCAACACTTCGTATGCTGAACAGGTAGCACCAGAGGATCACTGGAAATTATGGGATGTCATTATTGTGCCGTCGCGTGCGGAGAAAGAGACAGGGTCCACTGAAGGTCATGCTCTTGCGCACACGAGCCCGCTTTTTGAGGCGCGCCTTCGCGAGATCCCGGTGCGCCAAGAGGCGTGCAGAGATGCAATTCTGAAGAAAGATTTTGAGAAACTTCAAAGAGTTTCCGAAGAGGATTGTCTCGACATGCATGCGGTCATGGCCTCAAGCTCTCCACCACTCCGGTATCTTTCGGAGGAAACGCATCGCATCGTTCGCGAGATCAAAGAGCTTCGAACCAGTGAGCATTTGGCTGTTCTCTACACTATGGATGCTGGCCCTACGGTGCATCTGATCTGCGAAGAAAGCGCCCTGCCGTCCGTGCGCGCATATGCCAACAATCAGTCGGGCTGCACGGTCTTTGAGGCTAGAATAGGAGGCGGAAGTCATTTGATTTAGTATTTGCATATGAACCTTCGTGATGTATCTCCAGACATGAATCCGCTTGATCGGGTACAGGAGCGTCGCGATCGGATTGAAAAAGAGTTGGGGGTCGCTCTTGATTACGTTGCTGTTAGATCAGAACAAATTGGTACGGCGGACGAAAAAAACTGCGAGCAGATGTTTGGGGCGATACCCGTGCCAGTCGGTCTTGCGGGGCCGCTTCCCATCACCTTCAGCTCGGGCGAGATGGGTGAAGTGTATCTTCCGCTCGCCACGACCGAGGGAGCGCTTGTGGCAAGCATTAATCGGGGATGCAAGGCCATACGAGAAGCAGGCGGCGTTCGCGTTTCTTCCGAACACGTCGGTATCACGCGCTCGATCGCGTTCGAGGTAAAAGACGGAGAAGGAGTTTCTAGGGAAATTCGCGCGTTTGAATCTGTGTGGAAAAAAATTGCGGAAGCGACAAGTAGTCATCTAAAGATCCTCTCGTACGAAATTGACATAAAAGACAAGGTGCTCTTTCTTACCATTGCAGCGGATACCGATGAGGCAATGGGGATGAACATGGTTACAATCGCAGCGCAGGAGGTAGGGGAGTATCTCTCGAAAGAATTGAATATCCGGATGCTTACGGTGGCAGGCAACGTCGACAGCGACAAAAAACCAAGCATGCGGACGAAAATGCACGGTCGTGGACATCGCGTGCACGCAGAGGCTACGATCCCTGAAACGATCATTCGGAGTGTTCTAAAATCTGATTCAGATGCGCTTCTCAAAACAGCGCGAGCGAAATTGGAAATCGGATCGGAAATTGCGGGCGCGCTGGGTAGTAATCTTCATGTCGCAAATACCATTATGTCCCTCTATCTTGCAACTGGGCAAGACGTGGCGCATGTCGTCGAGGGATCTCTTGCGGATACCATTATCAAAAAGATTCCAGATGGCATTCGAATTTCGGTAGAACTTCCCGCAGTCCTTGTGGGTGTCCGTGGTGGCGGGATCAACCTTCCGGCTCAAAAACAGTGCCTCGATCTCGTGCTCAAATCAAAGACAAAACTCCGGCCTTCTGCGCAGCTTGCAGAAACCATCGGCGCTGCAGCGCTTGCGGGGGAGATATCCCTTCTTGCAGCCCAGTCCACGCACACGCTCGCTCAGGCGCACCGTACGCTAGGGCGGGGGAAAGAGTAGCCCCTTCGATTCTCACAGAGAATTTGGTACACTCAAAGAGTCGCATTTTAGGTCGCGCTTAAAAGGACAGTACGAGGCATAATTTCGCAAAATTATATGGCCCATTCGGCAATACTTGGCTTTGGTACCTACATACCAAAATACCGTATAAAGATATCGGACATCGCGCGCCACTGGAAGCAGGATTCCGCGGCGCTTATCGGAAGCCTCGGCGTGGAAGAGAAATCGGTCGCGGGCCGCGATGAAGACAGCTTCACCATGGCGTTTGAGGCCGCTCGACAAGCACTCGAAACGCCAGGCATCTCTCCCAGAGATGTCTCGGCGATTTTTGTCGGATCGGAATCACATCCCTATGCGGTGAAGCCCACGAGCGGCATGCTCGTCTCGGCATTGGGTCTCAATCCGCTTTCCCATGCGGCGGATCTTGAATTTGCATGCAAAGCGGGCACTGCGGGGATCCAGATTGTCGATAGTTTTATTCGAAGCGGCCAAGTAAAGTTTGGCCTCGCCGTAGGCACCGACACGGCGCAGAGCAAGCCCGGCGACGTTCTCGAATATACTGCCGCCGCTGGTGCCGCGGCTTTTTTGTTGGGGCCCGCGACGCACAAAAACGCACTCTGTCGAATCGACAAGACACTCTCGTACACCACCGACACGCCAGATTTTTGGCGCTCGAAAAACGCCCCTTACCCGAGTCATGCGGGGCGCTTTACCGGTGAGCCTGGCTACTTCCGGCATGTACGCGAGACGATTAGCGCAGCTATTGATGCGTGGAGATTGAAGCTTTCCGAGATCGATCACGTCGTGTTGCACATGCCAAACGCGAAATTTCCGATGCGTATCGCGAAGGAGTGCGGTATTTCCAAGGAGCAGATGCGAGCGGGATTTGTTGTCCCGACGATCGGTAATACCTACAGCGCGTGCTCGCTTATAGGACTAGTCTCCGTATTAGAAAACGTGAAAAAAGATGAACGGGTACTCCTCGTCTCCTACGGATCGGGCGCGGGGTGCGATGCTTTCCTTCTGACGGCACTGCGAAGCGGAGTGCCGCTCGTCGCTGATACGCGGGAGCGCGCGTATCTCGGGTACAGTGAATATCTCGAACATTCAGGAGCGCTCTCCGCGTAGAAATATGAAAGAAGATATTTTTCTTGTTGGGTCAGGGCTTACTCGTTTCGGCGAGTGGTGGGACAAGAGCCTCAGAGATTTGATGCAAGAGGCAGTGGAGGCGGCTTTGAAATCATCCGGGTTAGATGCGCCCAATATCGATCTTGTCATCGTAGCAAATATGCTCGCCGAGGTCACGAATGACCAGGCGCACCTCGGTGCTCTCGCTTCCGCGCTTCTCCCCAATCATCCTCCCGCGCTTCGCGTCGAGGCGGCATGCGGCTCCGGCGCGCTCGCGCTCAACACGGCGTGCGCGTTCCTTGAGAGCGGGAGGGCGAAAACCGTTCTTGTGGTCGGGGTGGAGAAAATGACCGATGTTTCCGCTGACACTATTTCGCAGGCTTTGATGGGGGCTGCCGACAGCGAGCTCGACGCGCCATCCGGGCTCACGTTCCCGGGGATTTTCGGGCTTATCGCGCAGCGCTACATGTACGAATTTGGGCTCACGCGTGAGCAATTAAGTATCGTGAGTTCGGTGCACCACAAACATGCGGCAGACAACGCATTTGCCCAGTTTCGGAATGAGCTTTCGCCGGAAGCGGTGAGCGCGAGCCCGCTCGTCTCCGATCCGCTACGCCTCCTCGATTGTTCGCCAATCAGTGATGGAGCCGCCGCGTGCATCCTTTCTACCGAGCATCGGAGTGGAATGCGCATCGTCGCGAGTCAGATTTCGAGCGATGCACTCAGTATCAGCGAGCGGCCGACCGTTACGAGCTTCGCCGCGACGCGCGCGGCGATGAGCCGCGCGCTCATTGAAGCGGACATAGAGCGGAGCGACATACGGGTCGTCGAGACGCACGATTGCTTCTCGATCGCCGCTGTCATCAACATGGAAGATCTAGGATTCGCAAAGCAGGGTGAGGGGGTAAAGATTTACGAAGATTTGTATGCAGGCCGAACGCCGCTTTTCGTCAACATGGGAGGGGGACTCAAGGCGTGCGGCCACCCCGTCGCTGCGACCGGAATTAAGCAATTGATCGATATTAATAAAAGTCTCAAACGCACCTCCTCTCGATACGGTCTTGGTCACAACTTCGGCGGTGCCGCAGCGAGCTGCGGGATACATATCATAGAAAATCTTGAAGTATGAATTCCTCCGCACCCATCGTCCATCGAGCGCAGAAGCGCGAACGAGAAAAACTCCTTCCGGGAGTCGTTGTGTCATTTACCGTTCTGATGCATCCACCCGCCCAGTTCGGTTCAAAATCTCGGACGATTGGTTTGATCGAATTTGAAAACGGACGACGCGTGCTCGCGCCCCTGATCGCCGACACGCCGTTTATCGGGCAGACGGTGCATCCGCGAATGCGCCTCTCGCATGTTTCGGGAGAAGGCCTGCGTGTCTACGAAGTGGCATATGAAGCGTATGCTGGTAAGCCCGTGCGGGAGAAATTTCCCGGCTACATTCTCGCGCTTACAGGGCCCTCCGGCGTGGGCAAATCGACGATAAGCAGACTCCTCACCAAGGCATCTCCATATTCTGCAAACGTACCCATCTTGACTACGCGCGCTCGGAAAGCCAGTGACCAAGGCGAGTACGTGTATGTCACACCCAAGAAATTCAAAAGCCTGCAGCGCGCGGGTTCGATCGTCGCCGCGACGAATATTTCTTCGAAGAGCGAGCAGCGGCAGTATGGATACCGCGCAGCGGATATTGAAGAGATATGGAGCAAAGGCAAATTGCCTATTGTTGTCACAGAAAAAGATCTTCTCGAGGGTTTGGCTCGCCACTATGGCCGTCGCGCTATTCTTTCCTGCGGGCTCCTCCCGCCCGGAAGGAGCAAGCGCGCTATGTTGAGCCAGCTCTTACATCGCCTCCGCACTCGAGGTCGTGAGACCGAGGCGGGCATTCGCGATCGATTAAAGAATGCAGAGCGCGATCTCGCTTTTTTTGCAGAACGAAAAGATCTGTTCGATCATATGCTCGTCAACGAAGATGTTGCTGCTATGATAACCGCGCTCAAAGAGAAGGTGCCAGCGCTCAGGGGAGTGTAGGCATGGCAAGGATGCGTTTTTATGACTCCAAAATCAGAAGAAGTAGTGCTCGTGGATGAGGACAATCGCGTACTCGGCACGATGCCGAAATCACATGCGCATGGAGCGACGACACCGCTCCATCGTGGAGTCTCGCTTTTTCTTTTTGACCGCGAAGGGCGGCTTTTACTCCAACAGAGAAGTCATACTATGCAGACCTGGCCCCTGGTCTGGTCCAATAGCATCTGTGGTCACCCAGGGCTCGGTGAGTCAAATGTAGACACTGTGAAGCGTCGGCTCGCCTTCGAGCTTCACATGGACGCGATTCATATCGAAGAGATCGCGCCATATCGGTATACCTTTGTGCGCCAGGGCGTTATGGAAAATGAGATTTGTCCGATTTTCATCGGATTCACCGATGGTGAACCCACGCCAAACCCAGAAGTGGTACACGCAACACGTTGGATTCCATGGCCGGAATTTCTTCAGGAGATCAAAATGCGCCCGGGCTTTTATTCAGAATGGTGCGAAGAAGAGGCACGCATTCTGGAGAGCCATCCGGATTTTAAGGAAATGTTCGCCAATCGTGAGAAGTATTTCGATGCGTAAGAAGGGGAGGAGGGGGATATGATTTTGGTTGCGTTATACGCGAATGCACACTAATTTTTTATTAGATCTTCGCGCGTGACTGGTTTTTGACCCAATCTCTGAAGTCTGTCATTGATGGCAGCGATGCGGTCATCGATGATCTTACTATCCCCGTGCACGCCGTCTACCCTTTGATATGCTGCCGTCGCCTCAAGAGCATCGAGCAACTCATTCAATTCCGGATTCCCCTTATCTCGCAATATCCTCATCAGCATTTCCGGCTCAATTTTTTTTGGTGCTTCAGGGGGTGTTGCGGATTCGATTGAGTCTGGTCGTTTGCCGAAAACAGGTTTTTTTTGTTCACGCCCCTTTCCAAACATCTCCGACATATAAATGGGATTTTTATGATAAGCGAACATCTCTTATAGTATCACGTAGTATGTGCTCGCGCGGTAATTGCAGGCGAACGATTTTTGGCTATACTTCGTCTTACATTCCACCTCGTATGTGGAGTGAGTATTCCGCGGTAGCTCAGCTGGTAGAGCGCCTCGCTGTTAACGAGGATGTCCTTGGTTCGAGTCCAAGCCGCGGAGCCAAATAATCGAGAGACAGTTCAAAAGATGTCTTCAAAGACTAACTGTAACTCGTAAGAAAGTTGCAGGTATTGAAGTGCCGCCGTCCGTACTCTTGTTTTGAGTCGTCGCAAGTTCAACAAGCTTGCTGTGAAGCTCCTCACTTTTTCCATTCTTTTCAGCTGCTTCAACAGCATTCATAGTCGGGCCATAGAATTGTTCAAATGATTCAATAAACAGTTCTGGGTTTTTTTCAGATATGAAATAGAATGTATCCTTGACCATGGATATTTTTTCTTTGGGCACTCCTGCCTGACCGAAACGTTCTATGATGTGCGTATCCACGCCCCAAGTCATCGGACTGATGAAGCCTTCAGGAGGGGGAGGGGTAAATGCTGAGCTGATTTTCAAGAGTTGTGCAACAAAAGTCGGATCGCCTGGTATCCAGTTACCCATAACGATGCGACCACCAGGTTTTGTAACTCGAACCATCTCCTTAGCCACATCAAAAGGTTTGGGGGCAAATATGGCGCCGAACACAGTAAGGGTCAAATCAAAGGAATGGTCGGGAATCCCTTGCAAATTACATGCATCACCCTCTTGGAATGTAAGTTGGCTGAGTCCCATCGCCGAAGCCCGTTTGTTGCCGGCGTCAACGAGGTTCTTGGCAATGTCGATTCCAACAACTTCAGCACCCGAGAGAGCGAGCGGAACCGCTGTTGTACCGTCTCCACAACCGAGGTCTAAAACCTTGAGCGGCGGCTTTATGCCGAGAGACTTAACGAGTGCCTCTCCAGATTGGCGCATGAATGCTGCTATCTCAGTAAAGTCTCCTTTTTCCCACAATGCCTTGTTTGGATTCATTGAGTTCATGATAGCACATCGCAGTTTTAGAGGGCAGTGTAAAGAGTTGGGATATTTATATTGCCTTTATGTTCTCGTATTATGGTTCCAACAATGTCCAATACGTTGCGCAAAATAACCAAGGATCGGTTCAAGAGTTACTGGCAAGTCCCAAAAGTCGGTGTTTTTCTAGTAGCATTTGCTCGATGATACAAGTTCGAACTGCCGATAAGCCTCGGAGCCCAAAAACTTTAGACCCCATTTCGGGGGTTTTTAGTTTTTGTGGCGACGCGAGCAAGCAACTAATTTTGCTTGCGGGGTAGGATTCGAAGACCTTGAGTAAATTTTCGAGAAGCTCTGCTTTGAGAAAATACGAAAGGTGCACTGACCCTGTAAGGGTCGAAAAGCGTACTCGTGGTCCTACCCGCGGAGCCACTAAAAAGACCTTATATATGAAGGTCTTTTTTTGTAACCCAGATAGGGTTTGGAATTTTACAGTATATAATTGATTTGCTATGCTTTATCGTATGAAAAGAATAATTATTATTATCGTTGCACTTATTGTTATCATTCTCGGTTATTTCGTTGTTTTAGGTTTTAACAAGTCTTCCGTAGATGAAACAACGACCGAAGGAAATTCTCCAAACTCAGCAGAGGGTGCTCCTGAAGGCAGCCTCCATAACCTTCCAGTCCCTGAAGGTGTGATCGCCGCAAAAACCACACTTGCGACTCGGCTCAATATTGATAGTTCAAAAATTCTTATTCTGGAAGCCATGGAAACAGATTGGTCTGATTCATGCCTAGGTTTGGGTGGTCCTGCAGAGAGTTGCGCAGCAGTCATTACTCCTGGATACAATATTCTTATGCAAGCAAATGGGAAAGAATATCGTTATAGAACCAATGAGACAGGTACTACCGTAAAAGCAGAAAATCTTTAACGGTTCTGAAATATAGGTTCTGGGAAAAGTCCCAAGATACCGCTAAATTCAAGTTCGCTCTTTATCTCTGCATCTCTGCCCAATTAAGAGTTCTGAACTTGCTTACGATAGGGAGCCCAGAGTTGGAGAGGTGAGGGGTGGTATGATGTAGGCATGAATAATCAGCAACCACAAGATAAGAAAAAGAGATTGAGAGAGCTGAATTATCTTACGCGCCCGCCGCGCCTTGAGGGTAAAATAAAGAACGCCAAGATGAACCCACGGCGCAAGCTCAAGAAAGCGGACGGAAAGAACAAATAGAGGCCTTCTGACCGAGAAAAGGTTCCTGACACTTTTTTCTTCGCTACGCTCGGCGGATCTCGCTGCAAGATAAGTGGATAACTTCGTTTATGCTCGGCGCGCGCGGTGGTATCATCGCGGTGTGGAACCGGCATCGCGCATAAAGACTCCTATTCTTATCGGAGCGGGAATACTTGTGCTTGTTATCGGCGCGGTGGCACTTTTTCTCTTCAATAATAATCCGCCAGATCAGGAAGAAATTCTCACCACCATTGATACGGGTCCTGATATAGGCGTGCAGGTTTCAGGTGCGGTGGAGACCCCTGCCGACAAGCTACCCGGAACGAACCCGTTCACTGATTACAAGAACCCCTTTGAATGATCATGCAGCGCACATCCATACGCAGCGCGTTTCTTATCCTTACCTTGGCCGCGACTTTTGCCACACTTCTATTTTTTGGCGTTCGCGCGAGTGCACAAGAGAGCAGCATCACGTTCCCAGTGGCTGAGCTCGGCAATTGCGAAAGCAAAAAGGCTTGCCACGCATACTGTGATGACCTCGCGAACGTGAACGAATGCGTCGCGTTCGCCGAAACCCATGGCCTTTTGAACAAGGATGAGGCGAAGAAAGCGAAGGAATTCGCACGCCTCGGGGGGAAGGGACCTGGCGGGTGCACATCGAGAGATGAATGTGAGTCATACTGCGAAGATCCGTCGAATATGCGGCAATGCCTCGCGTTCGCGAAAGAATCGGGGATGATGGATGGGCACGAATTGGAGGAGGCAGAAAAAGTCGCTAGCTATCTGGAATCCGGTGGATCAACACCGGGTAATTGCCGAGGTGAAAGGCAGTGCCGAACGTACTGCGAGGCCGAAGGGCATATGGAGGAATGCGTGGAGTTTGCCATAAAGATGGGGTTCATGTCGGAAAAGGAGGCGGAAATGGTGCGCAAGACTGGCGGCAAAGGCCCTGGTGGCTGCAAGGGCAAGGCCTGTCAAACATATTGTGAAGACGAGGCCAACAGGGAGCAGTGCATCTCTTTTGCGATGGAACACGATCTCATGTCGGCAGAGGACAAGCGTCGGATGGAAGAGGGAAGAGAGAAGGCCAAAGAGGCACTCGAAAAGGCGCCGCCAGAAGTGCTCGCGTGCATTGAGGCAGCCATGGGTGCCGACAAGGTGGCTGCGCTTCGGAGCGGCGAAGGCTTCATAAGCCCCCGCCTCGGCGAAGTGCTGCCGCGATGTTTCAGGGAAGTGATGGGCAACAGACGTGAGAGCGGCCCATTTGGCCCCGGCTCTTCAGCGGCGGATTGCATGCGAAAAGTATTCGGAGACGATTTTGAGGAAAAGATGCGAAGTGGTGAATTTGATCCGGGTGCGCGAGACAATGAAATACGCGAGTGTATGAAGGCCCGCATGGGAGAAGGATTCCTCAACGACAGCGGGAAGTGGGAGCGCCCAGAGCGAGGCGAACCATCACCGAGTGAGCACGGACAGCAAGGGGAACGCAGAATGCCTCCTGAGGGTATGATGCAGCTCGGACCGCAGGGAGGTGAGGGAGACGCTCGCCGCGGATTTGAGGAGAAATACCGTCGGCAATTTGAAGGTCGATACGATGAGAATGAGATGCGCGCACAGATGGAGCGACGCATGCGCGAAGAAATAGAGTCGCAGATGCGCAGCGGTAATTTTGACCCGAGTAAACTGCCACCTGATTTTCGGCCCGAAGGCATGTTCCCGCCGCCGGAGTCTTTGCGTCGTCCGCCCGAGGGCTACACGATGCCTCCCCCCGGTATGCCGATGCCACCCGAAGGTCCCATGCCCTCTGATAGATACATCATGCCGCAGGGATATTCTCCGGAGGGGTTCACACCCCCGCCTGTGCCACCATCGTCGAATATCGAGGGAGGGCCAACAAGCATGCAACCTCAGTCTTTTATGGCAAATGTGATAAGTATCTTTGAAAGACTCATCTATCAAGCGGAACCAAGTAGAGCAGTCGGAGAATTCTAGGATCTATCCGGAATTTATCCCTAATACGCACTTGTTCCATATATGTTCGATGCTTTTTTTGAGACAATTCCATCGGTCTCTGCCACCGTCGCGAGTCAGAAAGTCGGGAATGCAGGCGCTGCCTTCATCGATGTGCGAACTCCGGGGGAATATGCGAGCGGTCACGCGGAAGGCGCGCAAAATATCCCTCTCGACACCATCGACGAAAAAGCGACGACTCCTCTGAAGAAATTCTCAGAAGTGTATGTAATCTGCCGGTCCGGAGCGCGGAGCCGTACCGCCGCTTCACTATTGCGGAAGGCGCATGTGAACGCGATTAATGTGGAAGGTGGGACAAATGCATGGCGTAAGTGCGACCTTCCCACAACCTAGAGCTCATCTACAAATTTCCTACTCGCGGAGCCATAAGCGACGAGTGGGGGCTATTGGTTATGTTTGGGAGCGATGATATTTGTGTACCAGAAGCATGGGGAACATCGCGAGGGCGAGGAGACTGCCGATAAGCGAGAGCGTGGCATAGCTCGCAGCGGCAAACACAAATCCACTACCCATCCCCCCAACGGCCCCCGAAAGCGCGGCCGCGAAATCTACTTTTCCTTGGATGTTCGCACGTGATTCCAAGGGTACTGCATTTGTGACCATGGCGCTCCCCGCAACGTACGAAAGGTTCCAGCCGAGACCCAACAACCCAAGTGCGAGTGATAGAAATATCAGCGAGTCTGAAGGCGTGAGGGCGGCGAGGATTCCCGCAGAAAGTAAGATGACGCTGCCGAGAGCAATCACACGGCGTTGCCCGATTCGATCCACCAAGATTCCCGATAGGAGCGAGGGAAGAAACATAGCAGCGATGTGAATAGAAATCACGAACCCCGCTGCCCCGAGACTATGGCCATGGCTCAACATGTGGATTGGTGTCATGGTCATAATAGCGATCATGACGAGTTGCGAAATGACCAGGGCCGCCGCGCCTACGTATAAGATTTGAGTATTCACTGTTTTCGCACCTGTGTTCGACGGGCTTTCTTCAATTTTTGATGCAAAGGCACGTGCGGTTAGCAGGGGATCGGGACGCAACAAGAGTAAAACTGCAAGGCCGGCGAGACCATAGGTGATGGTCGAGAGTATAAACGGCCCAGCGAGTTCGCGAAGATTGAGCGCATGCGCTAATTGACCACTCATCTCGACAAGATTCGGGCCGAGCACCGCCCCGAGAGTCGTCGCAATGAGCACGATGCTGATTGCTTTTCCGCGGTGCTGAGGATCGGCCAAATCAGCACCGGCGTACCGCGCTTGGAAATTGGCCGCCGTACCAGAGCCGTAAATAAATAGGGAGACAAATAGTAGCGGGATATTATTCATTGCGACCGCGAGGAGCACCCCGGCGCCTCCAAGTGCGCCGACACCGTACCCTGCGGCCAGGCCTTGTCGCCTCCCGGATTTTTGCGATACCCGCCCGATCAGTATGGCAGCAAACGCCGAACCGAGCGTAAAGAGCGCTGCCGGAATGCCGGCCGAACCCGTTGATCCAAGCATGTCTTGTACCAAAAGCGCGCCAACAGTAATGCCTGCCGCAAGCCCAACACCCGCGAGTAGTTGCGAGAATAGTAAAACGCGGAGTGTCCTGCGCTGTAGTGCGCCTCGTTGGGCCGTATTCACACTATCAATATTCTCATTTCGAGACGTAAACCAGGATAATTTTCGGACCATTTGCAGGAACTTTACCATAGGAAACGCGCCGCATTCACCATAGGAAAAATCGGGCTTGTTGCGGCTGTCTTTGTCGACTTCAACATGTTCATACCTCATATTTGTACCAAATTTATGGGATCATGGTATTCTTTAAGAGTATGAAAGTGATAGCCGCCATATTGGCCGCCGTTGCGCTTTTTCTCCCGACTTTGTCGTTTGCAGGACACAAGAGCGCTGTGGGGCGTGTCGTCATCGATTCGGGTGATCGGGGTATTTATAGCGAGCACGGTGCGAATTGCGATGTCAGGCACTATCACGGTGAACTGAACGATGTCGCAGACCCAGCTCCAGACGGTTGTGGACACGGAGAAGTCGTGGCAATCGTACACGGCGATGGAGACGGCGAATCACTTCCGCCGCCGAAAAAGAGCACCTGGGACCGTTTTTGGGGTTGGGTGGGAAGCTTGCTCCCGTCCAAAGAGACAGTGGGCAACGTCGTCGATGTCGCCGCAGAGGCCAACGGCATTCTGCCACCTAATCAAACAGCCGAGATAGTGGATATCGTCGTCGAACAAACGCCACAGATCATGGAGAAAGCGGAGGGGATCAAAGAGTATCGAGAGAGTGTACCGGAAGGGGAAGACACGCTCGGCATTTACAACAACCTCGACAATGTCCCCGAAAATCCCACCATCTCACAGCGCTTCTTCAAATGGTTCAACAGCTTGGTCGAATGACTCGACTCAATAGATTTTCCTGAAGGGGGTGCTATCATGAAACCATGGAGTCACTCATAAAAGCGGATATATTTTTCTTTATATCGTCCGTCGCAACGATTGTGCTCACCCTCTTGCTTAGTGTGCTTTTCTTTTATCTGATACGGGCGGGAAGAAATCTCTACATGCTCACGGAGGCTCTTAAAGATGGATTCAAGGGGTCCGAAGATTATATTGCAGAACTTCGCGACCGCCTGGAAGACAACATGGTATTCCGTATGTTTTTCCCGCCCGCACGCAGGAGGCGCCGATCTGCGAAAAAAGATGATACCGTCGTCGACACTAATTAATGGTTAATGTAACAAAAAATCACATGAAAAAAGAGACAACAAGCGGGGTGAAAAGATCGAGTGCATTCAAACTGGCGATTCTTGGGGCGAGCCTTGCGGGCGCTGCTGTGGGAGTCTACGCGTTGCTTGGGCCAAAGGGCAAAAAGCATCAGAAGCAAGCGCAGGAGTGGGCAATCAAAATGAAAGCCGATGTTGTTAAAAAGCTTGCCGCAGCTCGAAATGTGAGCGAGCCTGTCTATAGCGAGATTATCGATTCTGTCGCTCGAGTGTACGAAAACGGAAAGAAAGCAAATCACGATGAGATCCTCACGTTGACCCGCGACCTAAAGAAGCACTGGAGGATCCTGAGTGCATCGGCGCAAGCGATAAAACGCGATGTAGTTAAGAATACAAAACGGGTAGTACGAAAAGTCGGAAGATAGGCACCTGCCCGACTGTGAGCTATATCTCTCGGGCGTGAATATCCCCGGAACGGTACTTCAAGGCTGCTATACTGCGCCTGTGACACACTACATATGCACAGGAGGGTGTGGGGGAGTTGCCAAGGCTCCGGGGACGTGTGGGGCAAAGACGTGCCCAAAGTATGGCGAATCACTCTCGAGATGCGGTTGCAGCGATGGGAAGCATCAACCGCAAGAAAAGCAGCCGCCACCTGAGGAGCGAGAGATGGAGTAAGGTTTATCGTACTGCGAACGTGTGCTTCACGAGACGTGCGAGTTCAGCTTGCGTAGCGGGGATATCTTTGACTTCTATTTTTCCAACCACTCGAATGCTCACATTTTTGCATACACCGAGGGCAACGGCGGGATTGGTAGGCTTGCGCGCATTTCCCGAGACACCGATCTGTACGGTATCTGCCATGTCAAACATGATGTCGACTTGGTTTTGCTTGCGAGCGTGCATGGCATCAGCGACGACGCGATAGCCGATGAGATGATCCACAACATCAAGTCCGCACGAGTTATCTTTGTCGGCTGTCTCAAAGACGATGACTGTCCCGTAGGGGAGTGTCTCGGCCAAGTCGCGTGATCGGGCAGCGATGACGTCTGGATTAGAAAAAGCACCTGAAGCGGTCATTGTAGGATCACTGTCTGTCTGCTCAGGTACGGCATTATACCCCGTAAGGCGGACAGAGATGGTCTCTTGCGTTTTGTTGGTAGAGGATAGGATGGGTTGTGATACCCAGTTTGTAGGTACTCCCGCTCCTGTCCAAAGAAAAAGGCCCGTAAGGGCGATGGATGAAATGCTTGTCATGTAATTTAGTAAGGCGATAAGCCCTACTTTTGCTATTATAGCACTTGCCAGAAGAGCTGTCAAGTGGTCTAATCTGCCGGATGGAATAATTCCTTGACAGAATTAGGAGGGTATGATAGTGTTCGTGCATCAACCAGCGCTGATCCAGGGAAGCAAGGATCGACCTCCACCTCAGCATAACTGTCTTGATTTAACAAACTCTCCTATTTACAGTATGCAAACAGGAACAATTGCTCGTCTCACCGATAAGGGTTTCGGGTTCATCAAGCGCGATGGTCAGGAAAAGGATCTCTTTTTCCACTCCAACGAGCTCGTCGGCGTATCGTTCGACGAACTTCGCGAAGGTGACACTCTTTCCTTTGAAGTCGCTGACAGCCCGAAGGGGCCGAATGCGGTCAAGGTTAGCCGCGCGTAAAGCGTACGCTTTCAACACAAAACGCCCTCTGGCCACGCAGGTCAGGTGGGCGTTTTGTGTTTGTGTGAAAGTAGGGAGTCTTTCTCTGTGATAAAATGACCACATGAATATACGAATCAAGACCAGCGATTATGAGATTACCCCCGAAGTGTCAGTGTATTTAGACGAACGACTCGGCGCACTCGAGAAATTTATTTCAGTCGATACGGGTCTTGCGCGTTGCGAAGTAGAATTGGGGCGCGATGCGGGCAGGCCACGGCACGGTGCGAATATATGGTTTTGTGAAATACACATCATCCAACCAGGAATGGATCGAGCATATGCGCGCAACAACGCTTCGTCGGTCAATGCAGCTATTGATGACGTGAAAGAAGAGGTGGAGCGCCAGCTTCGTCGCGAGAAAAAACTACACATGCGTGTCTTGCGCAAAACGGGTGGTGCCATCAAAAAGTGGATGCGATTCGGCAATTAGATTGGCATCGCGCCTGAGCGTAGGAATTCCGCATACGGCATCTCTCGTTTGCCTTCCGGTTTTACTAGGTCGATGATGAGTTCGCCGTTTTCCATGTGTGCATCGAGAATTCCAACGCGAAGACGTTTGCCGTTTCTTTCAAAAAACGTGTAGGTGCCTGGCCAGCCTTCATATGCCCGAATTTTTAGGAAGTTTTTGTACGCATCGTCACGCAGGTTGAGTAGCCCATCTTCTTTCACAATCTTTTTCGTGTACGTTGCGACGTCATGATTTTGACTATGCGCGTCGATTTCACCTAGGACCCACTCAGGAAGGACGCGCGCGAGAAGAATGCCGCCTTCACGCATGAGGAGTGTTTCTAATTCAGATGCGCTCAGCGGCCAAATGGGAGTCTCGATCCGCTTCTGCGCGATGAGCGGCCCGTGATCCATTTCTTCATCCAATACGATAATCGATACCCCCACGATTTGTTCATTGTCTCGAATTGCTGTGCGGATGGGGGAGGGACCGCGCAGACGAGGGAGGAGTGAGGGGTGTACGTTGAGAAAGCCGCGTCGCGGTGTTTCTAAGAGGTGTTTTGGAAGGAGGTGTCCGTAATCCACAACCACGGCAACATCGTACGTGTTATCTATCGAATCCCATTGATGTGAGAAAGGGATGTTGTGTTGCTGCGCCCACAGGGCGACGGCGACGGGAGAGGCCGCAAGGCCGCGACCGCGGGGCCTATCTTCGGGAGTTACGATGAGCGCCGGGGTAAGCCCGGCAGCGCGGAGTGCTTCGAGGCAGTAGACCGCGATATGCGACGTACCGAAGAATGCGAATCGCATATCGCTATGTTTCTTTTGAGTCGTCATAGACATGTGTCGCTTTGTCCGTGTAGAGAACACCGTCGAGGTGATCCATCTCGTGTTGAAAGACATGCGCGAGAAATCCAGACGCACCGCGCGTAAACACGCGGCCCAGCTCGTCGTGCGCTTGGATGGTTGCTTTTTCGGCACGCTTCACGAGACCCCATTTACCGCGGATTGAGAGGCAGCCTTCATGTTTTTCTTTCTTCGCCCGCGACACCTTCGTCATTATGGGGTTGATGTACACTTGATCGGCGACTTCAGCACGATGAGGTTTAACCTCAATATTTTTCGGCTCGTCGGGGGAGTTGCGTGCGTCGCGTGCCAGAGCTTTGCCGGAGACTACGAAGAGTCGCAACGGCTCACCCACTTGTGGCGCAGCGAGTGCGACGCCGTATTCTTCTTTTGCGAGCAACGTCTTCATCTCGGCGATCAGTTTTTTAATACGGGGAGATTGAATGTCGCCGATAGGAACATTCTTAGCAATATCCCTCAATGCGGGATTTTCTTTTTCGGGCACTATTATTCTTGTTTGGGTACGCATGAGAAAACTATAGCGGAAAGTGTACAATACCGCCATGAAGCACATTGGGGCACATCTTCGGCGTGTGACGAGTCAGGCTCGAACGACTGAGCGGGGAGAGCTCATGGAATACTTTTGCAAGGAGCTCAACCGGAGTCGTGGGCGCGATGGTCTGCCGCTCATTTCGATGGGTCGCATGGGAAAAATCATCGAGAAAATCCCAACGAAGGATTTGTACTATTTGAAACGCGTGTGTGACGACGCGCAGAATTTTTCGAAGAAATTTTGGTATCTATTAAACCCTGGCAAGTACGAAAACGCCAGGAAATCAAAGTTTAGTAAACAGAATCAATCGCAGTGAGTCGCGCCCCGTAGTAATGCCAAGCATCTGCTACTGGGGTGGGAAGTGAATCCGAAGAAACACCAGAAATAAACATTTTATAAAAAAAGTGGCTGCTTCACTGCTGGGGGTGCTCGGGGG
>CAYGKV010000004.1:0-68617 GCA_964350885.1 uncultured Candidatus Saccharibacteria bacterium
GCGGGCGGGAGTGTCGGCAGTACGGTGATGGGAACCGTCTTCCGGATCAGGTGCTCGATGTCGCGAATCTCGCGCTTTTGATGCGGCTCTGCAAAAGAAATCGCATGCCCTTCTGCTCCTGCACGTGCAGTACGTCCGATGCGATGCACGTAATCCGCCGTGTCCATCGGAAGGTCGTAATTCAACACGAGCTCAATCCCCTTCACGTCGATCCCGCGCGAGGCAATGTCGGTCGCGACGAGAATCCTGTAGCGTCCGTTTTTGAATCCTTCGAGCGCTTCGCGCCGTTGCGAGAGCGAGCGATTACCATGAATTTCCGCTGCGGTGTGACCCATGCCGAGAATCGTGCGCATAATCCTCTTCGCTCCATGCTTGGTGCGTGAAAAGACAAGCGTCGAACCCTTATAATCGCCCAAAATCTTTTCGAGCAAACGTGATTTATCTTCCTTACGAACGATGAAAAATTCCTGACTCACCTTTTCTACCGTCGTACCTGCTGGAGCGACCTCAATGCGAAGCGGGATTTTCATGTGCTGTGTCGCGAGCTGCATGATGTCGCGCGAGAGTGTCGCAGAAAAAAGCATCGTCTGACGATTCGTAGGGGCTGCGGCAATGATCTTTTTCACTTGCGGCCAAAAACCCATGTCGAGCATGCGATCTGCTTCATCGAGCACGAGCGCTTCCACCTTATCGAGCTTCAACGTCTTTTGTGCGAGATGATCGAGTAATCGGCCTGGAGTAGCGATAATGATGTGCGGATCGCGGCGAAGTGAAGAAACCTGCATCCCCATCGATGCCCCTCCGATGAAAACGACAGTGCGCAACCCTAATGGTCGTGCAATTTTCGAGAGCGTCTCGTCTACTTGTAGCGCGAGCTCGCGCGTGGGAACCAAGATGAGCCCTCGTCCATCGCTCCCCGAAAGGCGCTGGAGGAGCGGGATACCGAAGGCCAGAGTCTTCCCTGTCCCGGTCTGTGCCACGCCAACGACATCCTTCCCGAGAACTCCCTCAGGGATGGCGCGGTGTTGTATGGGCGTTGGTGTCGTGAAATTGAGTTTCGCGAGGATGTCCAGTATTTTCGGCGAAATACCGAGGCCGTTGAACGTGTGCTCCGGCATTTTTGGAGTTGATGTGGGGGTCATGAAAATAGGCACTGCGGCGTAAAATTAATGCGCTAACAATACCATGAAATTCACAGGAATGCAAATTTCGTTGAAAACCGCGTCCTATCTGGATACTGAGTGCTCCTTGCCGCGATCTGCATTGGCAAGATATGAGTAGATAGTAATCAGCGCAAATAACAAACTCAAGGTGAGGGGGCCGAGGAAAATACCGATTGGTCCGAAGAGTGCGAGCCCACCCAAGACCGACAAAAGCACGAAGAGCGGATGGAGTCGCATCCCACTTCCGATCAGTGTCGGGCCGAGGATGTTGTCGACGAGCCCGACCGCTAGGACCCCCCACGCCAAGAGCCCAAAAGCCGGCCCTGTGTCACCGGTAACAAAAAGGTAGAGAGCTGCGGGCGCGAGTACCAACGCCGTGCCGACTGCAGGTATCAAAGCTGCGATAGCCGCGACCGTACCCAACAAAACACTGTTGGGTACACCGAAAATGGTAAACCCGACTGCTGCAAACACTCCTTGCGTAAGCGCAATAGTAAGATTGCCTTTAATTACCGAATTGATGGCGAGCTCCAGACGTCCTGAAACCATTTCATCATCGGAATCCTTGAGTGGACTGAGCGAGATGAGTGCTTGTTTCAATTTTCTTCCATCTCGAAGCAAGTAGTAGAGCGCGACAAAAAATATAAAGAGATCGAGGACGAGGGTCGTGACTCCCGATACTGCCGCCCCGAGATGCGAAATGAGCCACTCAAGACCCTGCTTCACATAGATATCGAGGTCGACTGAGAGGTTGTCGAAGAAATCTCCCGCTCCAGGCACTGCACGATCGAGATTGTGCACCATATTTTTAACAAAAGAGTTCGCAGGAGCCCCACTCTGCTCACCCGCGACAAGAGAGCTGTATAAATCGAGTGATTCATAAAATATCTGAGTGCCCAAAAAGGAGATCGGCACGAGAATACAGACGATACTTATAAGGACAGTGACAAACGCTGCGATTGATTCACGATTCCCAAGAGAACGCACGATCGCGCGATAGAGCGGCTGGAGCACGACAGCGAATGCTGTTGCGAGCACGAGGGGTGCAAGAAATGGCTTGAAAATGAAAAAAGAAACTACAACAGCGCCCGCGAGGAGCAGGAGCAAAAAGCTGAGCTGTAACTTATTATTGATCATGAAACCCTATGAGTATAGCAAAGAACTGTTCTCCCGGGACTTATTGTGCTGCAAAAAACTTCGTGCGGTGTTATGGCCTGGACCCCGAAATTTGGACACTCGGTCGAATGCTAAAAACCGAGTAATTTGAAAGGTTTAACTGACACTGATATGAAAATTATACATCCCCATTCCACAAACACCCTGCACTTTATCTCCAGTTTTTGGAATACCTAAATCTATTATCTCCTCGCCAGTAGGTTGCAATATCTTTTGGAAGCCGACTGAACGAACCACGAGCGATGCTGAGCAATCATATGTACCATCTGTCTTCACAATCAGTTTAGTGGGCAGCCCTCCTTTGATTTCCGTGACACGCGGAGAATAGCCGCCCTTTGCGGTAATGGTTATGTACTGTATGCCATCTCTAATTTCGATATTTTGTGATTGTGAGACTTCACCACCCAAAGATGCAGACTTATCGGAAATAAAATAGAGAGTCCCACCGATTATGGCAAGGCTAATGAAAATTGATATGATCGTGTTTTTTTGCATAGATTAACTAATAAGATTATACGTTAAACAAAGGATCGATAATACCGAGCCCAGCAAGTCCTGCGAGAAGCGCAAAAGCTCCAAGACCAATCACCAAAACACCTGCCGATTTGAAGAAGAGCGGAGCGTGCTTTGATTGTGCGAACGAGGCAGAGCCAAATGAGAGAAGCGCAAGCACTGGGAGTGTGCCGAGAGAGAACGCTGTCATGATTAGAAGTCCCGAGAGAAACGAACCGCTTGAGAGTGCGGCCACTTGCATCGCCTGAGTAAATCCGCACGGCAGGAAAAATGTGCCAACACCGACCAAAAACGGAGCTATCGTCTTATGTTCCACCTTGCGAAAGAAATTGAAGACCCCGGAAGGTAGCGCGATCATATTTTTTTCGAAAACCCCTACCAGATTAAGTCCAAGCACAATCATCACGACTGACGCAATGATTCCGAGTATTGCAGTAGTGGTAAAACTGATACCAATTGCACTTCCGATGCCGCCGAGCACACCGCCAAGCACTGCAAAACTGATCAGGCGGCCTCCATGGAAAAGCATCATCGGCTTTATGTCACTTACTTTGTCCTGAGACACCGTAGCTGAAAGCGAAAGGACGAGTCCTCCAACAACTGCAAGACAACTCGAGACGGACGCAATGAGGCCGATGATAAAGCTCGTGACCGGTGTTACTGTTCCGCCCAGGCCGAAATTCAGAATCCCTGACTTTTGAACAATAAAGAAGAGGGCCAAAAACGCTAAGCCAATGGGTAGCGCTTGCCAAATGATGCCCGTATCTTTTTTCTCCTTAGTTTTCTTCTCAACTGAAAGTGAATAGCCGTTGTGTTTTATCTTTTCGGTCAGTATCTCTGCGAGCTTATGCTGGCTATCGTCGAGACTCGTCTCGAATGACACGGTTTCTTGTTTGAGATTAACGTTCGCATGTTCAATACCAATCTGCTCATTCAAAATATCCTCGATGAGGATTTTGCACGAGTTACAGTGCGTTCCTGCGACATGTAAAGTTACTGTTTTCATATGCTGGTTGATTACATTGAATAATTGCTTTAAGGTGTCCCGCCCATTTGGGTATGCCATATGCTAATCCCGTTTGGCATTTCTCCTACCTTTACACGAGCGACCTCTTTGTTTGTTGATGTCTCAATGATCGAGACATCCTCACTGAGAAGATTGGTGACATACACGAGCTGCCCCTTCTTGTCCACCACAATACCGTGCGGCGCGTCCCCTGCCGGAATGATCTCGTCAACCTTTTTGCGCTCAATATCAATTCGGTAGACCGTATTTCCGGTTGGTTGTTCAAAATAGTAGCCCTGATTTACGACATACAGGTACCGTGAATCCGGAGTGGGGTAGAGTTGTACCGACCCTTTCGCATCTTCAGGAAGATCTATGTACCCTTGTTTATTCGTCAGCGTATTAATCCACGCCACTTTTTTTGTGTCATACACCGACCCGAACACATAGTTTCCATCGGGAGACACCGCGGTCTGGATTGCCGCGCCTGACAATGGATACTTTCGAATCGAGTAACTCTCAAGGTCGACCTCTGCAATCGCTTTGCCACCGATTAATGCCACGTAGAGCCTTGAATTATCGGCCGAAAGACGCAGTCCGTGTGGCGCACTTCCTTCGTCAAGAGAAATGGTTTTGATGATCGTCTTGCTTAGTAGATCGACAGTGTAAATCTTGCTTTTCTCTTGGGAAGCGACATAGGCAAGATCGCCATCGCTAGTAACAACGACGTGCGCGAGATGAGAGTCAATTTCAATGGGAAGTGACCCGATTACTGTGTCGCTCTGCGGATCAATGATAAAGATTTTATCAAACAAACCATCCGACACGTCATCCTCTTTGGCTGGCTCATTTTCTCCCATCACGCCGCGATCAACATTGGCCGTAACAAGAACCATGCTCCCATCAGGCGCAACTTGAACATTATGGGTCGTATATTTTACAAATGTATTATCTTGAATCTCGGACAAATCAATCGATCTGATTAATTTTCTGCTCGCTGTGTCTATAACACCGACCCTTCCCTCGGCTTCTATCGCAACGTAGACCTTCTCGGTATAGCCCTGCTTAGAATCGTTTGCATTTTGAAAGTTAAGAACCCATGCACCTATTATGAGTGGCGATAGTGCGAGTCCGATTGATGCGCTTAATATTATTTTGTTCATATATTTGAATACGGATATACGCTATAATTTTTTCACCTTTAAACGTAGTGAATTTCCGACTACTGACACGCTCGACATGGCCATGGCAAATCCGGCGAAAACAGGAGATAACAGCCAGCCAAAGATGGGGAAAAATAGTCCGCTCGCCAGAGGGATACCAACGATGTTATAGATGAATGCCCAGAATAGGTTCTGCTTGATTCCGCGCATTGTAAACTTGGAAAGACGAATTGCCTTTACCAACTTAGAAATATCCCCGTGGAGTAGGGTGATTCCCGCGCTTTCAATAGCAACATCGGTTCCTGTGGCCATAGCGATACCTACATCAGCCTGGGCTAACGCCGGGGCATCATTGACGCCGTCACCGGCCATGGCAACAATCTGACCTTTATTTTGCAATTCCGTGATTTTCGCCAGTTTATCGGCAGGCATCACTTCAGCCACGACTTCATCAATACCGACCTGATCTGCGATGTAGCGAGCGGTATTTTTATTATCACCGGTGAGCATTACCACCTTGATTCCGAGTTTATGTAGATTCTTTACCGCCTCAATGGCTTCCGGTTTTATCGCATCCGCAACCATAAATACCCCGAGCAACTTTTCTTTTGTTGCAAGCAAAACAGGAGTCTTACCTTCAGTGGTTTCTTTTGTTATTGACTCCGTGTCGAAGCTGAGCCCTAGGTCTTGTATTAATTTTGTATTACCTGCGAAGTATTCAACACCACCAATGAATCCTTTCACCCCCTTGCCTTTTATCGCTTCAAAATCGGTAACCGCAGGAAGATCAATCTTTTTTTCTTTGGCAGAGGAAACAATGGCGTGAGAGATCGGGTGTTCAGATTTATTTTCGAGTCCTGCCAATACCGAGATGATTTCATGCTCAGATTTTTCTGAAAGATTTTTTATAGATACCAACTCAGGCTTCCCGCGCGTGAGTGTGCCCGTTTTGTCGACTACGACAGTAGTTACCTTGTGAAGTTTCTCCAGGGTGGCGGCATCTTTCACTAAAATTCCTTCACGAGCGCCCTTGCCTACTCCCACAATAATCGCTGTGGGTGTCGCAAGTCCCAGTGCGCATGGACACGCAATTACCAAAATTCCTACGAAAGAAACAAGTCCGTACGAAAGCGCCTGCGAAAAACCCAGATACGGCGTGCCGAAAAGGAGCCATGCATCAAGAGCAAGGACAGCCAAGACCAAAACTATCGGGACAAAAACGGACGAAATTTTGTCAGCCAACGCTTGAATGGGCGCCTTGCTTCCCTGAGCATCTTCAACCATCTTAATAATTTGAGCAAGCAAGGTCTCTGCTCCCACTTTTGTCGCTTTAAAAGTGAATACGCCTGAGGTGTTAATGGTTCCAGCCACAACGGAGTCACCGGATTCTTTCTTCACCGGCATAGGTTCACCAGTCACCATGGATTCATCGACGAACGAAGACCCCTCGATCAGTACGCCATCGACGGGGATTTTTCCGGCAGGCTTTACGACGATAATTTCACCATGAACAACCTGATCTATTGGAATCTCGATTTCTTTGCCATCTCTTACTACAAGCGCAGTCTTCGCCTGAAGGTTTAAAAGTTTTTCAATAGCATCACCTGTTTTTAGTTTTGATTTTGCTTCAAGATATTTGCCAAGCGCAATAAAGGTGATAACCACGATCGTCACATCATAATAACTTTGTTCAACATTTAAATATGGGCGCAAAGACGTCTCAAATGCGGCAATAGTCAAACTATAGAGGTAGGCTGCGAGTGTTCCGATTCCGATCAGCGTATCCATGTTGGCTTTGCCGTAACGAAGGAACCGGTACACGCCTAAAAGGTAGGGTTTGCCTACTACAAAAAGCACGTACGTAGCGAGCGCCGGCAATATATGATGAAAAAATTCAGACCAAACGTATGGCATCGTCGAAATGATTTTAAATTGGGCAAGTATGTCCCAACCCATTACGAAGGCGGCGAAGACGGCGATGGGAACAGCTGATAGAACTTTCCTTCGCATATCCGCTACTTCCGCCAACTTCTCTTTCTTTGACTGATTAAGACCTAAATGCTCGGCGTGCTCACTTGGAGACATACCCATTTCTTCTGCACTAATCGGAACTTCTAGGGAGTATCCGAGTGGTTCAATATGTTTGGAAAGATCGTGAGGATTTGTTTTTGATGGATCAAAAGAAACCTTTGCTTTTTCTGTACCATAATTAACTTCCGCAGAATGCACGCCCTCCACATTCTTAAAAGTCTTCTCGATTACCGAGGAGCACGAGGCGCAGTGCATTCCTTTGACTCTGTATGTTTGCCTCTGTATATTATCGAGCATATTATTTTCTCTTAAGCTTATACACCTTAATAATCTCCGCCTTTGCCTTAGCGGTCTGTCCGGTTTTCATCTGGTGAAGGACACAATGACCAAGATGGCTTTCAAGAAGCAAATCCTCGACGTTAGAGAGCCCTTGCTTAACGGCTGATGTTTGGGTAATTACATCGATGCAATAGGTATCATTCTCAACCATCTTTTGAAGACCTCGCGCTTGTCCCTCAAGCAACTTGAGACGACGAAGCACTTTGGCTTTGTTTTTATCGTCCATGTATTTCATACACGCCAGTATACCCCCTAGGGGGTATACTAGTCAAACCGACCTGTGAAGAAATGCGCCCAACGGAAAAGCCGCCTACTCGGGCAGACCTCCTGTTTGGAGTTATGGGTTAGTTGTTTCTTCCTTTGCCGCCGCCCGATGGGGTTCGCGAGAAGTAGGCCACGAGACCATCGTACATAGCCTGCGCTTCTGCCTGTACATGCGCCTGCCCGTTCAGGAAGTCACACGCCTCGCTTTCCTTGGTAATAAAGAATGACTCTGTAAGCACGCCCGGCAAGGAGCCATATACGGTCATGCCATAGCCATCATTTTTAATTCCTTTGTCAATGAGGTCGAGAGCAAACACTATCTTGGGGTGAATGTAGCTCGCAAACTCTTTATCGTTTTTCTGAGTTACAAAACTCTGGGTGTAATTCGCGCCTGTGTTTGTAGATCCATTGTGGTGAATCGAGATAAGAACGTCTGAGTTGGCGTTCTCTGCATCGGCAACGCGATCGCTGCGAGATGCGAGTTGTGCGACCTCGTAGGCAGTACCCTCACCAGCCGCCACATCAATTTTTTCTTTGAGAAGCGTACGGACGGCAAGATTTACGTCTGCTTCTTGGACGGCAACGCCGTTACAATATCCAGTCGCCCCACCCCCTTCTGTACCCCCATGACCTGCATCAAGTGCAATAATTTTCCCTGCTAGAGGCGAAACTTCTGCAACAGCAAGAGTAGGTAATGCAATGAAACTAAGTATGAGAGCGGGGACAAGAATTAAGTTTTTCATATTTATTGTTGTGGTTTACCAGCACTTTCCGGCTTGTTATCTGTCGATTGACCTCTATCTGCTCCGGTAGTGGTAACTTCTGAATCTGGGTTTTCAGGAACATTCCCATTTTGAGCTCCGGTCTCTTTTACTCCTCCTACTGCTTCAAGCGCTGTATCGTGTCCTTTCTGGCTTCTCTCCATAGCATTCTGAATAACCTCCTTTGCCTGCTCAGGAACTTTCGCTAACACTTCAGCGAGAACTGTTTGGTGCTTACTGGTTGCATCGGCAATCTTTTGGAGCACTGCGTCCGTATCCTTGCCATCTGCTTTTGCTTTCTCAGCTTTCTCCATCGCCATAACAAGCTTCTCTTCATATTTCTTTGTAGTCTCTACTGCTTTGTCTGGCTTATCAGTATCGGAAAGTTCGCGAGCTTCTGCGAGACGCTCTGATGCTTGGCTCAGGTATCGTTCTGCTTTTGAGACATCGTTGAAAGTAAAGAAATTGCCGACACCCTCTGACATCACATCAAGGACGTAAAGGGGGTTGCCGGGGACAAGGCCCGCCTGTGGTTCGTTGTCGGTCTGTGCACTTGCGGTACCCGCAACGAGGAGTAGTGCAAGGACAGGGATAATTAGTATTTTTTTCATATTGTATTTAGTTATTTGATCCAAGTTACGTGAGTAATAAGTACCTGACCATTTCCCAGATCACGCTCAAAAAGCGAGTCTTTCCCATTAGCGTCTTTTTTGATTGCCTTACCCCACGAAGATGGGTTGTTGAGATCGATGTTTGCTCCAACATTAGCAGGTTTTTTACCTTTGCCATTTCCACCCGGAGTACTCCCTCCACCATCAGTAGAGTTTAGATGTGCGTATATTTCAGTCATTTGGTCAAGATCGTGCTGATTCGGCTTTTGATTATCAAGCTGACCCAAAATAGTTCCATCTGGATCAGATGTGTAGTCCATGCAAGTTCCTAGGTTTGCATTGTCGAAGTTTTCATCTTGATGATCAAGACCAAAGGTATGTCCGACTTCCTGACACATAACCATCTGTCGCCATGCAGATGTATTGTATGGAGCTGTATTGAAATATGTATCATTCAATTTCACTACACCTTGTGTGATGTGGTTATCTTTTCCTCGTGTTACCCAAATCGATGCAATTCCAAGCCAGCCAGTATTTCCATAGGCTCCGTTACAAACCTCCACGCGACCACTTGTTGGATCACAGTTGCCATTACTTGCCCCTGCAACTACTTGATTCTTTAATACTGAAAGATTCCAATCGACTGATGAAATACCTAGACTCGTATTCCATGATGAGAGGAAGAGGTTATTTCCAAGCTTGAGCGGACTAGCAATTGATTGATCAGTTGAAATGTCCCAGTGGTATTTGCCCCACGCATGATTTGCACTTGCGGTACCTGCAACAAAAAGCAGAGCAAAGACGGGTAGTATAAAAAGTAATTTTTTTGTCATATATTTTATATTAAAACTAATAAATATCTGCGATATTCGATATATGAATTATACCACTTTCAACACAAAACCACCCCATAGTGTACGCGTCCACCACATTTGGCACTCCTCGACTGATAATGTCTTCACATAATACCGCAGAGGAGCGAGCATGCCGAGCGACTCATGCGGACGCTCGGTGTTGTACCACAGGAGCCAGTCAATCATCGTCTCGTTGAATTGGAGGACATTGTCTCGGAGAAGCGGTAAGTGATGCTGGATGAAGTCTTCAGAGAGCGTCCGGTTGAACCTCTCGACGGTACCATTCATCTTGGGACACCGCGGGTAGGTGTGGTAGTGGCGAATCTTGAGCTTGAGACACGCATCATGGAAGAGGTGGGCAAACTCGGATCCATTGTCGGTCTGTATCTCACGAATCGGGAACGGAGCGACCTCGATGAGCTTCGTGAGAAAGTCTGTGGCAGTCTCGGATGAATGTCTCGTGTACGCACCACCGAAGGCAAACCGATCTTCGAGGTTGATGGCGGTGTAGATGTAACGTTTGGTTGACCCAATGAACCGAACGACGGTGTCGATCTCGAGACCTCTCTTGTTCTGCTTGGGACGGCGTACTTTCTTGATGATTCGTCTCGTTCGTTCGTGCATTCTCCCGGTGCCGCCTTGCACGGATACCTTCAGGTGCTTCGGAAGCAGTCCTCGCTTCTTGAGATCAGAGAGATACCGTCCTGCTTTGGATTCTGATATGTGGCACAGGGATGCAATCTTTTTCTTCCCCAGACGGTGATGGTTCCTCCGAAGGTCAACGATGGTTGCTTCAAGTCCTGGAGTGATACGACGCACGTTGCGCTTCTTTGGTGCGGTACTTCTCTTGTCGAGACCGTTCAGCTTTCCGGCTTCCTTTCGCAGTGCTTCCTGCCAGCGGTACAGGGTCCGCCTTGAAACTCTGAAGGCTTCCTCCGCTGCGTCATTTCCGTGCTTCTCCCAAAAGATGAGTGTCCGTAGTCTTTTTTCCGCTTCAGCTTGGTAATGAATTCCAAGAATCAGTACTTGGACAGAAGTCTGCAAAGGTAAAAGTGCGAGAAGTGGACATAAGGAACTATGCAAAGCACATCCTTCGAAAGCGACCTATATACGAGAAGCGAGAGTTACTGAGCCACCTGCGAAGTAGGCTATTTTTGAAGGACAAAAAAGTAACGACGGGGTAACAGAAAAACACCCATTTCTGGGAGATTTTTCTGCATAATACCAGCGTGCATTTTGTTATACCCCCAAGTCCTTTTTCTTCTCCTCAAATTCTTTTTTATCAATCTCGCCTTTTGCGTAGCGTTCTTTCAGGATTTCAAGCGGAGATTTGCCTTTTCCGTGCGTGGCATCAGCATGATCGTATCCACATCCGTGACCATTTCCAGAACCGCCTCTGACTAAGGCAACAATCGCCCAGATTACGAGACCCCAAAAGACGACCATAAATATCCAACCGAATCCGCCCATAGCTCCAAATCCAAAGTTCATCATAGAATTGTTTGATTAAATTAGTAACAACTATTCTTCAACCGTGAATGGAAAGACCATACCAGCTTCAATGTGCTCAAGAATATGACAATGAGCCACCCACACTCCCGGATTTGACATATCGACCAAAATATCCAGATATTCTCCTGCTGGTACATTGACCGTGTCTTTCCACACTAAATTGGTCTGTAATACACCGTTTTTATTCAGCACCAAGAAACGCTGGCCATGAAAATGTATGGGATGTTGCATGGGGTGCGCGGAGTTGCCGTCGTTGGTAATTCGTATTTTAACCTTTTCCCCAACCTTAAACTTCCAGCTAATATCCATGTTTGCTTTGCCGGAGTCCTGATCGATTATCTTCCACGTCACCATGTCTGTGTTTGACATCGCGTTCATTCCCGCGTTGTCCGAATCATCCCACTCAATCCCGCCTTTCGGTACGCCGCCCATCATTTGGCCTCCGCCCATACCGGACGGCATCCCATGAGTGCCGTTACCCATCATGCCCGTGTTGCCACCCATCATATCAAGTGAGAGTTTTATGCGCTTGTCAGTTTCTTTGGCGAAAAATGGACGAAAAGGATCAATGATTTTTATGGCCTCGACGTTATCGCGGAGGGTCTTAAATATATCCGCGTTAGAGGAAACAAGTGATTCATCTGAAACGACAATTTTTCCAAGATGTGTTGTTGTATCGGGAGTCCTGTTTTGGATTTCGTATTTACCCGGTGTGTCAAAGCGCATTTCAATGACTGCGCGTTCGGAAGGAGTTATGAGTACCGTATCTTTCCATTCCTCACGCTCATATGCGCCGTTATCACCGCCGACAAGCTTCAACTTCGCTCCCTTGATGGCAAGATTAAACGGCCGGACGCTCGCGCTGTTAGTGAAGTAGAAACGAATCACCTCGCCTTTCTTGACCGAGAGAGTGTATTCGGTCTCGCCGTTTACGAGCATCGTATTTCCAAATCGTCCCATGAGCGCACGATCCGAACCGTCTTTGTAGAAGGGTGCGATTTTCCCGTTCTCAATTAAAATATCATCCAGGAAAACGGCAACTTCACGGTCAACCGTGTTCCAATAGGTTGGGCTTTCTGAAGTTACCAAGAAATTTCCATAGAGACCGAGCTCAATGGCGTAGTCATCGCGCATATGCGGGTGATACCAATACACACCAGTGTCAGGGAATGTGAGTGTGTAGGTAAACGATTCGCCGGGCTGAACCGCCTTTTGCGTTACATCGGGAACGCCATCAAAGGCATTCCCCATACGCACGCCATGCGAATGAATAGTATTCTCCACATCCGTATCGTTTTTGAAATTAACGGTCACCGTGGCTCCTTGGGGGATTCTCAATGTCGGTCCCGGGATAGAGCCGTTGTAGGCGAGCATTCGTACTTGGTTCCCATTGATATTCTTCTTTATAAAACTCGCCGTGAGGTCAAAAGTGTCTCCGTCTTTGAGTTCTATTACCTGCGTTTTCTCGGCAGACGGCAACCCTTTAATACTTGTCGAAAATGTCTGACCAGAAACAATGCCGTTATTTGATACAAAAATACCTCCGACAATTGCTACTGCTATTGCGAGTACACCAATAAGTAATGGTTTATTTTTCATAGGTTATTTTGCGTTATTGATAATGGTTTGAATGATTTGATCGACCTCTTTTGGCCTTTCGCCCAAATCGGCTTGCGGGAAAAACTGCGGCAGAATAATCGGGCGCATGCCGGAAATAACCGTCTGCCCATCTTTCGTATAGACGTTTATCTTGCACGGTAGGCAAAGACCGATCTTGACATCAATATTCAAAAACTCATTGGCAAACTTTGCGTTGCAAAACTCCACAATTTTAAAAGGCTCTCGCTCAAAACCTTTCTCGGCTAACGTTGCTTGGACATCATGAATATACAAAACCCGCATACCGGCTTTGGCAATTTCTTCTTGCACGCTTA
Source organism: uncultured Candidatus Saccharibacteria bacterium (assembly GCA_964350885.1). Lineage (GTDB taxonomy): Bacteria > Patescibacteriota > Minisyncoccia > Phycocordibacterales > UBA2100 > UBA10103. The sequence goes on from CAYGKV010000004.1 coordinate 13,328, forward strand.
AAACCGCCTCGTCAAAAACTTTTGTTGTAGTTGTAGTGTAATCGAATTCCATAAATGTTACTTGGTTTTATTTAAGTTAATTGGTTAAACAATCTCTCCTTTCTTCTCTAGTATCATATGGTGAATTGTCGCAACCTGAAGCCAGATTGCAATGAGAATAAGGATTCCGGCACAGAGCAGGGCGTCCACTTTCGTAACTCCGAACACAGGGTTGTCTGCTCCGCTAACGATAGCTGTGGCAAAAGAAACCACTCCGGTTAGACCTACGATGACGCTCGCAACATGCATTAATTTTGATAGCTTCATATGTTTAAGTTTTATTTGTTGGATAAATTATAGATTCTGATTAATTCTTTGACCGCCTTCTCGTCCTCGCCCTTACTCTGCATTTGATGTTTTACATGGGAACGAAGATGGTTTTCCAAGAGAAAACTGTCGAGACTTTTGAGCGACTTTTGGATAGAGAGAGATTGCTCCAGCAGAGTGGGGCAATATTCCTCTTTCTCAATAGCTTTAATAAGTCCATCAAATTGACCTTTGAGGATCTTCGCTCTATGAAGAGCGCGGTTTTTTAATTTTTGATCAACCATAGTTTTCGGGTAGCTAATAATAAATATTAACCTACCTATATAGGATATACCCCCACCCCCTATAAGTCAACGAGCTATTGTAGGTAACTACTAACTTATTATTCGACAGCAATGACGCCCTCTAGAGCTGGATTTATGTGATCGTGGTATGGCCATACCCCCTTCTTGTCGAAGGTATACATATAGCTCTGACCTTTTCCAACTCCTTTAAATTGGTCAAAGGTAGCTAAAATCTCGTGCGAAGGATGCATGTTGGATGCAACCCACATTTCCTCACCCCTTTGATTTATAAATTCGACCATTGCGCCGACTGGCACAGTGAGCTTTGCCGGCTCGAAGCCAGTATCGGTATAGCGAACAGTTACCATCCCCATGCCGTCGCTTGGAGCTACTTCGTGCTCAAAGACAGACGCGAGTACTGGCTTTCCGGTCTCTGCGAATACGGCCGAAGCATTAATCGGCTGATCAAGCTCGTTGAACGACTTGTCTCCGTCATCGTGATAGATCATAGTAATGAGCTGATCTACTTCGTTATAGGTGTAGAAATCGCCAAGTTCGATAATTACGTTTTTATGTTCTCCTGCTTCAAGATATCGACTGATTTCTATAACCTGACCAATCCGTCTACCATCACCACCACGAACAATCACATAGCCACTTCTTGACAGCGTAACTTGGTCAATTTTTACCAAAGTATGAGCATCTTGTTGAGTGATCACAAGCTCGTCACTTTTCGAAACTGACGGAGACGTATCTATATTTTTGGTGCGAGAACTATTGAGATAAATAATTCCACTAATGACCACAAGAATTAGTGTTACTAGCGTGATTATTTTTAATTTCATGACTTGTATGTTTATTCGTATCTCAGTTCGATCTTATCCTTGTCTTGCATCTGATAATTTTCGTATTCCGTATTTTCCTGACCGTTGACTGTCATTTTCATATTCGATCCGAAAGACCGCATATCTTTGCCCCATACCCCAAAGAATTTACCGAGAGCAGTATCCTGCTTCTGGACTAAACCCTGAAATTCGAGATGAATTACTCCTTTTGATGCATCTTCGCTATGCGTATGTGTAGGCTGATGCCCTCCTACGAGACCAATGTTTGCGGGAATTTCCTGTTTTTCTCCTTTTATGTAGATTGCGAGTTCCGGATGCCAGTGTAAGCCGTTGCGAGCAATCATATCCGGATTGCTTTTTTGTAAGCTTTTTGACCACCATACACCTCCCACAAGGAGCAGAATAACGATGCCGATGATAATAAATGTATTTTTCATAGTGATTAATGATTAAGTGATTAGATTTTACAGACAGCAGGATTTTGGATTTGTTTTGCGGTGAGGTAGATCGAGGCCGAGAGTAAAATCACGCCAATAATTCCGAATTCAACGCCAGCAAACGGTAGGAAGGCAAGAATGCCGGACGCACCGACAAGCGAGAGTCCGCTCGTCAGCAAGAACGAACCGCATGCGGCACATCCCATACCAAGCACACCGCTTGCTATCCCTAAGAATCCCGTAGTTATTCCAGTTTGTTTTACTTCACTTATTTTTCGCCTCAGGAAGTAAACCACCATGGCGATGTTCACCCCAAAGAGAAGTGCGATGGCAATGGTGTACGAAGCCGAAAGCACGGTGAAGTTTGTTGCAATTGAACCCAAGAGACTGATTGGTATGCCAAGCTTTTGAGAGAAAGACGCATCAGCTGAACTGACAACAGCCGCAATCAAGCGAACGTTTGGAAGCCATGCGGCGAATGCGAACATGACCGCACTCGCAACGAGCGCAGTAAATACATACGTCGCTTTGCTGAATACTTTTTGTAAAGCTTGGAATACCATGTCTATTTACCTTGCAATGCAAGGTCAATTAATTGTTTTACGGATGCATATGGCTGTGCACCTGAAAGCGGATACTTTTTATTTTTTGCACCAACCACTATGCTCCACGGCGTACCGTTGCCTCCTGTTGCAGTTGCGTTCTGAACTTCTTCCTCAATATGCGCGTCATATTTGGTGCTTGCTAGACAGGTATTGAATTTTGCCGTGTCCAAGCCTACGAACTCCGCAATCTTTGGAAGCTCGGCCGGATCAAGGCCATTATTTGCGGGAGTGATTTCATAGAGGCGATCAGCGTAAGACCAGAACTTGTCGTTGCCTCCTTGCTCATTGGCACACTCCAGTGCAACGGCTTCTTTTCGAGCTTTAGAGTGAAGCTGATCAAGCGGAAAGTGCCTGTATACCCATGCTACCTTTCCATCCTTACCGTAGATATCCATTGCTTCCTTCATAGTTGAATGGAATCTCTTGCAGAATGGGCATTCGGTATCAGAGTACTCAACGATCTTTACCAGTGCATCAGGATTGCCTCGAATGTGATCACTACCTGTAATAGCTTTCATTGCTTCAAGGTCGCCGGTCTGCTGTGCGAATTGTTGAGGTTGTTGGCTATTTCCCGTAGTGGTAGACGCGTCCTTCGATGTGCCGAGGTATACCGCCCCGGCAATAAGTGCTCCGGCGATAACGATAGCGATTGGGATCGTCAATGTGGTAGTTTGTGCTGGAGGTTGAGATGTTTCGTGTTCCATATTTTAATGATGACTATTTTTTATAAGTTGATAATGAAAATACCAGCATAAACAGACCCACTGCCTCGCGACGGCCGTAAATCAATACTGGCTTCAAATGTTAGTAAAGTTCCGGGTTGAGAATGCCACGCGCAAAAGCGATCTTCAGCTGATTGAAAATTGCAATGTCGGGATTTTGCTGGACATAGAGTCGTAATCCTTCAGCGTCAGAATCGAATGATGGGTAACGATCTCGAAATGAAATCAAACTATACGCAAAGACTAACGCAAGCCCTAGGGCAAACAGAGTTAGAGAATCACGAAATCCTTGTGGCAATGCTAAAAGGGTACTTCTCCAAGATTCAATATGTTGTGACATGGTTGTGCCGCAACAAGACTCCTCAGACGTCATCGACGATACCGTTTGGGTGTTCGATATGCCCATGTGCATCGATTTTTCATAGAACATCCCGACGCAGAGGAAACCAAAAAGCAATGTCCACGTGGTTAGTAGGACTACCGGCAATATGATCAATTTTTGTATATTGAAAAGCATAAATTATTTTCTGCGCAGTGATTCCTCTATTTTAGCAGAAAAGCCGCCCTTTCGGGCGGACTTTTCTGTCTTGAATACCGCACTCAGCGGGTATGCTTTTTTTGGGATAGTGAACCTGTGATTTCTACCGAGATTTAAGGAGTCTAGGACACCCTGTTTACACAGTTCGTGTCCATGACTCGTTCTAAAAATGCTTTGAAAAACTTAGCGATTTTTAGAGTCTCGGTCGCTCTCACATGGCTGCCGGACTTGGACTCGAACCAAGATACTCTCCTCCAGAGGGAGAAGTCCTACCATTAGACGATCCGGCAATATATTCATCCTACTACATTCGGCCTGCTGGCCTCATTATTTCCTCGCCTTCGCTCGTCAACATGAGACGATCTGGCAAAAAAGTGCGCGCCGTGAGGCGCGCACTCATAATACCCGCTTTGGATGTTTTCTCAATCACTCAGACGATCCCCCACCTGTGTTTGTATCTGAAGCGGCATTCGCTGAGTCCGCAACGGTCGCTACCCCCGGGCCGCACGCTTTCATCGCAGTTCTGAATTGAGACCATACTGTCTGCTGCGCGTTTTTCCAATTCTTGTGCGCGAGTCGCATCGCAGCTTTGAAATTTGCCCAAGCAGATTTTACCGCCGCACGGATTGTTTCGTTGCCTGTTTGATTATAGGCCGTCGCAAGTGCCGCTGATCTCGCACTGTACGCGGATGTCATTGCCTGCGTATTTGCCGCTACCGCTGTTGCAAGCGCGGCTTCACGCGCAGCGACCGCATTTTTCACACACGTCATGTCAAAAGCCCCCGCAGTGGACGAGGCATGTCGTGGTGCCTCATTACGCGCCCATGGAAGCTGGCGATTCTCGCCTGTGCTCGTCGCTCCCCCGATTAATGCCAGTATTCCAGCCGCCGATGCTAACAATTCTTGAACCATACAATACTGTATTTAAAGTTTGAATAAACGCTCCCCAAGTATACGTCCTATTTCTTCGAAAGATCGGGAGTATGTGTATAATCGGCAGCTGCAACCAGAGGACACGTACGCCGATCGCGCTGTAGCTCCACTGGGATCTCTTCTATATGTTGCACGCCACTTGGGCCAAACGTGACGCGAATCATGAGCCCACGACGCACCGCCTCTTCCCAATATTGATCAAAAATCATGTTGCCGAGCGAATAATAGATAGTGGTACCTCGGTACTCTTCACGCTCTTGGATGATGTGCGGATGTGAGCCGACGACGAGCGAAGCCCCCGCATCCACAAATTGCCGTGCGAGAGTCTTCATACGCTCGGAAGACGGCTCGTATTCTTCTCCCCAGTGGGTATACACAACTACAACCCTACCCATCCCAGATTCCATGCGGACTTGGGCCACCGTATGATCAGTATTGTCGCTCGTCCAATCACTCCAATTGACGAATGAAAATTGAATGCCGTTTATCAGAAGACGACCGACACGCTCGCTTTCTCCTAGATCAGGATCTCCAAAAAAATCCACGCCCGCCGCGCGGAGTAATTGCTTAGTCTCTGCCAATCCTTCGCGGCCGAAATTCAAGGTGTGGTTGTTACCCAAATTCACCATGCGAATATTGTGCGCAAACAACAGCGCTGCCGTTCCCGGCGGAAATGTGAACGTGTAATTCCCTTCCCCACCAGGCACCGTGCCAACGCTCACCGAAGGATTGCTAGTAATAGGGCCTTCAAGATTCGCCACAACGAGATCACTGTCTTTCAATACCTCGTCAATACATGAAAAAATAAAATCACCACCCTTCTCTTGCATCGCAATCCGGATCGTGCGGTCAAACATCATGTCCCCGCCGAAGAGTACGGTGGCGTGCGAAGTCGAGAACGGGGAAAGTGTCGAAAGCCATGCAGATACTCCCATCACCAAGAAAAGGAGCGCTGCGAGAGACGCGAGCTTCAAGGTTGTAAAATATGTGCGGTGCCTCATCTGGTTCACCACAATGGCCACTCAATTACCCGGTGATCCCCGCGAGTGAGTGCGGCTTTCCTTCGGCGATTGCTGCGTGCGTGATACGGATGAACTGCGCTTTCTTCTCGAATTCTGGAATCGTTCTTGCACCTACATACCCCATGCCTACCTGGACCCCGGAAGCGAGCTCGGCCACTATTTCTCCTACCGGGCCTTTATATGGTACGAGCGCCTCGACGCCTTCCGGCACAGCCTTACGACCATGAGTGAAATATCGCTCTGATCCGGATGCGCTCTTGATGACCGCCTGAGAACCCATCCCGCGGTACTCCTTAAATTTTTTTCCATCCTTCTCAACGATCTTTCCAGGAGTCTCGTCGGTGCCGGCAAAAAGGTTTCCGAGCATCACCGCGGAAGCTCCGGCAGCGAGCGCCTTGGCAATATCTCCAGACGTGCGAATGCCTCCATCCGCGATGACGGGGACTTTATATTTTCGAGCAACAGCCACGACTTCCAAGACCGCCGAGAGCTGCGGCACGCCGACTCCCGAGATGAGACGCGTCGTACAAATAGAGCCTGGGCCCACACCCACCTTGATCGCATCGGCAAATTGACACGCTTCTTTTGCGGCCTCACCCGTCGCAATGTTACCGAAAATCATTTTGGCGTGCTTGAGGGTTTTCTTTATCTTTTTCGCGCTCGCTACAACATTCAAATTATGTCCGTGCGCACAATCGATGACGATAACGTCGCACCCAGCTTCATCGAGCGCTTTCGCTCGGTCTGCGGCAAAAGGGCCACATGCGGCAGCGACAGAAACGCCCGCGCTCTTGACCTCACGCACCATTCTCGCCTGCTCCTCCACCGAGCAATTGCGATGCAAAACGCCCAGACCTCCGAGCTTTCCGAGAGCGATTGCCATGTGAGGCTCCGTCACGCGGTCCATCGCGGCGGAGAGGAATGGAACCGAGAGATCGATCCCTGCTATGCGTGTTTTGAGAGATGCTTCTGCCGGCTCCATAATGGAGGCGCCTGGTCGGATCAGAACGTCATCGAATGTAAATCCTTCTTTGAGAATTTTGACAGCCATGTGCCATTATACTCCTCTCCGCTAAAAAGTCAAATTTCCTTGACCGTTGCAATGAGCGCATAGTGATCGGATATGCCGGGGATCAGCTCAACATCAGAAACTGCGTAGCCCGGGGTGCTAAACAACCCGTCAACCATAACAGGAATATGGCCATCGCGATGGAGCGTGCCATCAATGCTCGTCGTGTAGCGCAGCGGGATATTGTCTGTATATTTCTGCGCCAGCATTCCGAATATTTCTCCGCCGCGAGGGGCGTTGAAATCTCCGCATAAGACAAACTCCCCCTTCGACTCAAGAATGCGGAGCAACTCTTTCATATCCCGCCGCTGATCGTCGTCTGCCTGTCCATCGGGTGTCCATGTAAAATGCGTCGTCGCTATCCGAAACAGCGCCCCTTCTTTTTCTACATCGCACCACACGAGCGGGAAATTCTTATTGTTGTAGGTTTTCTCATCGCTCTGATCGAGCTCGGGGATACGCGCAGGATCTCCCCGATAGAACAGAACACCCCGGTCACGGACAGGTAGCTTCGAGAAGATGCCGACACCGAAAATTTGTGGCGATTCCTCTCCAATGTGCCGCGCCATAGGGATAAAATCGCATGTAGCACCGAGGGCTTCGGAGATGGTGGGAACATCGGCCTCGAGAAGTTCCTGGAGGCACACAACGTCTGATGATTGCGAGCGTAAGAACGGTAGTACCAAGTCGATATGTCTCGAGCGTTCGACATTGAGTGAGACGAGCCTCAATGATACGCTCATGGGCCTATCGCTCATGAGAGGCACCTGTAGACGGCCTCCGTCCAATCGCCGCCTTGATGAATGCGCTGAACAAAGGGTGCGGAGAAAGCGGGCGGGCCTTAAGCTCAGGATGGAATTGCGTACCGAGGAAAAATGGGTGCACGCTCTTTGGAAGCTCGGCAATCTCCATGAGCTTACCGTCGGGAGATTTGCCCGAAAATACAAGCCCGCCTGCCGTAAGCCTCTCGACATACGCCGGATTGATTTCATACCGATGGCGGTGACGCTCGGAAATCTCGTCCGAGCCGTATGCCTCTCTGACAATCGTACCCTTATCGAGGATGCACGGATACGCACCGAGGCGCATCGAGCCTCCGTAATCTTTTTTGGCAAGTTTCGCGCGTTGCTCGGGAAGGATATCGATCACGGGATGCGGAGTCTTAGGATTGATCTCGGTCGTGTTTGCATCCTTGAGGCCAAGCATGTGCCGCGCATACTCTATGACGAGCATGTGGAGCCCGTAGCAAAGCCCGAAATACGGAATGGAGTGTTCACGAGCATACTGCGCCGTCATGATCTTGCCTTCTATGCCCGTTTCTCCAAATCCGCCGGGCACTATAATACCGTCATATTCCCCCAGTGACGCGAGTGGAAGCGTCCCGTCTTGTATCTCTTTGGCATTGATCCACGTGATCTCCGGCTTTACGCCATGCGCGTAGGCGGAAAATTTGATCGCTTCAATAACAGAAAAATACGCATCAGAGAGCATGAAATCTCCCGTATCGAAATATTTACCGACAATGCCAATCTTCACGACCCCCTTACCGTTGTGGGCATGTTCAACAAAAGATTTCCACTCAGAAAAATCAGGTGTTTGTTTCGCACGCTTTCCCAAGAGGCTCATGAGGATTTCAGAGAGCTTGTCACGCTCAAAATTGAGTGGTATGTCGTAAATAGAATCAACGTCAGGTGCAGAGATGATGTGCTCTGCGTGCACGTTGCACCATATCGCGAGCTTCTCTTTGCGTTTTTTGTCTAGCGTGTGCGTTGAGCGGGCAATGATGACATCCGGCTGAACTCCGTATGCGTTGAGCTGACGTACGGCGTTTTGTGTTGGCTTTGTTTTCATTTCTCCAATAGCGTTTGGCACCGGGAGGTACGACACCATGACAAAAAGGACATCTGCTGGATGTTTGAGGTGCATGATACGCGCCGCATCAATGAAGAGAGCGTTTGAAAAATCGCCAAGCGTGCCTCCGATCTCCACGACGGTTACGTCGGATTTCGCCATGCGCGCAGAGCGCTCCAAGCGTTCGACAATCTCATCCCGCACGTGCGGTATCGCTTCGACACACTTCCCGCCGTACCCGAGGTTGCGTTCGCGTTCAATTACCGCCTTGTAGACCATCCCGCTCGTCATGTAATCTTCTGGACCCAGATCACGGCCGGAGAATCGCTCGTAGTTGCCCATGTCCTGATCGGTCTCAAGACCGCAATCGAGGATAAACACCTCGCCGTGTTCTGTCGGATTCATCGTGCCCGCATCGACATTCAGATATGGATCGATTTTTACAAGATTGACTGAGAGTCCGCGTGCAGTAAGAAGTTTTCCTATTGATGCCGTTGCGGTTCCCTTTCCCACTCCGGACATGACGCCACCCACGACGAAAATATATTTATGGCCTCCGCGCGCGCGTTTCATACTCCTAGCGTATCATGCGTTGAGGTACCTACGAACTGCGAGATAACTGGACAAAGCACCTAGGGCGATTCCAGAACCCATTATCACGACAAAAAGGGTCGGAAATGCGCTGATAAAGTAACTAAATACATTGAACGAGCCCAAAAACCGCTCAGTCCCTGGCCCCAACCACAACGTGAGCGGATACAAGAAGAGAAGTACGATGATGCCTGAAATGGCTCCATACAAAATACCGGCAATCATGAAAGGGCCGCGCACAAACCATCGTGAAGCACCGACCAAATTCATGACGCCAATTTCGTCTCGAGCGGTGTAAATCGCGAGACGGATGGTGTTGAATGCGATGAGAAGCGAAGCAAGTCCGAGGATTATGGAAATCGCAATACCAATCCTCTTTGAAGTCTCTATGATGTTCGTCAAGCGATCGATCGCGGTCTTGTTTTGATAAAAATTCACTTTTTCGATCGCTGCGCCCCCATTCGTTCGCGTCGCCTGCTGAGCATCAAGGTACTTCGCTATCGCTTCATACTGCGACGTTTCTTTCGCACGAATCTCAAGAGATGCGCCCAAAGGGTTTGCGCCAAGCTCTTCAAGGGCCTGCATCGTCAACTGATCATTCTGATGACGTGCCTGAAACTGGGCAAGTGCCTCCTCGCGCGACACGTATCGGACAAAAGCAACCTGCGGGAGCGTCGAGATCGTTTTTTGCATCTCCATAATCTGACCCTCAGTGGCACTAATCGTAAAATAGACGGTCACATCTACTTTGTCGGTTAATTGTTTTAATACCGAATTTAGAGCTGCACCGAAGATCATGAGCCCCGCAACAACAAAGAGCGTAATTGTCATGATGAGAACCCCCGCGAGGGAAACAAATCCGTTGCGGACAAAACCCACGAAGCCATATCGTGCTACCCGCTTTCCTGTACTCCAGTAGGACATATCTGTATTCTACAACGAGTATTTCCCTTCTTTATCGTCGCGGACAATACGACCTTGATCCATGGTGATGACGCGCCGACCGACCGAGTCAACGATCGATTTGTTGTGTGTCGTGAGAAGGACCGTTGTTCCCAGGTCATTGATCTTCTTGAGTATCCTGACCACGTCGTGCGCATTCACGGGGTCCAAGTTGCCCGTCGGCTCATCTGCGATAAGGACATCCGGCTGGTTCACAATGGCACGCGCGATGGCCACCCGCTGCTGCTCTCCGCCCGAAAGCTGGTGCGGGAATACCCACATTTTGTCCGAAAGGCCTACGAGGTCGAGCACATGGGGGACATCGCCCGCAATATCTTCGTCGGATCGTCCAGCAACCTCAAGCGCAAACGCGATATTCTCATACACATTCTTTGTGGGCAGCAGGCGGAAATCCTGGAACACTGTACCAATCTTCCGACGAAGCTTCAGGAGGTCGTTTACAGACAATCCCCCTATGTCGTGAGACCCAAAATACACCGTGCCTTCGGTCGGCACAACTTCCGCAAAAAGCATCTTGAGAAGTGTCGTCTTTCCTGCTCCGGAATGCCCTACGATGGAGACAAATTCTCCAGGTTCCACCCCGAGCGTAACGTCCGCCACCGCCGGCGGCACACCATCGATGTATACTTTTGTGACTTTGTCGAAATAAATCATGAATGAGGTTTGGGGGGATGAGTTTGAAGGTGTCATTATACCGCGGACATCGCCCCTTCCAAATTCTTTTCCGCATCAACAAAGCTCTGGATGTCGCCGTTTAGTACTTTGTCGACATCGCGACGCTCGTGGTCCGTGCGATGATCCTTCACCAATTGATAGGGGTGCAGTGTGTACGAACGAATCTGGCTTCCCCACTCGATTTTTGTGTTTGCAGCTACAGAGAGTCCTCGTGATTCTGCCTTTTGCTGCTCTTCACGCAATCGATAGAGCTTGCCGCGAAGCATTTCGAGCGCCTTCTCGCGATTTTGCAATTGACTGCGCTCGGAAGTAACGTGTACGGAGAAGCCGGATGGTTTGTGTGTCATGCGCACCGCGGTGTCGCGCTTGTTCACGTTTTGCCCCCCTGGACCACCCGATCGCGCTACCGTGATCTCAAGATCCGTGTCCGGAATATGCAGATCGCCCTGGTCAGGCAACTTGGGCAGCACTTCGACGAGAGAAAAAGAGGTCTGCCGCTTCCCTGCGGAATTAAATGGCGACATCCGCACGAGCCGGTGCACCCCCGCTTCGTGTTTGAGAGCGCCATACGCTCCGGCGCCATCTACTTCAAATGAAATACTTCGGTAGCCTCCCATAGAATTTTCGTTCGAGGCGATGAGCCCCGTGTTCCACCCTTTCCCCGCAGCGTATTTCTTATACATATCAAAGAGAATCCTCGAAAAATCCTCCGCATCGTCGCCTCCTGCGCCGGAGACAATAGTGATGAGCGCATCGCTTTTATCGTACCCGCCACCGCCCGCGAGCTTGGTTTTCAAGTCTTGATATTCTTTCAGCACAGCTTGTGCCTTTTCTTTATCGCTCCAAAAGTCCGAGTCGCCCATCAGCGCCTCTATTTCTTGAATTCTCGCTTCAATCGCACCTTTTTGCCGCATGCCTGTAGTATAGCAGGGAGCTTTGTGGTACTGTTTTTCTCATGAGTGAAGGCCTGTCTGGAAAATTCCGAAACTGGCTGGACCCAAAAACCGAATCGCCTAATCGATGGAAGCCGTACCCAGATGCGATCGTTCGCCTCAAAGTCGGGACGGATTTCGATAGAGCAGCCTTAGAACGAGCAGGAATATCACTGAATCCGAAGAGTCTCTATCAAATCAAAGAGTACAAAGGTACGGATTATGGCTACCTCCTATATTTGAACGAAGTAAATGTCCAACACATTATGGGCAAACGGCTCGTGAACATCATTCACGAACTCACCGATCCGCTGAATATTGATCTATTCGAACTCCTGAAACCCGAAATCAAGAGTGTAGAAGAAGAGTAGGTCGACTTTTTGATTGAGCCGAGACCGGGATTCGAACCCGGGACCTATGCTTTACGAAAGCATTGCTCTACCAACTGAGCTATCTCGGCGCTCCTGAATTGTATCAGGGAGCCGATGTCCGGGATTGAACCGGAGACCTCGTCCTTACCAAGGACGTGCTCTACCAACTGAGCTACATCGGCGACAAAACGATACTATCACGCAACAGGATACTCCCACAATTTCTCGATGATCGGCACAGCAGAAGCATCATTGATCTCTTCTGGTTTGATGCTTGCATTGGCAAAAATTTGCCGCTCCAGCTCTCTACAGAGGGGCAGAACATCCGCATGCACAGAGCCCCCCTTCCCCGCGTAGCGTCGGCTAAAATCTGTGAGCCGTTCTTCAAGCGAGACGATGGCATGGGGCCCTACACGCAGATCAGCGTACTGACATACTTTCAGTTCAATTGATCCTGTCTCAAGGATATTACCAACACGGGAAAAGCCACTCGCATTCATGATATCGATAATCTCTGCCGACAAACCAATTTCGTGGGCAATCGCCGCATTCACGGCATGCTGCTCACTACTATATCTTTTTATGAAATCCGCTTGTACCGATTCCCAGTACTCTAATCCTTCGGGCTGCACAAATTCCGGAAAATATGCGAGGTCAAATTTGACGATGTTGCCCATGTCGTGAAAAAGACATTCCAAGACGACATCATTCGTACCGATTGGTTTCGTAAATCGATCACATACTAATTTCGCGACAGCCGCGACCCGCACTTGGTGCAGTTGTAAATTCGGCATTATGTTGTATGCCTTGTATATTTCGCGCGGAGTCCGCATGAGAAAATCTTACCACTTATGCCGCTTTCTCTAAGGAAGCGCTGGGCGGCTCGTTATCGTTTGCAGCAGACTTCTGCATCTTCAAGAATCGAGGAAAGTGCTGCGCCATTTTCCCGACCGCACCACGTACTCCTTCGTCCTCTATAACGGCACGGTAATACCCATGCCCCTGTAAGAACTCCTGGGCAAAATGGAAAATCTCTTGGAGAACACGCACTTGTGAATGAGCTCCTGAGAGTCGAAATTGTCGAACTTCTGCTTTGTGTTCGGCAACAAACTTCTCAATTGCCAAAAACGCCACGATTTTTCCATCCTTCTTCAGGACAAACAACTCTCCCTGCTTGCCTGGGCCCAGATATTTCTCGTACAGATCTCTGATCTCATCTTTCCTTTCTCCAAACGAGCGACCTTCTTCTTTATCAAGACCATTGATTTCCAGAGCTGCAATTTCACTCCAGTACTGATTCAGTGTCTCGGGTGTCAAACGCTCGGACGCAAATCCTTTCGCCTGCTCCATCTTTCCTTCCATCTGCTTCCCTCCTGAGGAGTTGTCCATATGCCAGCATAATAACACGCTACTCCTTATTTCCACGAACAATATCAACAAAACGGACCCGTATAAGTGGGTCCGTTTTGGCGATGCGCGAGCGACCGGATTCGAACCGGCGACCTTTCCCGTGACAGGGGAACGCTCTAACCAGCTGAGCTACGCCCGCAACAGACATACAATACTTGAAAAACCTGACTCTATCAATCAAAATCGCGAATGCCGACGGCAGGGATCGAACCTGCGACCTAGCCCTTATGAAGGGCTCGCTCCACCACTGAGCTACGTCGGCTTCTTGTGATACGCCCCTAGTACATCTAAATAAGCGAGAACTCGATATTTTAGACTTGTTCCTTTCCGCACCCGAAGCGCTAATACACCATAATACGAATTGTGATTTTCGTAAACCTTCTTATTTTTGACTTTTATGAATACAACTTTTCGAAACTGTGTATCCGGCAGACCAAGGAGCTTAGACCAAAACTCCTGAACGATATGTTCCCTTGACCGATGCATCTCATTTATGAATATTTGGGGTCGAAACATCTCTTTGGGAATTTCAAACATCGTACGAAACCACTGGAACATAAAAAATATAATCTTTGGATCTGAATTTGCGATTGCAACTGTACCCTTGCCTTTAATTCCCTCCCCCCAATAAACACCGAGTCCTGCAAGTAGAATCTCGCGAGAACTCAGATTTTTGAGATCGCGCTGGGCTGCAACACGAAACTGAGCAATGGCATCTTCTTTCTTCCGTCGATTAGTCGCCGCTCCTTCAAGTTGACCGCGTCGAACACCGCCTTCGGCACGCTTCACAAGTAAGAGGGTTTGTGCATTTGTGAGTACAATATCACCGCACCACACACTAACGCTGGCTTTTGAGACATGCAGCTCTTTCGCAATACTTCGTATACTCCAACCACTTTTTCGCAAGACCCTCGCGCGAAGTCTCTCTTTTGATTTTGCCATGTATCATATTGTATATAACGCGTATATGTGTGTCCATCTTCCTATCCCCCTTAATATTGTCCGTGATACCCTCATCACTATGTGGCACAATGTCATGCAGGTTAATTCCGTTCTCCTCGCGCTATCCGCAATCTATCTTATTTATTCTATTGGTACCGCCCTCTTGAACGGAACTTGGAAGCAACTTCTCCTCGCCTTTCTTTTGTTCGCATTCTTTGTAATCCTCGAGATCGTGATAGCAGCAATCAGAGAATCTTAAGCGCGCAGGAACTCTGCCCCCTCAAGCAAAAGCACAACGCCCTTCGTGGGCGCTTTGCTTTTGACTTGTTGCGGGGTCGGGAATTGGTCAGGAATATTTCTTGTGCCGTCGCACAAAAGATTTCACGACCCTGGCTCGCGGTCGCAGCGTACTCGCTGCAACATCGCTGCGCCTTGCAATTCCCGACGCGAAGTGCGTAGGCACTTCGCTCCCCCGCACTTCAGAGCACAGCAAAAAATCCGCACGAGGCGGATTCTTTGCTGTACTTGTTGCGGGGGCGGGAATTGCACCCGCGACCTTGAGGTTATGAGCCTCACGAGCTACTACTGCTCCACCCCGCTTTCACCAATGTACTACGAGCGAGGGGGAGGTGCAATAAATGGTATTCATATCGCGGAGCAAGCTCCGCATGAGAATGCGCTTCGCGCATTCTCACCCGCAACAAGTCGCGGGATATTCGACCCTGTGTTAGCTCCTCGGCTCGGAAATGAAAATGATTACATTTTCATTTCACTCGCTCTACGTCGCTAATCAAAACATCGCGATCCGCTCACTCAACAAAATTAAATTCTTTGAAAACTCGCTCGTACAGTGCGATGACACGGCGCGCCTCGCGCGCCGTAACGCGGTGCGCATCCCCTTCGTGAGCAATCTTATTGCGAATTCGGTGCGCCTCCCACGCGAGATCGATCGTATTCCAATTCGCACGATCAACGCCGCGCATCTTGTCACCCATTGTTTCGCCCCTGTATCCCAAAACATCGAGTAGCTCATTCAACATTATGTCGGCTTCGAGAATAGCGAGCCGGGCCGATTTTTCCGAATCTGAATTCGCCTGTTCGAGTACCCTGTGCCACCGCAGCTGAGTCTTCGGAAGATCTTGCGCGACTATCGTACTCTGCGCTGCTTCAAACCGGCGATTCTCGATTTGCCGAATCTGGAAGACGCGGATGCAACAATAGATGATGAGCGCCGTGAGACACAACGAGACCATGAGAGAAATCGCTACAAATACACTCCATCGCTGGAACAATATTTCGTACACGCCTGGCGCAGAGGCCATCTGGAGATAACTGACAATCTGGGGCGCAGTGACCGGCGTGGTAATTACTGAGGCCATGGGAGACGAGACCCCCTCTGGAAGAGGCGCTCCCGTACCCACAACTGTCACAACAGCGCCAGGTATCCATTTGAAAGCTACCTCGCCTACAAACCAAAGCGCCCACCCGAGAGAGCTTCCTGTAGTCGGTTCCATTGTGGGATTATACTACGTTCGTTCGATATTCTCCGCGATTGTAAACAAAGACTCTTCTCTCCCCCACGCTCCAACAATCTGAAAACCAACGGGAAGAGTGACCCCATCGCGTACAACGCTCCCCGAAGGCACCGATATCGCTGGCACACCCGCAAGATTCACCGGCACGGCGAAAATATCTTCTGCATACATCGCAAGCGGATCGCCTGTCTTCGTGCCAAGTACAAATGCCGGGGCAGGAGTCGTCGGCATCACGACCGCATCGACCTGTTCAAACGCAAGACGAAATTCGTCTTTGATAACCGAGCGTACGGCACGAGCTTGGCGATAGTACGCATCCGCATACCCTGAAGAGAGGACGAATGTTCCTACGAGAATCCTGCGCCGCGTCTCGGGACCAAAACCAGCAGCTCTTGTCTTTGAGTACACTTCCCCTATCGTATCCGCTGAAATCGACAACCCGTATCGAATACCATCGAGTCGCGCAAGATTTGTAGAAACTTCTGCTGGCATGAGTATGTAATAAACGGCAAGCCCATAGGGAAGGGTTGGCATTTCAATATCGCGAATCTCGTAGCCCGCCTTTTTCAAACCATCGAGCGTCTTTTCAAACACCACGAGAAGATCGACATCAACTCCTTTTTGCAAAAAAGCTCGCGGCACACCAAGCACACGTGGCCGTGTGCGTGTTGCCTCTGCCGATGTGTTCGGAAGAGAAGTGCTGTCTTTTTCGTCATACCCTAGAATCACGTTGTATACCGTGCGGGCATCCGCGACCGTTTTTGCAAGAGGGCCGATTTGGTCGAGCGAGGATCCCATGGCAATCAATCCAGAGCGCGATACGGCCCCATAGGTTGGTTTCAGACCGACGAGGCCCGTATGTGCGGCGGGTTGTCGTATAGAACCTCCGGTATCAGATCCGAGAGCTGCGAGCGCCAGATTTCCAGCGACCGCAGCAGCGGAGCCGCCAGACGAGCCACCGGGTACTCGCTTCAGATCCAGAGGATTCTTGGTCGGACCGTAGGCAGAATTCTCGGTCGAGCTTCCCATGGCAAATTCGTCCATGTTGGTGCGGCCGAGAAACACCGCCCCCTGTATTTTGAGTTTTGAAATGACCGTCGCATCGTACGATGCGCGATACTGCTCGAGGATCTTCGATGCAGCGCTTGCGACACGACCTTCGATGAGAATGTTGTCTTTGATCGCAAGTGGGATCCCGGTGAGCGGCATCGCCCCCCCACGCGCTATCATTTCGTCTGCCTTTTTCGCCTCCGCTCGTGCAGAATCCGCCCACACCTCGAGGTACGCATGGATTTCTGGGTCTTTCTTCGCTATCGCCTCAAGGTACGCATTGGTGAGTTCGAGCGCAGAATATTCCTTTGCGTCCAACGCACGTCGCGCTTCTGCAATCGTAAGTGTAGAAAGATCCATACTATTTCTTTCTCGAGATCACCTGTTTCACTGCAATACGATCCCCCACACGCGCCGGAGCCGCTTCCAGAAGCTTTTCGGAAAAGACACCGCTCTCATGGGGATCTTCGTCCGCACGCATGACATTCCGAAGTGTTGGCGCATCCTCTTCCTTCCCTGTATGCGCTCTTTGGATCGCCTCAACAAATTTAAGAATATCTGGAATCTCTTTCTCCAATCTCAAAAGCTCTTCTTCAGAGACATCCAATCGAGCAAGCTTCGCGAGAGCCGTTATATCTACCTTTGTGCCAGTCATTCCCCTATCATACGGAGAAATTCATGTTCTGTCAGCACCGCGACACCAAGCTCCTGCGCCGTGTCAAGTTTTGAGCCAGCCTCCTCTCCCGCGATGACGGCAGTCGTCTTCTTGGAGACAGAACTAGCTACTTTGCCGCCTAAAGCGCGGATGTGCTCGGCCGCGTCATCGCGCGATAAAGATTTGAGCGTGCCCGTAAGCACGAAGGTTTTACCCGCGAGCGGCAGTGTGCGACGGGTCGCACTCGACGTTGCAATCGTTATGTGTCTGAGGAGGCGATCAAGCATCTCCGTATTTCTCTTGTCCGCAAACCATGCGTACAGAGATTGTGCAATGATAGCCCCGATGCTGTCTATTGCTTCCAGCTCTTCCCTTTTTGCTCTCCGAAGTTTCTCAAGAGTACCGAAATGTAGAGCAAGGTCACGCGCAGTCTCTTCCCCCACATGATCGATCGAGAGCGCAGTGATTAATCGTGCGAGAGGCACATTTTTCGCCGCGTTCCCAATCGACACGATCGCATTCTTCGCAGAAATTTCAGCAAACCCAGGGAGGGCGAGAAAATCTCCTTCTGTGAGCGTGAAGAGATCGTCGAAGGAATCCACGAGGCCGTGATCCATGAGGAGTCTTGCTACTTTTTTCCCTACCCCATCGATATCAAGTGCCTTCTTCGAGACGAAGTATTCAAATGCGCGCCGCACGCGCTCGGGTGACTTTCTATCAACGCAGCGCCACGCAACCTGCCCTGGAATGCGCTCGATACGGCCATCTCCCCCGCACGCAGGAACATGCTTCGGCCACACGAAGATTTTTGCCCCTTTCGGGCGCAATTCTTTCACGACTTGCAGCACTTCTGGTATCACATCCCCTGCTTTCTGGAGAATGACGGTATCCCCAATGCGGACATCGAGGCGATGTATCTCATCTTCATTGTGGAGGGTCGCCCGCGAGACGACCGTGCCCGCGACAGAAACGGGGCGGAGATGCGCGACCGGAGTTACAACACCGGTACGGCCTACCTGAAAGATAATGTCTTCTAGCGTCGTCGTCACCTGTTCCGCCGGGAATTTGAATGCGATGGTAAATCGTGGCGCCTTCCCCGTGTAACCCAGAACCTCCTGATACTCTTTTTCATTTACCTTCACCACTACACCATCAACCCAGTACTCTTGTGCGCGCCCACGATCTTTCCAAGCATTCCAGAAATCGAGCGCTCCATCGATACCCTTAGTCGTTTTGTGATGCGGGTTGACCTTAAACCCAAGCTCGCGCAGATACTCAAGCTCCTCCTCTTGCGTGGGGGGAAATTGCTCTGACGTTGCCGCAACATCATATATATACACATCGAGCTTCCTACTCGCCGTGACCGAAGGGTCGAGCTGCCGGATAGAGCCCGCTGCGACATTCCGTGGATTCGCAAAAAGCTGCTCACCTTCTTTTTCACGCTCACGGTTCAATCGCTCTAGATTCTTGGCGCTCATCCATACTTCGCCCTCCACGATGATGTCGATCGGGCGCGTAAGCGATAGGGGCACGGAATCTATCGTGCGGATGTTTTGTGTTACATCTTCCCCCACTTCTCCATTCCCCCGCGTCGCGGCTGTTGTGAGAATCCCTTTTTTGTATTCGAAAACGATCTTGAGGCCGTCGATCTTTAGTTCGCATAAATACGTCGGCTGTACAAGGCCGAAGCGCGGGCGCAAAAATTTCTTGACGCGGGTATCAAAATCACGAAGTTCATCTTCTGTAAAACAATCGTTGAATGACCACTGCGAGACTTTGTGACGAACTTTCTTGAACTCGGGGAGCGCCTTCCCCGCCACCCGCTGCGTCGGAGAATCCGGAGCAATGAGAGAAGGATACGCCCGTTCAATCTCTGAGAGCTCATGCTTCAAAGAGTCGAGTGCCTCCGCAGAAATCTCTTCTGTATCGTGGACATGGTACAAAATCCGAAGGCGATTGATCGTCCGCTTGAGCTTTTCATACCGTGCTCGTACATCAGGAGGGATCTGAGACATCCCGCCATGATACCAGAAGGGTTTTAATACCTAAGCTCGACGGAACGCTGCAGAGCGTGATCCGAAGTGAGAATACCCGCGCAATCCACGCTATATCCGTCGGCATGGATGAGAGTTTCCACAGAATTTGTACTCGGGTTCAGCGTTTTTGTCACAGAAATCTGCGCGCAGTATCTTCCTCCAGGAGAAACATCCCGAAAGAAATCCATCTTGGCTGATTTCAGTATGTATGGATATGAATACGGGGGACCACCATCTGGAAACTGCACATTCATGTCTAAGTCATCACATTTTGGGTCCACGTCATCTGGAGTAGTCTGTGCAAAATAGTCAAATCGAAAATCCCAATAGAGAGCGCACTCTACAGCAGTGTCTGCTGCGTAAAACGCAAATTGTGAATCGCGGCCGAGACTTGAGAGGACGAGCTGCTTCTGCGCGATCTGGAAAATGGAGGCGCCGAGCGCGAGCACTACCGAAGCGACGAGCGCGGCAAGAAGGAGCGTAAACCCGCGCTGCGCACGCACCTTGTTCCGAACACCAATTCTCTGTTTTCTCATATTCATGTCTGGCTTACGCTATCTTTTGTCCAACGATACATGTTTTCAGATATGCTGAAGGTACGAACCTTGAAAGCCCCTGTCTGCCACGTGATCGTAACCGTCACGCGAAATTCGTTGACTCCGACAGCCGACACCCTCACCGTGCGTGTAAAGCGGGTAGTTGTCCAACCCGTGTCACTAGGGTCACTAGTAGGTCTATATCCATACAACGTGCCGTTGGTTTGCAGAGAGATACACGTTCCTCCATCCTCAGAGCATTCAACAATGGCATCGGAATGAGTCGGATTGAGGCGCACGTCAATCCGAAACGGTTCATCAATCGGAATAATACTAGGATCAAAAATATCGAGAGTAACTCCGGTCAGAGCAATCCCCAGAATCCGACCGTCGCGAATACTTCGTAGAGTTTCTATCGCTTCTTGAGCAAGGTGGTACGCCGTAACCTGATCGCGAGAATAGTACGCAGCCGCGAGACTCTGCGACGCAAGTGACATCGGCGTAACAATCGCGACCGAAAGGAGCGAAATCGCTACCAATGTTTCTATGAGTGTAAATCCTCTTCTTTTCATAAATCTAGAGAGCGTTGCACGGCGGTCGCCTGAATATGGAATGTCGTGCGCGCGGAAGTGCCCGGAGCGCCAGCACTCCCCTTGATGATAATCACTACTTTTGGCTGGATATTATCTCCAACTGTCGTACCCACTACATAGAATTTCATGTCGTCAATGATTACTTCTGGGGCCGTGAGGGTGGTAGCACCATTACCGCCTACAGATCTCAAAAGCCTTTTATTAACGGAATCATACCGATAAACCCACGGAGGATCTGCCTGAGTGGCATTATAGGGTCTAAAAGAAAAGGCTCTTCCGCCACCAGTACAATCTCTCGAGCCACCACTATTCCCTCCACACAACGAGAGGTTAGTTCCGTATCCGTTATACGAACTCCCCATGCGCGCAGAACGCACCAAACCATCGAGCACGATGCTGAGATTATTGATAACTGACTGTAGCGCCTGCGCTTTACGATTTGCATTCACAAGGGCGAGCAATGTGCTCACGGAAACAAGCATGACAACAGAAAAGAGCGCAACCGCGACGATCATTTCGACAAGGGTGAAACCGCGAGATAGGTTATAGGTTCTAGGTTTCAGGTTCCAGGGAAATACAAAATGCTTGCGATTCCTCCCTGAAAGCTGACACCTGACACCTGGCAACTGTTTCCTCATACTATTGGTTTGGTCGCTTTACTGATATCTGCCCGTTTGCGTCGATCACGATACTTATCGTGTCACCTCGAGGAGAGCTGAGCTTGATGCGCGCACTCTTTTGGCATAAATTATTGTTTAATATGCATGAATTATCCGAGACACTGATCCAAGCATCGGGCTCAGGGCGTATGAAGACCACATCGACTTTTGCTACTCCACAGGTTTCAGCGCCGCTTGATGATGTCGTACACAAATCAATGATGCTGTTCTTACCCGTTATAGTTGTCGTCTCGACGAGCTCACAATTGTCCGGGGTTGGATTAATAGGATCATCGCAATCATACAAACCGTTTTCTTCGTCGAGCGCATCGGCAAAAAGCGCGTACGTCGTGGGGCTCGAAATGTCGAAGTGCATTCCATACCCCGCATCAAAGGTATCATCTCCAAAACGCGCTACCGATATGCCGTACACTTGCGCCTGTCGTATTGAAAGCGCCATGTCGTATGCAAGATTTTGGAGTCGCACTACACCACCAAACTTGCCATTGTTTACCAAAACAACAGCCGTGATCACCACCATTATCCCGGTTACAGCGAGAAGTTCAATAAGAGTAAATGCCCGAATCCGTAGTTTGGATCGATGTCGTATAGAAGTGAAAGCCATATGAGTATGCAACTAAATATGAGAAACGGCCCGAATGGGATTTCGCTTCTCATTGTAAACCCTCCGCCGGGTTTTTCCAGAGAGGAAATCCCGAAAAAGCGGATAAGGTGAGGAAGAGGAATGAGGATGCCAACAGATATTATCGCTCCAACAACAAATGCAAAAAACACCGCCGTGATCCCAAGCGTTGGGCCTAAGAGCCAGCCGATCCCGAGCGCGAGTTTTGCATCTCCCAATCCCATCCACGCTCCACGCGAAAAGAGCCATAGAGCAAAGAGTGGGGAGGCCGCGATAGGGCCGGCGAGAAGAGCTGGTAGCTGGTAGCTGGTAGCTGGTAGCGGAAATAAAAAGAGCGAAATGAAGGCGAGCGCATTAAACGACCACACCCATGGATCGGGAATAATGGTGTGGCGAATATCATACGCGGCAATCGCAATGATAAGCGCGGCAATCGCAAGGTACACGGCAACGAGCGGGAGAATTCCTGGAAACGCTGCAAGCGGTATTGCATATCCGATGACGGCAAACAAAATCGCGGTGGTGACTTCGACGATTGGGTATTGTATCGAGATATGCGTATGGCAGCGGCGACATTTCCCCCGCAAAACAACCCATGAGACGACAGGGATCATGTCGTACCATTTGAGCTGCGCTCCACATCCCATACAGGCGCTCCTCCCTCCGAGCGAGCGGGCCCCGTGACGGATGATGAGCACGTTGAGGAAACTCCCGACAATGAGGCCAAACGTGCTAAATAGGAACGCTAAAAGCATTGATGAGAGTATAGCAAGTAGTCTACGACTATCTACGTTCTACGACTACCTTCTGCCTACACAAAACGCCGCGTCTGACGCGGCGTTTTGTTTTGCGAGACGTAAAGGTAATTACGGCTTCACGTCGTAGACAGAATCAGCGCCTGAGAAATCTGTGGGCGTAACTCCACCAATCACACAGACGGGTCCATTGCCATTGGAGACACCGTATGTACCACCAATAACTCCGTCCGCATCGCTCTGCAAGACAGAGTGTGTGCCTTGTTCAAGCGTCGCGCCAATGTGGTATGCGGCGCAAGTCGCTGCAGATGCAGCGCTCCCCTGAAGTGGTGCATATGAGTAGGCAACTAGGGTCTGAGGGTCTGTTGGTACTGCGGCGATATATCCTCCGGCAACGAGTAGATCCGTTGTAAATGCGTATGCTCCATTAGCGTCATAATAGAGCTCGTTGGCCAGCTGGAGCTGTTTGATGTCGGAAATACGGCGAGCATCGCGACCCTTTTGGCGGGCGCTGTTGAGAGAGGCCAACACAATAGAAGAAAGAATGCCGATAATAGCGATCACGACCAGAAGTTCAATCAAGGTAAAACCTCTCGTATAAGACTTGTTCATAAATACTATAGTGCGTTAACCATTAAATCGACTGCAAATAATGCGTATGCCAATTGTATACCCTGTCTCCGGCAGAGCAATTTCGGGTGTGGATAACCGACCCCGCCGTGAGGCGCCCGAAGGGCTCGAATGTCGGCGAAGCCGATATGAGAAGGGTCGTGCACACACGAGTACGTGTGTGCCTAGAAAAGCCTGTATTACTTGCGCAATCCTCCTACGGCGGGCTCCCTCGCGGGAGAGTTTAGAAGCTCGACGCGATGTTGTAGATAGGGAGAAGCACCGAAGCGAGAAGAATGGCTACACCTAAGGCTAGAACGACGATCATAAGCGGCTCGATCAGACCGACCAACGTGTCGACGGCGTTACTGACCTCGCGACGATAAAATAGCGCCATAGTTTCCAAAATTTTTCCCATATTACCCGTCTCTTCGCCAATCTTCACCATAGCAACGACGATACCAGGAATCTCGGGGTGTTTGCGAAATGCCTCCGAAAGCGGGAGGCCGCCTTTTACATCCCTAGCGACATTTGCAAGTATTTTTTCAAAAACAGGGTCCCCCACAACCGAACCGGTGATTTCAATGCCACGCAATATCTGAATCCCGCTCCGAAGCATCGTCGAGAGGTTGTCTGTAAGACGTGAGAGAAATATCTTCTTATAGATACCCCCTATCGCTGGAATTTCAAGGCGTGCCCTTGAGAGCATTTCTTTTCCCGATGGCGTGCGTGAAAAACGAAAAAGAAAAGAACCACCGACAGCAAGCAATATGATGAGGAGGATAAGATACTGCGTAACGAACTGAGAAATTCCAATCACAATTTTTGTATAGAGCGGTATGTCCTGTCCGACCTCAGAGAGCATGTCTGCAAGGTTCGGAATAACGAGCGTCATCATCAAGACCATTACAACAGCAAACGTGCCCATGACGAATGCCGGGTAGATGAGCGCATTTCGAGCTTTTTGATTGAGTTCGTAGTTTCGATCCAAATAATCGGCAAGAAATGCAAATGTCTCATCGAGCTTCCCCGACTCCTCTCCTGCGCGCACCATGTTTACATAAAATATCGAGAAAACCCCTGGGTGCTTCCCCAGGGCGGCCGAAATTGAACTCCCGCTCTGCAGGTCGTTCCCAATAGCGGTCAGCTTCTCTCCCAACGCAGGCGTACGCGCTTCGGCAGCCAAGAGACGAAAGGCGCGAAGCGCAGAAACTTGCGCCTCAAACAGCGTCGTGATCTGGCGACTAAGCATGACGACGTCAGCATTAGAAATGCGATCAAAAAGATCAAACTTCTTCCCAAAAATAGATGTGCTTTCCTGCGCGTCAATACCCGAGATGATGAGCCCACGCCGCTGCAGAGCAGCAATCGCAATATCCATGTTGACAGCATCAATCGTGCCATGCCTTTCATTGCCTTGTTCATCCAGTGCAGTGTAGCTAAACAACGCCATACTTAGAGAAGTTTCTGCAAGACATTCGGGTTCAACGAATACTGATACGCGCTCTCGGGTGTGATCTCTCCGCGCGCAACCAATTCTGAAAGTGAACGATTCATATCGATCATCCCCTCTGTCGAACTTGTCTCAATCACGGTATTGAGTTCGTGCGTACGTTTCTCACGGATTAAATTTGCGACTGCCTTGTTGTTGATGAGAAGTTCATACGCAGGAATGAGACCGCCCGAAATGCGAGGAATGAGACGTTGGGAGAAGATCCCTGCCAGAGATGAAGCGAGCTGCAGTCGTATCTGATCTTGCTGGCCTCCCGGGAAGGTGTCAATGATGCGATCAATAGTTTGTGCGGCGTTGTTGGTATGCAAGGTTGAAAACACAAGATGTCCTGTTTCAGCTGCCGTTACCGCAGCTGACATGGTTTCTGGTCCGCGCATCTCGCCCACCAGGAGCACATCGACGTCTTCACGAAATGCAGACTGTAATGCGGAGGAAAAATCTTTCGTATCGATTCCCACTTCGCGCTGATCGACAAGCGATTGTTTCGGCTCAAAAATGTATTCGATAGGGTCTTCAATCGTGATGATGTGTTCCATCCGCTCGGTATTGATGAGCTCGATGAGAGATGCGAGTGTCGTTGTTTTCCCCTGCCCCACAGGACCAACAACCAAAAAGAAACCCTGCGTCTTTCGCGCAAATGAAAGTAGCACATCTGGAAGATTGAGTTCTGAGATGGTCAAAATCTTTTTTGGAATCAATCGTAAAGCGATTCCTATCGCCCCTCGTTGGAAAAATGCGTTGCCACGGAAACGTACGTTGTCCGAACTTTCGTATGCAAAGTCTATTTCCTGCCTCTGCAAAAAGTCTTTCTCCTGCTCGGGTGAAATGAGCGCTCCGAGAAATCCACGCGTATCGAGAGGAGTAAGGATATCTTCTTTAAGCATCGGGGCCAAAGATCCGGAAACACGAATGGTTGGGTGCCCGCCTGTCGAAAAGTGGAGGTCCGAACCACCTTCGTGCACCAAAACATTTACGTATTTTTTAAAAAGCGTCTGGTAGTCTTTCATACGTATGATAATTACTTTTATTGTATCACGCAAAATGCGCGCGCTTCGGCCCTCTTATGATCGGCTGCGAGCGATCTCTTCCTTGACCGCAGCAACGACCTCGGAGGGGATCATGCTTGCCTTTACAATGTAGCGTGCAGTTCCCAATTTGATCGCCTCTTGCTTTTCTGTTTCGTTATCCTGATTCGAAAGTGCTATTTTGAATGCACCTGGTGCTAAATTCTCATTGGAAATCGTCCTCAAGAACGAAAGACCGTCCAGCTCCGGCATCGTAATATCGAAAAGGATCACCGTGGGTTTTAAACCGTTCCGTAATATCGTGAGGGCGGCATTGCCCGACAAACACGCCTCAACGGTATAGCCCGCCGCCGTAAATTTCGCGATATACATGTCTAAAAGAAACTTATCGTCGTCAAGCAAGAGGATTGTCCCTTTTTTTGTTGCATCACTCACCCCGCTTGAGGCCTCCTTGCTTGTGTCTTCTTGTTCTTGATTCATAGGACGATCTTTTCTGTATCAGATACAATCGGTGGAGTTTCTGATTCTGTAGTACTTTCAACCTCTGTCTCTGTTTTAACATCTTCATCCCCCGCAAGCAAAAGCGTGCTCAGAGTATTTACCTCTGAAAACGGGACACGCTTCTCAAACGCCTTAATCATAGCATCCTCTTGCATCGTGAGCATGCCCTGCGCACGAGCGACTTTCCAGATGCGGGAATCAACAGGGTTCTCGAGGACGATTTGCTCGATTGCTTGCGACATCTCCAATACCTCGAAAACAGCCTGGCGACCCTTAAGGCCCGTGGGGCATGTGGGTGTCCGTGTCGGCTCAAATGCGTGATCTGGTATTTTGAAACGATATTTCTCAGGAAGAGAAGCGAGTTGTGATTCAATACGTTGTCGCTCGGATGCCCCAATGGCAATCTCTGACGCAGCACCCTCGCAGAACGTACGCAAAAGACGCTGTGCGATCGAGAGGATAAGAACCGGAGGAATGAGGTACGGTTCTACTCCCATATCGATAAGACGGGGTATCACCCCCACCGCATCATTGGTGTGAATGGTTGAAAGCACCAAGTGCCCCGTAAGTGCCGCTTGAATTGCGAGTTTCGCCGTTTCTCCATCGCGTATTTCCCCCACCATAATGACATCTGGGTCCTGTCGTAGAGTGGTGCGCAAACCATTTGCAAACGTATAACCGATTTCGGGACGGATCTGCGACTGGATCACTCCGTCGACATAATATTCGATAGGATCTTCAAGCGACAGCACATTTTTATGCTCGCGATCAACTTCCGTCAACATGGAATAGAGCGTTGTTGATTTTCCAGATCCGGTCGGCCCCGATATCAATACGAGTCCGTGCGGTTGCTTCACGGCGTTTCGTATGAGCTCGAGATTACGGGGCGTTAGGCCGATCTGATCGAGCGGGATGAAGCCTTGCTCGCGGTCTAGGATACGAATCACCACCTTCTCACCGTTGTATGAGGGAAACGTCGAGACACGGAAGTCAATCTGGCGGTTGTCGATTGTCGCGGAAAAACGACCGTCTTGCGGTTTGCGCATCTCGTCGAGCCGGATACTCGCGAGCACCTTCACGCGCGCCACAAGAGCGCGATGAGTACTGAGTGGAAGCACCACGCTTGTGTGTAGATCGCCATCAACGCGATACCGTACACGCACTCCTGTAGGCTGAGGTTCGATGTGAACATCGGATGCTTTGCCATCTACCGCGTAGCGCAAAATCGTTGAGACGATCTTAATCGTGGGTGCGTCTTCGTGAATCTTGGCCATTCCCCCTCCTTGTCCCTTCCCTCCTATAGAAGGATCCTCAAGATCGAGTGGCGCATTTTCGCCCTGGTGAATTTTATTCTTTTCCGCTTTTGCCTCAGATTCAAGTTCTGTGACCGCTTGCTCAACCTCGCCACCAAGCCCCCGATACATCGCGAGAACCGTATCAAAATCCTCTTGCGTAATCTGAAAAATCTTGAACGGCATTCCAGAAGCGCGCGCGATAAAATTCAAAGCATCAATCCCTTGAATATCATTCGGATCCAGCATGCCAATTTCAAGCACCCCTTCGTCAACGCCAATCGGCACCAGCCGATAGTGCATCGCCGACTCTTCTGGGATGTATCGCAAGATATCGAACGGAATTTTAGTATCTCCGATGGAGCGCAACGGCGCGCCCGCCGTCTCGTCGACGACTTTTTTTGCAACATCTGTTATTGTTCCCCCTGCTGGCATAGTCTGCACTCAGAGAGGTTCGAAAACTTGAACATCCTTGGCACCACTTGCCGAGGGAAGAGGCCGTGAAGAAAGTGGAGCGAAAGGATTCTCACGACCAATCGGCTCTGCAACAATATCGATAGAAAAATCCTTGAGACTTATGAAAGCGGGATTAGTTAAAATCGTACCGTCAAGCTTGACCGCACGAAGGGTGAGTAGGATTGCGATGAGTCCCTGCTCATCAGGACTACTGCCCACCGAGATCGACGTAGATACCAAATCCGAAGATGGTGTCGATGCTGACAACCCGTACCAAGTACCACCCGCAATGAGGAGGGCGATCACTGCAAGCACCAACTTATTTTGTGAGAGCGCTTTAATCATACAAAAGATACTGGTAAGTATTATTTAAGCCAATATGTCCGCAGGGTAATCTTATAACTGTATTGTGGCTCTGAAGCCGCCTGACCCTTCCCTGCCTGCGAGGCACTGACTCCGTTGGGAGAAATAGAGAGTGAAACCAAATCCACGATGCGCAAGCTTG
Organism: uncultured Candidatus Saccharibacteria bacterium; assembly: GCA_964350885.1. Taxonomy (GTDB): domain Bacteria; phylum Patescibacteriota; class Minisyncoccia; order Phycocordibacterales; family UBA2100; genus UBA10103. The sequence continues at coordinate 42,187 of CAYGKV010000004.1, forward strand.
CCTCAAGATCTCTTAAAAAATCAACGAAATTCTTATACGTGGCACTCGTCCCAAATGTGAGAGTAAGAGAATCATATTTTTGGTTTGAGGCCCCAATAGTACCCACGACGGTATCGTTCTTTGTATTTTTGCTTTCCGAGTTCGATACGTCTACATTTTGAAGCGAGAGACCGAAGCGTCCGGCGAGGTTATCCAGATCGAGGATGAGCCGTACGTTATCGACATGATCTGGCAACAGCTTGTGTAGGCGATCGAGGTCTTCAGGTTTAAAAGCATTGAATCGTGAGAGGAGTTCTTGTTTGAGCTTCTGTAATTCAGCAGCCTTATTGAGGGCCGCATCGTATTGTGTAATAGATGCCCGAGTAGTCTGTACCGTATCGTAGGCCGGCTTTGTGTACCAGAAAAATACACCTCCGGCGAGAGCTGTTGCGACAATTGTAACGATGAGGCGTATCATATTAATTTTGAGGGGAATCTGTTTCCGGGGCATCGCCAGAAGTATTAAACGGCGAAGGATCAGCAGGCGCTTCGGTGCTACTTGGAGGAAGCGCTTGGCTTTGCGCGCCTGAATCGAGTGAGGGAGCAATAAGCTCAGAGTAGCCGATAGATTTTGGGTTCACGACTGCCGAAAGATTGAAATGAACACCGTCGGGTTGACGTGCGATATTCGAGAAAATAGGACTCATAATGACTCCATTTTTGCTGAACAAATCCGCCTGAAGAGCGATCGAGTTTACGCTTTGCGCGACACCCGTCATGCTGATCTTCATATCCTGCGGATCCAACGATTGAAAATCAAGTGTTTGGAATGCGACTGTTTCCAGCGTCGCCTGTTGAAGGGCAAGGAAAAATGCCGTGGGCGCGATATGAGCTCCCAAAATACGATCTGCAGCATGCATTCTGTCATCGAGCCTCGTGAGTTCTTGAATGAGAGACGGCTGAAACGCTGCCTTTGCACGCTCGAGTTGAGATAATTTCGAGGCACTTTCGATGGCGAGAAATTGTTTATACAAAAATACCCCTGCCCCGAGAGCCGCCGAGGCAACAAAAAGCACGATCGCGCACAACAAGACAAGATCATTGAGCCCTGAGCTTCTTCTGTGTGATACGGGAGAAACGATCCCCGTATCGTGAGGGATGAACGAAGTTGGTACATTTTTTTCGACCATACAATTTAGATAACTTTTGTCAGATACTTTTAAGCTTACGCAGTGCGATGCCTACCGCGACTGCAAAACTCGGACCAATTTCACGTAACACCTTCTCAAGAAACGCGGGTGCTTCGGTGTGCACAAAAGGATTTGCTATTTCCACCTCTACCGAAAGCGAACTATGTGCCACTTCACTCAATCCAGGAAGCGAGGCCCCGCCACCCGAGAGAATCACGCGCGATACATTCTTATTGTATCGTTGCCCGTAACTCAATAGTACCCGATTCACTTCGGAAAACACACGCGTCAGTGTTGATAACAATGAAGCCCTGATCTTATCGTTCTCGTCGGGGCTATATGCGTTCGAATTCACGAGTCCACGCTCGCGCTTCGTACGCTCGGCTTTCTCAAAATCCCAATTTAAGGAACGCGCGAGATTCTCTGTCATATGTTGCCCACCAATACTCATAAGATGCGAGAGACGGACTATCCCTCTCTCAACGATATAGATCTTAGTCGTTGCTGCCCCTATATCAACGACGAGGATTGGCGCGATTCCGTGCCCAGCAGATGAGCGTATGGTGCTAAATATTTCTATTTCATAGAAATTAATCGCGAGTCCGGTGTTTGCGGCAATGGTTCGGTAATTCTGGAGTACATTATTGTGGATTGCGACCAAAAGGACCTCTTGTCCTTTCGCCTGAAGCGGCGTCTCTTTCTCAATACGATCAAAAGCGCTCTGCTCTCCCTCTTCACGGGGGATGACAAACCAATCGAGCGTTATTTCGTTGATCGGAATCGGAATATATTTACGCGCTTCGATGGGGATCATGCGCTTAAGCTGTTCGGGTTGCACGTTGGGCAAATTCAATACCGATACAAGACTCGAGGAAAACGGTATAGAAAGTCCACCTGACCGAGCTGTAACATTAGCCTCCCGCATCACATCAAGAAGAGCTTCTGATGTCTTTTCGGGAGAAATCTTCACTACTTTCCCTATCGGTTGTTGCCCAAAGGGTCCGAGCGCTATCTCTCCATATGTCTCAAGAATCGCAGCGCCTCGCGATGTGCGAAGCTGTACGATCTTCGCGCTAGAGGTACCGATGTCTATACCGATAACACTACTATCGCTACCTGCGCCCTTACCGAGTATAGAAGAAAGTTGCTGCGTAATACTACTGAGAGAGAACGACATTCCGAAATTATAGCCTAGCAAAGCGAGAGAAGCGAGAGCTTGTTCTCACTTCCGAGTGCGCAACGGCTAAACGAGCGAAGCGACTATATCACGCTCAACTGGCAATAGTGTCTATTTTCGCCGCGAGAATGAAATCATTTTCGGAAAGGCCTCTGATTGCGTGCGTAGTTATCTCGACGACAACCTTCCCCCATGAAATACATAGGTCGGGGTGGTGTCCTTCGGCTTCCGCGATGTCAGTTATTTTATTTGCAAACACCATCCCATCTTTGAAATTCTCGAATGCAAATTCCTTCGAGATCCAGCGTACATCCCCGCTTAGGGTCCACCCCTTAACGTGCTTGAGAAGTGCTCCTGCTCCATTGCGATTGAGTGGTGCTTGCGTACTACTGCATGCCACGCATTTCTTTTGTGCTAAATCCATACCGCTACTGTATCACGCCCGATATATTCTGCGGGCTCGACTATTTCAGTGGGTTGCGTACAATCGGCGCGATGTACAAGGCAGTTGCGTTGGTTCGGTATAGCTGCGAAGCCATTCTTGATGCGGTGCTTCCCCTGCACGAGCGGAGTGCGCGCACAAAAGAACGTACCGCGCGAGACATCCCCCTCATTTCCACAGTGCACGACCTTTTGGGGTTGCATATAACGACGCTTATGGATTATCGAAACGCCGCGGTACAAGATTTGGTGCGGGCGCTCAAATATGATCGATCTGCTCATGCGGCCGATCTCGGTGCACAAATTCTCGCCGATTACCTGCACGAAGAAATCGCATCGCACCGCTCTTTCAGCCAACGCAAAATCCTCATTGTGCCCGTGCCCTTGCACACGTCGCGTGCACGTGAGCGTGGGTTCAACCAAATCGAATTGGTTCTCAGAGCCCTGCCACACGAATTGAGAGACGGCACGCGCGCTCTGCTCGCTCCTCACGCGCTCACGCGCACGCGCGACACCAAGCCGCAAACTCACCTTTCACGCTCCGAGCGCTTGAGCAATGTCGCCGGCGCATTTGTGGCGCCAAACGCGGCGCTCGTCAACAAAACTCACGTTTTTCTTATCGATGATGTAACGACCACGGGTGCAACGCTCGCAAACGCCGCAACACCCTTGCGCCGCGCGGGGGCTGAAGTCACTTTGCTCGCCCTTGCCCGTGCGTAGCTTTACCGTGTCCTTCCGTAACCCTGGCGAAGGAGGAGCGAAGCAGGGCTTGCCCGTGCCTAATCGGATACACGCTCACCCTCTGTAGTTACGTTTGTCTCTCGGTATGTGTCCATATAGCCTCTGTACCAACTGTACTCTCCACCGAGGAAGCGCGCAGTGAGCTCGAGTGCGAGCGCCACAGTCTTGTTGTCTTTGTCTTTCGATGGCACGATCTCGACAATGTCCAAACCTGCCACGCGGCATGTCTTGCCGATATATTGTGCGATTCCCATTATCTCTCGACGCGTCAATCCATCCGGTGTCGCAAGACCCACGCCAGGAGCGTATGCCTCGTCAATTGAATCCATGTCCATCGATACCCATACCGAATCAACATTTCGAGCGAGCGAATCAATCGCCGCAATCGTGGGACCCAATCCACGCTTTACGATATCCAGCATCGTGATGCACTTGATCGAGCGACTCCGGAGAAATTCGATTTCTGCCTGATCTATATCCTTGAGACCAATAAAAAGAAAGTGTTTGGGAGAAATCTTCCGTCTTGCGATGTCGGTCAAGATTGCGTGCCCCACTCCCATAACCGCCGAAGTAACCATCCCATGCACGTTGCCAGAGATCGTCGTCTCATCGGTGTTGCAATCCGGATGCGCGTCGATGTAGATGACACCAAGAGACGGGCGCGCAGCGGCGGCTCCCGCGATTGAGCCGAAAGCAACCGAATGATCACCGCCAAGAGAAAGCACGGTATCCCCTCGCCGTAATGCGGCCTCGACGATCGAGGCCGCGCGCTTCGCGACCGATGCAATCTCGTCCACATTCTTCATCCTCCCCGCGCTCGCGACCAATGTAGGTTTGGTAGAAGAGATGGTTACAGATTCAGATATTTCACGGCCGAGCGATGCAATCATCTTTTCCAAACCATGCTTAAAAAGATACGCGGGGGCCTCTGCGAGACCGCGCTCATCCGAACCCAATTCGAGGGGAATAGAAACAATTGCGACAGCGTCACTCTGTATAGGCGGTTCGTAGAAAGAAAATGTATCTCGTTCCATTTCCGTATGTCGCAAGAATAACAGTAGCTATAGTATAGAAACTACGAGACGGACAATTCTGTGTATAACTACGAAGAGATGAAGCGAGATGAAGCGGCTTGCCGACAACATCATTACCTCGCAACCACGGGAGACCTACATGATGAGAGGCTGGCGCAAGGATTGGTAGCCTTCGGATTTCTTACGGCCTATTGTGGCGCATCGTATCGATTGCCCACGTATATTCGATCACAAGGAATGGTATCCAATGCCATTCGCCGATATAAGCTAAGTATGTGCCTCCGAGAAACACGGCGAGAGTATTGATGATGAAGAACGCCATGTCGAATTCTTGCTCATGCCTTGAGCTGTCTTCGTTGTTCGTTACGTAAAGAAGAAATTTTTTGAGATAACCCATATTTAACATCCGTACTAACACTTTATCATTTTATGGACAACCCGTGGGCAACCTATGGGCTGACGCAATTCAGCGAGAAACAAGAAACGCTTAATCTGCAAGATAAAATCGACAAAAACAATGGCGGAGAGGGAGGGATTCGAACCCTCGGAGCCCTTTAGAGGCTCAACACATTAGCAGTGTGCTGCATTCGACCGCTCTGCCACCTCTCCCCGAAGTCCCCACCATATCATGCGAGGCACAATATGACGAAGCCGTGTATACTTTATGAGAAACTCGATACCTATGCACGTTACCTGCGCGACATACAATATTCTTCGCGGTCACCATCGCGATCTCATACTCGAAAATATACGATTCCTCATCAATCAAGGGGTCGATGTGCTCTGCCTCCAAGAGGCGGAAACGAGTTTTGAGCATTCTCTACGAAAGCTTCTTTCCCATGAAGATTTCGGCGGTTGGAATATGCATCATGCGCACGTCGGACTCGGAGGCAATGTGGCGATACTCTGGAATACAAAAAAACTCCGCCTCACGAGTACCAGGGTGGTGCGGCTCCACAAGCTCCGAATCCCTTCCCAGCTTCCCGCCTTACGCGAACTGACAGACAAAATCGAACGCGCGGCGCTGATCGGATCTTTCGAATGGGAGAAAAAGATCCTCCAAGTCACAAGTGCGCACCTCGCGTGGGAAGGAGGCGCGAAGCACCGCATGCGACAAGTGCAGCACCTCCGCGAGACGCTTGAGGAAGAGGAGGCGGATTTCCGCATACTCGCTGGCGATTTCAATACGATCGGCTTTCGCGCGTCACGCCACAGCCGAGAGCAAAAACTGGAACAAACACTTGGAAAGAAATATGTAAATGCGCTGCCGAAGCTACACTGGAATTTTGATATTGCGTATAGAGACCCGCGAGATAAATTGAAAATCCTCGCATCTCTCTACTACCTCGGCATACGATTCCGCAATCGCCTGGACTACATATTTGCGACGAGCCTCAATGTAACCTCGGCAACAATGCACGATCTCCCCGGCTCTGATCACCGGCCGCTCGTGGCGACGTTCTCCATGAAGACGCCGGCTTCTACAGAATCTTTTGTATAAACCACGAAAGTATCGAGAGTACGAGCGCGCCAAGGAATGCAGACCAAAAACCGGCAACAACAAATCCAGGAACGATCAGTGTCATCGCCCAGAAGAGGAGCGCGTTCAAGATGAACGAGAAAAGGCCGAGGGTAATGATCGTGATGGGAAGTGTAAGGATTTTGAGCACGGGCTTAACGACCGTCGCAATAACGGACCATACGAGCGAGACAATAAGAATCGTGATCCATCCTCCGGCGACCGTAATACCCGGCACGAGATTGACCGTCAAAAAAACCGCCGCGACAGTGCCAAGATAACGAAGGGCCGTGTGCATGTCGGCAATAATAACACTTCAAGGCCCGCGCCTGCTGGCGCGGGCCCTAAACTCCTCATGTCGGCCGTCGCCAACATTCGAGCCCTAACACAACCGAGAGTCCTTACGTCGGAACGTGCTCGTTCCGACGTGAATCTTCTCCTATCGGCCTGCGGCCGACAGTCGAACCGCCTTCGGCGGCACCTCGCGGTGGATTCACCTACGGAATGAAGTGAGGCCCTGGGGCCTCACTTCATTCCCACGCCTTCTCATCATCCAAAAGAGAGCCGCTGAGAAGCGCCTCATCCTCGTCGGCATCTTCATCGAGAACTTCACCGAGCGCCTCTTCCGAGATCGTCCCATCCTTCTTTTTATCTTCATCATCATCGTGATACACCATAGCAATTGCGTTTACTTATATTTCTCTAACACGACCATCTTACCCATGCCCGCGCGAGACGCAATATCAAAATAACGGGGCTGTGAATAACTCGGTATACTGTGTCGCATGCTCCCCGATGACCTCCTCACAAAACATTTCCGAGTCAACGACCTGCAGCTCCGCGGACTAAGAAAACTCGGCATCGCAACCGTACGAGATCTCCTCTACCACTTCCCGGCCCGCTACGAGGAGGGCGGCGAAGAGATATCGATCATGGCGGCTGTCGCGGGCACTCCGGCAACAATCTATGGGACGATCAACAAACTCGAGATACGACGCTCCTGGAAACGCAAAATCCCGGTGGGAGAAGCAGTCATCACAGATGCGTCCGGCTCAATCAAAGTCATGTGGTTCCACCAACCATACCTCGTAAAGAAATTCACAAATGGAATGTACGTGAAAGCGGTGGGAACTATCTCTGGAAAAGACGGCAAGGTATACCTTGCAAATCCCGAAGTTGCGCTCGCCGACCCGACCGAAGCAGGGCTTTTCAAGTCGCCCGATACGCCTTCCACAAAACCCGGGACCTCGTTTTCGGTATATCCCGAAAGCCGCGGCATTACATCGCTCTGGTTTCGACACGCGCTTGAGAGAGTCTTTTCGGCGGGCATACTTGATGCCCTCGTCGATCCGATCCCCTCTCACATCCTCAATCGATATCATCTTCCCGACCTGAAGAGCGCGCTCGTATATATCCACACACCAGACGAGCGAGCGCACGCCGAGGCCGCGCGCAAACGATTTGCGTTTGAGGAAATATTTGCGATCCAGATCGTGCGTGCGCAAGAGCGCGCAGTAAACGATACACAAGCATCATTCCCCATTCAAGGAGGCGCTGCCCTCGCGGAGAAATTCCTCGACTCAATTGCATTCCCTCCGACAAACGCACAAACGCGTGCAATTGCGGATATTCTCTCGGATTTTGGAAAGCCGCACCCCATGGCACGATTGCTCGAGGGCGACGTAGGAAGTGGTAAAACGCTCGTCGCGGCGGCGAGTGCCTATGCGGTCGTCAATAGTCGTCCTCCAAACCGCACATCGGGGACACTACAGGTGGCATACATGGCACCTACTGAAATCCTTGCAAACCAACACTTCCAATCCTTTATCGAATACTTCAAAGAACTTCCAATAAACGTCGCGCTCATCACGGGAAGCGGCTGCAAAAAATTCCCATCGAAAACAAAGCGAGGTGCGGCGACTGATATTTCACGCGCACAACTTCTCAAATGGGTTGCGAATGGTGAAATTGCGATGCTCATCGGGACGCACGCTCTCATTCAAAAATCGGTGAAGTTTCAGCACCTCGCATACGCAATCGTAGACGAGCAACACCGTTTCGGTACCCTACAGCGCCGCGCACTTGCCCACAAGGGCGATTCTGCCCCCCATTTTCTTTCGATGACCGCAACACCGATCCCCCGCACCCTCTCGCTCACCCTCTACGGCGATCTCGATCTCTCACTACTCGACGAATTACCACCGGGCCGCGCGAAGATCACGACATCGATCGTAAAGCCTTCCGAGCGCGCTGCCGCATACGAGCATATACGGGATCAGCTAAAGTCCGGTAGACAAGCATTTGTGATCTGTCCGCGAATCGAAGAGCCCGATCCAGAAAAATGGAATGCGTTGCAAGCAAAATCCGCGAAAGCGGAAGCGAAGCGGCTTGCAAAAGATGTATTCCCTGAATATCGGATCGGTCTTTTGCACGGCAGCGTCACATCGAAAGAGAAAGACGCGATCATGGCACAGTTTGCCGCACACACAATCGATATTCTCGTCGCCACATCGGTGGTCGAGGTAGGTATCAACGTGCCAAATGCTACCGTAATGATGATTGAGGGTGCCGAGCGTTTTGGTTTGGCGCAACTCCATCAACTCCGCGGGCGGATCATGAGAAGCTCTCACAAACCTTCATGCTTTCTTCTTACAGAAACTAAGAGTGACGTTTCTATCAAGCGACTAAAGGCACTTGCCGAGACCGCAGACGGCTTCAAGCTCGCGGAGACTGACCTCGAAGCGCGCGGCGCGGGAGATTTGTTGGGGCGTAAGCAGTGGGGTGTTACCGACCTCGGCATGGAAGCGCTCAAAAATGTAAAGCTCATCCGCGCCGCGCGCACCGAAGCACACGACCTCATTTCGAGTGATGCAGCGCTCAGTGAATATCCGGCACTAGCGGAGCGAATTCTCAACACGAGAGACCTTCACAACGAGTGAACTTAGAAACGCTTCCAAAGTGCATTTTCGCAGATCAAATACGTCCCGCCACTTGGACAGTTCTGCATGTACTGACACGCGACGAATTCTTGCCTCCCCTCCGGCCCACATACCGTCCCCTCTTGCACATTTGCCGAGCTCCCATACGTCCCACCGGGAGTGCTGATAGGGCAGGGTGTCACCGACCAGTATCCAAAATCACCGACACCGTTCGAGCACCAATACGTAAAGACATCGGAAGGGCTCGTGTACAGATTGGTATTCGGGGGAGTGCTCGCGGACGATGTCACTGAGGTTGTGGTCGATGTCGATGAGGCGATTACCCCCGTAGAGGAAGCGGATATGAGGTACCGCGTCGCAACGGCGACGCAATACCATGAGGTAACACACCCATCGGGACCACGCCGCCCTTGCCAATAGCTCGTGCACGGCGTCTTCGGCTTCAGATTCACGCTGCACTTCGTGACGCCCGGCACATCAGACCCCGCGCTCTGTACGCTCCGAATGACCGTCTCAGAGATTCCGCCTCCGGAGATCGCAGACTTCGTACAGCGCGCTGCGATCGCCGCACGAGTCTTTGGGCCGACGACACCAAACCCCTGATCGCTCCTCGAAAGAATAACGCCATTGCCCTCTTGCCACCTCCCTACTGCCTCTTCGGTAAGGGCACCGAAATATCCGGTGGCATAATCGGAGGAAAGTTCACCTTTGCTGATGAGAAATTGCTGCAATTGACGTACGTCTTCTCCGCGCGTTCCCACAAAAAGGGAGCGCGTGAGCGAGGGGCACGTGGATTGCGCGAAAGAAACGAGTGGGACAAAAAACACCACCAAACCGATGACACTGGTAATGGCGCGAGAAAACATGCTACGTTAATTCGATATCGTGAGCGCGATATCATCGATTCGCGATAGATTGGCTCCTCGCTTCAGTGTAATCGTGTAGGAGCCGTTGCGCACATACTGGTGCGTGAGCGTCTTCTGAGCGGGAGTTTGAGCGCATGAAGTAGCACCATCGTTTTGGATCACATCTGCCGTGCCATCACCCCAAGAAAGACGGTATCCGGTACATGAGGTCGGAAGGTCGAAAGTGGTGGAAAAGGTGAGCGAAGCAGAGTCCGATGAGACGATGGTCGGGACACTATACGAGTAGGAACCGGCGGGCGTTGAAGTCCCGGTCCCTGGCGAGCTGGGGAGAATAATGATGGTAATTGACCCAACGGTCGGCTGCAAAGGCCCCGCCCCTCCCTGATAAAGGGTCGCACGAAATCCACCCGACTGTGTGTATGTGTGAGACACACCGTAATTCAACCATCCTCCCACGCTCGCGGGCAGGTTGATCGATGCCGCCGTGCCATCTCCAAAATCCAGCGTGGATGCACACCCACCGAGACAGAACCCTGCGTCATTACTATTGACCGTGCCAGAAAACGTAACCGTGAGCGGCGCAGTGCCCGTGATTGGGGTTACTGTAAATGATTCTCGTGGTAGCCCGGGTGTAAAGACTGGCGGCGGAGGCCCAGCTACGGTGACGGTGGCAGATGTGTCGTGCCCAGCAGCAGAAAGTTTAATGACGTACTTACCGCCGTACCGATACGTGTGCTCGAACGGCTGATTGAACTCTTTACAATTTCCAGCAGAAACTGGGATTTGCTGCGCCGCGGTGCCGTCTCCAAAATCAAGTGTGTACACTGCGGCCGAACAAGATTTCGTCGTGTTGATAGTAGCTACAACAGCAACTTCGAGCGGTGCCTCGCCGGAGATTGGAGAAACGGTGATGAAACCACCGACTTGCGGCGCTGCTGCTGGCCCAGGAATTCCTCCATAACTACCTGTGGTGCAGAGAAGTGCGATCGCCGCCGCTGTGCGCGGGCCAACCACACCAAACCCCGTGGTCTCGGGAGAACCAGAAGAGACGATGTTGTATTTTACTTGCCATCGCTGGACCGCCCTCTCCGTAAGCGCTCCATAATATCCACTTACCGTTGCTTCAGGATAAATAGCTGGATCTCTCGCGAGGAATTGCTGTAGTCGCGTCACATCCTCGCCGGAAACTCCTCGCTTCAAGCTGCGTCCAACGAGCGGGCACGAGCTCGAGTCGGTCACTCCTGCGACAGGAACAACGACGGGCGCAACAACTCCCCCAGAGCTCACTCCAAGCTGTGCCTGCAGTGCCGCTACGCGAGCGATAAGTGCCTGCGCTTGCGCTTGCAATTCTGCAACGGACGGCGAGCTTGCCGGAACACTCGGTACCGGCGCATTCGCTGAGGCAACCGTGATGGTGCCCGATTGTCCTACTCCGCCCACTCCACCGTGGAAATTACAGCGATATCCGTAATTACCTGCGGTATTAAAGAGTGCTGTAAATGACTGACCGACAGAAATAGTTCCGCTGTCAAACCCACCATTATCGGAAGTAACTGTGTGAGCTATGGTCCCAGTATTAACCCATGTGACAGTATCGCCTGGATTAACCGTAACGTTCCTCGGAGAAAATGTGCTGTCGTTGATGGTAATCGTAACCTGCGCGGCGAAGCTAACAGACGGCACAAGAAACAGCGCCGCCATAATAACGGCAACTGCATAAGAAAAACGAAGTCCCAAAGGGATTGCGATTTGTAGTCGCGCTGCGCGCGAACAAATCGGGAAAGTGTGGTGCATGCGATTATTGTGGCACGTCACCAAAACCGCGCAACTACGGAATTCACACCGAATTTTCTCTATCGTGTCCGCCCGATTGGGCTCGCCTCACCCGTACAGTGGGTTGCAGCCGAGAGAAAAAACCTTTTACGCCCACCAGGAATCGGACCTGGGTCAGTCGGGTATAAGCCGGCCGCTCTACCATTGAGCTATGGGCGCACGTGAGGAGTAAAATAAGAATACTTCGAATTCTTACTTTCTCCGAATGCTGCGTCCCGTATGCATATAGGGGCGCATGTGCTGCTCACGAAGATACCTGAGCGCCATTGTAATGTACTCCCACATGGGCATATTCTCAAAGAGTAGATTGCATGTTCCGTGCCCGTAACCCGTTTTATATGTAAGCCCCGTCAGTTTAGAGTTTTTTATGTATGGCTTCCGAAATTGCTTTGCCGGTACATTCAGTACATTGGACCAGTACAAAATCTCTTTTTTGACATTCATATCTGTGTAGAGATGCAACGTAACGCGTAATTGTGAAGCCGGAACACCGAGAGACTCTATCCAATTTTTAAAGGCAATGACGACAGAGGGATCTGTGTTTGCGATGCCAACCCTTCCCCGCGATGCCTTGAGACCCTCTCCCCAATACAAATGCAGCCCTGAAATAAAAATGTCCCTGCGTGACAATATCCCTATGTCTTTTGCTGCCCGTTTGTAGGATATTTGAAGGCGTGCGTCCCTTTTCTTACTCATCGTCTCCCGAAAACGTTCGATGCGGCGCGGATTGAAGTCGCGCGCGGTGCGCATCTGGGTAGGTGTCAACGGCATATCTGCGAGCCATGCGCTTAAAGTTCCTTTACCAACTTTCAGTACCTCTTTAATCTCCGAGTAGCTCTTTCCTTGCCCACGCAAGGTTCTAGCTTTTTCTCTATCGGCAAACCGCGCCATACATGAACATTAAGAGTACGTTCAGATATTGTACACTTTCAAGTTCAATTATCGAACCGACCCCTGCGAGTTAAAAGCTAGCGTATCACCTTGGCGACTGCCGACGCAACACGCTTGTCGAACATGTCGGGGACGATTTTGTCGACTGTCGGTTTTTTCACCAATGCGGCTATCGCATGCGCCGCTTTAATTTTCATCTCTTGTGTTATTTTCGTAACCCGATGATCAAGCGCGCCGCGAAATATACCGGGGAATGCGAGCGAGTTGTTGATCTGATTCGGAAAGTCCGACCTTCCAGTACCCACGATCATCGCCCCGCCACGGCGCGCCTCTTCCGGCATTATTTCAGGTGTTGGATTTGCCATCGCGAGCACGATGGCTTTCTTCGCCATCAATCGGATGTCTCCGGCCTCGACCAGATTCGGGCCGGACACACCGAGAAGTACGTCGGCTCCTTTGAGGGCATCTTGCAAATTGCCTGTAACCCCTTTCTGGTTGAACGTCGCCAACTCTTTTTTATGCGCCTCCGGTCGTGAGCGTTCGATAATCCCCTTGCTATCGAGGACCACGATATCTTTCGCACCTGCCGCACGGAGAAGTCGCGCGGTCGCGGCACCTGCCGCTCCCGCACCTAAAATAACGACGCGAGCTGAAGAGAGTTTCTTACCGACAACCTTAAATGCGTTGATAAGTGCCGCCAATACCACCACCGCCGTCCCGTGCTGATCGTCGTGCATCACCGGAATATCGAGAGCTTCTATGATGCGGCGCTCAATCTCAAAACACTTCGGTGCCGCGATGTCTTCGAGATTGATGCCGCCAAACGCAGGAGCTACGCGTATGACTGTCTCGACGATTTCGTCCGTATTTTGTGTGTCGAGTACAAGCGGTATCGCGTCTACCCCCGCAAACGTCTTGAAGAGCGCGCACTTCCCTTCCATGACCGGGAGTGCACCGAGCGCACCGATGTTGCCCAGGCCAAGTACCGCCGAACCGTCAGAAATCACCGCGACCATGCGGCCCTTGATGGTGTAATCGCGCGCCTCTTTCGGGTTCTTGGCAACATACATCGAGACTGCCGCGACACCGGGAGTATAGACGAGTGAGAGGTCGGCGCGATTGCGCACCGGCGCCGCGGGCACTACTCGAATCTTTCCGCCCAGCTTTTTATGAAGTGTCAGAGCTTGCTTTGAGACATCCTTTCTCGCTTTTGTCATTCGTGCCAGTGTATACTTCCTGCATGAGCAACACAATTACCATCAAAAAACCCTTTGACGCGCATGTGCACCTGCGGCGCGGGGCGATGCTGCGAGCCGTTACGCCCCACACCGCCGAGAAATTCAGCCGCGCGATCATTATGCCCAATACAGAGCCGCCGATAGATACCCTTGATGCGACTATCGAGTACAAAAAAGAAATCCTCGCAGCAGTGCCGAAAGGAAACAACTTCGACCCGCTAATGACCTTGTACCTCACGAAGAATCTGACGCCAGCAGAAATCGAAAAAGGTGCGGGCAAAATCTACGGAGTGAAGTCGTATCCGTACGGCGCGACGACCAATTCGCAGTGGGGATATCGTACTATTCTGGAAGCCTCCGACGTATTGAAAAAGATGGAAGAAGTCGGCGTGCCGCTCTTGCTTCACGGAGAGGTCCACCTCAATGATCACAACGAGGAAGAGGATCCGTACGACGGCGAGAAGATGTTTATCGCCAATGTACTACCCCACCTCTTGCAAACGTATCCGAAACTCAAGGTTTCCCTTGAACACATGAGCTCTGCCGAGGCGATTGACTTCATGGAAAAAAACGGCGAGGCGGGCAAACTTGTCGCAACCGTCACGCCTCACCACCTAGTGTACGATCGCCGGCATGCATTTTCCGGCGGCTATCGCGCGCTCCTCCACTGCAAACCCCTCGTCAAAACCGCACACGATCGAGAGCGCTTGCGCGAGATGGTGGCCAAGGGTTTCCCCTTTGTCTCTGCCGGCACCGACAGTGCGCCGCATCCGGAAGCAAAGAAATTTTCTTCCTGCTGCGCCTTCGGAGTATTCAATGCGCCTGTCGCCGTCGAGATGTACACACAAGTGTTCGATGAGCTCGGGTGCCTCGACAAACTCGAGGCCTTCCTCTCGACCAACGGACCTCGCTTCTTCGGCATCGAGCCGAGCGAGGAGACGATTACGCTCGTAAAAAAAGATTGGCAGGTCACCGAGCCGGTCACAACCGATGAAGGCATCAAAATCTGGCCTGTGGCCAGCGTTCTGCACGGCCTTGGCAACGAAACAATACACTGGCAAATCAAAGAGTAACCTACGCGAGCGGCTGGTGCTCGATATCTTGCTTCTTTTTTGGAGTGATGCCGTGTGCGATGAGAATGGTCTCAAACGCTTCTCTCTCGAGCGTCTCTACTTCGACGAGCTGCTGGGCTATGGCGTCCAGCGCGGCACGATGCTTTGTAATCACCGACTCCGCTTTCTTGTACGAACCGGAAATTATTTTCTTCACTTCTGAATCCACTGTTGCCGCCGCCTCCTGCGATTGCTCACCGCCGTCGATACCACTACCAAACATCGTCCGGCCCTGGCTCGCATCAAACGCCATCGGCCCGACTTTGTCGGACATGCCGTAGCGCGTCACCATGTCGCGCGCGAGCGCGGTCAATACCTGCAAGTCATTCGAAGCGCCTGTCGTGATGTCGCCATATACGGTCTTCTCCGCGATGTATCCACCGAGGGCAACCGATATGTCATCGAGGAATTCTTTGCGCGATTGCATCTTTCGATCCTCAAGCGGCAATTTGAGCGTATAGCCCGCCGCACGACCGCGCGAAATGATAGAAATCTTGTGCACCGGATCAGCGTACGGTAATACAGACGCGACGATAGCATGGCCTGCCTCATGATACGCAGTGATCTCCTTCTCTTTTTTGTTCAACACATGGCTCTTGCGCTCGGGCCCGAGCATGACCTTCTCAATTGATCGGATCAAATCAAATTGCGTGATCTCCGTGCGATCCTCACGCGCAGCAAGAATCGCACCTTCGTTCATAAGACTCGAAAGATCGGCCCCAGAAAAACCGGGCGTGCGCTCCGCAATCACCGAGAGCTTCACATCGGCACCAAGCGGCTTTGAGCGCGCATGTACACGCAGTATTTCTTCGCGATCTTTTCTATCGGGCAAATCAATCGTGACGCGCCTGTCGAAGCGGCCGGGACGCAGAAGCGCCGGGTCGAGTACGTCGGGCCTGTTGGAAGCCGCCATCACGATGACCTTCTCATTCGGCTCAAAGCCGTCCATCTCCACCAATATTTGGTTGAGGGTTTGCTCACGCTCGTCGTTGCCGCCGCCTACTCCCGTGCCGCGCACGCGCCCCACCGCATCGATCTCGTCGACGAAAATGATCGAGGGGGCAGCTTTTTTCGCAGTTTGGAAAAGATCTCGTACGCGTGAAGCGCCCACGCCAACAAACATCTCCACGAATTCAGAGCCTGAAATGGAAAAGAACGGGACTCCCGCCTCGCCGGCGACTGCGCGTGCAAGAAGCGTCTTCCCTGTCCCCGGTGCACCCATGAGAAGCACGCCCTTCGGAATGCGCGCTCCGATTTGGATAAACTTTTTTGGGTTCTTCAAGAAATCTACGATCTCCAAAAGCTCGCTCTTGGCTTCTTTTGCACCCGCCACATCGGCAAACGTAACTTTCTGCACCTCATCTTCCGGATTCACGAGACGCGCCATCGACTTCCCAAAAGAAAATGCCTGCATGCCACTCCCACGCATTTGACGCGATAGGTACCAAATAACTCCTAAGAGGAAAAGTATTGGCAGAAGAATCGGCAGAAGCGTGAGTGCCCAAAAACGCGCACCACCCTCATCTTTGATTTCTATTTTAACAGCTGCCAATTTTTCAGCCTTCAAACCATAATCGGCGAGCGTCTGCAAAAGCGAGCTCTCGCTCTCTTTGCGAGATTTCTTTTTCGTCTCATCCTGATAGATCGCCGTGATCGTATCTCCTGCTACCGAAAGCGAGACGATGGTCCCTGCAGTAATGTCCGACGCAATCTGCGAGAGTGGCACGTCTTCCACCTTCTCTCCGATGTACTGCCTCGCATATGAGTACCCTGCGGAAAGCACGATAAATATCGCGAACGCCGCAGCGAGCTGTATCCAAATGGATGGGCCACGAGGAGCGACAGGAGCCCCATCTTCATTACGTCTTTTTCCTGGAAATTGTTTCTGGGGATTTACCATACAAAGGTGCATTATACATATTTATCACGCGATGAAAAGAAAAAACGCGTCAAAAACTTTCGCGTTTTGACGTTTCAAAGAAATAATTGGTGGGGTTTAGCGGCGTCTTTGGGGCAGGACACCTACTTCACTGTGGAAATTTATTTGGTGGTCGGCGGCTGAATCGGCGCATGCATGCCTTTATATCCATACCCATACGGACGCAGAATGGTCAGTATCCTACCGTTGTTGACGATGTTCACGATTGCAGAATAATTCGTGCATCGAGAATACCCATACTTGTTTTTGTATCCGTAGTGAATTGTCTTGCACTGGTCGCCCGTGGCATAAACGCCCAAGAGCTGGATCTGTATCTTTCCATCCTTCGCATCAGTCTTCTTGACGCTGCCGGTATAGGCGTAGGAAGGTACGGCAGAAACCTGCAGCCAGCTGGGTGAGGCTTGCGGGTAGACGGGGACATGGCCGGAGAAGTTATATGCGTAAACATTGGTAACCGGATTGAAATATGTTGGGGTCGCAGACAACGTCAACTTAATTGATTGACAGTTGCCAGTGCCTGTCCAGCCGTAGCCGTATGTCTTGCCCGAGGGTATGCAGTAGTAATAGGTAATCGTAGGTGATGAAATCGTAAGCCGCGACGAGGATGGTGCTGTGATGACGACTTGACCGGAAATTTGTTGAATCGTCGCCCAATGCGTAACGTTCTTTGCCACAACTTTGTATTGAGCCAGGAGTTGATACTTCCCCATCTGGAGAGTGCCTTTCGAACTTTGAGCATCGCGTTTGATAATAAGAGTCGGCTTACCCGAGAACGTCGCTGCTGCCGATGCGAAGAGCGAGCCCGGTAGACCGGATACCTCCCCGGATGCCGTTGCAAACGCCCCTCCAACTAAGACGAGCGCCCCAATGACGAGAGCGCCCAACCTAAGGTTCGTCCCGCTTTTCCATTGCTTCTTCATAAGATATCCGAAGCGTATCAGAGTTGATATCGTATGTAAGGGAGACATGTGGACAACGTAAAGCTGCAAAAGCACTGCTACACTGCTAGCTAATGATTGCGTTCCTCGTTTTCGCGCGCAAGCACATCGAAGGAATCACGCTCTCCTCAATCGCCGCAGCGTCCGCGATTCTTCACCTTTTACCCTTTCTTTTCTACGGAGCACATCCACTCGGATACGACACTGGTTTTTATCGTCGCTACCTCACCGAACCATTTATATCGTTTCCAAACGCACCTGTGCCAGGACTCGGTGATGGTGCGCTTGTGCCGCGTGTGGTTCTCGATACCCTGCGACTATTGCCACTTTCGGCCGATACAATTCTTTACGGAAGCTATATCACGCTCTTCGCGGCACTCCCCGCACTTCTCTATGTATTCATCAAGCCACGGCTTGGGGTTCGCGGAGCCACGATTGCAGCATTTCTTGTCACACTCTCTTCCGTCCAATACGAATTCTTCAAGTATATGTTGTGGAAAAATGCGTTGGCGCTTTGCCTCCTCATGCTCGCTTTCATTGCGCTTGAACGCCGGTGGACGCTTGCACTTCTTGCTCTCGATATCGGAATCGCTTTAAGCCACAAGACAACCGCGATTATATACATACTTACGCTTGCGGTGCTTTTTATCGTGCGATCGAAAGACCGTCCCCGGATCGCTCTTCATGGATTTTTGACCTTCGCGTGCTTTGCTGTAGTAAATACTTCGTTCGCGCATCAAATTCAATTATCCTCACCAGTCGCTGTCTTTTTGGACTGGCAAGAGTACATTGTTTTTTCGATTCCTTTTCTTGTCGTGATCATGAGTGCCATACACGGATGGCGTGGATTCAAAATACCGCTTGTATTTGCCTCTTTTGCGTTCATCAGTTTCCTATTCCCGCTCCTTCGCCTGCCGTTCTACGAGCGTATATTCATTTTTAGCGATATCGCCATTGCAGTATGTGCAGCATACGCGATTGAATATATGTTCAGCCAAATCGATCTCTCAAGGCTGGCTCTTCGCGCTTATCTATACATAGGCACCCTGTGCATCGCTGGCGGACTTCTCTTGGGGACACTGTGGAATCAAACCGCCACATTGCGCCCGCTTATTTCAGAAGCTGAAATCAATCACATCGTAGCGATTTCAACAATCATTCCGAATGACGCTACGATTTTAACTACATCCGATGAAGCCCCGTGGTTTGAGGGATGGACGCAGCAACATGTGGCTGCTCCGGGAATGCTGCGTGATGTGCACAACCTTGAGGAGTGGACGGCATTGTGGAATTCGACATCGAGCGAAGCTCAGATTGCTTTTCTTGGTGATCTTCCGCAACCCTTGTATATCAGTACATTCAATGGTTTTGAGAACCTGATCGGAGAACCGGCTGATTGCCTTACCCGGATTACACCCTATTTGCTTCATAACACGTGTTCGGTGGAGAAGAAATAGTTGTATAGTGTCCGCATGGCTCTGGTAGAAAACAAACGTGTCGGGTTTGATTACACTATCCTCGAAGAGATCGAGGCTGGTCTTGAATTGTTGGGACTCGAAGTAAAATCTCTTCGAGCGGGCCACGGCTCGCTCAAAGGCGCGCGCGTGGTGGCCCGCGGTGACGAAGCGTACCTCGTAGGAGCAACAATTCCCGCATGGCAGATTTTGAACGCGCCGAAGACCTACGATCCTGAACGCACGCGCCGATTACTACTCTCGGGCAAAGAAATAGCCCGTGTAGCCTCGGCGGAGGGTGAAAAGGGGTTGACAATTGTGCCATTAAAGGTGTATAATAAAGGGCGAAATCTAAAGCTCGCGATCGCGATTGCCCGCGGTAAGAAAAAAGAGGACAAGCGTCATACGATCCGGGCGCGCGAAGAGAAACGCAGCATTGAGAGAACCTTGAAAACTAAATAGCGCCAGTCATTCGCGAAGAGCAGAGATTAGTTTTTTGTTGCCCTAGAACCTAGTCCCTAATACCTGGCCCCTGTTCTTCGGGGGTGACTGGCTTCGACAGGAAATTCAATGTGCCTGTGTGCGATGCGGAAGTGAATGTCCTTCCCTAAAAACATTCAAACCTAAGTGCAAACAAAACTGCACGGGGGATTCTCTCTCCTATTCAGGCGAAGGATCTCGGCCTCGTTTTCGCCGCATAACTAAGCACGAGCTTGCTCGTGTAAAGTTGGCCTAAACGACCGTTCACTCAGCTGATATCCGATTCACTGATGCGAACGTCATAACCATCGGATCCGATTCTTACTTCACTCCGAGCGAGAATCTAAAGAAAGAGAGTTCGGCAAAACGTCATCTTGTGTATTCCCTACTCGTTCTGCCTAAAACAAACAGAATGCTCTACGCATCGTAGAATCGCTTGTACATCATTTTCTGGACGAGGGTTCGATTCCCTCCACCTCCACCAAATTATCGGAGTAATACTTCGACTGTCCGAACGCCACTTGGAGCATGAATTTGCCTTGCGGCGTTGCCTCGAACCAAAATGTCGAAAAGCGCAAAGAAGTGATCGCTCCGGTGTCTACGAGGTAAATGACGCGCCCACCGTCTACGCTGTTTCTCGCGAGGCGGTCTGGATGCCACGCTAAGATACCGTTTGCTTCTCCACTCTCAATGCGCGTCATCATCTGGCCAAAAAGTTCACGGCCGGGCTTCTTTGCACTTTTCGACTCTGTATATTCAGCAAGAATATGCAGATTTTCTCGACGCGCATATTCGCGCAGTTCAAACAACTGCGACTCGATACTCATAATCTGATGGTCGTCGTCTTCGGTACTCTTTCGCGCGTAGAGAAAATATTTTGGTTCGAGTTCTTTCATATCAACTGGTATTTGAATTATGAGGGATTTTACGGCCAAAACAAAATCCGAATTCGCACTCGGCATCGCGGCTCGCGCTGCGCGCGAGCCGCGCATTTTGCGGGATGTTTCTTTGGGTGGAGTAATCATATCATTCGCGCGAACCTATTTTGAGCGAAACTGATGTCGCGCGCTCCGCGCGCGTGGTGGCTTTGTACCTGATCGTACGATTCGATTCCGTGGTGATTCTCCCAGCCTGCGCCGAGGCTTCGGCGGGCAGGTCGGGCGCGCGAGTACGCGCGCCCTCGAACCCCCGCCCCGCCGCTTTCCATTCTTTCTTATTTTTCGCGGGGGGAATGCAAAATTGAATGGCGGCGGGGCGAAAGGCGTACAGGGAAATTCTGCCGCTCTCGACCCTGGGCTTTGTCTCGTGCCGAGAAGTGAAATATCAGAGATATCCACTCCATCGGCAGAACATACACGCACCCTTGGTGTACACTGAATTTTAATAGCTTACGCTGTTTATATGGCTCACTATGTATTGGCTAGAAGCAGGATGGGGTAAGCTTCACAACCCCGCATGGGTGGGCTCGTCTGCTGGGAAAGCAATCAGCGGTTTTGTGCAGGGCGCGCTAGAGAAGACAGCCGGTCTGCATCCAGACGTGCAGGGGTGGTATGCGACATTTCTAGAAAACACGGTCTTGGCGCATCCCGTTTTGTGGTCACATCTCATAGCATGGGGCGAGTTTTTGGTCGGCGTTGGTCTCATCGCCGGATGCTTTGTCGGCATTGCGGCATTCTTCGGACTTTTTATGAATCTCAATTTCTTGCTTGCGGGAACAGTGAGTATGAATCCGATCATGTTTACTCTCTCGATTGGACTCATTCTCGCGTGGCGGATCGCAGGATACTATGGTGCCGACTACTTTGCGCTGCCTCTTCTGCGTAAATACCTAAGACCGCGGCCGCATACATAGCCGCTCGAGACACTGCGCTTGAATTTCCTTGGTATAGTATAGGCATGAAAGTAATCAGGTTCAGTTCATTCAAAGAGACCGAAGGATTATTCACCGCCGCACTTGCCGGGCATGATGTTGTCTTTACTCCGGAGCCCCTCTCTCTTTCCAGCGCGCATCTGGCGGAAGGAGCCGAGGTCATTTCGGTATTCGTCGATTGCGACGTCTCGAAAGAGGTCATCGACAAGCTCACAGAAGTGAAGCTCATCGTTGCCGAATCGACGGGCATTGATCACATTGATGCGGCGTATGCAGAGCAACGAGGCATTCGAGTTGCGAGCGTTCCGGGGTATGGCGTCTCGGCAGTGGCCGAATTCACCTTCGGCCTCATGTTGAACTTGTCCCGAAAGATAAGCCTCGCATCGGAGCAGGTACGCGAGCACGGGGAATTCAATGTGAGAGCGTTTCAAGGATTCGATCTTTCGGGAAAGACTCTCGGCGTAGTCGGCACGGGACGCATTGGCATGCACGTTATCGAGATTGCTCGTGGTTTCAATATGAACATCGTTGCATTTGACGTGCATCCGGACAATGCTCGCGCGGCAGCGCTCGGTTTTTCATATGTGGGACTTCTCGAGCTCGCAGAGCAAGCCGATGTTGTGACGCTTCACGTCCCCTATATTCCCGAGACGCACCACCTTATCAGTGCGGGCGTCTTTGCAAAAATGAAACACGGCGCCATCCTCATCAACACTGCCCGCGGCGAAGTCGTTGACACGATCGCTTTTATCGAGGCACTTAAGAGCGGAAAGATTGCGGGTGCCGGCCTTGATGTGCTCGAAGGCGAACGCGAGTTGCACAGAGAGGGAGAACTCATCATGCAGATAGCAGAAAGCCACGACCTGCGGCCACTCATCGGCGACCACATGCTCATGGATATGCCGAATGTCATCGTGACGCCGCACATCGCATTTCATTCGAAAGAGGCAGACGCGGATCGCGTGTCCAAGGCCGTGCACGCGATCACGGAATATCTAACAATTGCGAGTGGAGGTACTAAGCCG
This sequence comes from uncultured Candidatus Saccharibacteria bacterium, assembly GCA_964350885.1. Taxonomy (GTDB): domain Bacteria; phylum Patescibacteriota; class Minisyncoccia; order Phycocordibacterales; family UBA2100; genus UBA10103. The sequence goes on from CAYGKV010000004.1 coordinate 64,853, forward strand.
ATGTAGTCTATGCCGCTCTCTTGGGTGAAAAATATTGAGACGCTCTCGAGCAGCAAGCCGCGCGCGGACGCACTCCGCATCCTCGAGGCGGGGTATGATGCGATCAATACCGAACGCATCGTGCAGACGCACATTTCCGTTACCGATGAATCCATAACGGTGCGCGGGCACACATTCGACATTCGGCCGTTCAAAAACATTTATCTCATGGGCTTTGGCAAGGGATCGTGTGTCGCGATCAATGAGCTCTACAATCTTCTCAAGACACGCGTGAAAAAAAGCGTCGTGATAGATCGGGCGGTTCTTACGACATGCCCCGTCGAGATCGAAGCCTTTGCGGGAACACATCCGCTTCCCTCGGAGACCAACGTGAAAGCGACGCAGGTGCTCATGGGGGTGGCTGAGGAGGCGGGCGAGGACGATCTCGTGCTGGTCGTTGTCGCGGGCGGCGGTTCGGCGCTCTTGTGCTCATCGATAGAAGAGTGCGACCAAAGCACGCGTCTTTTTGAAGAATTCGAGCGGGTAGGTGCGCCCATTGAAGAGGTCAATCTGGTGCGAAAGCATATTTCGAGCCTCAAGGGAGGAGGATTGGCCGAGGTGCTTCATCCGGCGACCGTCGTCGGGCTTGTGTTTTCGGATATCGTCGGCGGCAATCCGGAGGAAGTAGCGTCAGGCCCGACGTACTATGACGCATCGACCATCGACGACGCGCGGGCGGTCCTTCAGCGCTACGGGCTTGAAAGTAAATTCGTGCTGCAAGAGACGCCGAAAGATCGGAGCCATTTTGAGAAGGTGACCAACATTGTCCTCATTTCGAACGAAGACGCACTTGAAGCGATGGGAAATGTAGCGCATTCGATTGGATACAAAAGCGTCATCGTGCCAAAGCCTCTGTATGAATTCACGCAAGAAGCGCTGCAGGAAATATTCTCACGCGGAGCGCCGGGCACAGTCGTCCTCGCCGGCGGCGAGGTTCGTTTCAAGGTGCCGGAAGATCACGGGCAGGGAGGACGGTGTCAATTTTTTGCACTCGAGGCTCTACATATGCTCGGGCCCCGCGATATCTTCGTCGCGGCCGCCTCCGACGGCCGCGACAACAGCGAGAAGGCCGGCGCAATCGTCGATCAGGGGACGGTAGAGCGCATTGCGGAACAGAAGATCAATCTTGAGCACCATCGTGCGCGTGCCGACACCATCCCCGCGTTCGAAAAGACGGGAGACGAAATCCTTACCGGTCCGACGGAAGCCAACGTCTCGGATTGGTATTTTTTGCTCACTCCCATAGACGCACCATGAAAATCAAACACATACGTGCCGAAGAAATTCACGACTCCCGTGGGAACCCCACGCTCGCTGTGTCAGTCGCGTGTAAAGACGGCTCAAAGGGATCGTTCTCTGTTCCTTCCGGCGCGAGCACAGGCGCCAATGAAGCACTCGAACTACGGGACGGCGTGGGATCCGCTGCGCACGTTTCAAAAGCCATACGCAATATTGCGACGGAAATCAATGACGCGCTCATCGGAATGGACGTGACCGATCAAAAGGCACTCGACAGAGCGCTCATCGCCCTCGATGGCACAGAAAATAAATCACGACTTGGCGGCAATGCGCTTATCGGCGTAAGCGCCGCCGCGTGTTGTGCCGCGGCAAAAACAAAACACGTCGAACTCTATGAACACCTACGCACGCTCGCCGATATCGCGCCTTCGCATGAGAAAGCACCATTCTTGTACATGAATCTCGTCAACGGCGGAAAGCATGCAGCTACGCGGCTCGCGTTCCAAGAGTACATGATTGTTCCTGAAACGGAATCTCCACAGGAGGCTCTCGCGCTTGGTATTGAAGTGATGCGCCGCGTCGAGGAGCGCGTGACTGCGCTTTACGGTTCAGAAGCACTGCTGATAGGATATGAGGGGGGTATCGCGCTCGATGTAAACGATACCGAAATTCCGCTCAGGATGTTGAGCGAGATCAGAAAAGAGATCGGAAAGCGTGGCGCATTTCGCATCGCGCTCGATGTCGCCGCGAGCTCATTTTTTGAAAACGGCTTGTATCGCAGCGACGATAGAACTCTTCTCCCCGATGAACTCAGTGAGCGCGTCGCGACGTACGCCTCTACGTACGACCTGCTCTCAATAGAAGATCCATTCGAGGAAAATGATTTTGCTTCCTTTGCAAATCTCAAGGCGGCCTCTCCGCAGGCAATAATAGTCGGAGATGACCTCACGACGACAAATGTGCAGCGTTTGCAAAAAGCGATCGACGAGAGCAGTATTGGAGCTGTCGTCATTAAGTTGAACCAAGTAGGGACGGTGAGCGAGACGCTGGAGGCGATGGCGCTTGCGCGGAAACATGGTATTGATTGTATTGTGAGCCACCGAAGTGGCGAGACTCTGGACACATTCATTTCCGACCTTGCATTTGCATTCGGCACGTTCGGCATCAAAGTCGGCGCTCCACGTATGAGGGAACGCATGGTAAAAATAGAACGACTGATAGAGATAGCGAACACAAACACATCATGACATCATCACGCGTTCAGATCATTGCGACCATTGGCCCAGTCTCCGGCGCGCAAGAAATTTTGGAGCGCCTTGTGGATGTTGGTATGGACGTTATGCGGCTGAATTTCTCGCACGGCACGCATGATGAGCACGCCTCGTATATCGCGAATCTGCGGCGTGCTGCACGGCAAAACGGTAAGCGAGTGCCAATCATTCTGGATATTTCGGGTCCACGCGTACAGACGAGACAGGGACACGCGTTCGATGCAAAGAAAGAAAAGATCACGGAAAAAGACCTGCGCGACCTCGATTTCGGAATCGCGCACGGCATCGATTACATCGCACAGTCGTATGTGGGCGATGCGGATGACGTTGTCGCGATGCGCTCCGAGATAGAGCGTCGCGGAGCGAGAATTCCCATCATCGCAAAGATAGAGCGTCGCGAGGCAGTGGAGAAGGCTGATGAAATTATTGCGGCAGCGGATGCGGTCATGATAGGACGCGGGGACCTCGGAGAAGAAATGCCCGTCGAACGAATCCCATTCATCGAAAAAGAACTTATCGAGAAATGCAATCGGGCCGGAAAATCCGTCATCACTGCAACGCAAATGATGTTTTCCATGATAGAGAAGCCGACTCCAACACGCGCCGAGGTGACCGATGTGACCTATGCAGTTGTGTGTGGATCGGACGCGATCATGCTCTCGGAAGAAACCGCGCTCGGCCAGTATCCGGTCGAGGCAGTTGCGGCAATGGAGAAAATTGCTCGTGAGGCGGAGCGGCACATGCCGAGTCGAAAACAGCGTCTTCTGTAGTGAGAATTGGGCAGGATAAAACAAGTCGGGAAAAGCGGAAAAGCTGTCGAGTACGCGCGCAGTTGAATTTGAGTGCAAGGGAGCCACGCCGTCTCATCTGACGCATTTGAGACGGCGTGATTGATGCGCGCGGACTGGGTGGGTGGGGCAAGCACATATAGATTTTGAGCCTCGCCATTCCTTAAAGAATTTTGTATGGCGAGGCTCCTTTGGTATTTGAATCCCGCCACTTTTTTCCTAAAAGGAAGCCGCCCCTCGCCTTTGCCGCCCATTCAATTTTAAAAAAATCCCCCCCGCAAAAAATAAGCATGAGGAGCGGCAAGGCGAGAGGGCGGGACGCGCGGTACTCCGCGCGTGGCGGGATTCAGGGGGTCGCCACGCGATCGGAGCGTACTTGGTGGGTTCAAGCCACCACGCACGCGGAGCGTGCGAAATCAGGGGTTCTG
>CAYGKV010000005.1:0-65627 GCA_964350885.1 uncultured Candidatus Saccharibacteria bacterium
TGCGCGCATAGCTCAGCTGGTAGAGCGTCCGACTGATACTCGGGAGGTCCTAGGTTCGATCCCTAGTGCGCGCACGAGATAGAAAAACGGCACCTGCGTGCCGTTTTTCGTTACTCGTGCGAGGCGGAGCGATGTGAGCCCAGCAGGGCGAACCGCGAGCCAGGGTCGTGGAATTTCTTGCGCGACGGCGCAAGAAATATCCCTGACCACCAAAGAATTCTGGGTGCGGCCGGAGCAGCTTGGCTGCGAGGCGGCGCGATACGTGTCTCCTTCTGCTATAATCTGAGATATATGGCACAAAAACAATTGGACCCTAAGGCAAGGTGGATGTTTGCGATCGGCTCTTTCTTTGGTTGGGCTATCGCAATTATTTTTCTTGCTTTTCAGGGATTTCTTGTTTTCCAAGAATTCGGCTGGGATGGGCTGAGCCTGCTTTGGATTCCCTTTGTATTAGTGGTGCCTTTTCTCATCGCATGGGCATACGGGGTCTTGTCCTATAAGTTTTATTTCTACGAACTAACCGATGACGGGTTCCGTAAGGAGTCGGGCATCATTTGGAAGAAATATACGACGATTCCCTATGATCGGATTCAAAATGTCGACATTAATCGCGGCGTAATCGCGCGCATACTGGGACTCTCTGATCTCAATATCCAAACAGCTGGGGCATCGGGGGGTTCCTATGGTGCCTGGGGAATGGTCGCCGTCGGAGCGGAAGGAAGCGTGCCCGGACTCGCAAAAGAAACAGCCGAGCAGCTTCGCGATGAATTGATCCGCAAGGCAAAATCCGCCAGGACTCCAGGAATTTGATTACACATGAATCCACTCTTCCGCTTCGCGGTTTGGAGCAATGTTTTCTACGTAGTCCCACTTACGGCCGCTCTCTTTCTCGGCCTTCCTTTTGCTGCATTTGCGTTGACTGTTTTGATAATTATCAGCACAGCATTTCATGCGACAGCAGAGAAACGATTCTCTCTTCTTGATACGTTGGCTGGGGGTACTGTCTTGGCGCTTAACCTGGTGCTCTGGTATCTCGGAGGTTTCAAGATCTTCTATTTTCTGATCATCTGCTTTTTGTTTGTGCTCGCGGTCTATATTCGCTATTGGCGCGAGCATGGCGACAGGGAGAGCGCTGCACATGGTTGGTGGCACCTCTGCGCAGCCCTTGCGACGCTCTTCTGCATTCTTTCGTACGCAACGTAATCTTTTCGTCGTATTTCATAAAGTGGGTTAAAAAACGTATAATGTCCGGGTGAACTACAAAGTCATCGGCGGGAAGTCACTCTCGGGAGAGGTCACGACCAATATCTCAAAGAATGCCACGGTAGCATTGCTCGCTGCATCGCTCCTCAATCGCGGGACGACGACCATTAAGAATGTACCCAAAATAGAAGAGGTAAATCGTCTTATCGAAGTCTTGAAGAGCGTCGGTGCAGAAGTGGGATGGACCAACGGTGACGTTGTTATAAAACCTCCCAAACAACTCACACCAGAAAAGATGGATAAAGTAGCCGCTGGGAAAACCCGCAGCACCGTGCTCTTCACCGCCCCTCTTGCCCATCTTTTCGAATCGTTCGAATTACCGCTCCCCGGTGGATGCAATCTCGGCGGGCGCACCATGATGCCGCACATACAGGCGCTCGGTGCTTTGGGGATCTCCATACTCAAGGGTTCGGAAGGAATGTACCTGGTCTCGTCAAAAGAGAAGACGGCAGGTGAAGTAGCGATGTATGAATCGAGTGATACGGGTACCGAGAGTGTCCTTATGGCCGCTGCAAAAATCCCAGGTAAAACGACGATCAAATACGCAAGCGCCAATTATATGGTGCAAGACCTCTGTGTGTTTTTGGAGCAGTGTGGTGTAAAAGTGGAGGGCATTGGCACTTCGACGCTCGTCGTACACGGTGTCGATGATATCGACAGGGATGTCGTAGCCTATCCGAGCGAGGACCCGATAGAATCCATGTTCTTCATTTCGCTCGCGGCGACCACCGGCTCCGAGCTTACGATAAAACGCTGCCCCATGGATTTTCTTGAGTTGGAATTGGTAACACTCGGACAAATGAGTCAGAAATACGAGTATGGCGCTAAGTATGTTGCGGAGAATGGTCGGGCGGTGCTGGCTGATGTGACACTATTTCCTTCCAAGCTCACCGCTCCGCCCGAGAAAATCGCACCGAGGCCGTATCCTGGTATCAATATCGACAACCTTCCATTTTTCGTTCCCGTTGCCACACAGGCCGAAGGCCGCACGCTCATTCATGATTGGGTCTATGAAAATCGCGCTGTTTACTACATGGAAATGAAAAAGCTCGGCGCCAATATGCTCCTTGCAGATCCGCATCGCGTCTTCATCGACGGTCCGACACCGCTTCACGCGGCAGATATCGAGGCGCCGCCCGCGCTCCGCCCCGCGACCATCATATTGATAGGTATGCTTGCGGCGGAAGGGGAATCAATGCTTCGCGACGTGTATCCGATAAACCGCGGCTATGAGCGCCTCCACGAACGCCTCAAATCTCTCGGCGCCTCCGTCGAGGCGGTAGAATAGCTGTATGAGCAGTGAAGGTCCCAAGAACCCCAGAGATGTTCCCAAATTTGGATATTTTCGCCCACTCACTAAGGGAGCAGTGGCTCGACTTTTGGAGAGCCGAAATACACGAGGCTCTGAAACTATGCCGGTTGACACTTTCGACGAGAGACTTAGGGCGACGTACTTACCAAAACTCGCGGCTTTCCAAAAGGCACTCAACTTTCAAGGCGGGATTGTATACTACCCACTTTGTTCAGATGACACATCTCCGTCCCAAGCCTTCCCAAATAGTATGGTTGTCTACGCAGACACTGATATCCGTGCAGTAAAGAAATTACAGGAATCTGGCCATGCAGCATATGGGTATGACGCAACAAAATTTAAACTACGAAATCCTGCAGACATCCTGATTCTTTTAAGGGCTGAAATTGATCTAAGCACTCCGCTTTCGCAAGTAAAAGAGGGTGGGTATGTCATTTGTCATGATTGGAAGGGAAATGCAACAGAGTTGCGGGGCAAACGAGATTTCGATTTTGTTGCTTTAATACATCCAGGGAAGAATGGCGAGTATGTATATGACACCTCAGATCTTGAGGATTGTTGGAAAGAAATGGATGACGACGAAGATCTTCGGGCATTCTCTCGTTCGGGTCTTACGAATTGGAAGTTACGGGCCGATTACTGGGACGTTGTTTCTACTGTTAGGTGGATAACTGGTAAGAGAGAGAATTATTTAGAAGAGTACAAGAAAATCCTAGAGGGGGCTCGAGAGAGAACGATTGAGGGACTTGAGATTATTGATGATAGCTCTCCGTGGATGGAAATAGAGTGGAAAGGGGAAAGCCATACTTTATTTATTGATTTCCCGCATAAGAAGGGAATAATTGATGATTTTTACGTTTTCCGGAAGAAAATCCATGAACAAACCTAAACTCATCATTTTTGCATCCGGCACTGCAGAAGCGGGCGGGTCGGGGTTTGAAAATCTTGTCGAGACGACGAAGCGGGGTGTCCTCGACGCGGAAATAGTTGCAGTTGTTTCCAATCACGAGCATGGTGGCGTGCGGGAGCGAGCTGATCGTCTCGGCATCCCGTTTATTCTTTTCTCTGCCAATTCCGATTACAAGAAGATCGTTGCAGATTCTGGAGCCGAGTGGGTGGCACTCTCCGGTTGGCTCAAGAAAGTTTCCGGCCTCGATCCGCAAAAGACGTTCAACGTCCATCCCGCGCTTCTCTCGCAACTTGAGGGACGCTTCGGCGGAGAGGGTATGTGGGGGCACCGCGTGCATGAAGCGGTGAAGGCGGCGCTCGATAGGGGAGAGATTACAGAATCGGGCTGCTCAATGCATTTTGTTACCGACGAATACGATCGCGGCCCTGTCTTTTTCGAACATCGTGTGCCGCTTACGAAGGATATGTCTGCGGACGATATTGCAAGAGTGGTACATAAGGCAGAGCACGAATGGCAGCCGAAAATAACGAACATGGTCGTGCACGGCGAGATACGGTGGGACGGCAAAGACCCGCGATCCTTGGTGGTTCCTCGTGCCACGACATGATAGGATGAAAGCCTCCTTCGGGGTCAGGTGTAAATCCTAATCGGTGGTATAGCCCACGAGTCCGCAAGGACATGATCCGGTGTAATTCCGGAGCCGACCGTAAAGTCGGGACGAAAGAAGGAGCAGTCACTCGCTATGCGGGTGGATTGCGCGTAACCCCGAAGCGAAGGGGTTTTTTGTTTGTATGTTCACAGGCATCATCCAACAGCAAGGCGTCGTGAAGAGGAAAACTGCAGCGCGCCTGCATATTGAAGCTGCGGCGGTATTGGTGGAGCAACTGGCCCTCGGTGAAAGTATCGCCGTCAACGGCGTGTGTCTGACCGTTAGCAAGATCCCGGCGATGACGGTCTTCGTGGTCGATGTCATGCAAGAGACGCTGCGCCGCACGACGTTCGGGAACTTGAAGCCGGATATTCCGGTGAACCTCGAATTGCCCATGAGGGTCGATGGCCGGTTTGGCGGTCACATCGTACAAGGGCACGTGGATGGGACAGCGAAGATAATCCGTATACAGAGGAACGGCAACAGTCGCATAATTACTTTCGCTGCTCCTGAAAAACTGCTGAAGTATATGGCTGAAAAGGGTTCTGTCGCGATCGATGGCATTTCCCTGACGCTTATCGACGTGGATGATACGGGATTCAGTGTCGGCATTATCCCGCACACGAGAGACCGTACGACGCTCGCGCGCGCAGCAGTCGGCGACATGGTCAACGTGGAGGTGGATATGCTGGCCAAATATGTGTACAAATTTAGTAGCGCATCATTAAAGAAACATCATGAAAAATAACGACTACCGTATCGCGATCGTCGGGAGCGATTTTCAGAAATTCGTGACCGACAATTTGGAACATAATTGCGTCGAGACGTTGGTCAGAAACGGTGTGAAGCGGGAACACATCGAGCTCGTGCGCGTACCGGGCTCGCTCGAGATACCTCTCGCCGCACAGCTGCTCGCAAAGAAAAAGAAGTTCGACGCCATCATAGCATTTGGCGCTATTCATAAAGGCGAGACGTATCACTTTCAGCAAGTGGCGGACGAATGTATCAGAGGATGTATGAAGGTCTCGCTCGAGTATGAACTACCCGTCATCTACGAAGTGCTGGCTGTATATGACATTCGGGATGCGAGAGTGCGCGCCACGCGAAAAAAAGAGAACAGGGGCGTCGAAGCGGCGCTGTCCGCTCTCGCGATGGTTGCCGTTACCCGCGCGCTGCGGAAGAAAAAGTCATGAACGCCGATACGTCCATAGTTCGTAGCGCGTCGTCGAAGCTCCCGACGTCGTACGGGACTTTTGAGATCTCCATATATCGGTCTGTCTTGGATGGCAAAGAGCACGTAGCTCTTCGTATGGGTGATGCAAGCGAGTCACCGGTGCTGACGCGGATACATTCACAATGCGTTACAGGAGATACGCTCTTTTCCCTCCGCTGCGATTGCGGTGAGCAGTTGCGTAAAAGTATGGAACTGATATCGAAGAAAGGAGCTGGAGTGATCTTATATCTTGCACAGGAGGGTCGCGGTATCGGTCTTTCCGACAAAATACGCGCATATGCGCTTCAGGAGCAGGGTTTGGATACTGTCGAGGCGAACGAGGCGCTCGGCAAACCCGTTGACGCGCGCGATTATGAGATCGCTGCGGATATTCTCAAGGATCTCGGGATCGCAAACATCACCCTGCTCACGAATAATCCCGATAAACGAAAACAACTTGCCTCCCACGGCATCGGAGTAGCCGAACTTCAACTTACTATTGTTCCGAACAAACACAATCGCGCGTATCTGGAAACCAAAAGAAGCAAACTGGACCACTCGATACCAGCCTGATATGCGGGAAGAACTTGCGCGGGACGAGGAGATAATGCGCCAAACGTTCCGTTTGGCGCAGAAGGGGGGAGGCTGGACAAATCCAAACCCCCTCGTCGGCGCGATCGTTGTGAAAGACGGCGTGATCGTCGCACGCGGATACCATACGAGGGCTGGTGCTCCTCACGCGGAAGTGGAGGCCATGCGAGCAGTGAAAGGCGATCTTGGGGGGAGCACGCTCTACGTGAATCTCGAACCGTGCTCGCACTATGGGAAAACGCCGCCGTGCGTGGATGCGATCCTGAAAGCGGGCGTACGGCATGTCGTCTGCGCGACGTTGGACCCTAATCCGAAAGTACAAGGAGAGGGGGCACGGCGCCTCCGAAAACGTGGCGTACGTGTCACCGTCGGGGTGTTGGAACATGAGGCGCGGCACCTGAACGAAGCATTCTTTGCATTTCACGAACACGAACGACCGTTCGTCACGATAAAATTCGCCGCGAGCCTTGATGGGAAAATCGCAACGAGAACTGGCGATTCGAAATGGATCACGGGAGAAAAGGCTCGCACATACGCGCGCCATTTGCGGGAAGAGTCGCAGGCGGTCTTGGTCGGCATCAACACCGTGCTTAAAGACGACCCGCATTTGGGAGTGAGGAAGAAAGGAAAAAAGGACCCTCTCAGAATAGTACTCGATTCGCGGTTACGGATCCCGCTCACCGCCCGTGTCTTGCGCGATGGCAATGTCCTTATCGTTACGACCGAGCGCGCGAACGCCAAAAAGAAACGATCGCTGCTCGAAAAAGGTATCGACCTCATCGAGATGAAACGTGCAATAGAAATACCGGTTTTGATGCGCGAGCTGTACGCACGCGGAATAATCAGCGTGTTGGTAGAGGGTGGCGGAAGTGTTCTCGGAAGCTTCGTCGATGCACGGTGTGTTGACAAAGTGTATGCATTCCACGCCCCAATTGTCATCGGGGGTGAGACTGCGAAAAGTGCAGTCGGAGGGAAGGGAGCTTCAACCATCCGCGAAGTGCTTCGACTGACCCACGTTGAGCGCAAGACCTTCGATGACAACTCCCTCGTCATCGGCTATCCGAAGAAACGATGGAATTTGGTATAGTGGCAAAGCACGGACGCCGCGGTGGTGAAATTGGTAGACACGCACGTTTCAGAGACGTGTGGGGCAACCCATGGGAGTTCGAGTCTCCCCCGCGGCACATGGGTTTTAAAGCAGTATTTTTTGACATGGACGGGCTCCTCGTGGATACCGAACTTCTGATGTTCAATGCGACTCAGGAGATCCTCACAGGAGCTGGAGTCGGGATAAGCAAAGATTGGTACATTCGCGAAAATCTCGGGAAGGGAGTGAGCTCTGTCGAGCTCGCGCGAGAAAAGGGGATTTCCGACCAAGAAGTGGAAGTGTTGCGGAAGCGTCGCAACGATCGGTATGGTGAAATACTCAACGAAAGCGTTACGCCGATCGACGGTGTCACAGAGGTTCTTGAAAAGTTGCACGGACGGTTCTTATTGGCCGTTGTCACGGGCAGTCGCAGAGATCACTTCGATATCATCATGCAAAAAACGCGGCTACTACGTTTTTTTGACTTCTGCATTACGGGAGAAGACGTAACGAATATCAAACCGGATCCGGAGTCGTATGCAACAGCGATCGTTCGGGCCCACCAGAAAAAAGAACACTGCTTAGCACTCGAGGACTCTCATAAGGGTGTGAGGGCGGCTAAGGCCGCAGGGTTAACATGTTACGCTATTCCGGACGCACTGACTAAAACACACGATTTTTCGACGGCTGATAAAGTTTTGAAAAGTATTCGTGAATTGCCGGGTCTCATACTATAGTCATGGGACAATGAACATCCGACCGATCAAAACCCGTGTTTTCAAAGAAGGCGAAGACATTCTCGCCTTTATCATGAAGCATGTTCGGGGTCTGAAAAATGGTTCCGTTCTCGCAGTTACGTCGAAAATCGTCTCGCTTGCCGAGGGTGCTGTGATGCAAGCCACTACATCGCGGGCAAAAGATGCAATTATTCGCGCCGAATCCGAATGGCAGCTACAAGCAAGGGGAGGGAAAATAACGCTCAAAAACGGACTCTTGATGTGGAATGCGGGTATCGACGAATCCAATGCGAAAGGGAACCTTATTCTTTTGCCGAAGGACAGCTTCAAGGCAGCCGAATCACTCCGCCGCCATCTCACCCAACTTTATAAAGTAAAGTTGGGGGTGATTATCACCGATAGCCGCGTAACGCCGCTTCGAGCGGGTGTCGTGGGCGTGGCGCTTGGGTATGCAGGTTTCAGAGGTTTACGCGATTATCGCGGCAAGAAAGATATATTCGGGCGAGCGCTCAAATTCACTCAGACCAATATCGCAGACTCTCTCGCCACAGCGGCAACACTCGCAATGGGTGAGGGGAACGAGCGCCAGCCGCTCTGTATAATCGAAGACGCACCTGTCGTATTCAACAAAAAAGTGAACCGCAACGAACTAAAAATCGCCCTCAAAGACGACATGTACGCTCCCTTGTTCAAACCCAAACGCCGCTAAAAGTATTTTTTCAGTGGCTCGAATCTCGGCATTTTCCCGAGGGTATGGGTGACGATGTATCGTGCCAGCCACCCTGAAAAAAATCCAGCTAGGCCGATTCCTGTAAACATAAAGAGACTATAGAAGTTATTCGTAAGCTCAAAAAAAATGATCGGCGAATAGAATACAGCAATTAACCATACCTTTCGTTGCCCGCCCAACATAGTAAAAATCAGCGGCAGGAAAAAAACATAACTAAGCATTAGGGCGGCAACGGCATGTAAGTCAATCCAAGAGCCCCCAGACTCCGGATAAATAGAAGTGTAAAGATTCCAGATTGGCTCACCAAGTAGTGCAGCCAATAAAATTGTTAGTGCAAGGAGGGCCGTGTACCTAATAGCGTTAAGAAAGAGGGACATAGTATTAGTGGTTAATGAGCCAATTAATGTCGGCTACGAGCAGCTGGTAGCCTTGCGGAGTAATGACTCCGATATTCTTTCCGAATTTGAGAGCTTCAAGCATGAGCCTATATGCACGTATTCTATCACTCTGTTTCTTCAGCTTGGAGGCAGCTGTGAGCATCGAGGTGAGGATATTTTTAGTGTCCTTAGACTTTATCCATCCCAGGGCGAATGCTCGGTTGATGTCGCTCTGGGTGCTCGCAACTGTCGCGATTACTTGAACGATTCGGCCTGAGGTTGTGGCGTTGTTAACGAGATCCTCTGCGTATGCGGTAATTGTGTGATTACCAAGCGTTTGGAAGAAGAGGTCGATGGTCGAGCTCGCAGCGACCTGAGCCGTTTCGAATACAACACTTGAAGACGCGACTCCCGTATCGTCAGCGAACTCGACCTCGACCGGAAGCAGATCCGCATGTGTGTATGTAGATGTGGCGGGCTGCGCGAACGTAATCGTGGGCGGGGTTTGGTCTGCAGGTGTTATGGTCGTTTTGCTCGGGTTTGTGGGGTCGATATTTACGTCGTGTTCCGTAATGAGGCCGGGGAGTGTGAGGCCCGTGAAGAATGTATCACTCGATGTTGCGTCGCCGATAATGCTCGTTGCGAGGGTGTATTCTCCGCCACCCCCAGTGCCTTGTGTGATGACCTTGTATTCGCCGTCTTTCGGATTGGGGATAGTCACGTATTCATCGTCCGTTCCGTAGCCCGAATAGAACGCGTCGGGGATCTCTTGAAATTCTTGGCCCGTGAGGAAATCTTTGCCAACCCTAAGACCGTCGGGGTCTACAACGACAATATCTGCGGGAGAGAGGATTTGGAAGATGAGCACATTTTTTACTATCCCAAATATGCCATGACTATTGTTAACGAGCGTTGCCGCATCGTTGCCGGTAAGTTTCTTAAATACCTGCCCTTCCGTTTTCGTCGGGAGTTCGTTGTGCTCGAAACCAAAGATTTGTAGGTCACTAGTGACGAATGATGCGGAAGAGAGTGGTACAGTGCCATCGCCGATGCCACGTTCCAGCCCTTCGTCGGTCGAGCTGTCGCCGAAATTCTCGGGCATCCCGAACCCCCACAATGTTACGGGACTAATAACCGGCGGGGGAACTACACGGATAGCTGTAATTGTTTTGTCGTCGGCTGTCTGTCCAACAAAATTGGAAATTGCTACACCGGAGTCGTAGAGGCCGGCGATATTGGTATTCAAATCAGAGAGGAAAAGGTTGTTGGGGTACCATTCTGAATTCGGGAATGATGGGGTCTCGGGTGAGTCCACGTGCTTTATATAGCCATAGACCGGGAGCAATTCTTGGACGGACGTGATAGGGATCGCGCGGACATAGTCAAAGAGGTTCGAATATCCATTTTTAAGAGACTCAATAGTTAAGAAAGATTTAACAACCCTCCCGTTGAAGTCCGTGTCTTCGCTGCCTCCCTCCCACATCAAGTATGCTTTGGGTGCGCCCATGTGCGGCGTACCGAGGAAGATAAGTTTGCGGACGTCATTATCGTAAAAATTTGATTGAATATATCGTCGCGCAACGAGACCGCCCATAGAGTGAGCGACGATATCTACCTGCGTGCATCCACAGACGGTCTTTACCTCGTCAATTTTTGCATTTAAGAGCACGGTCGTATCAATGTTGGATTTATGCCAATCGTACGGAAAGGGGAAAAGTGTTGTGCTTGTCGAGTAACCGTTGGCAACGAGAGTATCTATCAGGTTGTCGTAGGCATGTGTGATGGGATCAATGAGCCACTCGCCGTTGTGTTGTGCAGATCCAAGGATGCCAGGAATGATTATGACAGGAGTAAATGAAGTTGGCGGAGGGGGCGTAAGAGTACAATCGTTTGTGGTGCAGACGGCAAACGCCCAGTCCAAAAGCGTGTTACCTGAAGAGGCGTTGCTTACAAACAGTATGTTCTGTTGGCCCGGTAATCTCGAGTGTCCCGCTAGTCCATTTGGATAAGAGTCCACCGTCGTACCGCCAAAGTTCCCGACGTTGTTGTTGCAGTGGGATGTGATGAAGTAGGTTGTGTTGGCGGTGACCGGGAATGATCCTCCCGTAAATCGGTACCCACCGGCGATCTGAGTGGAGGTGTTGAATGCCGAATACGAGAATGCACCGTTATTGACACTGATACCACAGCTTGTGTCCGCCGTAGCGACTGACAGAACGGTCCCACTCGTCGTCGCAACGAATGATTGGGTGGGGTAGTTATTGGCGCCAAATGCTTGTTGGTTCACCGACGCTGTGTTGGTCGTTTGCTCGGCAACACGGGTCTCGGCAAATGAGACCTGTGAACAAAGCAGGATGATTCCCGCAGTGACAACTGCGGCAACTTGGAAAACAGTCCGTGACCCGAAGGGCCTCATGCGGCATGTATACCATGGACCAAATGCTTATTTTGCAGCCCTGTGGATTGCGGGTTTTTAGAACAAAGAGGTGAAGAAGGAGGTAACGGCGTGCCAAATCTTGCCGAGGAAACTTTCGCTGGGCACGGATGCGGATGCGGTTTGAGAAGGAGTTGAGGTCGAGGCTGCGGGTATAGGTGGCGTAACCTCGGGGACTTTTTTCGCCACCAGCGCAGGCGCTTTCTTCGCCACAGGTTTTGGAGTGGGTTTTATTTCTTGAGCAACGGTGGTGCTCGCTACGACGGTTTCAGAGGTTGATGTCGCAACCAGTGGCGTTGAAGTTGCTGTTATGGGTGTCGAAGTGGCAGCTGTTGGTGTCGTTGTCGCGGTTGATGTCGATACCCCAAGAATAGCTCCGCCACTGTTTGTCGTGTTTACGGGCTTAGGGAATGATTGAAGGAGCGAGGTCCATGTGCGGCCGAGAGATGCGGGGATTGCATATTCCGTCGCCCATATGCGTGTTTGCATGTCGCTTGTTGTAGGCTCGAGACCTCCATCAGGCTGTTGGAGATTTGCGAGGTAGTCGACAGGATTCAATCCGTTCGGTGCCCAGTTGGATGGCGATTGTCCGAGCGCGGCGATGGCCTGCAGCGCCCAGCTTGTAGAGAAGCTATTTCCCCAGCCGCCATTCGATTGTTGCTGTGAGCGCAAGTAATTTTCTGCTTTTGTCAGTGCAGTCGAGACATTCGATAGAGATGGGACGAGTGTAAGTGCTTGTATTGCGGCGGCAGTCATGTCAACGCCACCAATCCACGAGCCGTTGCTCAGTTGCCGCGAAATGATGAACGCGACCGTTTTCTGGATAATGTCGTCGTTCGCACCGTATCCGGCGTGGAGAAGCGGGAAGAGTGCGAAGATATCATCATTCTCAAAATCAATACTCCCGATCTGTGTGCCGTCGAATGCGGCGATGATAGGAGCGATGTAGTTTGTTTGTGTACCAGAATACGGATTGATGCCGAGGGCCATGAGCGCCATCGCGTGCCGTTCGTAGTCCGTAACGCTTGAAAGCGAAGGCGATGCTGCGAGGAGGTAGTCGCGAAGCAACGTCTTCGGTGTTCCAGGATCGGATGCAGCAAACGCGAGTGCTGCCCAGTCAGTGAGGAACAGGGAGTCAAATGAACCGTCGGGTTTTTGTTTACTTGCGAGGTATGCAAGAGCAGATGGAGTGTTGAGTAGTATGTGCGAGATTCCTCCACCGCCTCCGCTCGACGGTGTTGGCGCGGGCGTCTCGGGGGTTGTGGTAGCGGGAGCGTCTACGATGGTGATGGATGCGGATGGGAAATAGAAATCCTCCTGAATCCCGACCGCGAAGGTCCCTGTCGCATTCATCGTAAATATTGCCTGACCATTTGTATCTGATGTTGACGTCGCGAATTCGGTAAATGAAAAGTCCGGATTCGGAATGCCAACACCGAGTGTAAGCCCCGGAGTTCCGACATACGTTCCAGAAGCAAGGTCATAGCTTTGTGCCGTTGCAGTAAATTGTTCACCTACGATCGCGGTCGATGTCGAAAGCACGGTTTGTTGTGGGGGGCCAAAGAAAAGGTACACAACATCGCCATCGTGCAATATTTGATCGTCAACGCCAACCTGAGGAAATGAACCGTTCACCGCGTAGGTCCAGTTGTAGCAATCGGTCGAAGACGTGAGCGGGACTGAAATGCAGTTGATGAGAAATGAGTTGAACGAACTGAAATACGCGAGGTCAGTAATGTCGAAGTCAGTTGTTGTGGCATCGAGCGCGACGAGCGTCGCAAGGAGGCTATCGGCGGGGACGGATACAGTCGACGATGAGTTGGTTGGCGCGATATCAACGGGCGGGGTTGTTGAGGCGGCAATCTCTATCACTCCGGTAAATGCAGTTGTGGAGCCGCTGCGGATGGTAATTGTTACGGTCGACGTTGCTATTTCCGGTGTTACGTCATCGGCCAGCACCGAAAGAGGGGAAACAAGGAGCAAAAGTGTGAGAATGAATACTTTTTTCATAATGCAACGCCTAACGTAATAATGATTAATAACTTTTTTCATACTTCCACTCGATCGTGTCACCCTCGTTGACTACGACCGACGAAATACCTTTTCCGGATTTGATGCCGTTCATATAAAAGATCCATACATAACCATCTGCCGCTTTCTTTCCACTGATGGATTCTACGAAATATCCCATCCCCGAGTATTCGCGCCCGGTGAATGTGAAGTCGGTAGTTGATGCGAGTGTCTGCATTGCCGCTAGTACTGTTGAGCCTGGCGGCGCGTACACACCGTACGATGTACCAGAAACAGAAAAGATCGCGTTAGGTATTTCGGCAGCAGCTCCCGGAACAGTCGATATGTCCGGCGTGATTTCTGGCGTGTCTGCGGAGTTAGAAACTGCCACGGTCGCGACTCGCTCAGTCGGCGCAGAATGTGTAGGGGTTGTCGTAGCGACAACGACAGACCTGCCCGCTGATGACTCGATAAAATATTGCTGGGTGTAAAACGCGCTTCCCGCAAGGATGACAACAGTGACTATAAGTGCTGAATATTTTTGCATAAAATAAAAAGAATCCGCCCAGAGCGGAGACCTTTCGATCGTGCGTCGTATGCGACGCGTTCCTGCTCGGGATAACCAGCTGTTTGAAGACCGGACTCTTCCTCGGGACCCTTCGCATTCGCTCAGGACCTTCGGCATTACCGTTGCGGCACAGTGGAGGAATTCTTGCCCTCCGTAGTTTTAACGAAGGATGAGGCACCTCACTTCCACAAACAACCGTGGACGCGTATTGTATTCCTCGCATGCATATGCGCAAGGCGGATAGCGTAATGGGAA
The DNA here is from genome assembly GCA_964350885.1 of uncultured Candidatus Saccharibacteria bacterium. Classification (GTDB taxonomy): domain Bacteria; phylum Patescibacteriota; class Minisyncoccia; order Phycocordibacterales; family UBA2100; genus UBA10103. Next base: position 14,137 of record CAYGKV010000005.1, read on the forward strand.
ACGTCTCTCCTAAATGTAAAGTGGTATAGTGGCTCTATGGAAGACTTTCGCGAATCATTTCGGGGAAAGAAAATCACCGTGCTCGGTCTCGGATTGCTTGGGCGAGGCGTAGGGGACGCTGAGTTTTTGGCGCAGAGTGGCGTGCATGTGTTGGTAACTGACAGAAAAAGCGAGGCGGAGCTTGCTGAGTCGGTCGCAAAGCTCAAAGGTTATTCCAACATCACATTTCATCTCGGTGGCCATCGGGCGGAAGATTTCACGAATTGCGATATGGTCATAAAGGCGGCGGGAGTCCCACTCAATTCTCCAGAGGTCGCTGCGGCGCGTGCCGCAGGCGTGTCGGTAGCGATGTCGACGGCGCTCTTTGCGCAATACGCAGCAGAAGCGGGCGCAACGGTCGTTGGCGTGACCGGTACCCGGGGCAAATCGACAGTTGCCCACATGATTTTTCACAGCGTTACGCAAGCGGGGAGGCGCGCACACCTCGGAGGAAATATCAGAGGAAAGTCCACGCTCGCGATGGCGCCTGGAGTTAACAAGGGCGACATCTGCGTACTCGAACTCGACTCATGGCAATTGCAGGGATTTGGCGATATGAGCATTAGTCCGCATATCGCCGTGTTCACCAACCTCATGCCGGATCACCAGAATTATTATCCCGATATGGAGACCTACTTTTTCGACAAGGCGCACATCTTCCGGTATCAAAAACAAGGCGATGTGCTCATCGGTGGTGCAGCAATTGCGGATCGAATTCGCGCGTCAAAGCCGCCCCTTGATCCGATAATCCCCGAACCAATTCCTCGAGATTGGAAATTGCGCATCCTGGGAGAACACAATCGAGAGAATGCGTCGTTCGCCGTTGCGGCGCTTGCGGCGCTCGGGCTTACTGATGAGGAGATCCAATCGGGTGTCGAATCTTTTGAGGGAGTGGAGGGTCGTCTGCAATTCGTACGCGAAGTGAATGGGGTGAAGATGTACAACGACAACAACGCGACGACACCTGCAGCGACGATTGCTGCGCTCCGTGCCCTCAATGTGGGATTTACGAAACCCCACATCGTACTCATCGTGGGTGGAGCAGATAAGGGTCTCGATGTGACTGAGCTTATCGGAGAGATACAACGCACATGTAAAAGGGTCGTCCTTCTCGCGGGGACTGGAACAAATCGTCTCAAGAGAGAATTACCCAACGCGAGTGTGTTCGATAGTCTGAGAGAAGCATGTTCTTCCGCGATAGACGCATCGGAGCCTGGAGACGTGATTCTTTTCAGTCCCGCGTTTGCTTCTTTCGGAATGTTCAAAAATGAGTACGACCGCAACGATCAGTTTCTGGATATTGTCAGGACGATGGAAGGCGCTGCATAAGAGTCGCGATGCCTTTGTGCATCGTCTTTGATGTCTCGGGGTCGCCCTGGAGATCTTTGATGGTTTCTGCAAGTCGCTCATCGATACCGTTGGTGTTGTCGAAAAGGTACGAGGGGAATTCCTCGAATTGCTCAAAGTACTCTGCAAATACCTTTTTGCGGATCTTGGCGTTCAAGCTCGTGGCGGCAGTCTTTAATTCCTCAAAATCGAATTTTGGTTTTTTCTGAGGTTTGTCCATATCTGCATTGTAGCCCCTTTCGACCGAGAACAATAGTGGTATGCTCGAAAGGAATTATGATACCTTCTCGCGTCTACATGGTCGGCATCGGCGGCATTGGTATGTCGGCGCTTGCGCAATACTTGAAACATACGGGGCACAGAGTGGGCGGATCCGACAGAGAGGAATCGCCAATGACGACTTTGCTTAGCCAGAGAGGAATTCCTGTTTCCGTTGGTCACGACCAACGCAATATTCCTGCAGATTGCGAGCTCCTCATCTATAGCGATGCGATACCGGAGAGTAATGTCGAGCGTGAGCGAGCGAAGGAGATGGGGATACCAGAAATGTCGTATTTCGAGGCGCTCGGTGTCGTGTCTGCGTCCTCGCGTACCATTGCGGTTGCTGGTACGCATGGGAAAACGACAACAACGGGAATGCTCGCGAAGATTCTTGAGAGGGCGAAAAAGAAGCCGACAGCGATCGTCGGATCGGTCGTGCGTGATTTCGACTCCAATTTCCTTGCCGGTAGTCCGGATTTATTTGTCATCGAAGCGTGCGAGTATCGCGACCACATCCTCAAACTTTCCCCGGAGATACTTGTTATTACCAATATCGAGCTCGATCACACGGATTACTTTCCGGATCTCGAGGCGCTTCAGGAAACATTCCGTAAAGCGGCAGCGCGCATACCGACGCATGGGCTTATCATCACGAACCCTACTGATCCAAATATTGCGCCCATCCTAGAGAATGTCACAGCCCGCGTCGTCGATTACACAGAAGAGTCGGTCCCACGCTTGCATCTTATCGGGGAATTCAATCGTATGAATGCGCGCGCCGCAAAAGCCGCAGCGCGCGCCGCGTTTCCCGATATTTCTGCTGAGCGCGCGAATGAAGAACTCGCATCATTCCGGGGTTCATGGCGGCGATTTGAATACCACGGCGAGACACCACGCGGTGCCTTGGTCTATGATGACTACGCTCATCATCCGACCGCAATAGCAAAGACGATAGAAGCGGCGCGGGAGAGATTCCCCGATAAAAAAATCGTCATTGCATTTCATCCGCATCTCTACAGCCGCACAAGATCACTCCTCAATGGGTTTGCTGCGGCGCTCGCGAGTGCGGATTTTGCAATTGTTGCTCCCATCTATGCCGCGCGTGAGCCACGTGATCCAGAAATTTCAAATCACACACTTGCGAGCGCGGCTCAAAAACTCGGAGGGAATGTACAGGCACTCGATTCATTCGACGAAATCCGCGATCGACTGCTCGCAGAAGCTGACGATTCCCTCATAATTACCATGGGCGCAGGTGATATTTACAAAGTTGCGGAACAGATAGCAGGGGAGTAGTGTGGCTTTTATGGGCACACTATCCGTTGTCGCGACACCGATTGGGAACCTCGGAGACATCACTTTCCGCGGTCTGTGGAATTTGAAAGAGGCCCACGTAATATACGCGGAAGACACTCGCGTTATTGCAAAATTGCTTGCCCATTATGGACTTCGTACATCGGTATTTCGCCTTGATGCTGCGACGGAACATGCAAAGGCAAAAGAAATTGCAGAGCGCCTCACCAGGGGGGAGCACGTAGCGCTTGTTTCTGATGCGGGGACACCGGGAATTTCTGACCCGGGTGCGCGGCTCATCGCGTATATTCGAGAAAACGTACCGGAAGCGAAGATAGATGCCATCCCCGGCCCCTCGGCATTGACCGCGATGCTCTCTATTGCGGGAATGACTGCAGATTCGTTTACGTTTCTCGGATTTCTTCCACACAAAAAAGGCCGGCAGACGGCACTGAAGAAGATTGCCGCCTCGGAACATCCCGTCATTCTCTACGAATCTCCGCATAGAATCATCAAGTTGTTATCGGAAGTGCAGAAATATATTCCTGATGCGCGTGTGACAATCGGTCGCGAATTGACCAAGGTTCACGAAGAAGTGCTCACCGGTACCGCCGCCGAACTCGCCGAACGATTGGAAAAAAAGAAGGGGGTTCGGGGTGAGTTTGTTGTCATCGTGGAGCATTAGGAAAAAATGCTATACTAGCGGGCATGACCGTCGACACATTGCTAATATTTTCGGGAGCATTCGTCGCGATTTTGCCGTTTTTGGGCTTTCCGCAACGTTGGGACACGGTCCTCTTCTTTCTTGCAGGGATTTTGATCGTTGCGCTCGGTATTGTCGTGCGTCGGAGTGGTGTATTTTCTGTGCGCCGACGAAAAGAAGAATCATTCTCCGCCACCACACCTGCGCGACATGAAGAAGAGTTGGCCCAGTAACGTTTTGGCATTGGGGATAGGGATCCCTCTCACCGTAGGCGCGGTCGCGTTTGCTGCGACGACACCGACCGTGTCCTATGTGAGAGATGCCGCGATTGCTATCGTCGAAGGGACTCCGCACATACCACCTGTCCTGCACGTCCGAACGCCAGAGAATGTGAAAGCGATTTACATGTCGCAGTGTGTGGTTGGTACGCCATCATTTAGAGATACGCTGGTAGAATTGATCGATTCGACGGAATTAAACGCCGTTGTGATAGATATTCGTGACTACACGGGCAAAATTGCATTTGAAACGGAGAATCCGATGCTTGCAGAATATGTGTCGGATGCGTGTGGCGCGAAAGATATGAAATCCTTTATCGAGAAACTGCACGAGAAAGACATTTATGTCATCGGGAGGATCACGACATTTCAGAATCCGGCATACATAAAGGCGCACCCAGAGCAGGCAGTACAAAAAAAGAGCGGAGGGGTGTGGAAAGACCACAAGGGTCTCGCTTTCGTCGATGTGGGCGCAAAACCATATTGGGAAACCGTGGTCGAGCTTTCGAAAGAGTCGTATGCGATTGGTTTCGATGAGCTCAATTTTGATTACATTCGGTTTCCGTCAGACGGCGACATGAAGGACATCACATTTACGTGGAGTGAAGGAAAAACAAAACAAGTGGCACTCGAAGAGTTTTTCAAGTATTTGCACGAGCAACTTGAACCAATCCGTTCGAAAAACTCACGACAAATCGGCGTCGTCACATCTGCGGATCTCTTCGGTATGACAGCGACAAATAAAGATGATCTAAACATCGGGCAGGTCCTTGAGCGCGCCCTGCCGTACTTTGATTACATCGACCCGATGGTCTATCCATCGCATTACCCGAGCGGTTTCAATGGGTATAAGGATGTCAACGCGCATTCGTACGACATCGTGCATATGTCGATGGTGGAGGCGGTACGACGCACGGTCGCAACGACGACCCTCATCGCTTCGTTTGCCTATACGCGTATCGGTACATCGACTCCGGCCGTGTATTCCAAGCCGTCGTATCCGGCTTCCAAGATACGCCCCTGGCTCCAATCGTTTGATTATCCTGTTACGTACACGCCGGAAATGGTGCAAGCGCAAATCAAGGCCAATGAAGATGCGGGTCTGGGCTCGTATCTTTTTTGGGATCCTGCCAACAAATACCGAAGTTTGAAGGCAATTTTGAAGGTACAATAGAGTGATGACGAGAATTGACGATCCGTCTCAGCGCATAGAATATCTCCGACGAACGGGAATGTCGGACAGTGTCATCCTGAATCGGCTTGTGCTTGAAGGGTGGTCGGAAGAAGATTTTGCGCAGAAGTTTGCGCCGAGGATTACGTCGGCTCCTGAGGAGGAGACTCATCACGCGAAACTTTCACAGAAGGTGTCGTCGCACATTCCAATACCCACAATCGTACTTTCAATAGCGGCCTTCCTTGCGCTCGGTTTTGCGGGATATGTTATCTATAAACCGCCCATGGTGTATTCGATATCGATGCCCGCAGCTAGCTCCGTAGCGGGACCAGCTCTTGTCTACGGTGCATTACCTGCGCTTTCGGATCCGAATTATTACGAGAGTGTAAGGCAAAACTTTTCTAACCAGAAAGCCTCTTTCATCGATGCGAATCTTTCTGAAATGAAGCTCACTGTGTATTCAGAAGGTGTCTTAGCGTTAGAGATACCGATTCTTGCGAAAGGCAAGGTGGGTTCGTGGTGGGAGACTCCCGCGGGCATTTATCAGATCCACTCGAAAGAGAAGAATCATTTTTCTAGTTTTGGTCAGGTGAATCAACCGTGGAGCATTCAATTTCAAGGGAATTTTTTCATACACGGATGGCCTTCTTATGAAGACGGCACGCCAGTCTCCTCATCGTATTCAGGAGGCTGTATCCGACTCTCCACAGAGGACGCAAAAAAAGTGTATGATCTCGCCACAACAGGAATGCCAGTCGTCGTATACAGTGCACCCGTTGCAGGAGACCGTTTCAACTACCAGCTAAAAACCCCGCCCGTGTCAGCAACGGGATATCTTGTTGCTGATGTGAGGAACGGCACGGTCCTCTCAAGCAAAAACGCTGCAATCGCGGCACCCATCGCTTCGATATCAAAGCTTGTCTCAGCATTGGTCGCCACAGAATACATAAATCTGGACAAGACGATTCACATTCCGGATGAAGCGATTGTATACACATCAATACCGCGTCTCAAGGCAGGTTCTGAGGTACGTGCATACGATCTCTTATTTCTCCTTTTGAAAGAATCGTCGAATGAGGCAGCAGAGGCGCTTGCTGCTTCTCGCGGGCGTGCGCAATTCATTGCATACATGAACAGTAAAGCTGAAGCGATTAATCTCTCGCACACGGTATTTTCTGATCCCTCCGGTGCGAAGGGTGATTACTCGACTCCTCAGGATCTCTTCACCTTGTTGCGGTATATCTACGACAACCGACGCTTCGTGCTTGGAATCACTTCGGGCAATATTACTGATAGCGCATATGGAGTGCCCGAGTTCAAAAGTATTCGCAACTTCAATATAATCAAAAACTCTCCGGCGAGATTGCTTGGAGGTAAAGTAGGGCAGACCAGAGAGGCATCTGAGACGTATGCAGGTATATTTGGTGTCAAGGTCGGAAGCGAAGAACGTGAAATTGCTATCATCGTACTTGGTTCGCGTGATGCGGAAGACGACGTGCGTAAACTCCTCAATTTTGTTCATGACCTATATGCTCCGGGAGAGCCTGGTGGACCGCAAGAGGTCATCTCTCGCTGAACTTGTATACGGTATACTGATCGATATGAGTCAGGATCATCAAAACGATGATCGCCGCGTTACATATTTTGCGGCGACGCACACGCGCGGCAAACGCGACATGTTTGGTATCCGTGCGCTAGATCGCGGAAAGCACGTGTACGTTATCGGGAAGACAGGTATGGGTAAGTCAACTCTGTTGGAGAACATGGCGATACAGGATATTCAGAATGGTGAGGGAATCGCCTTTATCGATCCGCATGGGTCAACTGCCGAAAAATTGCTCGATTTTGTGCCACATGATCGCATCAAGGATGTCGTATACTTCGCGCCCTTTGATACGGATTACCCCATCGGTTTTAACGTGATGGAAGATGTGGGATACGACAAGCGCCACCTCGTTGTCTCTGGGCTTATGGGAGCTCTCAAGCGTATTTGGGTGGACGCCTGGAGCGCGAGAATGGAATACATCTTGCAAAATACCCTTCTCGCGCTCCTTGAGTATCCGGACTCCACGCTCCTCGATGTGAATCGTATGCTTACCAACAAGACGTTTCGTCAGGCGGTGGTGGATAAGATTACCGACCCCATCGTGAAAGGATTTTGGACGGAAGAGTTTGCGGCCTTTACCGATACCTACACTCGTGAAGCGACACCGGCAATTCAGAACAAAATTGGACAATTTACCGCCAACCCGCTCATCCGCAACATCGTTGGACAAGGCAAATCGTCATTTGATCTTCGGAAGATTATGGACGAGAAAAAGATCTTTATCGTCAACCTCTCCAAGGGTCGCATGGGAGAGAGCAATGCGTCGCTCCTCGGCAGCATGCTCGTTGTAAAGATTTACCTGGCGGCGATGTCGAGGGCCGACGAGCCGGCTGCCCGTATGGCCAAGTTGCCGCGTTGTTATTTTTATGTCGACGAATTCCAGTCGATGATGAACGAATCGTTTGCAGACATTCTCTCTGAGTCTCGGAAGTATAAACTCGCTCTCACGCTCGCGAATCAGTACATAGAACAAATGGAGGAGGAAGTGCGCGATGCGGTGTTCGGCAACGTCGGTACGCTCATCGTATTTCGCGTCGGGCCGTTTGATGCGGAGGTACTCGAAACGGTTTTTGACCCGACGTTTACCCCTGAAGATTTGGTATCGCTCGGTATTGGGCAAATTTACCTTACTCTTATGATTGATGGCGTCGGCACGAAGCCGTTTTCTGCGGAAACAATTCCCCCCATCGACACTCCCGCCATCTCATATCGCGACGATTGTATCCGCACATCACGCGAGCTATATGGCCGAAAGCGTGCTGACATTGAAGCGTCGGTCAACAAAAAACAACTTGATTTTGCCCCGTCTCCCAAAAAAGAGAAGGTCTCGAAAGAAGGGAGCGCGTACGGGACGCGTCCGAGAAACGAAAACACTACTCCACGTCTTCCAGAAGAGTCATCTGCACCTCGCTCTACTCCCATGACGCATCCTGCGCCGCGCGCCGCCCCCCTCCCGCATCGCTCATTTGCGCACCCCGAATCTTCCGCTGAGCCGACCTTGGATCAGCGTAGCGCGTTGCGTGCGGCACTAGCCCATGCGCGCGCCGAGCCGCCAGCCTCTTCGCGTACCGATACCATACGATCACCTGCAGAAATCTTGCGCGAACGACTTGCTCATAAAGTGGCACATACGCAGACTTCCAATCGACCTGTAGGAAATGCTATGGCTCGGCCCACCCCACCAGATCCCGCACCCCAAGTGAAGAATCAGAATCCCCAACAACCATCTGAGATCCCTTCTTCCACTCACAATTCGCGCGATACTGTAGCTCATGAGCGTAGCGGGGAGGTCTCTCCGGAAATCCTTAAGCAGATACTTCGCGACAACGGTGGCTCACGAGAGTAGGTGGCTTTTTGCTTTTTTTGTAGCGGCTGCATTGTTCCCCAATGGGGCTTTAGCACAGGTCGTGATTACCGAGATCATGTACGATCTAGAGAGCGGCGCGGATGGTGGTAGAGAGTGGGTCGAGGTTTTTAATACGGGGACGACACCGATAGCACTCAAAACGTGGAGAGTATTTGAGAACGGGACTGCGCACAAAATCACTCCGGTTTCTGGAGAGGAGATGCTCCCCCCAGGCGCGTATGCGGTGATCGCGGACAATGCAGCGAAATTTAGATCCGACTGGCCGCACTATGGAGGGCAGCTTTTTGACAGCGCCTTCAGCTTGAGCAACAGCGGTGAGACGATCGTGCTCCGTAATGCGAGTAGCACCGATATCGACACAGCCACGTATCAAAATATCGAAGCTGCAGGTGACGGAAATTCCCTCAACCGTACAAGTAGCGGGGCTCCCTTTATTTCTCGTTCACCGAGTCCTGGTAGTGCAATATCGGTGAGTGCTCTCGCTCCTCCGCCGAAAGAAGCGGCACCGAATACGGCGCAGAAGCCGAAAAAATCGGTAGCGGAAGATCCTGTTGCCGCGCCAACGCCCATGAAGATATATTCCGACGAAATGCAACCAGAAAGTGCAGCGCCTGCATTACCGGAGACATCCCCATACGTTGCTTCTGTCGCGGCTTCGGGAGGTTCGTGGGTATGGTGGCTTGGGGCAGTCGCACTCGCGATAGTTGCATTTGGAGCCCTCTTTATCGCGCGGCGTGTTGCCAAGGATGAATGGGACATCATTGAAGAAACTCCAGAAACACGATAGTGTATGAGAAATGAGCATAGAAAATAAAGTGATACTGGTTACAGGAGGAGCGGGATTCGTGGGTGGCAATCTCATCAAGCGGATCGTAGCCGATGGTCATCGAGTCATTTCGCTCGATGTCTACTTCTCCGGCACGAAAGATACGCACGTCGCGGGGGTGGAATATCGTGAGGGGCACACGAAAGATATTGAGCGGCTTATACCAGAACAAATTGATGTCATATACCATCTCGGGGAATACGCGCGTGTCGAACAAAGTCTCGCAGAGCCGGACGTGGTGTGGGATCTCAATATGGCGGGCACCTTTGCGGTTGCGGAGTACTGGAGGAAGCGTGCTCTGGAAGGTAAAGCCTGCAAGCTCATTTATGCTGGATCTTCGACAAAATTTGGCGATGCAGGGCTTGCACGCGACGCGACCCCGTATGCGTGGATCAAGGCGACGAATACCGAACTCGTCCGCAATTACGGCGCATGGTACAAGCTTCCATACGCAGTTACCTATTTCTACAATGTCTACGGCCCCGGCGAACGCACAGGTCGTTACGGCACCGTGATTGCAATATTCGCTGATATGGCACGCAAAGGCCAACCAATCACTGTTACGTCCCCAGGTACGCAAAAACGCAATTTCACGCACATCGATGACATCGTCGACGGGCTTGTTCTCGTCGGCGAAAAGGGGGAGGGTGATGGCTATGGTCTTGGTGCCGAAAAAGAATTTTCGATTCTCGAGGTCGCAAAAATGTTTTCCGACAACATTACGATGCTTCCCGAACGTGCCGGGAACCGGTCGGGCTCGGGAATTGATAATGCAAAAGCGAAAGCGCTCGGTTGGAAACAGAAGCATGACCTCCCCGACTACATCGCGAGTCTCGTCTCGCGCGCATGAAAAAAAAGATTCTCATTTTCTCCCTCTCGTACTACCCGAGATTTATCGGTGGTGCTGAGATGGCGATTAAGGAAATTACAGACCGGATCGATGATGCGGAGATAGAATTTCATATGGTGACGCTGCGATTTGATTCAGCGTTGCCCAAGATTGAACGTGTAGGGAATGTATTGGTGCATCGCATTGGTTTTACGCACTCGCACCCATCCATTGATGATCTGAGCCGATTTCCGCTCCACCTCAACAAGCACCTCTTTCAGTTTCTTGCGGCCTGGAAAGCCCTCTCGCTTCACCGCATGCACAGCTATGATGCGATCTGGGCGATGATGGCACACTCGAGCGGTATTCCCGCGGTGATTTTTAAGCTCCTCCATCCGAAGGTCCCCTACATTTTGACGCTTCAAGAAGGAGATAAACCCGAAAAGATCGAGCGGATGATGGTGCCGCTCTGGCCGCTTTTCACGCGCGTTTTCAAACGTGCCGACGTTATTCAAGTCATCTCGACGTTTCTTGGGAAATGGGCGCGTCGGCGAGGTTTTGCAGGTCGACTTGAGGTGATTCCCAATGGCGTGGACGTGGCACATTTCTCGCGCGAGGAAATGCCTGCGGTCGTGAACGAGGTAAAAGATGCGCTCGCGAAAAAGATGGGGGATATATTTCTTGTTACAACGTCGCGCCTCGTGCGCAAAAATGCTGTCGATATCGTAATCTCCGCACTCCCGCTTCTTCCCGAGAACGTGCGTTTTATCGTTATCGGTGCAGGGCCCGACGACCTTTCTTTGAAGCGGCTCGCGCGGGAGCGCAATGTGGCGGAGCGCGTGCGATTTGTTGGAGAAGTTCCGAATGCCGATCTGCCGAAATATTTGCGTGCATGTGACATATTTGTTCGTCCATCGCGCTCCGAAGGTCTCGGCACTTCTTTCGTCGAGGCGTTCGCGGCAGGTATCCCCGTCATTGCGACGCAAGAGGGAGGTATCGCCGATTTTCTTTTTGATGAAAAACGTAATCCCGACATGCCCATTACCGGCTGGGCAGTGGATGTAGATTCTCCCGAGCAGGTGGCTCAAGCGGTGAAAGACATCATGAATAATCCAGAGAAAGCGCGCGCGGTCGTTGCGACCGCGCGCGCATTGGCTGTGGAGAAATACGATTGGAACATCGTCGCACTCGCCATGCGGGAGAAGGTGTTTTTGCCGCTTTTAGGGTGAGTGGATAACGCATTAGGATAAGTGCTCCTGAAGGTGTCTGATGATGTAAGAAAGGAGGGCCAAACATGGACATGAACAAACTCGTTTGGTTCTTTTGCGGCGGGTGGCTTATCGTGTTGGCGGAAGCCTACACTCAAGCTGCCGAAAAGGCAGCTAAGGAAGCTGCTGACCACATCTCAGGGCGAACCCATGGCCGCCGCTGAGAACACTACGAAAATGGGACGCATCTTCGCGCCCCATTCTTCTTTGCTATAGTGCGTGGTAATGAAGCGCATTGCGGTTGTTGGGGGCGGGATATTCGGTGCGACAGCCGCGATTTTTGCCGCACGCGCAGGGCACGAAGTGCATCTCTTTGAAAAGGAGAGCGATCTCCTACAAGCAGCCTCCGGCATCAATCAATATCGACTTCATCGCGGATACCATTATCCGCGAAGTCCTGAGACGGCGCTTTCTGCACAGAAAGCGGAGAGAACATTTCGTGAGGAATATGGTGAGGCTGTCATTGATGGCGGTCGGCATCTGTACGGCATTGCGCGAGAGGGGAGCTTGGTAAGCGCCGCGCAGTTTCTGGATTTTTGTGATTCACAACAACTCGAATACAAAAAAGTGGAAGTACCGGAACTTGCTGACCCCAGAATGGTCGAGCTTGTGATCGAGGGCAAAGAGGCGCGATTTGAGCCGGACACGCTCCGTGCAGTCGCCAAGAGGAAGCTGACGGAAAGCGGTGTGCAGGTACACCTCAATACACTGGCGGGTCCGCAGCTCGCTGAATCGTTCGACGCGATCATCATCGCGACGTATGCCAATACCAGCGAAGTGCTTGGGATTTTCACGGAGGCAAGACAAGAATATCAGTACGAGGTGTGTGAAAAGCCAGTCGTATCGCTTCCCGCGAGCTTCGGCCTCACGGACCTCGTCATTCTCGATGGCCCTTTCATGTGCGTGGATCCACTCGGCACAAGCGGCCTCTATGTGCTGGGCAACGTCGTGCACGCGATACATGCGACCAACGTAGGCTACAAGCCCGAAGTACCGGAGCACCTGAAGCCATTTCTCAACAAAGGGACTATAAAAAATCCGCCCGTGACGCGTTTTGGAGCATTTATCGAAGCGGGCGTGCCGTTCATCCCACTCCTCAAAGAGGCGAAACATGTGGGATCGCTCTATACCATCCGCACGGTCTTGCCACGCATGGAAAAGACCGATGCGCGACCGACCTTGGTGACACCACTCGGCGAAAAGTGCATCCAGATATTCTCTGGGAAAATCGGGAACTGCGTCGACGCGGCGAAAGAGGCAGTGAGTCTTATTTAAGCATTTCGTGGATCTCGAGTACTCGTGCGCCGAAGTCTCCGGCGGTCGGTGGCGTTTCTCCACCGCGGACGGCATCGAGGAAAACTCGTATCTCCTCCGCGAGCGCCGTTTTGGAGCTCTCGAAGATAATCTCGTCGCCTTTATATAACCTCGTGCCATTCCACATGAGCGTCGTGTCATCTTCGAGAGTCATGGTCACCGTGTGCACCGTTTCTTTCGAGAGTCGGTCAATGTTTGAGGTGAATTCACAGTTTTTGTATGAAAGTATTACTTCGACGCGATCACATTTTGTTTCTCCCCCTTCGCGTTTTGTTACGGACGCGGTCTCAGGCGTGCCGAGCAAATCGCAGGCGAGCGAGAGGTGATGGGTGAGAAGATTCATTTCTATCCACTCAGTAAACGTCCCGTATTTTTTCCAGATACACTCGACGCGTTTTAAGGTCTTGCCTTCTAAGAGGCGCTTTAATTCCTGGTAGACAGGGTGATAGATGAATACATAGCCGGTCATGAGTATTCGATTCTGCTTCTCCGCTAACGCGACGAGAGCGCGTGCCTGTGAGGCGGTTTCAGCCAGCGGTTTTTCGCAGAGCACATGTTTGCCTGCCATGAGGAATGTTTCTGTCATGTCTGCGTGCGTCGCAATGGGAGTGGCAACCGCCACCGCGTCTATGTCGCTTTCGGCGCTTATCTCTCCGACTTCCTGTTTTTTTGCATGCGGTATGTTTTCTTGGGCCCACGTCTCATTGTCAGCAGAACTCTGTGATGCGTATGCCACCAAATCGCTCGCCGAGGCGAGCTCGCGGGCCACGTTCTTGCCCCACCTACCCACACCGATTACTGCCGTTTTGATTGGTTGCGCCATAGGTATACTATGCGTGAATCATCGCTCAACTGCAATGTACATACTATGAAGATTCTTCTCACAACTGGCATTTTCTTCCCCGACGTGGGCGGGCCTGCTACCCATGTGCGCAAGATTGCCGAACACTTTGCATCCCTTGGCTGGGAGGTGACAGTGGTCGCCTTCGGCGACCACAAAGCCCTCGCCGAAAACTACCGCGTTATCCGCATCAGTCGAAAGTGGGGAAAGCTCATTTCGTGGAAGCTCTACGCGCTTGCCGTCGCTCGCGCGTCGCTGAGCGCCGACGTCATCTACGCCTTCGACCTCACGACCGCCGGCATCCCCAGCGCACTTTTCGCCAAGCTCCTCCGTAAGCCATTTATTCTGCGAATCGGTGGCGACCCTATCTGGGAGCGTATCGTCGAGGACGGAAAGCGATTCCTCCCCATGCGTGCCTACTACGAGCAGGGACTATTCAAGCAGGATAAACCGACGCTCTACCGCGCTTTGCGTCGCGTCGTGCGCTCGGCAGATACGGTCGTGACGTATTGCGATTTCATCAGAGATATCTACGTGGAGTACTACGGTGTGGATGAGAAGAAAATGGTTCAGATTAAAAATCCGTTTCCCACAAAAGCTTCCGCAACTCTTGAGAGTGATACGTTTACATTCCTCTTTGCAGGCCGTTTCGTTTCGTATAAGAATCTCCCGCTCATCCTCAAGGCATTCGGCAACATCGCCGCAAAGCATGCAGAAGCCCGTTTGGTACTCATCGGCGATGGGCCGGAAGAAGCGACACTCAAAAAGCAAGCGGAGGCACTGGGCGATAGGGTAGAGATAATTCCGAAGGTAGATCAGAAAACTCTCTTCGCGCATATCAACGCCGCATCCGTGGCACTTGCACCCGCGCTCACCGAATTCAATCCCAATTTCATTCTCGAAGCGCTCGCACTCGGCAAACCCGCCCTCATCAGCCGCGACAACGGCCTCTCGGCGAATCTCCCCGCCTCCATGCAATTCGATCCAATGGACGATGCTTCACTGCAAAGTGCCATGGAGCGCATCCTCAACCACGCGGATTACCAAACCGCCCTCCGCACCGTCGCCGAGCTGTCTATGGATCAAACCTGGGAAAAAGTCGTCGCCCAACACGCCGATATCGTCAAAAGATGTGCCTGACATCTCTTTCTGTCTGATATGGGGTTTTTGGGCTTAAGCAGGCGCAGGCGGCCTCGTTTTGAAAAAGCTCGAAAAACCGCTAGAATGCGCGGATGCGGGTACTGGTACTCTCCACGGATTGGAACGCTTTTAATGAGTCGAGCGCTGTTGCCAAGCGCCTGCGGATGCAGGCGCGGACGGTGGAGCGCATGGACGTTATTGTGCCCCACGGGCCCCTCCAGCTCGTCCAGATATCAGGCAACGCCTCGGTACGGGGATTTGGCATGGGGCGCGTCTTGGGCTCTCTACGCACCATTGCAGCAGGCTGGAGGCTCCAGAGGCCGGATGTGGTATCGGCGCAAGACCCATTCCTTACTGGCCTCATCGCATGGATTATTGCGTGGATGCGGGGCTCGAAGCTCCACTTGCAGGTGCATACCGACCTCTTCGACCCGTACTTTGGAGGACTTTCACTTGGCAATCGATTGAAAGTGCTGCTCGCGCGATTTTTGCTTTCGCGTGCGGATTCTGTGCGCGTCGTTTCTAAGCGCATTGCCGATTCCCTCGCGGCGCGCGGGATAAAAGCGCCTGTCACGGTGCTGCCGGTATTCGTCGATCTCGAAAACCTCAAGAAGGCCGAGCCGCTCGACAAGCGTGCGCGGTATCCGCATTTCAAGAAAATAGTGTTGGTCGTCGCACGACTGGAAAAAGAAAAGAACGTCGCAGCCTCTATCCGCGCGTTCGCAGAGATCGCAAAAGCTGATGCAGCGGCAGGGCTCGTCATCATCGGCAGTGGCTCGCAGCGTGTGTCGCTCGAGAATCTTGCGAAAGAGTTGGGTATTGAGAAAAAGGCAGTGTTCGAGGGTGCGCAGGACCCGTTTCCGTTTTACAAAGTCGCTGACCTGTTTATTTTGACCTCCTCATACGAAGGCTTTGGCGTTGTCTTGATAGAAGCGCTTGCAGCGGGTTGTCCCGCAGTTTCCTACGATGTCGGCATTGCGCGAGAAGCGGGAGCGATTATTGCAAAGCCAGAAGACTTGCCGCGCATCGCTATTGCAGTGCTTTCGGAAGGGAAGCGCGGCAAGCTCACACTCAATTTTCCCAATGAAGCCGAATACCGTGAGCTGTGGTTTGCCGACATATCGCTCTCAGCTTCGGGCATTGAAGCCCGTGCGGGCGAGAGAAAAAGCGAAGGGAAGCCGACAGTAGGCTATGTGGGACAGGGATTTATCGGGAAAAATTATGCAGACGAGCTCGAAGGCCGCGGATTTCCTGTGGTTCGTTACTCGCTCGAAGAGCCGTACCGCAACAATAAAGAGAAAATAAAAGACTGCGACATTGTGTTTATCGCCGTGCCCACGCCAACAACCCCCGTTGGATTCAGCAGTCATATCGTCGCGGAGGCGGTGAGCTTGGTCGGGGATGGGAAAGTTGCAGTCATCAAATCCACGATGCTTCCCGGCATGACGGAAAATATTCAGAAGCAGTATCCAAAGAAAATAGTGATGCACAGCCCCGAATTCTTGCGTGAGGCGACCGCGGCGTATGATGCCGCACATCCCGATCGCAACATCATCGGTATTTGCACCGACACGTCGGAGGTGCGCGCTCTCGCACAAAAAGTAATTTCTATCCTTCCGCCCGCGCCGTTTGAGCTCGTGTGCTCGGCGGTAGAGGCGGAATTCATCAAATATGCGGGCAATAATTGGCTCTACATCAAAGTCGTCTACATCAACATTCTCTACGACCTCGTGCAAAAGCTCGGCGGCAATTACGAGCATGTGCGCGACGCCTTCGCGGCAGACCCTCGCATGGGAAGGAGCCACCTCGACCCAATTCACCAAAGCGGACACGGAGGCCCTGCGGGGCGCGGAGCTGGCGGCCACTGCTTCATCAAAGATTTCGCAGCATTTCGCCAGATGTATGAAAATGTTTTTCCTGAAGACAAGCAGGGCATTGAGGCGCTGAAGGGGATGGAGCAGAAAAACGTGAAGCTTTTGCGAGACACACACAAAGATCTTGACTTACTTGAGGGAGTGTACGGAAAATAATACGTCATGAAGTTGCTCATCACGACACAGATTGTCGATCGCACGGACCCATTCTTGGGATTTTTCCACGGCTGGATAGCAGAGCTCGCGAAGCATTTCGAACATGTTGAAGTCATTTGTCTGCGCGAGGGGAAGCATGAGCTCCCCGCGAACGTGCGCGTGCATTCGCTTGGGAAGGAGAAGGGTGCGCGTTCGCGCATCGCGTATGCAGTGCGATTTTTGACGCTCGTGTGGAAATTGCGCGGTTCCTACGGCGCGGTCTTTGTGCACATGAATCAGGAATACATACTGCTCGCGGGCTGGCTCTGGAGGCTGCTTCGCAAGCCGATTCACCTGTGGCGCAATCACTACGCGGGAGGATTTCTCACGGATGTCGCGGCGATGTTCGCCCGAAAAGTATTTTGCACATCACGATACTCATACACCGCAAAGTACTCGAAGACCGTGATAATGCCCGTTGGCGTAGATGCGGAATTATTCGCACCGAGCGCCTCAACGCGCGCTCCACGCTCTATACTTTTCTTTAGTCGGTTTGCTCCTGCAAAAAAACCGGACGTGCTCCTCGAGGCACTCGCAATTCTTTCGAAAGAGGGAATTCAATTTGAGGCGTCATTTTATGGCACCGCGCTTCCTTCTGACGCGTCGTATCGTGATGAAGTAATTGCTCACGCGCGCAAGCTCGGGCTCTCTGACACGGTAAAATTTCACCTCGGGGTACCGCATAGCGAGGCGCCGGCGATATTCAACAAGCACGAAATATTCGTGAATCTTGCGTCGAGTGGCACGTACGATAAGACGATGTTTGAAGCCGCCGCATGCGGCTGTCTCGTCGTCGCAGCGAGCAAAGATTTCGCGGCAATCGTGGGCGAGCACTTCCTTGTAAAAGATGGCCACGCAAAGGACGTGGCAGACAAGCTTCGTGAGCTCCTCGCGCTTTCTCTGGAAGAACGTTCGCCCCTTGCTTCAGAGCTTCGCGAGACCGTTCTCCGAGGACACAGCCTACCGTTTCTTGCGCAGCGTATAATGGCAGAAATATCTGGAAAAGAATGATTGCTATGAGATTCTGCTATTTTGGTATTTATGATCCTGAGTTTTCACGCAACCGGATCTATATGCGTGCGCTTCGCAATGCGGGTCACGAAATCGTCGAATGTAGGGACAACTCTCGAGGAATACTCAAGTACATTCGGTTGGTGCAGCGTCTTCGCGCGCTGGAAGGCACCTACGACGTCATTATTGTCGGGTACCCGGGGCACATCGTCGTACCTCTTGCGCAACTCTTTGGTGCGGCTCCCGTTGTGTCCGATCTTCTAGGCTCTCTTGCGGACGCTGCGGAGCATACATACGATTCCGGATTTTTTGTTCGGAAATGGTACTCATGGGTGGACCGTCTTGCAATTGCGAGCTCGGATGCCATTCTCGTCGACAGTGAATTGCAGAAGGAGTACATGCAGCGTCGATATGGTAGCGGAAAGAAGTATCGAGTTGTCTACACCGGAGCGGACGAAGAAGTATTCGGACCGCGCGGAGAGCGAGATGTCACACACGCTGAGTCCTTTGTGGTGTTGTTCCGAGGCAGGCTTATTC
The DNA here is from genome assembly GCA_964350885.1 of uncultured Candidatus Saccharibacteria bacterium. Lineage (GTDB taxonomy): Bacteria > Patescibacteriota > Minisyncoccia > Phycocordibacterales > UBA2100 > UBA10103. The sequence goes on from CAYGKV010000005.1 coordinate 32,540, forward strand.
CCCAGTCGGGCATCATGCACATACTGGACGCCGCAGAACGTTTACAAAACGACACCCGTTTCGCATTTCGGATTATTGGGTATGGCCCAATGCTTGAGGTTGTGCGTGAGCGCGCACGCGGATTGTCGAACGTAGAACTTATCAGCGAGCACATTTCTTTTGAGAGAATGCGCCGTTTGATGCTTGATGCGGACGTCAGCCTCGGTCAGTTTGGGGACAACGATCGCTCGGATCGCAACATACCGCACAAAGCATACGAATCGATCTCCATGGGTATTCCGTATCTCACATCTCGAGTTCCTGGGATATCTGAACTTCTCGAGGATGAGGTGTCGTGTCTTATGGTGCCGCTCGAGAACGCCGAAGCAATCAAGACCGCTATCGAGCGGCTGAGAGACGATCGCTCTCTTGGAGAGCGGCTTAGAGAGGTGGCGCGGGCAGTGTACGAATCACGCGCGTCGGCTCGTGTTATTTCTTCAGCAATAACCGAGATTTCCGTCTCGTGCATCGAAGCAAAGAAAAAACTGACCACACGAAGCTCAGGGTGGACTTGGAAGCGTGAGGTGGTGGTCGTACTTGTCATACTTCTCGCATTCATTGCGATACGCGTGCCGGGGCTCTCACTCCCATACCACCAAGATGAGTGGAAGATGGGAGAGATTATGCGCTCGCACATTGTGGGCGGTCTTGCCGCGCATCCGCCGTTGAGCGAACTGACATATCGATGGACAGCCAGCATCGTGGGCGCAGATCACATGCGCGTTACCCCACTCCTCTTTGGAGCCGTGTCCCTACTTCTCTTATACGCAGTTGTACGTCGCAGAGCAGGCGAGATGGCCGCGCTCATCGCCGCGGGGCTCTATACGCTTTCTACTTACAGCGTTTTTTCGTCTCTCATGATAGATGTCGATGGCGCACTCTTGGCCACCATCCTGCTTTTCGCCATCTATACGTATGATAGGTTCCTTTCGAGCGTATCTTTTCGCGCATCTGTGAGCTGGCTTGTACTCGCCGCTTCTGCCTGTATCGTGGGACTCCTCACCAAGCTGAGCGCCATTCTTATCGTAGGCGCCCTCCTCTCTGATTATCTGTGGGAAAAGCGCGGTCACATCACACCGCGCATGCTTTGGTACGGATTTCTTGGTATGGCTGGAGCGATCACACTTTCGGTGCTCGGCGTTTTCCTTCTGCGCGCAGTGGTGCCAGGGTTTGATTTGCAGGAGATCATCACTCATATTCTGTATTACGTCAATTTTGCACATCGTGGATATTTCCAAACAGCAATTCAGGCATCCAAGGCTGTGATGTATCTCTCGCCGCTTCTCGTCGTCCCGCTCCTTCTTTTGGATTCTGCCGTGTTCGCGCGGACGCGCGTCTTTTTCGTATACCTTGGACTCGCGTTCGTATTCTTTTTCGTCATTTTCGATTTCTCGCACGGCGCACTCGACAAATATCTACTTCTCACGGTAGCTCCGCTCTCCGGAATTGCGGGCGCAATACTCGCGTCCCGCATCTCAGGGCTCACAAAACGGGACATGTATCTTGGCGCTATGCTGGGAGCGCCGCTTGCTATCATCCTCTTCGCGCTCAATTTCCTCCCGCACGACGTTGTTCCGCTGCACCCGAAGGGGGCATGGGTCGGAAGGGTGCTCTCCGGTGACTGGCGTATACTCTTTCCCTTTACGGGCGGCAACGGACCCATCGGTGTGTACCTCTCCGTTCTCTTTATCGGTGCGAGCTTCATCGTGTGTGCGGTTCTCGCCGCTCTTGCGCGGTGGGGTTTTCTATCGCGCGCGTATCTCGTGGCTCTCATTGTTGTCGGCGGTGTTTATATGGGCACCTTTACTGGAGAGTTCCTTTCTGGGCGCATCAACGGTAGCGCCCCCTCCGTACTCCGCGAAAGCGTGGCATTCATCGCCACCTCCCCTTCTATCAAGAGTATTATCACGCATAATGACACCGGCGCATACGAGCTGATAGGGATGGGGAAATACGCAGGAAGGTTTTACGCAGTGCCCGAGTATGAGACAGGGCACCAAAAGCGATTTAAGGAACACGATGGTTACTACCTGGTAGTGAACGTGCCACTTCTCGATCCAGATGGTTTCTACGCGAAGTATTTTGCTACATGTGAATCTGTATTTCATGTCGTCTCGGGCCGCATTCGGTCCGACGTGTACGACTGTGCGAAGCGCGATCCGTACGCTATAAAGTAAGCATATGCATTTCGACAACGAGACATTGCGATACTTTGACAAGAATGCACACGCCAGGTCGGATTGGAGGCGACGAAACTCTTTTTACTACAACGATGTAGAATCTTTCCTGACCTTTCTAATTCCGCGTGGTGCGACCGTGCTGCACGCGGGCGCCGATTCAGCGGCGCTGCTCCAGAAGCTTGCGCCGAGAAATGGTGTCGGCATTCATCCAAGTGCGCCGACCATAGCGCACATCCAGTACACTGATAAAGCAGTATCCTACGTACAATGTGAGCTTGCCGACATATCTGACACATTTGAGTTCATCGTATTTTCGGACATCTTGGGGCATGTACATGATGTCGAGGCGGTGCTGAGGGAGGCGTCCGATCGCACATTCTGGAATGGTCGGATCGTCATAACACAATACAGCGCTCTTTGGGAGCCGATTCTTGATTTCGCATCAACAATAGGTCTCCGCATGCCGAGGGTGGTGCAAAGCTGGCTCTCGGGTGGGGACCTTGAGAATTTTGCTCGACTCGCTGGCCTCGAAGTGGTACGGCGTGGTACACGCGTGCTCGTGCCGTTCTACATCCCGCTGGTGAGCACGTTTTTCAACAAGTATCTCGGTAACATCTTTCCGTTCACGCGACTCGGTCTCTACCACTACCTCGTGCTTCGCAAACAGAATGCTCGAACGCTCATCGAGAAACCGACGCTCTCTATCGTCGTGCCAGCTCGCAACGAAGCCGGGATGATAGACACAATCCTCCGTGATCTTACGGCGCTCGATTGCATGACCGAGCTTATTTTCGTCGAAGGACATTCGAGCGACAAGACGTATGAATCGATTGAGCGCGCTGTGTCGAGCTACAAGGGTAATAAAAAGATCCTCTACACGAAGCAGAGCGGAAGGGGGAAAGGAGACGCCGTGCGGAAAGGGTTTGATATGGCGACAAGCGATATCATCACGATCTTTGATGCAGATATGACCGTACCTGCCGCCGATATCCCGAAATTTTATCGCGCAATCGTAGAGAATAGGGGCGATTTCATCAATGGGTCTCGCCTTGTGTATCCACTCGAGAAACAATCGATGCGTTTTTTGAATTTCCTCGGCAATAAATTCTTCAGCATGGCCTTTAGCTGGCTCTTGAATACGAGAGTTAAAGATACTTTGTGTGGTACAAAAATGCTTTGGAAAGACGATTATAAGGCTATTCAGGCGGGGAGGAACTTCTTCGGCGACTTTGATCCGTTTGGAGATTTCGACCTGCTCTTCGGCGCTTCAAAGTTAAACAGAAAAATCATCGACCTCCCTGTCCACTACGGCGAACGTACCTATGGGACGACCAATATCCAGAGGTGGAGGCACGGATGGTTGCTTCTCAAAATGGTAGTCTTCGCTATGCGAAAGATTAAATTCATATGACCTATTCGGAAGGGCATTTCGATGCCATTGCACACGACTACGACTATTGGAAGAAAAAGAACGCGTACTATCACGAGAACCTAAAAGCTTTGTATGAAGCATACATCCCGAAAGGTGAGCGCATTTTGGAGATAGGTTGCGGTACGGGAGACATTCTCGCTCGCCTCGAGCCGAGAGAAGGAAGGGGTGTTGATGTGAGCGAGGAGATGGTAGAGATCGCACGGCGTAAGTATGCGGGCAAGTCGAATCTTCAATTCGAACGTGAAGATATTTTTGAAAATGCGAAGATGTTCGGATACCCGTACATTTTTCTTGCGGACGTGTTGGAGCATGTCGGAAATCTTGAGAAATTTATGCGACAACTTGCCGCTCGCACGGATTCTGGTAGTACAGTTGTAATTTCCGTCGCTAACCCGCTATGGGAGCCGGTCTTGATGCTTGCCGAGAAGCTACATATGAAAATGCCCGAAGGTCCGCATACTCGCGATTCAATACAGGAAACAGAGCGTATATTTCGTTCGTATGGGTTTACGATTGCTGAACGTGGGTACCGGCTATTTATTCCCAAAAAGATCCCTGGAGCTAATTGGATAAATGCCCGTTTCCATAACTTTCCATTGCTTGCCCCCCTTGGTTTTGTGGTATTTTGGGTACTCAGGCGATAGGGCGAAGTATTTATTGAATCCTTGTTCAAAGTCTATCTCTCGGATACTATCCACTGGTTATGAAAAAAGAAAATCTAGGCGTCGGATGTTTCGAGCCGACAAAGAAAGCCGAGCAGTACGTCCTTAAAGTACTTCGAAGCGGACGGCTCACATACGGGCCGTTCATACAGCGTTTCGAACGGGAGTTCGCCAGAGCGCATGATTCAAAGTACGCGGTGATGGTCAACAGTGGCACGTCCGCGCTCCGCATCGCATTCGCGTGCCTCAAGGAGGTCGAAAAGTGGAAAGACGGCGACGAGGTTCTGGTTCCATCGATTACCTTCGTCGCGACGGTAAACACGATAATCAGCAATGGACTCAAGCCCGTGTTCGTCGATGTCGACCCTCTCACATACAACATCGACCCCAAAGAAATCGAAGCAAAGATTACGAAGAGAACACGAGCCATCGTTCCCGTACACCTGATGGGCCTCCCATGCGAGATGGGGCCGATCATGAAGATCGTAAAGAAGCACAAACTAAAAGTCGTCGAGGATTCGTGCGAGACGATGTTCACCAATTATCGAGGGAAAGTCGTGGGGAGCTTTGGAGATATCTCGTGCTTTTCGACGTATGTCGCGCATCTCATCATCACCGGTGTCGGAGGGCTCGCGGTAACGAGTAATCCGAAGTATGCAGAGGTTTTGCGTAGTCTTGCCAATCACGGTCGCGACAACATTTACATCAGTATCGATGACGACAAAAATACAAAAGGCAAGCTCTTCAGGCAGATCATTGCGCGCCGTTTTCGATTTATACGTCCGGGGTACAGTTTTCGCGTGACGGAATTCGAGGGGGCTCTCGGTTGCGCGGCGCTGGAAGTGGCGCCGGATATGATGAAAATCCGTAAGCGCAATGGCACCTACCTTACAAGCCGGCTCAAGTCGCTCGAAAAATATATACAACTTCCATCCTATCCGAAACACTCCGGGCACGCGTTCATGATGTACCCGATCGTCGTGAAAGCGCGTTGTGGTATCGACAAGCAAGACCTCGTGAATCACTTAGAGGGGAAGGGGATCGAGACACGTGACCTCATGCCGCTCATCAATCAGCCGTACCTGAAGAAGATGTACGGTATCAAAGAGAGTGATTATCCTATGGCGAAGTGGATAAACGGCAACGGCTTTTACATCGGCTGTCATCAAAAAATGGGTACACGCGAACTCGACTTTATCGCTGGTACATTCAGTAGCTACATCGCGAAGGCTGTGGGTAATAAGAAGCGCACATAGCGACACATATGGTACGGCCACTCGAACGGATTGACATCGTCATCAGCATCTTCAACCAAGAAAAAATCATCGAGCGTATACTCGCCGGTGTGTGCCGCAATACTCTTACGCCGTTCAATCTCATACTTGTCTTCGACGGCTGTGTAGATCAAACGAAGCCGAAAGCTCTCGCATGGTTGGAAAAGAATCGACCTGCTCACATGCTCGAACTCATCACTCGTGATGCCCCGAACGTGTATGAGACGAAGGCGACGAATATCGGCCTCAGGCTTGGCAGGGAGGATTACATCATCACGATACAGGACGACATGGAGATACGAGAGCCGGGTTGGGAAGTGAGATTGACGTACCCCATACGGAAATTCGATGATGTATTTTCTACAGGAGCATGTCATGCACATGATCTCGATTTCGACCATTTTACGCCGCCTATCGAAAAATACAGGCGTGAGCGAGGACGTAGGTATCTCAACGCTCGTCGGGATATTTTCTATATCCGCGATATCGCGATGCGAAGCCCTGTTGCGTTTCGTGCGGACTATTTGAGGAAACTCAATTACCTGAACGAGGCGTATGCGCCGAGCACGCTCGACGAAGCGGACAGTCAATTGCGTGCGTGGGAGCAGTTCGGTCTCCGTAGCGGGCTCTACTGGATCGATTACCTCTCGAAGCCGTCCTGGAGCAAATCCAAATCAAAGGATTCCACCATGAATGAGAGTGACAACCATGTACGCAATGTTGCACGTATTCGCGCAGACCACGCGGGTTACTTTGAGCGAAAAGAATCGCACTCGGAGGATCGTGTTGTTCCAGAAAGCGAAATAGATTATCCGGAGGGATTTGATCGATCGGCCCTTAGACGTCATCTCATTGTTTCCAACACGGTTTTCTTTCTACGATGGAGCACTGAAAAGACACGTCGCATCATGAGGCGCCAGACCCAGCGAGGTAGAAGTCTCCTTAGACTTTTGCGTGTTCTCAAGTGATGATATATGCGCTCGACAGGACGTTTTCTCCTAACTTTTTACGCCAAAGATTCCTTTAAATGCCCGTACCTCTAAAAACGAGATGTTTGTAGCTGAAATAATTGATGACCGCAATGATGACGCCGCTTAGAAGTTGTGCAACGAGGTAGTGCACACCTCCGTATTCCACAAGCACAAAGACAAGCGTCGTATTGATCCCGAGTCCCACGAGCACTATGGTCAAAAAGGTGAGCGCCTGAGCATACAGATGATCTCGAGACGCGTCCTTGAAAGTCCAGAGTTTTTGAAGTGAAAAACTTACCCAGAAGGCAAGCAAGAATGCAACGATCGATGAAAATACGTACCAGACGTTGAAGAAGTGTGTAAGCACAAAGAGGGTCCCAAGGTTCACCAGAGTCGCAATACTTCCAGAGATACAGAATCGGGCGATGCGCATCGGTGAAGGGTAGAGGGCGTTGGCGCGTGCGCGAACCTCTTTGATCAGGAGCAAGAGGTTGGCGACCATACGTAGGCCAAAGTGTAGCATATTGCTCAGAATCGCATTCTAGCTCCGTATTTCACGCGATGGTATAGTGTACCCTTAAGTGTTTTTACAACATACCATGTCTGATTTTTATAAAGGAAAAAGGGTGGTCGTTACGGGAGGGGCCGGTTTTATAGGGAGCTATGTCGTGGAAATGCTTGTTGAGCGGGGTGCGAATGTAACGATTCCACTTCGGGCGAGCACCAAGATCGATTTCCTCAGTGGTGTGCGCGATCGGGTGTCTCTCGTACAAGCCGACCTCCGCGAACGCTCAAGTATCGATACCCTCTTCAGAAAGACGGACATCGTGATCAATCTCGCTGCGGCGAAGGGCGGGGGCATCGCGCACAGCATGCAACACCATGGGTCGCTCTTTCGTGACAATATGCAGCCATTTCTCAATACGCTTGATGCAGCACGCGAGGCCGGTGTAGAGCGGTTTCTTGTGGTGAGCTCTGCTTGCGTGTATTCAAAGGAAGCGAGTCATCACGCAAAAGAATCTGAGGGCTTTGTAGGAGTGCCGGAAGCGGCCAATGCCGGCTACGGGTGGTCCAAGCGTATGGAGGAATACATGGGGCAAGCGTATGCGGAGGAATTTGGTATGCGAATTGCTATAGCGCGTCCCTACAACGGATATGGCCCACGAGACGATTTTTTCGCGGAATACAACCATGTGATACCGGGGCTGATTAAAAGAATACATGCTGGGGAGGACCCACTTGTCGTCTGGGGCACCGGCACGCAGACGCGTTCTTTTTTGTACGTCACGGATTTTGCGCGTGGGATACTCGATGTGTGCGAAAAGTACGCCGTGGCAGATCCGCTCAACATCGCAAGTGACGAGGAGATATCCATCGCCGATCTTGCGCGCCTACTCATCGAACTCTCCGGCAAGAACGTGAAAGTCGAATTCGATACGACAAAGCCGGACGGACCTGTGCGTCGGAGTGCTGATACCAGCAAAGCATATGAAAAAATTGGTTTCCGCACCGAGGTGCCTCTGCGCGAGGGGTTGAAGAAAAGTATTGAATGGTATCAGAGGCACATATAGTCATGTCTGTAACCCTTATCGCAGCGACACTGAATGAGCTTGAAGCGGCTAAGGTCGTTTTACCCCGCATAGATCGCTCACTCGTGGACGAGCTCATTGTGGTCGACGGTGGCTCGACCGACGGTACGGTGGAATTTTGCGAGGCGCAAGGCTACACCGTATTGAAGCAAAAAGAGCGGGGCTACGGATCGGCAATGAAAGAGGCGTCGAAAATCGCGAAAGGCGACCTCGTCATCGAATTCCCGCCCGACGGTAATTCACTTCCAGAAAAAGTCCCCGATGTTATACGGAAATTGCAAGAAGGCTATGATTTCGTCATCGCATCGCGTTACGCACCTGGTGCACGAAGCGAGGATGATGATTTTCTGACCGCGTTAGGGAACTGGGGATTTACTTTTGCAACCAACCTTCTCTTTTGGAGCTCATATACTGATGCGCTCGTTGGTTTCCGCGGCTACCGGAAGAGTGCATACGAGAAACTCGATATGACGGCGCGCGGCCTCGATTGGTCTATACAAATGCCGATACAATTCAGGAAAAAGAGACTACGCGTCGCGGACATCCCCGCTATTGAGCCTAAGCGCATTGGGGGCATCCGCAAAATGAAGCCATTTAAGACCGGGTGGCGTATCCTCAAGACACTTATCAAGGAGCGGTGTATTGTATAGCCATATGTACAAGGAGATTACGAAGTGCCGAATTTGCGGCAATGAAAAACTGCAGCAGGTGCTCAACCTTGGTGAACAATTTCTCTCATCGCAGTTTGTAAAGAGCAACGAAGATGAAGAGCTCTCTAGGGTTCGTGTTCCACTCACCCTGCTCCTGTGCGACGTCTGCGGGCTCGTGCAACTCAAGGAGACAGTCGATCGCGATTTGATGTATCGAAGCTATTTCTACCGTTCGGGGGTGAATCCCATGATGCGCGATGCGCTCTCCGACGTAACGCGCGATATTAAAGCGCATGCCAATCTCCAACCCGGTGATTCTGTCCTCGACATTGGTTGTAACGACGGTACGATGCTCACCTACTTTCCGATCACGATGCGCCGTATCGGTATGGATCCAGCGCAGAACATCAATAGAAACTCGCTCGATCCTTCGATTACTGTCATTCAAGATTATTTCTCTGCCGAAAAGGCACGCGTCGCCAACGACGGAAACTCGTTCAAATCCGTTTCATCGATTGCGATGTTCTACGATCTCGATAGCCCAAATCAATTCGTCTCGGAAGTGAAGTCAGTCCTTGCCCCCGGCGGCACGTGGTGCGTGCAGTTGAGCTACCTTGCAACGACAGTGCAGACGATGAATTTTTACGACATCTGCCACGAACATTTACTGTACTACTCGCTCCGCACCCTCAAGTACCTTATGGAGAAGCACGGCCTCAAAGTAATTGATGCGTCGCTGAATGACGTGAACGGCGGCAGCCTGCGATTCTTTGCGGTGCACGCCGATGACCCGCGCGAGGCGACGTCCACGCTCCGCGCTATCGAAGAAAAAGAGCAGGCGCTCAAGCTCGACCAAAAATCCACATACGATGCATTTGGTGCTGCTATAGAGCGGCTTAAGCGCACCACGCTTGATTTTCTAGAGGCAGAGAGGAAAGCCGGAGGAACCGTCGTGGGCCTGGGCGCTTCAACGAAAGGAAATGTACTTCTGCAATACTTCGGCATCACCAAGGAGATGCTTCCTGCAATCAGCGATCGTTATGCAGAAAAAGTAGGGCTTCGAACGCTCGGAACTGACATCCGTGTCGTATCGGAAGAAGAGGCGCGGGACATGAAGCCCACGGCGATGCTCGTCCTCATTTGGTTTTTCAAAGATGAACTCCTGAAACGAGAGGGTGAATACCTCCAGAGCGGAGGGAAATTGTTTTTTCCGATGCCGTATCCGCACGTCGTCTCAAAAGACGGTGAGGTGAGACTCGGCTAGGCTACGTCGTTGGTTTGCGCAGTGCCCACCAGGTGGGGAGTGAGAGCGCCTGATCCCTCGTGTACCGGCGACGCTTTAGGAGTAGTTCGTCTGCACACATTTGAATGTGCGGCAGCGCACGTTGTGCAGCCGTGTATTCTGAGAAATCGTACATAGAGCGGTAGAAGAACCACTGACTAAGACTGCGCATCATGTTGGCTTTCAAGAAGTCGAGGGTCCACGGTATGTCGTCGAGTAGCAAGTATCCACCGGGCTTGAGGAGGTCGTGCGCGAGCAGCATCGTTGGCATATCGATATAAAACGTGTGGTGGCCATCGATATAAATAACGTCGTATTTATCGTCGTTCTTGAGCATCTCAAAAAGCGTCCAGGCGTACGTGCCTGTCGGATTCGATCGGAACGTAATGCCTTTGGTATCCGTGCCCTTTATCGTGAGCTCGCGCATGTGGCTATCGCACACACTTTTAAAGTCGCAGCCGACATACGAGACACCATGAGCGCGCATCAGCTCGAAACGGTCAAAGCGGGGGAACTCACCGATACCGACTTCTAGGAACGAACCGCCACTCATCGATGTGATGATCTTCTTCACGTGCTCCTCTTTGCGCACCCGCGGGTCCTCTGCAGTTTCCTGGCTCTGATGTACGAAACCGGCGTTCTTGAGCTTAAACGCGTACCATAGCGGGGAGAGAGCGATATGCCCCAGTCGCTTGCCGATCCGGACCGACGCGAGTGCAGCGGCACGACGTATACCCATTTCTTGTATGCGATTGATGATGTTCATGCGGGTCATGCCTTAGTTTGCCAGAAAAGATACCCAAAACATACGAATGTAATGAATTGGTGAATGACCGTGACCCAGATCGCACCCCAGATGCCGTAGAGTGGCAGCAGTACGACAAAGAGGCCGATCTTCAGAATGGGCAGAATAGCCTGAGAAATATACAGCTCCCGCTTTTTCAGATGCGCCGTGAGAGCAGAGCTAAATATAGCGCTGGGCGTAAAGATCAGCGATAGCGCCAGCACCTGTGTGTAGATGACCGCGCCTACGTATGCGGGAAAAAGGATCTTGAATAGGAACGGAGCGGCTATCACGTACGCCATGGCCGCAAGGAACATAAGCCCTACGAGCATGAACGTTTTACGCGGGAGTGTTGTACGCAGTTCAGAAAAGTTCCGTTCGCTTATCTTCGGGATCGCGACTCGTACGGGTATATCGGCGAGAAGCTTAAGTTGTGCGATCGGTGTCTGTGCGAACGAGTACATAGCGAGCGGTGCCGCACCGAGGTAGTGGAATACGAGTACTTTATCGATATTCTCTCCGACCTTGCCGAGCACTCCCATGAAGCTCAGGTGCTTTACGAATGGAAGCGTTTCGGGGTCGACTGCCGAGTTCGGTCTGAATCTTCGAATAGTCGCACGATAGAGCGCGACGTTCATCAGGATACCTGCACAAAAATACGAGAGGAGAATGATGATCGGGTTGTCAAAGAAAAACACCGTGGCGACGAGTACCGCCGCGGGAATGATATCAGCGATGCTGTCATAGACAGCCTGAGTCTGAAAATCCTTTTTTCCTGAGATAAATTGACTGAACAGCGAGTACGCCGAAAGGATCGGATTGAGAGCGGCAACAAGAAGGAAGCTCACACCAAGAACAGCATTGTCTTGCACGAAATAGTATGAGGCCACGCCGAGAGAGAGGGCTATCGAGATGAAACTCCAGCGCAGGTAATCGCGGACTCCCGCTCGCAGCGCTCCTTCGTACCCACGCGCGACAGTCTGCACGACTACCGTGCTCATGCCAGTGAGGGATAGCGCACCGATTATACCGGCACCAGCGAGCACGAACCGAAAGGTGCCGAATACCTCCGGCGATATCCAATTTGCCATGGCAGTCGCCACTAAGAGGGAAACGGCCATGCCAATGGCTTTCGCGAGGGTCAGCCAAAAGCCGCCGTGCATGACATACAGCATGTCCGTCTTCGTATAGGCCTCGCTCCACCTTGCGACGGCATGAAATGTATTCTTGAGCGACCTGAACATTCCGTCCATGCTACAGCGAAAGCTCTCTGTGAGCCAGTAATACCTCGTATGATACAATCCGGCGCGTATGCACGATGTAGCAGGTGTGACCGCCGTATCACGGGCGGGGGGTTCCATCAGTACGACTTTGCGGCAGCCTTTTTTTGCCGCCTATATCGGCTGCCTCATTGTCATCGCAAGTCTCTCGCTCTACTTTTTGCCGCACATCCTTCAGGGTGATGCCATTAGCTATGTCGATGCAGCGAAAGCGTATGCAGGAAATGTCCATTTAGATATCAACCTTCCTCCTGGACCTTTGACCCGTGAGACCGTTACTCCAGAGATTGTCGCGGTGCATCGCATGCTTACCTCGCCGCTTGGTATCGAGATATTACGATTCTTTGCGTGGATTACGGGTTCGTTTGAGGTTGGATGGCTTGTCATGGACACATTTTTTTTCTTTGGAGGCAGCATCGTACTGTACCTACTCCTTGCGCGGTTCTATGAAAGTGAGCGTGTGGCATTTATCGGCGGACTCTTCTACGCCGGCAATTATTCCATGCTCTCTCAGGGAATGGGCTATTTCATGGATATAGGCGGATGGTTCTTCTACCTTCTCGCCCTCCTTCTGATCTATCTCTATATAGAATCTTCCAATTATCGGATGCTCGTCATCGCAGCGCTCATTATCGCGCTCGGTGGTCTTTTTAAGGAAAATGCGTATATGGCGTGTATTCCGATTGGGGCAGTATTATTGTTCGAATACTACCGCACACCGCTCGCTTTTCTCGCACGGTCGGTGCCTCTCGCCTTAGTCGTCACCTTACCCGCAGTGGTACAACACATCCACATGTATCGTGAATATGGATACACGTACTCATATTGGGTAAATTTAAGTCAAGATTTTTACGAATACGACTCCGTCCTCATCGAGTATTTCAAGAGTTTCGGTTCACTTTTGACGTTTCTCGCTCCCATCGCGTTGCTTGGGGCGTATGAGTTCGTACGTCGTTTCAATGATCCTTGGCTTACTCACAAGAAGAAAGTCTTCCTCGTGTCTGTGCTTGCGTCGTCCATTCCGGCCGTATTATGGCCTGCGGTTACTCAGCGCGTTCTTTTCCTCGCTGTTCCCGGGCTTATTCTGCTCGCGGGACTGTGCGTCAAACGATTCGAGCGATATTGGTACGCATTCGTACCGCTTATCATTTTGTATCTGCTTGCGGCTCTCACTATGGATTCCTTCATTCTCAACTACGTAAATCTGCCGATTTAATATGTCTCGAAAGCCCTTCTTCAAGGACTGCGATTTGTACCCGCGCGATGCGCGGACAAATCGGGAGCCCATCGTGCATCTCGCGTATACGGTCCCACTCGGTCGAACGCGCGCCAGGCGCGCGTTCGACAAAGCGCTTCGACTGATGCACCTGACTCCGCTACACCGGTTTGCACACGACGCGCTCATTCCTTGGCAGCGCCCGATACGTGCGCCGCATAGCATCACGCACAACCTTCTCGACGCTATTCGCGCACGTGGGTACGATGTTCGTCTCTATAGTTTGTATGAGCACACGGTCGCGAACCTCAAAGAGGGCGATATATTCATCGGCCAACCCGTACCACAAGGCGGATTTGGCGCGCAAAGATCGTACACCGACGATCGCGATTCTGTTACGTCGCGGACCATCCGTGAATTCCCAAGCGAGAGGAATTTCATCATCATGCCCTACGCGCACGATGTACAGTATTCGACATTTGCAAAAGAGTTGATAGGAGAAAATCAGAGGGCAGGTGGCGGCTCCATCTTTATCGGAGGAAAGATATGGGAACGTGATTGGAATACTCGTTCGCCGCTTTCCGGCTTGGGATCCTTGCGCAAATTGTATCTTCAGATGGCGGTTGATGCCGCAGAGTATCCTCTCGTTAAGACAAAGTTTAATCCGAAAGGAAAACGACGCTACCTCTACATAGGCCATACCGCGTGGTACAAAAATACTGTCGAGCTTGAGCGCATAGCAGCACGGATGCCGGAGTATGAATTTGCGCATATCGGAGGAGGCGAAGTGAGGGGGTGGAAAAAACTTTCCAACTTCGCATCTCTCACACCGGAATACGTATCACTACTTGCTGAAAAGTACGATATCTTCGTAAACGTCAGTATTACCGACCCACAAACCACCACTGTTATGGAGCAAATGTGTTTCGGATTTCCGGTAGCATGCACGCCCGAGTCGGGATACGAATATGATTCCATCGTGCCGCTCTCGGTCAACGATACCGCATGGAATCGGAAAAAGCTTTTGGAATTGCAATTTGAGGGAGAGGACGCACTTTTCGAGCGTGCTCGTAAAAACCGAGACCATGTGCTAAAGTCTCACAACTGGGAAACATTTACGCAGTCAATCATGTCATTCATCTTATGAGCGCCAAGCCCAAAGTATCTCGAGCCGTCGTAGAGCGGTACGATCTGACATTCGAGGAATTCAAACAATTCGAGCGCCAAGTATTGGTGCAAGAGCATTTGAAACGCTATGGATCCATAAGGAGATTCTGCTTCGGGGATGTGCTCGATTTCGCATGTGGATGTGGATACGGCTCCTATATGCTCGCGCTGAATCCTGATGTAACATCGGTTGTGGCTGTAGACAATAGCAAAGAAGCTGTTCAATGGGCAAAGGAACATTTCTCGCATCCACATATAACCTACAAGGTCGCGGATGCGCGCGAGGTCAAGGGCACGTTCGATACGCTCGTGTGCCTCGAAACAATTGAACATCTCAAAGATACGCGGATAATTCCGCAGATAGTTGAGAGATGTGCAATATCGAATCTCATAATTTCATTCCCCGACAAGAAAACCACACACTACAACTCTCATCATTTTCATGACTTTGTGCGGCAGGATATCGTCGACCTGTTTCCCAAACACGTCGTCTACCACGTGATCCGATTTGCGGATAGCACGGCGGTCTTGCTCACCAGATTGTCCGACAAAGCACCCTCCGAACTTTTCAGGAATATCCGCGATCTCGGTTGATCGCAAAGAGGCTCGCGTCTTTCCTTAAGAAATTATCCCCCTCTTGTCCACACGTTGTACACCATTATCGCGTGTCCGCGTTTTTTTTTTGCATTCGTGTACCGGAGTTATAATTACCGACTTATTTAATAAGCTCTCATATTAATTATGAACAAAATAGTTGCAGCCCTCCTCGCGTCCATTGCGTTTTTAATACCCGCAGTTTCCTCTGCCGCTAATCTTAGTAACTTGAATGGTCTTACCACGGCAACGCAAACATTTGCTACAAGCACTGCGACAAGCTCTCACTTACGAATTCAATCATCGGGTAGTGTACACACATTCCTGTGGGACGGTACTCCGTGGACTCTGGCCCAAGGAGGCACGGGGACAACGACGTTTGCAACGAGCTCTATTCCTTTCATCAACAATGGGCGATTTTCTGCCAATCCAGCCCAGCTCTTCTGGGATGCCGTGAACAATATTCTCAACATTGGTGGCACCACTACTCCTGCGGCGAAGTTGAGTGTCCGTGGTTCGGGGAGTCTCGACCTCTTCAATGTTGCTTCTTCGACGGGGACATCGTTGCTATTCGTGAGCAGCGCGGGAAATGTAGGAATCGGCACCACCACACCATTCGAAAAACTGGAAGTAGTCGGCAATGGAAAATTTTCCGGTTTTCTGCAATCAAATACGCTAACCATTCTCGGAACCTCTACACTCATAGGTAGGGTGGGTATCGGGACTACGAGTCCGCGATCTGCTCTTGATATTTTCGGTGCGTTCTATAGCCAGTTGGTAACGGCGAATGGTTCGAACATTGATTGGAACGCAGGAAATGTACAATCCCTCGCGCTCACGAGCAATCCCACACTTACTTTCAGCAACGGACAAGCGGGCGGGGAGTACAAGCTGATTCTCAATCAGGACGCAATAGGTGGTCGCACGGTCGGATGGCCGGGTAGTGTGAAGTGGCTTCTGGGGAGTGCTCCGACACTGGCGACTAGCAGCAATAGTACGGACATCGTCAAGTTCGTATACGATGGCACCAACTACCTCGGTTTCTCCGCTGTTGCTCGTAGTGTCGCTCCACCTCCGCCCTCCTCGCTTCTTTCAGGTCTCCTTTCGTATTGGAGATTCGACGAATCAAGTGGCAATGCAGCGGATTCGAGCGGCAACGGAAAGACGCTCACAAATGTTAACTCTGCGACATTCACTCCGGGTAAGGGGGGCTTGGGTAATGCGGCAACTCTAGTTCGTGCAAGTTCTCAATACTTTACTCGCTCAAACGGGACATACTATGATGTCACCGGGGGAACACTAAATTGCTGGGTAAAATGGAACACAAATCCCAGTGTACTTTCTATTGTCTCGTACAGTACGAATTCCGGAGCTTCTGGTCTCGACTTTCGTGTCAAGGAAGCAAATGTCTTGCACGGATACATGGGGGCGGGGGCCAACGCCGTTTTTGGGGCTACGGCTTTATCATCGGGTACGTGGTACATGGCAACATACACATGGAACACTGGTGGCAAAAAGGTTTTCCTGAATGGAATGGAAAACGGTACCAGCACAGTAGCTGAGACAATGACGGCGGGCAATACCAACTTTTATCTCGGCATACGCTCTGACCTCAATGAACCTTTTGACGGAATGATAGATGAGTGCGGGATTTGGAATCGGGTGCTCTCACCTTCAGAAATAACCGCACTGTACAACAATGGAGACGGGCTTCAGTACCCATTCTAGTCTAGATTCGGTCAATCAGTACGGCTACTCTAAAACATGAGGGGTAATGAATTTTAGGTGAGGGAATTTGGGAGAGATTTTGGATTTCAAGAAATCCGCGATATTCCAGGCGAGAATGAGAGCGTGAGTGACCTCTTCGTTTATAGCGTCGTCAGAGCGTATCGGAAGGTGCGAACCGGGGGTATATTTGCCGATCTTTAAAGGAGATGCGTCGGTAGCGAAGTCGATCAGCGTCGTGTCTATGCCACAGTAGTTTAAGAGCGTATTTCCTTTGGCAGCTGCGCCTATTGCGACAACTTTCCCGCCTCCCAATCGAGCATCCACTAATTCTTTAAGCAACCGCATCTTGCATTCCCTCACGCTTGCTGCGAATGCACCCCACGTTTCTACGGAGTAAAGTCCTGATTCCTCCTCCAGGGCTATTTGCGTTTTGACCAAGGGGCTTTCTGTGCCGAATCCGACAAAGATCCGTATCGATCCGCTCATGTAGTCATTTTCCTCAAGGTGGGTTATAGAAAGACCGAACTTTTTGAAAAAGGGCACAAGAGGCTTCACAGCGATATATGAGACGTGCTCAAGGTACACGACATCAAAATGTTTTTTCCTGATAACTTCCAGGAAGTAGGGAAGTTCAATGACAAAGCTGCCGCTTTTGTCCAAAATGGAAACTACAGATTCCATGAATTCATCAAGAGGGGAAATGTGATTGAATGCGTTCGTTATGGTAATTGCTTTTGCCCGACCTTTTTTCAAGATTATTTTGGCGGACGAATCGTTGAAAAAATCATTGATCGTAGGAATACCATTCTTCTCAGCAAGCGCCACGATATTTGAAGCCGGATCCACTCCTTGGATCGTTGCTCCAAGAGCTTTGAATGCACCAAGGAGTGTGCCTACGTTGCTGCCTATATCCACCACAAGCTCTCCCTTCTGTACGCCCGCGCGCTCGGTCACCTCCTGTGCCATATCCGTGAAGTGTTTTACTGAGATCTTAGAATTGCCGGAATCATAACTGTAGTCATTTTCTTGGTAGCGGATTTCTGCGGGTACGACGAAACTGTTCATCCCGTGCCCGCAATTCCGACAAAGAAGTACGGAAAGAGGGTACCGTCGCTCTGGTTCTTGAAGCTGGTTCTCCTTGAGAAAGAAGTCCGCTAGCGGATGGAATCCCAAATCAAGGACCTTCTCCAGGTCTTTCGAGCCGCACAAATGACAGTTCGTGACGTTCATAGAGGAATTGTATCGTCGACAAAGGGGCCATCCTTAAAGGCGTACATGAGGGCATCCTCGATGACCCGTATCTCATGACCACCTTGTAGCATCAACAGGCATTGGCCGGCCGTAACATTTTTCTTCTCGATCAGGTCGCCTTTGTTGTCAAAAATACTCGCCTCAATCGCGCCCTTGATGACAACGATTGCCTCCTGCGGCTGCTGGGTGGTCTTCGGGATCTTTTTGTGGGTATGTTTTGCAACCACATGGCCACTCTTCCGCTTCATGAGGAGTAATTGGATTGAGTCCCTAGGATCCGTGACAGGAAACGCGCCCTCCTGGATCGATTCAAGATCCACGATAACCGCAAACATTTCTCCTCCCGATCTGATCTCAGTTATCATGTGGGTGAGCTAAGTCATAATCCACCATTGCCCGGACAATTTCGTGGAATTTCATTTTCGGTTTCCATCCGAGCTTCTCTATCTTCGAAGCATCTCCCAAAAGCAGGGGCACCTCGTTGGGCCGTTTATATTTGTCGTCTATTCTCACAAACTTTTTTGACTCAAGGCCCACATATGAGAACGCTTCTTCGACAAACTCTCGTATTGTGTGAGTCTCTCCCGTTGCCACAACGTAGATATCAGGCTTTTCCTGCTGCATTATCAGATATATAGCTTCCACAAACTCGGGGGCCCATCCCCAGTCGCGTTTTGCGTCCAGATTGCCCAACACGAGAGAATCTTGTAGACCCAGCTTAATCTTTGCTACTGCCTTGCTGACCTTTTTTGTGACGAATGTACCCCCACGTCTCGGACTCTCATGGTTGAAGAGTATTCCCGTAGTGGCAAACATACCGTACCCATCTCTGTACTGTCTTGTTAGGTGAAAGGCCGCCAGCTTAGCGACCCCATAGGGACTCTGGGGTACCATCGGAGTATTTTCGTTATATGGCGGAGGTGTCCCCGGCACACCAAACATTTCCGAACTCGACGCCTGATAAAATTTGGTATAAGGGGATAGTTTCCTTA
Organism: uncultured Candidatus Saccharibacteria bacterium; assembly: GCA_964350885.1. GTDB lineage: Bacteria > Patescibacteriota > Minisyncoccia > Phycocordibacterales > UBA2100 > UBA10103. Next base: position 51,631 of record CAYGKV010000005.1, read on the forward strand.
GAGCTTCAAGAACATTTAATACACCGACCGCATTCGCCTCGAGGGTGTATTGCGGCACCTCAAAGGATACTTTTACATGAGACATGGCTCCGAGATTATAGAATTCATCAGGTTTAACTTCTGAAATGATGCCGGATATTGATGGGCTGTCGGTAAGATCACCATGGTACGCGTGAAAATTTGGATTTCCGACAATGAGGTGATCTATCCGGGCTGAGGCAAAAGAAGAGAGGCGGCGCATTATCCCGTGCACTTCGTATCCTTTTGAGAGAAGAAGCTCCGCTAAATATGAACCATCCTGACCAGTTACTCCGCTAATGATCGCTTTTTTCATATGTGAGACACCAATATATCACACATCAAACTTTCTATCCTTTATTTGTAAACCACTTGTACGTTTGTGCCAGTCCGTCCCGAAGTGCGATTTTATGGTGCCACCCAAGCGCGTGGATCTTGCTTACATCGAGGAGTTTTTGCGGCGTGCCGTCTGGTTTCGTCGTGTCCCAAACTATCTTTCCTTCATATCCGACAATCTTTTTCACCATCTCCGCGAGGTCTTTTATGGTTACGTCTTCTCCGGTGCCGATATTGATGATGGAAGGGTCGTCGTAGGTTTCCATAAGGAATACGCAAGCATTTCCAAGATCGTCGACATGCATGAATTCTCGTCTTGCAGAACCAGAGCCCCACACCAAGACTTCGGGAGCTCTCTTTTCCTTCGCCTCGTGGAAACGTCGTATGAGTGCGGGGAGGACATGCGAGCGCTCGGGGGAGAAGTTGTCGTTCGGGCCGTAAAGATTCGTTGGCATGACGGAGATGAAGTTTGAGCCGTACTGGCGATGATACGCCTGACATAATTCAATACCCGCGATCTTGGCGATGGCGTACGCACTGTTGGTTTCTTCGAGCGGGCCAGTCATTAAGTACTCTTCTTTGAGTGGTTGGGGAGCGAATTTTGGATAGATGCAGGAGCTACCGAGAAATAGAAGTTTCTTCACGCCACTTACATGCGCTTCGTGTAAGACATTCGTCTGCACGATGAGATTTTCACGGATGAAATCTGCCGGGAATGTATTGTTGGCCATGATGCCCCCGACCCGTGCGGCGGCGAGGAAGACGTACTCAGGTCGCTCAGTCTCGAAGAAATTTCGGACGGCTGTTGGGTCTAAAAGCTCCAGTTCCTCGTGGGTTCGAAGAACGATATTGCCGTATCCGCTTTCCCTGAGTTGTCGGACAATGGCCGAACCCGCGAGTCCTCGGTGTCCCGCGACGTATATTTTTGCATCCCTCTTCATACTTTTTTCAACGCTTTGAGTGCTCCCTCGATTCGGGCTCTAACATTAGGATGGATGTCATCGTCATCCACAGAAAACCAACGTTTCTCACTATGCTGGCTGTCTAAGACAACGACCTCATCGGAGAGCATATGCACAAAGTATACATCGACGGCATGATAGTTTACTCCTTCAAAAATCGAAGAATCATTTATCTCGTTTAAAACCCCCGCATACAAAAGTGCGTCCGGAGGAATGGACAAATCAAGCTCTTGCTTTCCGATACGGCAGGCCGCATCCAAGAAATTCTCATTCTTATAGAGCCGTCCGCCAAAACTGTAAAATTGCCCCGCGTATGGTTCATTCGTTCGCCTTCCCAGAAGTATCTTCGTTTTGTCATGGTTCAGGAATATGACATCGACGGTCATGATCGGCAGATTTTCCATCGCCGTGCGGTAGAGCTCGAGTGGCAACTTTCCCACTATGCGTCGCTCGTTCATGCGCCTTGTTTGTCCACCATCGCGAGGTCGGCCTCTATCATGATACGGATAAGCTCTTTGAATCTCACTTTCGGCTTCCACCCCAGTTCCTTTCTCGCCTTCGATGCGTCGCCAAGGAGGATATCCACTTCCGCTGGCCGGTAGTAGTGCGGGTCTATCTCTACGAGCACCTTTCCGGTCTTCTTGTCGATGCCTTTTTCCTGCCTTCCCTTGCCTTTCCACACGATATCGAATCCCAGTACCCGCCCGGCCTCTTCGACGAGCTCGCGGACTGAGTGTGTTTCGCCGGTTGCGAGGACATAGTCGTCGGGGGTCTTTTGCTGCAACATAAGCCACATACCCTCCACGTAGTCTTTGGCGTATCCCCAATCACGTTTTGCATCGAGATTACCGAGGTAGATCTTATCCTGCAGCCCACGGCTGATACGAGCGAGTCCCGCGGTGACCTTGCGTGTGACGAACGTCTCCCCACGCCGTGGAGATTCGTGATTGAAGAGAATGCCATTCACGGCAAAAAGTCCGTAGCTTTCGCGATAATTCTTCGCTATCCAAAAGCCAAATACTTTCGCGCATCCATACGGTGAGCGTGGATGGAAGGGCGTTGTCTCCTTCTGTGGTGTTTCTGCAACTTTTCCAAACATCTCTGAGGACGATGCTTGGTAGAAACGTGTCTTGATGCGGGTCTCTCGAATAGCATCGAGCATACGCAAGGTTCCGAGAGCGTCCACGTCGGCGGTGTATTCCGGGATGTCGAAGCTCACGCGCACATGACTCTGCGCGCCGAGATGATATATCTCGTCAGGCTTCACTTTCTCGAGGATACGATTCAGACTACTTCCATCGGAGAGGTCGCCATAATGGAGCTTGAGCCGACGATCCCGCTCGGGGAGTTTTTCGAAGAGATGCTCAATGCGCCCGGTATTGAACGTGCTCGCGCGGCGGATAATGCCATGCACCTCGTATCCTTTTTCAATGAGGAGCTCGGCGAGATAGGAACCGTCTTGTCCGGTGATTCCCGTGATGAGCGCTCTTTTGCGAGCTTTGTTTTTTGCCATTCGGCGCATTATACGTTGCAAGCACGAAGCGGGTCAAACAGCAGTTGCCTTTCGTCACGGTGCAGACTAGACTGATCCCATCATATGAAGGGTAAGAAAAAGCCAAAATGGGCTCCCGATTTGTCTACGCGTAGCGTAGCTACAAATCGCAGTCCTGTATGGGTCGCCGTCTCCGGAGGCTTTGATCCCCTCCATGTCGGGCACGTGCGTATGTTCAAAGAAGCGCGGAATCTTGGCGACAAGCTTATGGTCATCATCAACAATGACAATTGGCTTCAACATAAGAAAGGGTTTGTCTTCATGCCACAAAGAGAGCGTGCGGAGATTGTGAAGGAGCTTCCATTTGTGGACAAAGTGGTTTTCACGGACCACGGGATCAAAGACCCTGATCGAAGTATTACGCGCTCGCTTAAGAAATTCAAACCGGCGATTTTCGCCAACGGCGGCGACCGTAAGGGTGTCAAAGATATTCCCGAGGTGGCAATTTGCGAAGAGCTTGGCATCAAAATGGTGTTTAACGTCGGGGAAGGGGGGAAAGTACAATCTTCTTCGTGGATGGTTGGCGCTTCTCGTCGGCCTGCCGCGCAAACGATCAGGCCGTGGGGGAGATTCTTCGGGTGGGATAGCGGGAAGGGGTGGTATCTAAAAACAATATACATAGCGGCCGGTAAAAGGCTTTCACTGCAGTTCCATCATCATCGCTCGGAATACTGGATGTTGGTCGAAGGAGATGCAACGGCGACGATCCAAAAAACCGGCGAGAGGCCACAGCGCGTAGCGTTAAAGAAAGGGCAGGTCATACACGTCGACACGAAAGTCGTACACCGCTTGGAATCCAAGCGGGGCGGTGTTGTCGTGGAGATTGCTGTCGGGAATTTTGATGAGAACGACATCGTTCGTATCGAGGATGATCATGGGCGAGCACCCGGGGTTCTCCTCAAGTGAGTCGTGATAGAATGTCGACCATGTTACTTGAGAAGACGTTGCGGTGGGTTGTAATTGGGGGGATATTTTCTCTCACGGCTATTCCGTTCATAGTCTCGACCTCGCTTTTCTTCCCCTACATAACAGGAAAGAATTTTACCTTCAGAATTATCGTCGAGATAATGACGGGAGCGTGGCTTGTCCTCGCACTCGTCTACCCGCAATACCGGCCTCGTCGTTCTTGGATACTCACTGCGTTTACGGTATTTGTGCTTGTGATCGGTCTTGCAGATGCGCTCGGTGCGTATCCCTTCAAGAGTTTTTGGAGCAACTATGAACGCATGGATGGTTGGGTAACGATCGCACATCTTCTTATGTACTTGTTTGTTGCTGCATCTGTCATGACTACTGAGTTGTTGTGGCGACGACTTTTGTATGTTTCGCTCGCATTTTCGACGTTTGTCTCAATCTATGGATTTTTGCAAATACTTGGAATTACTGGAATCGGTAACAACAGCCCTGGCGGGCTTGGAGCTCGTATCGATGCGACGTTTGGCAACCCCATCTACTTGGCAGTCTATATGCTCTTCCACATTTTTATCGCACTTTGGTTGTGGTCGCGGGCGTGGGAGGAGCGGCGGGCGGGTAGCCGACTCTCGGTTTCACTACTTTTTTGGTTTGTAATTGTTGTCGATACGCTCATCCTCTTCTTTACCGGCACGCGTGGCACGATACTCGGACTTCTCGGAGGGTCATTGCTCACTGCAACTCTGATTGTTCTCTTTGCTCGGAGTTCGCCGCTTGCCTGGCGCATCGCACTTGGGTACATTCTTGCAATTCTCATCGCAGCTGGAAGTTTCTGGATAGTTCGTGATGCCGCATGGGTAAAAGAAATTGGCTTCTTGAATCGCCTCGCAACCATCTCGTCTTCCGAGAATGGCGTTAAGGCGCGCTTTATCAACTGGTCTATCGCGTGGGAAGGCGTGAAGGAAAGGCCTCTGCTTGGGTGGGGGCAAGAAAATTACGCGGTTGTGTTTGATCGATACTACGATTCGCGCATGTACGCACAGGAGCCGTGGTTTGATCGCGTACACAACATCATTTTTGATTGGCTCATTGCTGGTGGATTCTTCGGGCTCTTGAGCTACCTCTCTATTTTTGCTGCGACATTGTGGGCACTCTGGCGACCGAGCGTCGAGCGAGGAAGTACTGAGATCAGCAGGCCGAACGTGAGAAAAGAATTCTCGACCGTTGAGGCAAGTATCTTTACAGGGCTCTTGGCTGGATATTTTTTCCACAATTTCTTCGTGTTCGATAACATTACGAGCTACATCCTCTTTGCCACCGTCCTTGGGTACATTGCGTGGCGGAGCAGCGCGGCATCTGACGACCCTCCGTTTTGGCAGGGTTCGCTACCAAAAAATCTGGCATCGTTTCTTACGATAGGAGCGATCTTCCTCGTTTGGGGCGCGTATATGATGGTCAATGCTCCTGCGCTCTCCCAAAACAAAACCCTCCTTCAATCTCTTGTTCCACAAGCGGGAGGAATATCACAGAACCTTGAGATAATTAAGCGTGCTATTGCAATCGGCGCATTTGGTACACAGGAAGCTCGTGAACAATTGGCGCAGATGGCATCTCGAATTGCGGGATCAGCCGAGGTCAGTCAAGCGCAAAAGCAGGCCTACTATGAAACAGCCACTTCCGAGATGCTGCTCCAGTACAAGGAATCTCCACTCGACGCTCGGGCGCCGCTATTTTTGGGCATCATTCATAATACATTTGGTAATTACGCAGCAGGGGCTGAGGCGCTCGCACTCGCGCTCTCGCTTTCACCCGGGAAACAATCGATCCTTTTTGAAATTGCACAGAACGCGGAAGCGCGTGGAGATTCAAGTGCGGTTATGAAAGCGCTTGAGGCCGCATATGAGGAAGAGCCCGCAAACGCGCAAGCACGGATATTGTACGCGTCGGTCCTGATCCGATCCGGCAATTATGCGCGTAGCGATGAAGTACTTGCGCCGCTTATATTGACGGGGGAGGCGGCCGATCCTCGAATCGCGGCAGCGTATCTCGCAAACAAGCGATTCGACAAGATAGTGGCGGTGTGGGAGGCGCGCGTGAAGGCGCAGCCGCGCGACCCCCAGGGATATTTCACCCTTGCGGCCGCGCACCATGCGATGGGTAATTCTGCGAAAGCGATCGCAACCCTCGATGTGGCTGCTGCTCTTTCTCCCGAAGTAGCGCAGCAGGCGGCGGCATTTATTCAGCAGATTCGAGACGGGACGGTACAGATTCAGTAAGCTCTCCTCATTTGCACCAGCCGAAGCGCGAGTTATACTGCCGGTGTGAGTGCCACACATTCGTGTGAAGTGTGGATTCTTGATTGAAAGTCGCCTAAACACCTCCCTCACGGGAGGTGTTGGGTACGTGATAACTATCCATACAAAAAGGCCCGCAAAGCGGAGGACGGGTGCGAGCTCCAAAGTGAAAGTCTTATGTGAGTGCCGCCGCCCTCCGCTTCACGGGCCTACCTTCGTCAAGGGTACCATCGCGCTGCATGATCGCGCAACAATAATTTAGAGAACACTCTCCGGATTTTTTCTCACGCGGAAAATACAAAATGAAAGGTTTCGCACCTTTGCTGGCTGCGTCGCTCGGAAATGAAAACCCATTTTCATTTCACTCGCTATCCTCGCCAGATAAAGTTATCCACACTCATCGTAGAGAAAAATACTTTTTTCGCGCATGAGTGCAATAATGAATTAGTAATCGCATCTTCGCATTATTGCGTAAGTGCGGGTCGAACTTAGCACTCAAGCAAAAATATTTTTATGGCAAAGAAAAAGAAGGCGAAGAAGGCAAAGGCAAAGAAACGCCGATAGTCTATTGCCGAACATTTTGTTCGGCTGAGGCTTGTCCGAAACAATCCCTCCTCGCGGAGGGATTGTTTTTATAGAGCGTGCTCGCAATCGCATAAGCGATTGTTTTGATGTACCATGCCCCAATGGCATTCTGGAGACGTCTTTTGGGCGATGAGAATCTTGCCGCGCTGCGCGCGGCTGAGCCTATTGTGGCGACCACAAACGCCCGAGAGGAGGAGATGCGCGCACTCTCTGATGAAGGATTGAAAGCGAAGACTCATGAATTTAAAAAGCGTCTCCTCGACGGTGTGTCGCTTGATGATCTCGCCCCGGAAGCATTTGCCGTGGTCCGTGAGGCGAGTCGGCGAACACTCGGTCAGCGGCACTTTGATGTGCAAATCATCGGAGGAATGATCTTGCATCGGGGAGATATCGCCGAGATGCGCACCGGGGAAGGGAAGACACTTGTCGCGACCCTTCCCGCATACCTCAATGCTCTTACCGAGCATGGAGTCCACATTGTCACAGTCAACGATTATCTTTCGCGACGCGATGCCGTATGGATGGGGCAAATATATTGGGCACTCGGGATGACGGTCGGTGTCATCAATCACGAATCTTCTTTTCTCTACGACCCCACGCACATGTCTTCAGAAGTGCTCGCGGCGGAGGATACGACACGAGACCAGACGGGGAGTTTTAAAGTTATGCACGATTTCTTGCGCCCCTGCTCTCGCAAAGAGGCGTATGCGGCCGATATCACCTATGGCACCAACAACGAATTTGGTTTCGATTATTTGCGCGACAATCTTGAGTATGAGGTTGGGGTCCTTCGACAGCGCTTGCCTGATAATGGGGGATACAATTTTGCGATCGTCGATGAAATCGACTCCATCCTCATCGATGAGGCGCGAACGCCCTTGATTATTTCTGCACCCGTCTCCGATGCCGAATCGCTGTACGGACGCTTCACCGCGATTGCAGCAATGCTTACGCCGGAAGAGGATTATACGATCGAGCGCAAACACAAACAGATCGTACTCACAGATAGCGGAATCGAAAAAGCAGAGAAGGTCCTTGGCGTAGACAATATCTACACCGATGCGGGTATCAAATTTGTGCACCACCTGGAGACGGCCGTTCGCGCGCGCGCGCTTTTCGAGCGAGACAAAGAGTATGTTGTAAAAGACGGCCAGATTATCATTGTCGACGAATTCACCGGTCGTCTGCAGCCCGGGAGGCGCTGGAGTGAGGGTCTGCACCAGGCGATAGAATCGAAAGAGGGGGTGGAGGTGCAGCAAGAGTCGCGTACCTTTGCGTCCATCACCTTCCAGAATTATTTTCGTCTGTATACGAAACTGGCGGGAATGACAGGCACCGCAGCGACCTCTTCGGAAGAATTTTATAAAGTGTATGGCCTGAATACCGTTGTCGTCCCGACGAATAGAAAGGCTGAGCGAAAAGATCATGAGGACCTTATCTTCCAGACGGAATCAGGAAAAATGAAAGCAATCGCACGGCATGTGCGAGAGCTGCACGAAAAGGGTCAGCCAGTCTTGGTGGGCACCGTCTCCGTCGAGAAGAACGAGCTTCTCTCAGCGCACTTCAAGCAAGAGGGGATTCCCCATGAAATATTGAACGCAAAGAATCACGAGCGCGAGGGCGAAATCATCGCGCAGGCAGGTAAGCGCGGCGCGGTCGTGATCGCGACCAACATGGCGGGTCGCGGTGTCGACATCAAGCTCGGAGGGAATCCGGGAAGCGATGAGGCATACGAGGAAATAAAAAAGACGGGCGGGCTCTTCGTCTTGGGTACGGAGCGCCACGAAGCACGACGCATCGACAATCAGTTGCGTGGGCGCTCGGGCCGTCAGGGCGATCCTGGCGAGACGCAGTTCTTTGTCTCACTCGAAGATTCTCTGATGAGGGTCTTTGCTTCCGACATCATCAAGCGCGTCATGGGGACCTTCAAGATTCCTGAGGACGAGCCCATCTACAATTCAATGATTACGAAGGCGCTCGAGAAAGCGCAGACGCGCATCGAGGAGTTGAATTTTGACGCCCGCAAACACATTCTTGCGTACGATGATATTCTCAATATTCAACGACAAAGCGTGTATGGAAGACGGCGCACGCTCCTCACGGGTGGCAACACAGAAATCGACGAAGAGCTTACGCGTATTGCAGAGATGCAGAGTGATTTTGCCACGGTCATTGCCGCGAAGAAGATTGAGATTGGCGAGTCATTCCACTCTGTTGCGCGGCGCGCGCTTCTTCAGACCGTTGATTTTCTCTGGGTCGAACATCTGGAGGCGATGGAATATTTGCGCAATTCTGTAAATCTTCGCGCGTACGGCCAGCGTGATCCGCTTGTCGAATATAAAAAAGAGGGACTCAAGCTTTTCCAGACAATGGAAGAGTCCTACATGGCACATGTAGCGCAGATGCTGCCGAATATGGGGGCAGGAGGTGTCGTCATGGCACGAGAACAACAGGCCGTTCAAAAAGCAGCGTCTGCCATATCGGCGGCAGGTCAGGGGTCTCCCAAGCGCGAGTATGGGAGGAATGATCGCGTAACGATCACGAATGACGTAGAAACAAAAGAAATGAAATTCAAAAAAGCCGAACCTCTTCTCGCGAGCGGGGAGTGGAGGATCGTTGCCTAAATTCGGGCATCGGATATCCGAATTGTGAGAGGGTTTGAGAGGTCGCGACGATTACTGTATTATTCACATCATGTCAGAATTAGAGTACGTGCCTACCATTGGACTCGAGATTCACGCTGAATTGAAGACGAAGACAAAGATGTTTTGCTGTTCGAAGAATGACCCTGATGAAGCGCGACCCAATGTGAACATATGCCCAGTGTGTCTAGCGCACCCAGGCACACTTCCAGTCATCAATGGAGAAGCGGTACGGCAGGTATTACGCGTCGGACTCGCACTTAAGGCGCAGCTTGCAGATTACACCGAGTTTGATCGCAAGAATTATTTTTATCCCGACCTTCCGAAAGGATATCAACTCTCTCAGTTTAAGTACCCATTAGTGTCTGGTGGGGAATTGAATGGGGTGAAGGTAACCCGCATACATCTGGAAGAAGACACCGCGAGCTCGGTTCACGAAGAGGGCGTAGGGACGGTCATTGATTACAACCGCGCCGGCGTGCCTCTCATGGAGTTGGTGACAGAGCCGGTAATTACGAGCGCGAAGCAGGCGGGTGATTTCGCCCGTGAGCTGCAGATTCTCTTGCGGTATCTCGACGTGAGCAATGCAAACATGGAAAAAGGCGAGATGCGTGTTGAGGCAAACATTTCAATCGGGAAAAATGGGATACTCGGAACGAAGGTAGAAATAAAAAATCTCAATTCATTTCGTGCTATGGAGCGCGCCGTTGATCATGAGATCGAGCGTCAGGAAAAATTACTCAAGAGTGGTGGCACAGTCGTTCAGGAGACGAGAGGGTGGCATGAGGGAAAGCAAGAGACATTCTCTCAGCGAGTTAAGGAGGGAAGTGCGGATTACCGATACTTTCCTGATCCCGATCTCCCATCACTCAAGCTTTCCGAACTGGAGGCTTACACGTCCGATGCGCTTCGCCGCACGCTTCCGGAATTGCCATGGGAGCGGAGAGGGCGCTATCTCAAGCTTGGCATCAAGAGGCAGGATGCCGATAGTTTTGTGAAGGATCAAACGTTGGGGGATTTCTTTGAAGAGGTGGTACGGGGTAGAGAATCAGATCAGAAGTTCGTCCAGCTCGCCAGCAACTATATTTCGAACGACCTCGTGTCAGTGATCCGAGATAACGGGAGGCGAGATACAGTAAACAAAGCCGAGATCCCATTATCGGGGCTTTATTTCAGGAAAATTATGGACATGTTGCTGGCACGTAAAATCACATCTCCCGCTGCCAAAAGCATCCTATTGCACTGCGTTACAACCGGTGAAGACCCAGAAGAGTATGCGCGAGCAAAGGAGTTACTCCATGAGAGATCTACGGTTGAATTTGAGGCTATCATCATGAGTGTACTGGAAGCAAACCCTAATGTTGTGGCTGATTATAAGGCGGGGAAACAAGCTGCCCTCGAATTTCTCATAGGGCAATCAATGAAGACAACCAAGGGTTCCGGCGATCCCTCTATATTGCGAGACATCACGTTGAAGTTGCTCAATAATAACTGATACTCCATTTTTGTTTGAGACACGAACATTACTTGAGGTATACTATACTCGTATGTCAGACGAGATCATGATCGATGAAGTAGTGTACGTCTCGTCCAGACGAGCAGCAGAAGTGAGTGGCTACGCGCAGGATTATATCGGCCAGCTAGCTCGGGGAGGCTATATCGATGCAAAAAGAGTTGGTGGTCTTTGGCACGTATCCGTCGCATCTCTGAATGAATACGAGAAAAATGCGGCTATCAACAAATCTCGACCTCAAGAACGAGTCCAACCTGATGAGCCAGATTCTTTGATTTCTTTTGACGGTAAAGATCACGTCTCAGCTGCTCGGGCCGCAGAGTTGACCGGATATCACCAGGACTATGTAGGTCAGCTTGCTCGTGGAGGGACCGTCATTGGAAGACAGGTCGGGAATCGTTGGTACGTAGACCGAGAAGCCATTCTTGCTCATAAAGCCGAGAAGGACAGGCTTCTGGGTGCCGTACAGGCACAGTCGGTAGGGATAGTTCGTAACGCTTCTAGAGAACGATCTGAATCCGAGGTGCACGGTCTTTTTGATGCTGATGAATATTTGACATACACAAAGGATACAAACGATTTGATACCACCTCTGGGTGCGGGCAATGAATCTGTTGAGGAGCATCCCAAAGAGAAATCCGAGAATGTTTTCAGTGATACGGAGAAGCAGGCTATTCCCATAAGAATCAGCCGCATATCTCCCGAGGGGATGGTACGCCGAGAACAGTATGCGCCGGAGATTCATTTAAAGGAAGGCGCAGTACCTAGAAGCGGTATATTTTATGGGGCAATCACACTGGCAACACTAGTGATAGTGGCGGTAACATTCTTCGGTTTAAGGAGTGTAGAACGTCAGCCCGTTTACACAGTGGCAAATACAGCAAACATTCTTACTGCCACGGGAGATTTTCTTGAGAAATTGATCGTTCGCGAGCTTATCTACGAGAGAGTTCGGTAGCTCAAAACGTATCTTGTTAGCGCATCCAAATAATCACAATCCGCATATTCCATCCGAGATACGTTGTAAATGCGTATCTCGTTCAGACAAGATTGATCGATATCTCCGGTATAGAGCGCAGGCTCTCTAGGTTCATCAGTGCAGTTAAAATACGTCTTTTGGTAGTCGCTAGGCGCTGGTGATGCCCCTCTCTGCCTTACCCAGGACTATTACAGGGCCTTATCGACCGTATCTTCTTTATCTTGGAAGACCTTTGCATGTCGCTGATGATGCAGCGATTTGGCAGCAGTAGATTCTTGGAAATTTAGCCACACATGACTCAGAAAAGATCTACGCTTTTTCTTATCCACATTTTTGTCGCACGATATTCGTGGGAACGTCCGGAATATCTAGTAAGATATAGATAAATCGTGTTTCCGACCTTTGCATGACTGATGAATTTTTTCTGAACCGAGCGCGGTATATCTCTGCCGGAGATGCTGCACGCAAGTCTCATTTGACGCGCGGCTACATTTTGCGTCTTTGTAAACAAAAAAAAATAAAAGCACACCGTAATGAAAGTGGATGGTACATACAAGAGAATTCACTTCAATCATTCCTTATCGCTCAGGAACGTCTTCGGCAACTGCATCGGAAAAACCTCTCAGAAAGACGGGTTCGTGAGTATCGGGCGCACAATGAACACGCCAACAATAAACCAGATGTTGCATCCAAGCTCTTAAAAGAGGCGAGCACACAATCTTCGACATATCTGGAAGTCGGAGAAGCATCGCGGGAGGCGGGGCTTTCGCGAGATTATCTCTCCCGTCTTTGCAAGCGCAAAAGGATCAAGGCTCGAAGGATAGGTCGCGTATGGTACGTTGACCGCAATTCGTTCCGCTCCTTCCTCGTTTCTCAGGAATACGAAAAAAGACTCCGAGGTCAATTGCTCACGGAACAACGCATCAGCGAATATGGAGGAGGTGCGAGGTCGGCAACCATTGCTGCGTCTCACGTACTTTCCGACCACGCGCGTGTGATCCATGGTCACGTCTCGAGCACAGCCGCTCAGCAAAGTAACGTCTTCGCAGGGCATGCGGCAAAGATCTCCACATCGCCTTCGGGCGTTGCAGATGCGGCGTTGCATGCCGCGCACGTACCAATATACGCGCTTTCGCCGCTCACAGAATTTTTCCACAAAATTATTGCTCTTGTATCCGCTATCGTGCTAACCCTCGGAGTCTACGCTGTAGCGGATCAACATCATGCGCGCTTTGTAATCCAGTCGGTGCAGGGAAGTATAAGAAACGTTGCGGACTCGTATCGCACGGTCTCCGGAGGTGGGATCGTTGAGTTGAAACAGCGTGCGGAAACGCGAATCACCGCAGTCGCCCTGAATCCCGCGAGCGCTCTTGATTCTGTTAGCGCTGCGTTTACCGCTACAAAAGGTGTTCCAAATACCGTCTCGAATTACGGCCGAATTGTAAACGCGAATCTCAACAAACTCAAAAATTCAATAGCAACTTCCTTAGAGCGAATAAGGGGAGGAAAGGTATCGATCTCGATTGTGCCCTACACGCCACATGCACAACAAAAAACTGCTGGCAAAAATAACCCCGTACCAGTTATTACGCCCAAGACTGGGCCTTCGCCTCGCATCGTTTATTCTTCTCCACCTTCGCAGCAGACCGTAATTAATCAACCGATCATCGAGCGCATCGTCGAGCGCGCGCTCCCCTCGTACACCATCGCACAAGGAGGTATCAGTGAAGAGATCCTCAACCAAAGACTCGCCGAGCTCGATAGCAAACTCTCCTCGCAGATATTCTCTCTCACCTCCGCCAATTCCACACAGATTACCAACGTATACAACACCGTAGGTGCAGCCGCTCGGATCGAGCACCTGGCAAACCTCGACCTCGATGATCCCGTTATCACAGGCGGCTCAATCACGGGGACGGGAATCTCTGCCACCTCACTCGTCGTGACAGGGACCGGCACATCGACCTTCTCCAATGGCCTCGATATTTCCGACGGTTGTTTTGCGATTGATGGCGTATGTATTTCCAGCAGTGGGGGTACATCATCCGGACAAAGTTGGGAACTCCTCGGCGGCGTACTCTCTCCCACCACTTCCGTTCCCATTCTTGTCAACAACGCAACTTCCACCATCACGAATCTTGTTATGGTGAACGCAACAACAACCAACGCCACGACCACCACTTTCGCTATCGGCTCACTCACCG
>CAYGKV010000006.1:0-65524 GCA_964350885.1 uncultured Candidatus Saccharibacteria bacterium
GCGCCGGATTATGCGCTCCATACGCATGGTCCATTTCTGTTGAAAGGGATGGACCGCGCCGTCGCGCGTGTACTTGCGGCGATTGCGACTGGGGAGCGGATCGCGGTCTACGCGGATTTTGATTGCGATGGTATCCCCGGGGCTGCGCTGCTCTCAGATTTTTTCAGGAAGATCGGTTACGAGAATTTTGAAGTATATCTTCCGCACCGTGACCGTGAGGGATATGGGTTTCATACGGCTGCGATAGGAGCGCTCGCCTCACGAGGGGTCACGCTGATCATTACCGTCGACGTTGGCACGAAAGCTCTCGAGGCGGTGCAATTTGCAAAAGAAAAAGGCGTTGATGTAATCGTCACTGATCACCATGAAGTTTCGGGTGTGCTGCCAGAGGCAGTTGCACTGCTCAATCCAAAGATAGCGCCATACCCGTTTCCTCATTTGTGTGGGGCGGCGGTCGCATTCAAATTGGCGCAGGCACTTCTTATTGAGGGGAAGCGCAGTAGTATCGCGTGTTTCACATCCATCCCCGATGGTTGGGAAAAGTGGCTGCTCGATATGGTTGCTATTGCAACGATCGCCGACATGGTGCCGCTTATAGGAGAGAATCGTGTGTTCGCGCATTGGGGTCTTGCTGTCCTGCGTAAATCACCGCGCCCAGGCATACGGGCACTGTGCAAAAAAACGCGTCTCACACAGCGAGATCTCACCGAAGACGATATTGGGTTTTCAATCGCGCCGCGCATCAATGCGGCTTCTCGAATGGATGAGCCTGATCTCGCGCTCAAACTTCTGACGACCAACAATGTTGTTGAAGCGGATGCCCTTGCGGCGCAATTGGAAAAATTAAACGCGAGCCGCAAGGGAATAGTTGCAAGCGTTGTGCGGCAAGCACGAATACATGTTGCGGAGCGCTTTACTTCGGATGATCGAGTTGTTGTATTGGGAAGTCCAGATTGGAAACCAGCACTCCTCGGACTTGCGGCGAATTCGATCATGAATGATCGCGGGGGAGTCGTGTGTCTCTGGGGCAGGGATGTAAACGGCGCACTCAAAGGCTCGTGTCGCTCCGATGGAAATGTTTCTCTCACCGATCTTTTTGCGAACGCGGGGGATGTATTTGAAGAGTGCGGTGGCCATGCGGCATCGGGAGGATTTACGGTTTCACATGAGCGCGTGCATCATCTACCGCAAGCTTTGCGTGTTGCGGCCGCGGTCGCCTCGCTTGCAGCCGCTCCGAGTCCAGTCGAGAGGCGAACGCATGACGCTCTTCTCACGCTCTCCGAGATGGGGACGGTACTCTACAAAGATGTTTCTAGGCTCGCGCCGTTTGGCATGGGTAATCCAAAGCCGGTGTTTCGGATTGATGGGATAACGATTACCGAGGTGCGTCGTTTCGGTAAAGAAAACAATCACGTTGAAGTGATGTTAGGATGTGCGACGGGAAGTACCGCGCGCGGGTTTGATTTTTTCAAATCTCCCGATGATTTTTCTCTCGTCCCTGTCGTGGGCCTTTCTGTAGGGTTGCTCGCTACCATCGAACGCGATTCTTTCCGCGGTGGTCTCGCGCTCCGAATTGTTGATATCGTCCCAGCGTAATATAGTGGGTCCTTCATATGAGGAAAATAATAATCTATACCGACGGCGGCGCGCGTAACAACCCTGGGCCCGCTGGCGCTGGGGTGCTCATTATTGATGGAAAAAAGAAAATCGAACTAAAAAAATTCCTTGGCGATCAGACAAATAATTGGGCGGAGTATGAAGCAATCGCGCTTGCGCTTGCGGAGGCAAAGAAACACAAACTTGAGAAGTGTGAGATAGAAGTGCGTGCCGACAGTCTGCTCGTGGTCGAACAGCTTTCAGGGAATTGGAAAATAAAAGAGCCGGCGTTGAAAACGAAACATGAAAAAATAAATGCGATGATTATTGCGCATTTCCCAAATATTCATTTTGTACACGTGCCACGCGAGGAGAACACAGAAGCGGATCGCCTTGTGAACGAGGCTATTGATGTGGCGCTCGGGCAAAGATTGGGTTTATAATGAAGCATACATGCTGCTTCCAAAGCCAGCTCGGCAAGGCGCAATAATTTCATACGTTTCTATTATTGTCGGGGTTCTTATTGTAGGAATCGCTGCGTCTGTCTATGTCTATGTTCGTTTTGATGAATCTGTAAAGAGTCGCTTGATCGATCGGGCGGCTACTATGGCGCTCTTAATTCCTGCCGGTGAAATTGAAATGCTCGAGGGCGCTTCTACAGACGAACAAAGTCCAACCTACCAGAATTTGAAGATGCTTCTCATGGATGTGCGTGCGGCGAATCGCGATGTCCGTTTCGTCTATCTTATTGGGCAGCTGCAAGATGGTAATCTCTTTTTCTATCTAGACTCGGAAGATGCTGCGTCACCTGATGTATCCCCGCCGGGTCAAATATATGACGAAGCGCCTCTTCCGATGTATGACGTACTCTCGGATGGGCGAAGCCGCAGTGATTCATATGTAGATCGGTGGGGCTCGTGGGTGTCAGGCTATGCAGCGGTACGTGCAGACGACGGTCGTATAGTCGCGCTTTTAGGAATCGACACACCGTCGCGGCAGTATTTCATTGAAGCGCTTTCCTATGCTCTTCTGCCACTTCTTTTAAGTTTGTTTCTGGTGCTTATCGGGTCTGTCGCGCTCTATATTCACATACGCGAATTACGTTACACCACAGAGAGAATAGAGTTTCTTTCTATCGCGTCGCATGAGATTCGCACGCCGCTCACTGGTATGCGATGGGCACTCGGTACTCTTTTGGAACATAAAACAGCGTTCAATCAACATGACTCCGAGATACTTACGCGGATTCAAACGCTGTGCGACAAGCTAATTTCACGTATCAACAATCTTCTGAACGTCTCAGCCATCGGATCGAGAAGAAAGATTATTCTCAATAAGAAACAGGTGCCCTTTAAGGCCCTCATCAGCGTCATTTGTGATGATCTTGCTCTGAGCGCACGCGCACGCGACGTGGCGCTCGTCGTGGACTCGACGCTACACGATGACTGCATCGTTGCGTGTGATCCGGAGTATTTGCAGCAGGTGTTTCTCAACCTACTTTCCAATAGTATTAAGTATACTAAAGAGCATACGAGTGTAACGATTTCGTATCGCGCTGGCGATCGCACGCACGCGTTTTGCGTCAGCGATCAGGGTAGCGGTATTAAAAAAGAGGATGTTGAAAAAATCTTCAGCGGATACCATAGGACATCCAGCGCACTCGACTCCGGAGAATATGGTACGGGAATTGGCCTCTATCTCACGCTGCAGATAGTAAGGCTTCACGGAGGAGACATCGCCATCGAATCACCTGAAGGGTCTGGTGCGACATTTGTTGTCACGTTGCCACGCTAGAGGGTTGGGTTTGTGCAGGGTATACTCGGGTTATCTAATAGTCGTTACAGTCAAACTATGCGCGAATATTTCAAAGGTCAGGCGGTAGGGTTCGTCCAATTCATGCGTGAACAGGGAGTGATGGGCCTCGCTCTCGGTTTCATTCTCGGTACTTCGGTTTCGAAGGTCGTCGCATCTTTCTCAACCGACATCATCAACCCCGTTATCGCCTTTGTGCTTGGTTCGACCGATCGCCTCGAGTCGCTCGCTTTTGGTTCGGTGCGTATCGGCAACTTTCTTTCTAATGTAATGGATTTCGTAATTATCGCGGGAGTCGTCTACCTGCTTTTCAAAATGCTCAGTCTCGACAAGCTCGACATCAAAAAATTGTAATGGCGACTCGGGTTCTCTGGGCGATCATCGCAGGATTTCTCGCAGGTGTTTTCATTCGTTCGTTTGTTACTCTGGGGTGGGCTTCTGTGGGTTTTGTGGTGTTGCTTGGGGCGACGATCGCAGTGCTTTCGATTTTTGATCGCTCAAAGACTCACGCATTTCTCGTTGTTGCGGTTGCGCTGCTCGCGTGTGTCGTGGGTATTGTGCGCACAGAAAGTGCGGCGCTTCGAGGTGATCCATTGTTCACAGAGCATCTCGGCTCTCATGTGGTACTTCGGGGAGTCGTCGTCTCCGAGCCGGATGTACGCGAAACAAGCATTCGTATTCATATTGATGCGGAAGAATTGATCGTGGGAAGTTCGACCCGCTCGGTGCACGCGGGGATTCTCGTCGTCGTACCCGCGCATACGAAAGTGGCATATGGGGATACGGTAAAAGCGGAAGGGGAGCTGGGATTGCCCGAGCCTTTCGACACTACCCTCGGACGACAATTTAATTATCCCGCGTATCTTGCAAAAGACGGCATTGCGTATGTGCTGTCCTCTGCGCACATAGAATCCACTGGAGATAATCGTGGAAATATTTTGCAAGCCGGGGCGAT
Organism: uncultured Candidatus Saccharibacteria bacterium; assembly: GCA_964350885.1. Classification (GTDB taxonomy): domain Bacteria; phylum Patescibacteriota; class Minisyncoccia; order Phycocordibacterales; family UBA2100; genus UBA10103. Next base: position 4,364 of record CAYGKV010000006.1, read on the forward strand.
ATGGGTGAAGCATGAATTTCTGAAGGGGTTGCGGGCAGCGTTACCCGAGCCGGAAGCAGGGCTTGCGGGAGGAATTACCGTCGGAGACAAGCGCTCAATCGGGAAAGAGCTTGCCGATACATTCATTGCCGTCTCTCTCATTCACGTGGTCGTCTTGTCCGGATACAACATCACCATCGTAATAAATGCGATACGACGAATGGTGTATTTCTTGCCGCGGATGTTTCAGTACGGAGCGATCGCCTTCTCGGTACTCTTCATCGTCCTTATGACCGGCGGCGCACCGAGCGCCACGCGTGCGGCCTCGATGTCTCTCATCGCGGTCTTTGCGCGCGCGAGTGCTCGCACATTTATCGCGCTGCGTATTCTCGGAGTCGTCGTACTTGCGATGGTCGCATGGAATCCCTTGTATCTCGTATACGATCCCGGTTTTCAACTGTCGGTCTTGGCGACGCTCGGCCTCATTCTTTTCATACCACCCATCGCAGAGCGCATACAATGGATTACCGAAAAGTTTGGATTACGTGAGATAGTCGCCGCCACGCTCTCGACGCAGCTCATGGTCTTGCCGCTTCTCCTATATCAAAATGGTCTCTTTTCGGTAGTTTCTCTGCCCGCAAACCTTCTTGCGCTCATCGCGGTGCCGTATGCGATGTTTGCCGCGATCATTGCAGCGATTGCGGGGATGATAGCGGGCCCATTCGCGCTCGTCATTGCGCTGCCAGCCCTTGCGCTCCTCAGCTATATCATCGCGGTCGCCAAGTTTTTCGCCGCACTCCCGTTTGCCACGCTTTCTATCCCCGCATTCAGCGCGTGGTGGATGCTTGCGGCGTACGCACTTATCCTCAGTTTGTTGTGGTATATGCAAAAAAGAAGAGGCGGCCGGGACGAGGTCCCGGCCGCTCGGAGGTAGGATTGCCGACCTCCGTTATTCCACGCGCAAGGGACTGAGTTCGTCTGCGGTAGGTGCGAAAGCACCATCAAGGACGAGTCTGCCGCCCTTGTAAGGCGGCCCTTCAAATCGCTCCTTCTCGGCCCCGATCCAATCCAGGACCCGAAGGACGAGAGGGTCGGCTTGCATCTCGAGCGCCCTCGCGCACTTGATGATGGACCTTCCCAAATCGTCGTGCCCCTTCGGGATTGCCGTCCCGTGGAACATCATCAACGCTCCATGGAACCTCGCCGTGGCCACGTTCGCGTCGTACGCGGAAGAGCCTTTGTGTTCCGCCATCGCCGCGATGGCAGCGAATACATCGATACGTTCATGAAATGGTCGGGCCTCAGCCATCTTTGTTCTCCCTAATGATCAACCCGCTGCTCAAAAGCAACGAGGCCCCACCTTTGTGGAGCCTCGGAAGCCTAACGTAAAAATCAGTTTAAGACAATCACATTGATGAAGAAGCTGGCATTGCCTTTGGTTGCCTGTACCATCCCACCAAAGCCGCCGGGATTATCCAGTAGCCGAGGAGGATGAGCGTGGTCCAGTTCCAGATGAAGGGCACGAAATTCGGCAACACATCGACGACCGAAGAGAAGGAGCCGCTCTGCGCCAAGACGCCCGCGACACCGGTCACAAACGCCGTTACGATCGCGACCGCAAATCCTGTAACGCCAAAGATTACACCGCTTTGGAGGCTTCGCGGTGCCCCGCCCATGTACCACCACGTTAGAGCTCCAACTACGATTGCGGCGAGAGCGACGAACACCATGTATTGTGGTGTGAGAATTCCTCCACCTGCGGCGGCCGGTACGAGCGCGACGACTGCGGCGACTACCGTGTTAATCAAATAATTTCCAAAGAATCCCACCAATACTGATCGTTCGACGTTCATATTGCAGTAATAATTATAAATAAGGGGTAACGGCATAAGGATACCATACCTTTTTTCGCAAATGATGGGGGAGAGGCGGCCTGTGGACACTGGTTCCGGGGCTTTCCTAGCTTGATGCTATCTCTGCGCGTCTGCAAACCGCTTTTCCACCACACTCCAATTGAGGTTTTTGAAGAAGGCGTCGATGTATTTTCCTTTGCCCGCAGCGCCGTAATCGAGGATGAACGCGTGTTCCCACACATCGAGGGCGAGAATAATGGGGAGCGTGACGAAATGCCCCTGGTGCTGCTCACCCGAGAATCCAGTGAGGAATTGCTTAGCCTCGGGATCCCAATACAGGATTGCCCACCCCGGGCCGCGCATGAGGGCGATCGCACGGAACATCCCGAGAAAATACTCGAGTTTCTGATACTCCGATTCGATTTGTTTTGCGAGAGTTCCGTTTGTGGGCATCGATGAAGAGCCTCCCTCGAATTGAGCGAAGTAGAGCTCGTGAAGTCGCATGCCATCGAATTCAAATGAGCGGCGACGGATCAATTCGGAGAGCGCGTGCGCGTTTTTCTCAGGATCTTTGGCATATTCCGGCAACAGGGCTGAAATTGCGTTGAAATTCTTCACATATCCCGCATAGAGGCCGAGATGTTCTTCTACGGATTTCTTTGAAATTCCCTCAAGCTCGGGCAGGGTAAACTTCTTTTCTTGGTATTGCATGCTCCGCATTATACACGCCCGTCTTTGAGGTGTGCATGAACGACTTGCACAAACTAGCATGTAAGGAGTAGGCTTGTGTCGTGAAGCTCGCGGTGAGCTCCATAAAAGCGGGGATGACAGATGAGAAGGTTCACTTTAACGTTACAGGCAGGGGTCCTGCTGATGTTAGTGGCGGTCATTGGCGTCAATTTCGGCGGGGCGATGATCAAGCGCCTCCAGAAAGCGTCCTCCAGTTCGGAGGGAGATCAAAAGGTCCCCATGTTGCTGGGATCGTTAGATGGGGGGGAGCCTCCCATCATTGTCTTCGAGCACGTCGGGTGCGAGAAGAATCCATACTGTAGCGTCCTCTGGAAGGGGGACGAGATGTAATCTCTGGGGCGCGGCGACTTCGGTCGCCGCGCTCACGATTTTTAGAAATTCTCAATGAGCGCTGGAGATATCGTTTGTGAATGTAGAATGGCGCAATGCGTCGAAGCGTACAGATTGTAGGGATCACGATACTCTTCTTTTTGTGCACCAACGGAATTATCTGGTACACGGTGTTGCGCGAAGACCGGAATGGACTTCTCACGGTCTCTTTTCTCGACGTAGGCCAAGGTGACGCGATTTTTATCGAAGCGCCATCGGGGCGTCAAGTGCTTATCGACGGCGGGCCCGGCAGTAATGTCTTGCAAAGACTCGCCGCGGTGATCCCTTGATGGGATCGCTCTATTGATGTCGTGATTGCGACGCATCCTGATGCGGATCACATCAGCGGCCTCATTGATGTGCTCGATCGCTATACGGTCGGGACGGTAGTGCATTCGAGTATAGAAGGGGATACGAAAACCGCGAAGGCGCTTGTCGAAGCGATGAGGCAGGAAGAAGGCGCAAAACAAATTACGGCAATGCGCGGGCAGATTATCGATCTTGGTCGTGGCGCGTACCTCGAGGTGCTTTTCCCGGACAGACCGCTCCCCAATGTGGAAACAAATCTCGGGTGTGTAGTTGCGCGGCTTGTCTATGGCGAGACAGCATTTATGTTCTCCTGCGATTCTCCTCAGGCGATTGAGAATTATTTGGTGCGATTGGATGGGAAGGGTTTGCGCTCGGATGTATTGAAAGCAGGGCACCATGGCTCCAAGACATCCTCGTCGGAGCTATTTTTGGGTTTTGTAAACCCAGCATACGGGGTTTACTCGCGTGGCTGTGAAAATAAATACGGCCACCCATCTCAAGAGACGGTGGAGCGCTTCGCGCAATTCGAAATCCCGACGTTTGATACTTGCACGGACGGCACGATCACGTTCGTGTCGGATGGAAAAACCGTGGAGAAGAATTAGATGAGTCCCGCTTTCTTGAGGGTGAGAAACGCACCACGTTTTTGCATGGTTTTGAGCCCTTTTGCAGATACTGTGATCGTGACTTTCTTGCCAAGCTCGGGAATGAAAAGGGTCTTTTTCTGGAGGTTGACCTGGCGGCGGCGTTTGCCGGTCGGATTGAATTTGGTCGCGCGGACACGGTTGGAATACCCGCCGCCGACCTGGGAGTGTTTACCTGTTATTGCACAAATGCGGGCCATATGTTCGGGCATCCTAGCATTCGTGCCCGACAAACGCAATAAAATTGATGAAGTCTATACGCATACACGCATCTCGATGCAGCATACCTAGAGATTGCGATATGTCTGCTCGTTCCTGCGCTCGATTGTGAACAAAAACGGTACGCCCTTGGATAGGCGGTATACAACGCGTACAGATCCCTTACGCGCACGGTAGATGTCATCTCTGCCTCTGAGCTTTTTGATATCGAGTCTCGAGGTTTCTCCTGCAACGATGGCCGCAAGGATATGTCGCACTTTCTCGCGATCTTTGAGAGACAGCTTCGCGAGCTCTTTGTCGATGCGGTCCATATGCACTAGATTCTCGACAGTATGTCTGCGATAGCGACCCCGCCCTTGCGAATCTTGGTGAAATCAACGACGGTTTCCCACGCGTCTTCCTCATCAGCCGGGGCAATCCGAAAGACAGGCTCAGATCGTCGAAATACAACAAATGACTCGCCCTTCCCTATGCGAGAAATATATGCGTCGAGATTCTCCCGCAACTCCTTCACGTTAACAGTCTTCATGCGCTTCAAGATAATCTTAAGATAAACTTATGTCAAGGTCACGGAATGACGAGAACGTAGACGATCTCGCACAAGAGGATGACATGCATCGTTTTATGAATATACGAATAACAAAAACGGCGGAGCAAGCTCCGCCGTTCTAACGCTTTGTGCAGCTAGTCACCGCGCGCGAGCGCGGCGAGCCTCGACACGACCAGGTAAAGGTCGACAAGGCCGCATTCGGACCAGGGTTGCGTTCTGGTGCAGAAATCGTGACAGGGTTCGGCGAGTTTCTGCAGCTGCCAAGCTGTGTAGAGCAGCTTTTCCCTGTCCAGTCTGTCGGCCGTCCTGACCTCTTGGTCAGTCAGACGACAATGTCCAGCGGTTTGTCCAAAGGACTCCACCTCCTTTCTTGACCAAGGATTGGGTCAGTGTGGATATATAGCATGCCCTTGAAAAAACAAAAGGAAATCGGTTTGTGTTACTATTCCTGCACGCATGGACATCTTCAGCATTGTATTCATCGCATCGGTTATCATATTTTCCGTCATCGTCCACGAAGTGATGCACGGGGTTGCCGCAGATTATCTTGGCGATCCGACCGCTCGCTACGCAGGCAGGCTCACCCTCAACCCAATCCCGCACATCGACTTCATCGGATCGATCGTCCTCCCGATTCTCTCCGCGCTCTCGCCGGGCGTCTTCCTTTTTGGGTGGGCGAAGCCGGTGCCGTACAACCCGTACAATTTACGGCGCGCCCCCTATTGGGGAGAGGCGATCGTCGCCATAGCTGGGCCTGCCTCAAACCTCGCGCTTGCGGTCGTGTTTGGTCTATTGATCCGCCTCCAGATTTTGCCTGGCGTTGCCGATCTGTTTATGTACGTTGTTGCGGTCAATGTCTCTCTCTTGATCCTCAACCTCATTCCCGTGCCGCCGCTCGACGGATCAAAGATATTCTCTGCGATTCTTCCGAAGAGTTTCGGCTACGATCGTTTGCGGGACCAGATGGAACAGAACCCATTCCTCGGTTTTGGCGTGGTCATTCTCCTCATCGTTTTGTTTGGCAGTGCCCTCGGAAGTGCAGCATATGCCCTCGCGCGGATGATTGCGGGGGCCTAGAGATTGGCCTAAGTTCTTGCATGTGTGTTCAATAGATAGTACACTCCCGCGTACCCCTTAGGGGATTTTTAATTGAAGGCATGTCAACCATAAATCAACTTACGCGCAAAGCTCGGGTCAAGAAGACCTGGCGCACGAAGACTATCGCGCTTTCGCGCGGCTTCAACACGCTCAAAAACCGCCCCTCTTTCTATCCTGCCCCCTTCAAGCGCGGTGTGTGCACACGCGTGACGACCAAGACTCCCCGCAAACCGAACTCAGCTATCCGTAAGATCGCTCGCGTGCGTTTGACCAACGGAATGGAGGTCACCGCCTACATTCCCGGCGAAGGCCACAACCTTCAGGAGCACTCTGTCGTCCTCCTTCGTGGCGGCCGCGTGAAAGACATCGGCGTGCGCTACACAATCGTGCGTGGCAAATTGGATGCGACAGGAGTCGAGAAGCGCCGCCGCGGCCGTTCATTGTACGGAGCTAAAAAACCCAAAGCAGCAAAATAGCATATGCGCCGTCCCGTAAAAAACAGAATGCAGCCTGCTCCGGATGAAGTGTACGGCTCTTTCAAGATTGCCAAGCTCATCAACTACGTAATGGAGCGTGGCAAGAAAGACACAGCACGCAAGATTGTCTACAAGGTGATGGATGAGCTCAAGAAAGAAGGGGATCCGGTCACCATTTTCGAAGAGGCGCTCGAGAAGGCCTCTCCTTCCGTCGAGGTGCGCTCACGCCGCGTCGGTGGGGCCAACTACCAGGTGCCGCGCGAAGTAAATCCAAATCGCAAACTCGCGCTCGGCATGCGCTGGATCGTTGAGGCGGCCGAAGGTACGAAGGGCAAGCCGATGCATGAATCATTGCTCGCCGAAATCAAAGCCGCACACAAAGGCGAAGGCGCCGCTGTCACCAAGAAAGAAACGACGCACCGCATGGCCGAAGCCAACAAAGCGTTTGCCCACTTCGCGTGGTAATTTAGGAATATGGCTCGCGACTATCCTTTAGAGAAGGTTCGCAACTTCGGTATTGTCGCGCACGTGGACGCGGGGAAGACCACCACGTCGGAACGAATCCTTTATTACACCGGCGAGTCGCACAAAATTGGCGAAGTGCATGAAGGCAATACCGTTACCGACTGGATGGAACAGGAGCGCGAACGCGGCATCACCATCACTGCGGCCGCGATTACGTGTTTTTGGAACCCGAGCTACATGGGTGCAGACCTCTCACAGAAAGTGCGTTTCAATATTATCGATACTCCCGGCCACATCGACTTCACCTCCGAAGTGAAGCGATCCATGCGCGTGCTAGACGGTGCTGTCGTCGTGTTCGATGGCGTCGCTGGCGTGGAGCCACAGTCAGAAACCAACTGGCGCTACGCGGAAGAGGCAAATGTGCCGCGCATCTGCTACATCAACAAGCTCGATCGCACCGGTGCCTCGTTTGAAAAGTCATACGCTTCCATCCTTGATCGTCTTTCCAACAAAGCCGTTCGTTTCCAAATTCCCATCGGCCTCGAGGATAAATTCGAAGGGATTATCAACTTGCTCTCGATGAAGGCCTACAAATTTGAGGGGGAGATGGGGAAGAACGTCATTGCATATGACATCCCAGAGCACATGATGGCGGAGGCGAAGAAATATCACGATGAGCTCATCGAGCGCATCGTGGAAAACGACGATGCCGTGATGTCTGATTTTCTCGAAGGCAAAGAAATTCCGCTCGACGTTCTCCAAAAAACGCTTCGCAAAGGCGTAATCGCCAACAAAATTTTCCCGGTACTTACTGGTTCCTCGCTCAAGAATAAGGGAGTGCAATTGGTGCTGGATGCAGTCGTTGATTATCTGCCGTGTCCAAAAGACATGCCCGAATCAAAGGGAATCAATACCGACACCGGTGAACCTGACACACGTCCGGCGTCGGACGAGGCTCCGTTTGCCGCGCTCGTCTTTAAAATTCAAACCGATCCTTTCGTCGGTCAACTTTCTTTCTTCCGCGTGTACTCTGGAAGCTTTACCGCAGGGGAGACGGTGTATGATTCTGCCAACAACAAGAAAGAGCGCGTCGGTCGCATCGTCCGACTGCAGGCCGATAAACGCGAAGACGTAAAGACGGTCTACGCGGGTGAGATTGCCGCTGCAGTGGGTATGAAAGAGGTGAAGATAGGCCACACGCTCTGCGATGCAGATCACCCGATAGCCCTCGAATCCATCGTGTTTCCGGAGCCGGTCGTCTCTATGCGTGTCGAGCCCAATACAAAAGGCGACCAGGAGAGAATGGGCATGGCGCTCTCCAAACTCTCCGATGAGGACCCAACGTTCCGCGTCAAATCTGATCCAGAAACAGGCGAAACTATCATTTCAGGCATGGGAGAATTGCACCTCGAGATCATCGTCGATCGTATGAAGCGCGAATTCAATGTGCAAGCATCGACCGGCAAGCCCCAAGTCGCATACCGCGAGACGATCCAAGGGAACGCAGACGTGGAATACAAACACATCAAGCAGACGGGTGGCCGGGGTCAGTACGGTCATGTGAAAATTCGCATCAAACCGCTTGAGCCACTCGACCCTGAGAAGAAGGTGAAAAACAACGTCGATCGAGAAGATCATTTCGAATTCACCAACAACATCAAGGGGGGTGTCATCCCGCAAGAGTTCATTCAGCCCGTGAAGAAGGGCCTCAAAGAGGCGATGGATCGCGGTGTCCTCGCCGGATTCCCAGTCGTAGATATCTCGGTGGAATTGTACGACGGTTCCGCACACGACGTAGACTCTTCTGAAATCGCGTTCAAATTGGCGGCGATTAATGCTATGCAGGAGGCGATGCAGAAAGCGAGGCCTGTCATCCTCGAGCCGATCATGAAATTGGAAGTCGTCGTCCCCGAGAAATTCATGGGCGATGTGACTGGCATGATCAACAGTAAGCGCGGAGCGATCGAAGCCATGGGTGAGCGTGGTCAGGCGCGCGTGATTACGGCGAAGGTCCCACTCTCCGAGCTTTTCGGATTCACCACACAGCTCCGCTCTCTCACCGAGGGCCGCGGAGTTCCGAACCTAGAATTCTCTCACTACGCGATTGTGCCAAAGACCGCCGCCGATTCCGTCATCGCCGCGAGAAAATAATTTACGCGAGGCTTGCGCCTCTGGGGTTTCCTTCTTCAAGCTGTGCTTCAGAGAGATACTCGGCTAATCGTAGCTTTGCGATGCTAATTGTTAGAGCAACCTCAGCAAGTTTCTCTTCAGTTAGCGGTTGGAAGAGGATTGCTTTGATGTATCCTCGGACGTACGATTGAAATTCCGAGAGTTGTTCGTGGTCGGCTTTCCCCATTACTTTTTGCAGTTCACCTTCACCAGCAAGAGCCGTCCGGATTCCCTTGAGGACATGTTCGAGGCCCTCCTTTATTGCCGATTTCTTCTGCAGCTCCGCTATGTCCGCAAAAGAAACGGTGCGGCCGCTCTCGCCACGATTCGTTTCTTTCATGAGAAAATTTTAGCACACTCAGAGAAATACGTCCCTTTCGGTGTCTCAACAACCAACAAATTAATAATTTTGTGCACAACTTCCTTGCACCCACTCTCTGTGATGTACAATGAACCCCATGCTCGCACGCATTCCTCGCACTCTCCTCCAGCTCTTCTTTCTGGGTGTTGTGGTATCACTCGCGCTTAGTCTCGATTACGTCTACGCAACACACGGCGGCTGGCACGGCCCCACCGCAGCACCACCGGGCAACAACGTCGCCGCTCCCCTCAACGTCGGGAACGCTCTCCAGGGAAAGGGTGGCGGCCTCACCATTGGGAGTACTCTCGATGTTGTAGCCAGCACAACCATGAGCGGCGGACTCGGCTTCAGGACTCGTGGCTCAGCCCTCACAAACCCCGCCTTCACCATAGACATGGGTCCACTCCCTGAAGGAGCCAATTATGGCATTCGTTTTGCTGACGGGTCGGTGCAGTTGACGGCGTATGAACCAAGTGTTGCGAAGGGACCAGTTACCATCGATTTTGAATGTTGGAATTCCGATGATAACGACGGTTGTAAATCGACGGTTTCGTGTCCGGTGGGGATGACTATAAAGTCTTCGAAGTTGGCGATGAACTTGGAATATGGGTTTGTTGGGAGTGGACAACTTGGCCAAGTTGCACAGAATACAATGACCGTATTAGCACCATCTTCTAATGTTGGCGACGGAGAAGCTGAGGTATGGTTGTCAATGAGTGAAGAAGAAAATCCAAGAATTTCGTCAGGTTCAGTTGATATTTCGGGCGTAATTGGTAAGTCGAAGCTCCGCTACTCTTGCAAAGAGAATGATAGCAATGGTGGAGACTGTCACGCTCTGGGGCAAATGGTGTGCAACTAATTTTTTGTATCAGCTTGAGACAAAAGCTCGGTGACTCTGACTCAGTTTTCAGACCCTACTACTATGTGGAGCAATGCACCAGGGAGTGTTTTTCTTTTTTTGGGTCGTTTAGAACCTCAAAGTTCTGGCGTGCGTTTTCTTTGTGCATAACCTCCTTGCACCCACTCTCTGTGATGTACAATGAACCCCATGCTCGCACGCATTCCTCGCACTCTCCTCCAGCTCTTCTTTCTGGGTGTTGTGGTATCACTCGCGCTTAGTCTCGATTACGTCTACGCAACACACGGCGGCTGGCACGGCCCCACCGCAGCACCACCGGGCAACAACGTCGCCGCTCCCCTCAACGTCGGGAACGCTCTCCAGGGAAAGGGTGGCGGCCTCACCATTGGGAGTACTCTCGATGTTGTAGCCAGCACAACCATGAGCGGCGGACTCGGCTTCAGGACTCGTGGCTCAGCCCTCACAAACCCCGCCTTCACCATAGACATGGGTCCACTCCCTGAAGGAGCCAATTATGGCATTCGTTTTGCTGACGGGTCGGTGCAGTTGACGGCTGCGACGGCTGCGACGGGCGGACAGGTGCTTTCGTTTGATAAATATTTACATCTTCAACACCGTCCAGGAATTGGTGGTTACGCGGTGCCTCAAGGTTGGAATGTCCGACCATTTAATATCATCATTACTAACACAATTACGGGTGCGTCACTATCGTCAAATCGCGTAACACTCCCAGTCGGCACATACTACATCCAGGCAAAGGCGAATGCGTATAGTTCACGCACCTTTCAGTCCGCAATATATAACGTCACCGCAGGGAGTTACATACTGTTTGGCATTATGGGGTTTGCAAATGGGGGTACCGACGACCAAGGTGGGGGCAACTCTATTGTGAGCGGGGTGTTCACATTAGGCGCGCAGTCGCAACTCGAGGTACGTTTCGGTGCGTATGAAACCGGATTGTGTTATCGCGCAGATCTTTTGATACCAGGCGGAAATGAAGCAAACTATGTGTGTACTGACGTAGAGATTTGGAAGTTGGATTAGTCGTGTGTGATTTGCGCACTACTCATAAGAGTCTCCGCACAAAAAGATGTATAATGAGCGCATGAACTTCTTTTCATCGACTTGGGCGCGCGTCGGGGGTGCACTCTTGCTTCTTGGCGCCTTCCTTTTTTGGTTCATCACGATGTACGCACCACCCACAGATGAATCTTTGCCAGTGATATCAATCTCGGCCAGCGACGATTCTTCTCTTTCTGCACGCGAGGCGATGCTCCAAGCCGTCACGTCTACCAGCACCACTACCCTTGAGGAACGTGAAGCGCTTCTCCGATTAATAGGCACTTCTACCGGCTCGACTGTGGAAGAACGAGAGGCGATGCTCAGGTCAGTGCAGTAATTGTCTATGGATCACGCGTACCAGACCGCCGCTGCGATTTTGTCGGCGCTCCTCTTGATTATCGCAGTGGCATTTTTCTCTCTGAATCCCCGTACCGCTTCTGCGGTGCACTCGAATGCCATAACAGGCTACGCATGGAGCGATACTATCGGCTGGATATCTCTCAACTGTGTAGACGGCGGGACGAACGGATCGGATATTTGCGGCACGTTCCCCTACGGTCTCATTGTGGACCCAGCAAATGGAAACATCTCAGGATACGCATGGAGCGACAACATCGGCTGGGTTTCTGCAAACGTAGCTACTGGATGTCCTTCGGGCACGTGCACTGCTCGAATCAATGGCAGTACAATATCGGGGTGGCTAAAGGCGCTTGCCGGTGGTTCGGCGCAAAGCGGGGGATGGGACGGATGGATTAGCCTTTCCGGTAGTGGTATCGACTCGACAGGGCTTCCTTTTTCCTACGGCATCACCAAAAAAACCGACGGCACGTTTACCGGCTATGCATGGGGGAGCGCAGTCGTCGGGTGGGTTGATTTCAAAACACATGTTGTGCAAACGCACTATTCCGTATGCACCCCCTCAACTGTTTACACCTGTGTCGGTGTTGGCACAGTTCGTACTACCGTCACCGACCCCTATTGCGTGGTAACGACAAGCGACGAGGTGTGCGATCCGCCCAAATATTGCTCCCCTGGTGTCTCTACTTGTCTCGAATCTCCCCCCACAATTACAAGGCACCTTGAGGCAATTCCGCAGCTAGTCAAAAAAGGCGGAACCACAAAGTTGTACTGGGACGTCAGCAACGTGAAGAGATGCACTGTGTCGGGTAACGGACAGACGTGGAACCTCAAGTCTTCGGGTACGGCCGGCCGGACCACCACCGCCATCAACCAACGTACCGTCTATACGATGACCTGCACCCAGATGAACAATACGACCTTCACCGAAACCGCAACCATTAGCGTCTCGCCGGTGTTTCAGGAAAGATGATATTGGATTTTTAGACGATGTAGAAGGATATGACACAATTTCTCTGGTATCATTAGAAGTTGCCAATCGCGAACATGACAAAGATAATCACTTCAAGCAGTCTCGGTTTGCTTCTCATGCTCACTCCCTTTGTTTCTTTTGCCGATATCTTAAGCGATCTCCAAGCTCAAATACAGATGCTTCTCGCCCAGGTCGCGATTCTTGAGCGACAGGTGCAATTGCAAACCCCCGTACTACCGCTGGTTGTTTCTACGCCCCCTTCGGGTGGAAGTTGCCTCCTACTCTCACGCCCTCTTTCGCAAGGGATGAGCGGCTCTGACGTTACTGCCCTGCAGATATTTTTGTCCCAAGACAGGGTTGTGTATCCGGAGGCATCTGTCACGGGTTTTTTCGGGCCTCTCACCGAGCGTGCCTTGCAGCGATGGCAAAGCGCGCGCGGCATCGTCTCTTCTGGTAGTCCCGCCACTACCGGATGGGGGGTCGCTGGGCCACGGACACGCTCGATGATACAGCTCGTCTCGTGTTCAAGTGTGCCGACTCCGCCTGTCACGAATATTCCACCGTATGTACCGCCTTCGATTCCTTGTACGATGGGCGGCATCACGGTACCCGCGGGGAGTTTGGTGCCGTTCTACGCGCACTCATCAATTGCAAACGGTCTGCGCTGCGAACAGTTTATGCAAATGCGGCAGTGCGTAAATGGCGTACTGACTGGCAACAACGAGTATCAATATCCTTCGTGTTCAGTGCGCACGCCGCTTTCCTGTAATGCAGGCGGCACGACAGTTCAGAACGGAACATCCCAGCTGTTCTACTCGCAGGCCTCGGTCGCATTTGGCGGGTCGTGCAGTGCGGTATCGCAAATGCGCACCTGTGCCGATGGCGTGCTCTCGGGCTCTTCTCAATACACCTCTGCGTCCTGCTCGGTCGCAGCGGCACAAGCGTGTAGGGTGGATGGTGTCGAGTTGGCGCACAACACATCCCGCGCGTTCTATTCCAGAGCGTTGGTTGGCTTCGGAGAGAACTGCTTGCCCCATGTGCAGACGCGCGCGTGTACCAACGGCACGCTCTCAGGGAGCAGTGATTTCAATAAGACATCCTGCACGAGTGCGACGAGTACCTCGTGCTCGTTGGGTGGTGCCAGTGTCGCCAATACTGCTTCGAGGCTGTTTTATTCGGTCGAATCTGTCGCCTTCGGGAGCACCTGTACTCCGCATAGCTTGTCCCGCACCTGTACAAACGGCATTTTGAGCGGCACTTCGACGCATCCATTCCCCACGTGCACTGTCGCGGCGGCTTCATCGTGTGTACTTGATGGAGCCGTTGTCGCGCACAATGCGTCGAGAACCTTCTACACGAGTGACACGGTTCCATTCGGACAGTCGTGCAGCGCGACTACCGTGGCCAAATCACGTACGTGCACGAATGGGGTATTGGGTGGAGACACTGCGGCCAACAAGGCATCATGCTCTGTCGGATCGCAGCCAGCCCCCACGTGTTCCATGAGCGTTAACAATCCGATTATTAGGCCGAATCCTCCGACGAACGGTTCGGTGACTGCGACGTGGGCAAGCCAGAACGCAACGACAGGCAGTTTGTCGTGGGTATCTGGCCAGAATATTTCTGTTGCACCAGCAAGTGGTTCGCGGACGGTCACCTACGATTCGATAGGGCAAAAGACGATCACACTTTCTCTCACGGGCCCTGGCGGTTCGGGGCAGTGTAGTACACAAGTGACGGTACAAAATGATTTGCCGCCGACCTGCAATCTGAGAGTGACCCGTATCGGGGCGACGACAGCGAGCACGACCGCTGTCACCAATCTCACATACGGTACGTCGATCACGCTTTCCTGGAATAGCACACGAGCGACCGACTATGCGTCGTCCACTTCCGCGACGACGACTGCGCAAGTCTCATCCGGCTCATCCACTTTTGTGCCCACCGCTTCTGGAGCGATCACCTATACATTCAACGGACCTGGCGGACAGTGTCAGAAGAGCGTGACGGTCGGGTATGTCGCACCGACATGCTCAGTAACAGCCGTACCCTCGACGGTAATCTATGGAGATTCCGTGACACTCAATTGGACGAGTGCAAACGCCGATTACCTCACCGCGACATCCTCCGATCGCATCGCGATTGCAGGCTCTGTCGTCTTTCCGAATCAAACATCAACGACCGACTACGTATTCCAGGCATTTGGGAGGGGAGGACAGCGTCAGTGTACGACGCGCGTGACGGTTCCGCAGCGAATTGCTGTGGATGCCCCAGCCGGGGGTGTCGTCGTCCAGACCGGGAACCAGCTTGCAATCGCTCTGCGTAGCGTCGGCACGCTCCCCACATCTCCGGGCGCCTACCTAGAGCTCCGCAAATCCGACAACACAAATCTTGGAATTATTGCCACTCGGGTCAATCCAAACGGAAGTCTAGGATGGACCGTGCCAACGACCGTGGGCAACAACACGATCACGAGCGGCAGCTACTTCATTCGAGCTACACTCTATCATCCTATGAGTGCATGCTCGGGCACCACGTGTACCGGCTCGGCGATTGTAGACGGTAGAGCGGATAGCAGCATCTTCACGATCTCAACAACAACAGTCGCCGCGGGGACGTCTCGGAATCTCGCGAATGCATTGGCCGCACTTGAATCCGCACTTAAAGCACTTATCGATCAGTTGAAGCAATAAACTGAACTGGCCTACACGCGCTTGACGTCTTGTGTTCTTGGAGATAAGGTTGATGTATATTAATCAATATACATGCATATGACGAAGACAATTCCCATTTCCAAAGCGCGCGTTAATCTCGGGGCTGTCGTGCGGGGTGTACGTGAGAAGGGTGACGTGATAGTGCTAGAAAAAGACGGTATACCGGTTGCCTCTATCGTTGGCGTTGACGCTATAGAAGATCTTCGCGACGCATTAGATCTGGCAACAGCGCGCATGAAGACGCAAAAAGACGCGCTCGTAGACTGGGCAGACGTGCGCGCGAAGTATGTATAAAGTGCTTCTCAAGACTTCTGCCAAGAAAGAACTCGATTCACTTCCAGCGAGCGTACAGAAAAGAATTTCTGCTGCCATCGACGAATTGAGACGCATGGGTATTCATGCGAAACATACTATAAAACCTCAAGCCCCGATCGGCGGGTATCGTAAGCGAGTGGGCGAGTATCGGATTCTCTTCGATCGAGATGCAGAAATCATTCTTGTTCATCAGATTTCGAAACGCTCTGAGGCATACTAAATCCTGAATGATGAGCATGGATAACGTTATCCACACGACGTCATATCTAAAAAGGGGGGGTGTGGCATTGTAATGACATTACTTGTAAAACTTTTTTCTTACGTCACGAAAAATCGCGTTTGGAAGCGTCGGATTACTCCTCCTCATCCTGCCTTTCACCGTCTCGGCACAATCGCTCACCGATCTCCAAGCCCAAATCCAAGCGCTTCTAGCTCAGATTGCTGCACTCCAGAATCAACAAACACCAATTACTGATCCACCAACCGACGACTATCCCGGCGATACCCCTTCCTCCTCCTGCCCTCAGCTCTCCTCCACCCTTCAGAGAGGCGCTCGTGACGCTTCAACAGGTGGACAGGTTTCCGAGCTCCAGATATGGCTTTCCAGCTACTACAACCTCAACGAAGAAGATGTCGTCACCGGCTACTTCGGAAGAACGACTGAGCGCTACGTAAAGAAATTCCAGACAGAGCAAGGCCTCCCCTCCTTCGGTATCGTGGACTCCCTTACGCGCGCCAAAATTGCGCAGGTGTGTGGGGGAAATGTTCCGATCCCTCCATCGTCAGCGAGTCTCTCTGCCTCGCCAATATCCGGTCCTGCACCGCTCACAGTATATTTTCAGGGAAGCGGTTCGGCACTGGACCAGGGTGCGTTCATTAATTTCGGTGATGGAACGAATAGTGGTAACGGAATAGTAAACGTGAATCACGCATACAACTATCCCGGCACGTATACCGCAACCTTGCATAAAAACGGGGCCAAAGGTGAAATTGTCGCCAGAGCGACCATAACGGTTACCGGAGGCACCGTGGGAGGCATCACCGTCACAGCCCCCAACGGCGGAAAAAGTTACTGCGTGGGGGACACAATAGATATAAAGTGGGCGCATCCAAGCAACATGAGTTCGGTGACGCTACAGTTGTTTACTCCGGGAGTCGGGTTGAATGGCGGAACTATCGGAAGTTACTCAACCCAAGGAACAGGAGTCGGCGGCATACAGTGGCAGTTGAAACAGGCCGGGCGATACACTGTCGCGCCGGGACCCCATAAGATCAGCGTACACGGAAATAGCGGTGGCGTTGGGATGTCTGATGAAAGTGATGCGTGGTTTACCGTTAAACAATGCGATCAGCCAGGATCGCCCATTTCTGTCACCGCCCCCAACGGGGGTGAGCAGTGGGAGATTGGGCAGCTCAACACAATCACGTGGAATCCCTATAACCCGACTGGCACTAACGCATCGAATCAAGTCATCGTTTATCTTGAAAAGTGTGCAGTTGACGGAGGATGTGAGACGGTTGGACGTGTCATAGAAGCTGGCAAGGCCTCGCTCCATACGTATTTCAACATCAACGATTACCAAACATTTGCGAAGCCAGGCATCTATTATGTACGCGCGGTCAACAACGTAACGGGCGCTTGGGATCGAAGTGACAAACCGTTTACACTACTTCCTCGGAGAGCTGATCTGAAGGTAAATGGATCCGACGGCCCAATTACCTTGACTGACAACCAAAAAATCACTGTCACATGGTCTGTAAGCGACGCAGATAAGTGTAGCTTGCACAGCGTTCGAGAGTCCTATGGGGCCAATGATGCTGCAATTCATGATCTCCCCCCTACTGGAAATCGCGAACTGTACGCATATGTCAATTCGTACAGCTCCAATTTTATCTGGCTGAATTGCTCAAAAGGAGGTTCCGCTTATGCAGCTGAAGATAAAGTATATGTGAATATTGGCAATGCTCCGGCGAGTCTTCAGGTTAAAAGTCCTAATGGTGGTGAACAGCTTGATCCCAAAAAAGAAATGATGATCACATACCTTCCGTCAGGCCTGAAGTCAGTTTCGGTCGCATTATACAAAAATGACCAGTGGAAAACGTGGATTCAGAAAGATGCTGTAATGCTACCCGATTTTAATTCCCCAGTAGGACCTACGCTGGTTCCGTCCGAATGGATTCAGGGACTAGGGGAAGGCGATAACGCTGGTGCGATTTGGAAGGTCTATGTTACCGGGCAAAAAGTCGATGGTAGCGGATACGTCGACGACAAGAGCGACGCGGCGTTTAGTTTTGTCACTTCGCCAACAGTCTCGCGCGGGGTGCACGTCGTCGGTGTCTACGAGGGCACCTACCCCTCTGGAGTGTTTCATTCCTCCAACAACCATCCGGAAGGAACGGTTAATGTTGCGATTACCGGATTTGCGACCCCTCCTTCGGTTCTCGTGCTTTCGTCCTACGAACCAATGCACTGGGTCATTAACAATCCGTCCGGGGCCGCCTTTGAGAAAGTCGTCACACTCGGCTATCACGATCAACGCGTCAGCGGGCTTCCTACGGGCACTGTGGTAGAGAGTCACACGGTAGCGAAAGACGGAAACTACGCATGGAGCTGCGCGTATGCAAATTACGAGACGGACGGCGGATGTAGCTATAACAGTCTGAAAAACTGGCTGAGCGCTCGCGGGATGCCGGTCACTACATTTACCGGTAGCTACGCTGGTAAAGCCTTTACAGTCTCACTCGGTGGTGCAACGAGTACACCAACAATCTTCGCGGCAAAGAACTCTAGTTTCGGAAATCAGACTCACTTAGCGGGGACGAACAACGCAAAAATCGGCTCGTTCACACTTTCGGGAACTGGGATCACGCTTCAGAGAATCGTAATAGAACACTCCGCAGAAGCAGTGGCGGCGTTCAGGAGCCTTAAGTTAGTGGATGCCGTAACGGGAGCACAGATTGGTAATGTTATTGCTACTCCATCGGGAGCCAACACCTTCGCGTTCGGAACCACTACATTACTTTCCGGAACAAAGACATTCGATGTCTACGCAAACATAATCTCAAGCGCCACGCCTAGAACGCACATTGTGAGCGTTGATGCATCTACAGGAGGTATCATCACGTCAACAGGTGCGTCAGTGAATATCGGTGCGGATGTAGGACTCCAGACAATTAACGTTCTTGGAAGCGGAGGCGGCACGCTTACAGTCACTCGTGACGTAGGAACGCCCATCAACTCAAATGTGATAGCGGGTGCTACGGGTGTACTCGTCGGCAGGTTTGATTTTATGGCACAGAACTCTGCGTACACCGTGCAGGAGCTAAAAGTAAAAATTCCATCGGATGCGTCAACCTCCGTCTCCAGTGTGACGTTGAAGTACAAAAACTCTGCTGGTGTTGTACAAACAATATCGCAAGCTCTTGCGCTCCCTTCGGGTACGCAGACGCACGCAATCGCCACATTCACGGGCCTCTCGATGTACGTACCACTCAATGACTCGCGTGACATTGATGTCTACGTAGATGTCCCAACGATGTCGAATGGTACAAAATCAGGCGCCGCCATTTCCGTAGGTCTCGATGCGGACGAAGGATTCAAGGCATATGACTCTGCGGGCGCTATCGATACCTCGCTTGCCGCTTCAGACCTCTTCTCCAACTCGTCTCCCGGCTATGGCACCATGTATGTTCGCAAGACCAAGCCGGTCCTTGCAATAGTGGCTCTCGATTCGACAACGCTAGTCGTCGGATCCAATCAGGTACTTGGTCGCTTCTCGGTCGCAGCTGATGCAGCAGGCATGGTTGATTGGGGGTCGGTGATCTTCACTGTCGACAAAACTGCGGCTATCACACTCGATTCATTTACAATGTGGAGCGGCTCGAATCAAATCGCGGGTAGTTTCATCGGCGCTGCTTCGTGTCTGAACCAGACGACATGCTTCTTGCATTTCCGTCCTACGACTGTCGAGACGATTTCGGCCGGGGTCTCGAAAACATACGAACTCCGTGGGACTGTCGGAAGTATTACTATGGGCGGTAACAGCGTTACTGTATCCATCGCAAACCCACAATTATCTGCATCGGCAACGACTAACTTTGCGGCGGTCGCCGGTACGCAAGGCGTGAGCACAGCGCCGTCCTTCGTATGGTCTGACTGGTCTGATATTTCCGACCACTCTTCCAACCCAACAGGAGCCTCCACCTCTGACTGGATGGGCGAATATCTTGTAAAGACACTTCCATTGATTATCGGTAATAAGTTCGTCGCCTTCGACACACTCTCTCCTCTCCCGGGAACACAATCCTGCACCTTCAACGGTCAAACAGTTGCTCACGGCGCATCGGTGATTGCCCACCAGAGCGCCACGGTACCCTTTGGCCAAACATGCGTCTCACAATCTCGCGCATGCACCAACGGAGTATTGAGTGGGACGTATACCAACAGTTCGTGCTCCGTCACTCCTGCCCTTGCTCCTACGGGAACAAACGTGTCCCTCGGCACATGGGTAGGCGTGGGTGCCCAAGTCACTCAGTCCGGCACTACAGCAACGCTGACTGAAAGCACCACCAACGCTCAGCACTTCATCCACAGCTACATCACGGTGCCAGCTGCTTCCACGTGGAAGTTTTCGTTTGACGCACGTGCAACGGCAGCAGACAGGATAGTGCGTATGCTGGTTATGAATACCGACAACCCGTCTGGTAACCACATAGCGATGCAGTGCACACTCACTGGCGTAGGCGGTGTCAAAAATAAATGGGGTACTGCGTCAGCGTCAGGTATCGAGGCTTCAGGGACCCAGACCGGTGACGGCTGGTACACTTGCGCACTCTCGGGGACACTGAGCTCTGCCTCGATTAGCAAATTAAGACTCGTGATTTTAAGTGAAAACGGAGCTTTGAAGACCTACCAAGGAGACGGTGAGAGCAAAATCGAATTAAGAAACCTGAAGCTAGAATCATTCTCCTCATCCAGCGCCTCGGCAGAGAGGAATCTTGCATCCGCGCTTGCCGGTCTGGAATCAGCGCTCCAGTCTCTATTGCAGTTGTTGCGATAGATTTTTTTCGTAGGGCTTGAAAAGGTCGGTCTCTCTCTTGACGCAAATGAGAGGTTTGCTATTATCCCTTTACGCACAAGGCGGTCTTCTTTTTGCCCCTAATCGGTGGCAGAACCTCACAAAGGCGTTGGTATTAAAATTAGTAGTTTATTAAATCAAAGAAAGAGCGCCGCGAGGTCGCCTCATAAGGACAAAAGGCGACACGATCCTGCAGGATCGGACCTACGCGACATGATTTCGCAAAATCATATGGCAGAAGAATTTAATCGAAGCAAGCCACACGTAAACGTCGGCACCATCGGCCACGTCGACCACGGCAAGACCACGCTCACCGCAGCTATTTTGAACGTCCTCTCAAAGGCGGGCAACGGATACACCGCGACAGTGAAGGGAGTCGATGATATCGACAAGGCACCGGAAGAGAAGGCGCGCGGTATTACCATCTCGCTCTCGCACTCCGAGTACGAGACGCCGGCTCGTCACTACGCGCACGTCGATGCTCCTGGCCACGCCGACTACATCAAAAACATGATCACCGGCGCCGCTCAGATGGACGGCGCAATTCTCGTGGTTGCGGCATCCGACGGTGTTATGCCTCAGACTCGCGAGCACATTCTCCTTGCGAAACAGGTGGGCGTGCCAAAGGTCATCGTATTCTTGAACAAGATTGATCAAGTAGATGACAAGGACCTCATCGACCTCGTCGAAGAGGAGGTCCGCGAGCTTCTCGAGAAGCAGGGCTTTGACGGTAAGAACACTCCGGTCATCCGCGGTTCTGGCCTTAAGGCGCTTGAATCTCCAGAGCCAGGCAATGAGTGGAGCGCGAAGGTCATGGAGCTTGTGAAAGCGCTCGATGAATACATCCCACAGCCCGTTCGCGAACTCGACAAGCCATTCCTCATGCCAATCGAAGACGTGTTCTCGATCGAAGGTCGAGGTACTGTCGTTACGGGCCGCATTGAGCGCGGTGTTGTAAAAGTCGGCGAGGAAATCGAAATCGTCGGTATCAAGGACACTGCGAAGACCACAGTTACCGGTGTCGAAATGTTCAACAAATCACTCCAGCAAGGTCAGGCAGGCGACAACGCGGGCGTGCTTCTCCGCGGCACAAAGAAAGAAGATGTGCACCGCGGACAAGTGCTCTGCAAGCCAGCCTCAGTGAAGCCGCACACCGAATTCGAATCCGAAGTCTACATTTTGACCAAGGAAGAGGGCGGTCGTCACACACCGTTCTTCACTGGCTACAAACCACAATTCTACGTTCGCACCACAGACGTTACCGGAGAGGTAACGCTCAAGGAGGGAGTGGAGATGGTTATGCCAGGCGACACCGTCACCTTCAAAGTGAAATTGGTTGCTCCAATCGCACTCGAAGATCAAATGCGTTTTGCTATCCGCGAGGGCGGTAAGACCGTGGGAGCAGGTGTTGTTACAAAAGTGGTTGCTTAATTCACTCTTGAACTAAGTAGAGAAAACCCGCCGTTCGGCGGGTTTTCTTGTGCTTGGAATACGGATGGTTTCTACGCTCCACACTTGCCGAGGAGTGAGAGGAAGAGCGAGCAGGTCTTTTGCGGCACGGGAGCTGCTGGTTGTTCTGGGGCGAAGAGGGACTTCAGCACGCCCCATATATTTTTGACGACGCGCGCCACTATCGTTTCGCCGCTCACTGTTCCAGAAGCGTTTGGAGTTTCTTGTGCGGCAAGGTGCACCGGCGTCGTTGGGCGGTTTGAAATCGTTGCGCTCTCCGTGCCGTATATGTACACGGGGATCGAGCCCTCGATGATTCGGTTGGTCTGCGCAATCGTGGGCGGGGGAGTGGTGAGACTCGGCGCTGTATCTTTCTTCACCACAGCGTCCAGTTCCTCGATCTGTGCGCGCCTGATCGGGAGTTGATCTTGGAGCGAGTCTATTGAGAGCATGCACTGTTCATCACAAAGGCCAGCGTTGATTGCTTCTCGGAGGGCATCGATGTGTGCCTGGATCGCGTCGTAGGTTGCCTTGGCTTTGGCAAGCTCGATTTTGTTGTCGCGCGCCGTATTTGGTTGCTGCGTCCAGTAGACGCTGTCGTGTTCGAGGATCGATCCAGTACCCGGAGTCTCATCATCTTTCGCGATGACGCCGAGTTTACTCAACGTTTCTTCGAGCCAATCGGGGGTGGAGGTACCGACCGCATTATATACATCAAGAATATCTGCAAGCCGCGTCGACGTTGCTGTTTGCATAGTAATTTTGATGCGTTCCCCTGTGTCTGTTGTAGTTGTGGTGGCGGCGTTGTTTGCAGGAGCGGGAGAGGGGGTAGTGGGCGCAAGCAAATCACGCAACTGCGTCGGCTTCTGAGACGGAGATGTGTCGATCGAAGCGCTTACCGGCTTCACTCCGCCTTTTGGAGGAAGCGAGGTTACTGTGCTGGTAGTGGTAATGATGTTGCCGTGCGGATCGGTGCTAATGATTATTATGTTGGTTACCGGAGTTGGAGGAGTGGCCGAAGAGCCTTGGGAAGGCGTGGTGGTCCCATACGATACGAGCGGTCGCGTCGGCTCGAAGGTCTGGGGCGTTCGAGGTGCCGAGACAGTGGGCCTGGTGTCTTGCTCGGATCCGCGGGATGCGAATGGTTGGAAAAGGTTCGTTATAAAATTGAACGGTGTTGCGACGAGGTTAAATAAGAGTGATGCAGTAGCAGCAATCAGCTTGGCTCCGGTCGCGGCGACAGAGGTGGTTTTGGGCTTCAGGTTTCCGTACTCATCGTATGAATTTCCTGAAGATGAAGTGTCTGTGGGAGGGGTCGGTTGCCCAAACGTTGTGTTCGTATCTTGGGGAAGCGGAGCACCCGCGTCGTTCGGAAGTGGAAGGGGAGTCCCTACTACCGGAGACACTGGATTGGCAATAGGCGCAACGGGCGCTGATGGGTCTAGAGTAGTCCATTGACCTTGTTGTTCCACGGGCGCTCCCTCAGGGACAGCCCAGTCTGCGGGATTTTGGATTTGAGATCCTGTCGCTGAAGTGGCAGGAGCTTCTGGAATTTGGGGCTCCGTAAGTTGTGTAATCGGCTGTACGGTACCATCTTGTGGTGTGATGACAGTGTTAGGCTCTTGAGGAGATGGCAATGGATCTTGCGCGGACGTTTCGCCAAGTTCGGGATTAATAGGAGAAGGGCTCGCATCTGGAGGCGGTGGAGAGTCTGGTTGTGTAAACGTACAATCAGCTTCATTCAAACAAGCAACCTGGATTTCTGGTTGTTGCGCACACGGAGCCCACTTGTCTTCAATGAGACACGTAGTGTTTTCCATCTTCCCATCGCAATAATTCTCCTTTGAGCAAAATGCTTTAATAAGAGGGCCCTCACAAGGTTTGCCGTAAAGATTAAAATATATTTTATCGTTCTCCGAAAATGTTTGGTTTCGAGGCTTGTCGCTTCTGTAGACCTCGGTCCCATTTTGAGGTTTCGGGCATTTCTTGTTCGCTATGTCTGCGAGGGACTCACTTATCTTTGGGGTTGTTCCAAGGATGGGAGAGCCCCCGCTCGCGGCTGGATCAGGTTCGCTACCCGCTGCAGCTGTTTGCGATGACCGCGCTGCTTTTGTGTATGACTGGAAATCTAGATACAGAGCGCCGCAAAATACAGCCGCGAGTACCATAGCACCAATCCACCTGCCTTCCATGGGGACATGATAACAGTCTTCTTGCTGGTTCCCACCGGAACTGTGCATTGATGTCTGTGCCGTTCTTCGCGCACACACACTTGACGAAAATCATTATCGTGAGACAATTTCGGGAGGATATAGCCTCGCATGAGGCCGGGCTAGACAAGGAGAACCCAATGAAGACCCAGGCCATCGGACTTATCGGCGCATCTCTCCTCGCAATTGCTGCCCCTGCCCAAGGGGCTGGCCAGTGGGAGGATTGGGCGGCTGCCCTCCGTGAGACGGCAATCGCCAAAGAGCGGAACATCGTGGTGGCTCTCAAGGCCTCGAACACTTTTTGTCCCTTTCAGGGTACAGAAAGTCTCAAGTTGAGGTGTCAGAGTGCTTTCGACGTAGTGGTGACTCGGCTGACCGTCGAGCGAATGGAGCTCGAACTCCTGGCCAATTCCGTGGAGCTTGATCCCAAGACAAGGGGCAAGCTCATTGCGGCGATACCGACCATCCTTCTCAAAGGAGAAGGAGCGGCCACCGTGGTCATGTTTGAAGAGCTCAAGGCGACCTTTGCGCTTTCAAAGCAATCGGCACTGGAATGAGGCTTTTCCCAGCCTCACCGACGCTCAATCAGACTCGTACCCTCGCGGTACGGGTCTGAACTTTTCATATTTACGCAAGCGGGAATTCGGCAAAGAATTGCGAGCCGGTCTTGGGGCCGTTGGAGAGTGCCCACATGCGGCCGCCGTGTTTTTCCACCACCTGTTTGGCGATGAAGAGTCCGTAGCCTGTTGAATCGGCGTTTATATCTTTTGAATGTTCGCCGTGCCCACCCTGCGTGAAAAGCTTATCAATGTCGCCTGCGGCGATGCCGACACCGGTGTCGGACACCGAGAGGCGCAGAGCCCCGGGTACTTTCTGGAGATTTATTTCGATGTGCCCAGCGGGAGTGTACTTGATCGCGTTTTCAATGAGGTTGCGAATGACGTGCCGCTCTATTTTGTTTTCATCTCCGACCATGAAGCACGGGGGATCGAGGTATACCTGGAGCGCGAGCCCTTTGCTCTGCGCCTGCTCGTGGATTTCTTGCACTACACGATTGATGGTCGCGGAAAGATCAAATGATGTTTTGTTGAAGCGCACAGTACCTTCCTTGAGGTCGGAGTTGTCGAGAATGGACATCACGGTATCGACGCCCTTCTGTGAGTCGGCGAGGGCACGATGCGCAAGTGTGTCGAGAGGTGCATTTATGGCACCGAAGTCGCCCTCGACGATAGCCGCGAATGCCGCTTTACTCTTGGCGAGGTGGCCCTTTACTTCATGGCTCAAGAAGTGCAATAATTCGCGCTGTTTACGTGCCGTCTCTCGGAGGTCTCCATAGCGGTTGTCTTGTTTCAAGATCACCGCAGAGACGTGTTGCGGATCGGGAATACCGTCGATTTTTATCGGCTCCGCTTCTCCCTCGACGCTGATCTCGAGAGAGCCGTAGTTGAAGTAGGACTCAAAGATGTTTCCAAGGTGGACGTTGACCTGCCGCACATCGGGGATGTTCCACTGTTGAATTGATCGCTGCGCGAAGTTGATTTGTTTCGTGTAAAAGATGCGTCGATCTGAGACGACGAGCATGTCGAGATAATAATTAGTCCACTGAATCGCAAGGATTGTCCAGATGATGAGGAAGCACAGGGGTACGAGGAAGGTGGCAATCGCCTGTATTGGTATGTCTACAGACGATTGCGGTACGCCACGGAAGAGAAAAAGAAGCCCTAGTATCGTGAAGCCGGGGATGAGCGTGAGAATGGCGTCACCCACAAGAGTCGCCCAATGCTTGTGCGCCACGAGGAGCATTTGCTCGTCTTCTTGGTCGTTCTCGATCATATCGGCATTGGCATAAAGAACATGAGAAGAAGAAAGGCAGTGCACCCCAGGGCGTATATGAGGAACGCGCGGATAGCGACCGAGCGCTTCATCGCAGAGCGGCTCCAGAAGTGCCAGAAAACAAAGCAGAAAAAGATTGAGAAGATAACTTCGATACCAAGAATCATCCACCCTATTTCAAGCATAGGGGTAGTATGTGGCTCTCTTCCCCTCCATGCAACGAACCACCTGTGTGCACCTACGTTTTCTGTGGCCGCCGAATGGCTTACGTATAGCAAGAAGAAAATCGAAGGTTCAACCTTCAAGCTTGGAGTACCTGCGGTCATACACGCTATTGCGGAATCTAACGAGATAGTGCATACTCTGCGGGTTCTATGACAGCAGAAGAGACAGCAAAGAAGGTGCGCGCTCCGCGCGCAAAGGCCGTCAAAAAGACGGACACCTCTGCTGTTTCGGCTGCCTCCACGCGTGCTTCCAAGAAAGACACAACCCATCGTCTACGCATCAAAGTGCGTGCGTATGAGCACGGCGTCTTGGACGGCGCAGTGAAACAAATCATTGATGTCGCGGCGCGGCACAATGCCGAAGTAGTTGGTCCCGTCCCGCTCCCTATCGATATCAAGAAATACACCGTCAATCGCGCTGCTTTCATCGACAAAGATTCGCGCGAGCAATTCGAAATGCGTATTCACAAGCGCATGATCGACATTCTCAACCCCGCTCCCAAAGTCATCGAAGCGCTAACGAACATAGATTTACCTTCCGGAGTTTCAATAGACGTGAAGATGATGTGATTTACCGAATCCCATCCAATGGGATTCGGTAAATCACGGGGCATTTTTCCAAAAAATGCACCGTAAGCTGACCTCCCATCCAATAGGATTTACCAAATCATGCAGAGCATTTCCAAAATGCTCTGATTGCATATCCCCACTTACAGAAAATACAGGGGATCTCATAGTATACTTGTGTACATGCAGACTAGACTATCGTACCCTCGTTTGCACTCGGTATTAATTACATTCCCCTCTGGGTCGAGTCGGAGTTAGGCTCACCAGGTAAAAATGTACCGACACCAGTCAACTGCATAGCTTGAAATGAGCAGAGGTATCTAGGGTTTTGCGTTTCTGAGAAATATACAACGTCGATATGAAACCGAGAGCATACAATCCCTTTTTAGAGAATATATTCTGGATAATCATCGTGCTGTCTCTTGGCGCAGCTTTAGGAGCTACTCTCATCGGAAGACATGCGTACTCTGCGGCCATTCCAACGGCTGATCTCCATGGATACGCATGGACTGAAACGGTAGGTTGGATATCAATGAATTGTGCGAATGCGTCATGCGACAAGCCCTATAAAGTGACGATCAATGGAGATGGGACCCTCACTGGTTATGGGTGGAGCGAGAATATTGGCTGGATAAAGTTTGGCGGGCTGAGCGATTTTCCCGGCCCCGGAGGAAACGCATACCTTTCAGGAAGTGAAATTTTCGGATGGGCGCGTGCATGCGCTGGAACGAAAATAACTGATCTTGCGGAAAGGACAAGCGACTGTAGCTCGATGGAAAATCAGGGAGATGGTTGGGATGGGTGGATTAGTTTGAATTGTGCCAATACCAATACGTGCGTCGACTTTGACTATCGTCTTACCGTGCGTTCCGACGGATGGATTGGCTCGGATGATACTTCCAAATTTGCTTGGGGAAGTGATGTGGTTGGATGGGTTGACTTTAGTGGCGTTCGCGCTGATCCTTCCGGCAAGACGACGGCTTCACTCACAGCGGATCCCGAGGTTCGAAGTGGTAGTAGATCGCTTCTAAGATGGTCGTCGACAAACGCTGATAGATGCGTGGGAGATGTTTTCAATACTGGCAACGCCATCTCGGGCTCCGTCTGGTCGAACGCGCTTACCCAAGAAACGACGTTTACCGTCACGTGTAGCAAAGATGCCGACTCCGCGCAAGCGAGCGCAACCGTCAAAATAAGTCCCGACTCGTGTATTCCAAAGCAGCCCTACTGCGACATTGACGGCAAGACACTCCTCTGGCAAGACTCGCAGTGTCGTGACTTTTCGCAGGTATGCCCATACCAATGCGTGGACGGCGCGTGTGTCGACGCAGACGAGATGTCAATTACCGTCAACCCAAGCCTCGTACGCAAAGGGGAGACAACGTTTGTCAAATGGAGCGCTCTCGGTGTTACCAATTGCACTGTAAGGGGATCCAACGATGACGGGGGGAGTGCGTGGGCGTGCAGTGGACTCGCTTGCGGTCCGCAACACACCAATCAATCAAGAGCTATTCACTCAAGAGTTACCTACACACTCTCTTGTTTGATTGGAGGTCAAACCCAAAACAAACAAGCGATTGTCGACGTCATTCCCACATTCCAGGAGATATGATTCGCCCCACTCTTTTCGATGTTACAACGGTTGTTCACACAAGACTATGGTCAACACCGGGGATTCTTTGTCGATTGATGTACAATTAACTTTAATGGATCGAATTCAGCGACATACGAAAAGTGCAAATGCGGCGCTCCTCCTCGCCTTCCTCTTTGTGTGTGTCGTGGTTGTACCAACCATTTCTTTAGCTCAAGAGCAAGACGAATTACGCGCGACAATCCGCTCTGCAATACTTTCGGATCCTCGCACATCGGGGTTTTCGTCGGAGCAAATCCAGGCAATTGTCGAGATCATCACGGCGGAGGCTCAAAAAGATGCCTTAACACCGGGAGATATTACCTGGCATCCCCAGGATGCAGACACATTGGCTGCGCAAGACAGCATCCAGAGTGGGGTCGTTTCGATTGAGTGCGAGCGATCTGATGTGCCGTGTCTTTTCAACGATGCTTTTGGTTTGATTGGCTCCGACACCACGATCCCCTTTACGTTAGGCGCGTCTTCAATGGCGCTAATCTGGATTTTTGCAGAAATGATACACCGTCGACGAATGCGCGTGTAATTTCGAGTACCCCAGTTTGTCTCTTGTTGTCTCCTTGCAAAAGGTAGGCGCGTGAGTATACTGCTCTCCACGCTACGTCGGCCCTGGGCCGACCAATGGTATTTCGCGCAAGCGTCTTACCGTTGCGCGATTTTTCATTATGAAATATATGCTCGGCACCAAAGGTCGCATGACGCAGGTCTTCGATGAGAAGGGTGTCGTCAGCGCTGCGACGATACTCACCGCCGGCCCGCTCACGGTGACACAGGTAAAAGGCAAGGAGAAGGAAGGGTACGATGCTGCTCAGATCGGATTTGGATCTCGCAAAGAGAAAAATACCAACGCCGCGCAAAAAGGCCACCTGAAAGACCTTGCGATGTTTCGGCATCTCCGAGAGTTTCCCATTGAAGGCGAGATGAAGCGCGGGGACACGATTGACGTCTCGATTTTCACTCCGGGCGACGTGGTCAGCGTCTCGGCTGTGTCTAAGGGCAAAGGCTTTCAGGGCGTCGTAAAGCGCCATGGCTTTAGCGGTGGCCCACGAAGCCACGGCCAGAAAAATAAAGAGCGCTCTCCCGGTTCTATTGGAGGTGGCGGTCGCGCTGGTGGGCGCGTTGTCCCTGGTATGCGCATGGCTGGTCGTATGGGAGGAGATCGTGTTACGGTAAAGAATCTCAAGGTCTTGCAAGTCGATCTCGCCACGAATACACTCGTCATTTCGGGTGCTATCCCAGGAAAACCAGGTACGCTCGTCGAAATCCGCGGATAAAATCATATGGAAGCAATAATCTACAATGCGCAGGGGAAAAAGAGTGGTTCAATCACCGTGCCCGACAATGTCTTCGGCGTTGCCTGGAACGATAGCTTGATGCATCAAATCGTGACTGGGATGCAATCGAATGCGCGGCCGACGGTCGCCCATACGAAAAATCGCGGAGACGTGCGCGGTGGTGGCAAGAAACCATGGGCTCAAAAAGGCACCGGCCGCGCGCGGCACGGATCAAGCCGCTCTCCGATTTGGAGGGGAGGAGGCGTTACGCATGGCCCTCGATCGGACAAGAACTATACGAAAACACTTCCAAAAAAGATGCGCGCGAAGGCGCTCTTCATGGCGCTGTCACGGAAATTTAAGGATGGGGAAATTATCTTTGTCGATTCTTTCGGATTGAGTGAACCTAAGACCGCGACAGCACGCAAGGCGCTCGTCATGCTCTCGAAGGTCTCTGGATTCGAGAAGATTGCAACAAAGCGCAAGAATGCGGCCCTCATTGCGCTTGCTGACCCTACGGTCGCTGCCCAAAAGAGTTTTCGAAACATTGGAAATGTGGCGTGTATTGCCATGCGCAACTTGAACCCAGTCGCTGTTTTGGGAAATTCCTACCTTATCATCGAAAACCCCGAAGCTGCGGTCGCGATTGTTGGCGTTCGCGCGCACAACCAATCTTCTGCAAAAGCAATCGCTACAAAATAACTCAAATCCGTATGGCAATTTTCAAAAACAAGAAAACCGCAAAAGAGAATTCCGTCTCGGAAGGAGTGCAGAGTGTGGGCGGCACACAACAGGGAGGTGCACGCGACCTCTCGTTTGTCCTAAAAAACGCGCGAATCACCGAAAAGGCGACTATGCATTCGGCCGATGGTGTCTACACATTCGATATCGCCGGGGTTTCTACGAAACGCGATGTAAAGCAGGCTATTCGAGCCCTCTACAAAGTAGAGCCGCGCATGGTGCGGATTGTCTCGGTCCCTACAAAGATGAAGCGCAATGCTCGCACAGGAAAGCTCGGGCAGACGCGCGGAGGGAAGAAGGCATATGTGTACCTTAAAAAAGGAGAGACCATAACTATCGGATAACAAAACGCATATGGCAATGAAAGAATACAAACCAACATCTCCCTCGCAGCGTGCGCGCGTCTCGATCAACTACCGCGCCGTCCTTTCGGGGGACAAGCCGGAGAAATCGCTCATGAAAGGAGCAAAAAGCCACGCTGGCCGCAACTCGTTTGGCCGCATCACGGTGCGACACCAGGGTGGCGGACACAAAAAAACCTATCGGCAGGTGGACTTTCGGTACGAAAAGAAGAATATTCCTGCAAAGATCGCCTCTATCGAATACGATCCGTTTCGCAGCGGCTTCATCGGTCTTGCTGTGTATGCCGATGGCGAGAAGCGCTATGTCGTACTCCCGCAGCGTGTAAAAGTAGGCGACACCTTCCTCGTGTCCGACAAAGCTCCTGTCACGCTCGGCAATCGCCTTCCGCTCGGGAACATGCCTGTCGGCACGTTTGTCTATAACATCGAATTGAAGCCGGGCGCGGGCGGCGTACTCGCGCGTTCGGCCGGAAATTATTGTGAAGTCGTTGCCCAGGATGCTGGGTACACACATCTTAAAATGCCTTCCACAGAAGTGCGTCGTGTCATTGCGACCGCGTGGGCATCGGTGGGCGAAGTTTCCAATGAAGAACATCGCCTCGTAAATCTTGGAAAAGCAGGACGAAGCCGCTGGATGGGAGTGAGGCCTACGGTACGCGGCTCAGCCATGAACCCGGTAGATCACCCGCATGGTGGAGGCGAAGGCAAGCAAGGCCGCGGCTCGCGCCGCCAGAAGACTCTGTGGGGCAAACCCGCAGGCAAGGGTCAGAAAACTCGCCGCCCAAAGAAGTATTCAAACGTATTCCTGGTCAGCCGCCGCAGGGTGGGGAAGAGGAAATAATCAGAGAGTCCGCGCAGAGCGGACTTTTTGTTGACATCACGTCGTGTTTCCTATACATTGTGCCAATCCCGCCGAGGCGGGATTTCAATTGCTATGACACGATCACTAAAAAAAGGTCCGTACGTGGACGTTAAACTGATGAAAAAGGTCTCTACCCGAAAAAGCGGGCAAGGGTCTATCAAGACGTGGGCGCGTGCCAGCCAAATTGCGCCTGAATTTGTGGGCTACACATTTTCAGTTCACACGGGGAAGAATTTTGACGAAGTGTTTGTAACCGAAGACATGGTAGGACACCGATTGGGCGAATTTGCCCCGACGACGAAATTCATTAAGCACGGTGGTCGTATGCAGAAGGAGACTGAAATGGCTGCGAAAGCGGCTGAGATCGCTGCGGCAACTGCCGCGAAGGCGACTTCAGCTTCAGCGGCTGCGACGAAGAAGTAAAAATATGAAAGCATTGTTAACTAATTACCACCAATCGCCCCGCAAGGTACGTCTCGTTGCGGATTTGATTCGTGGGAAGAGTATTGCGGCTGCACGCGCGGCGCTCCTCTACTTGCCAAAGAAATCCTCTCCAGCAATCGAGAAGCTTTTGGATTCAGCGATCGCAAACGCAGGAGCACAAGGCGCTTCTGTCGAGAATTTGTTTGTAAAGACGATCACGGTAGATAAAGGGCTGGTGATGCGCCGCTCAAGGCCCTACGCACGCGGCCGCGCAGGCACCCTTCGAAAGACGATGAGCATCATCAAAATCGAACTGAGTCCGATTTTGAAGTCAAAAGGCAAAAATCAAAAGGCAAAAGTCGCCGAAACAAAGTAATCCATGTACGCACCTTTACCTTTTACCTTCTAACTTTTACATTACTTTTATGACACACACCGTACATCCATACGCACATCGCCTCGGCATCATCCGCGACTGGAAGTCGCGCTGGTTTGCAAAAACCCCGGCCAAATACCGTCAGAATGTCTGTGTCGATGCCGCGATTCGCCGTTTTCTCAAGAAGCGTTTGCGCGGTAGCTATGTCACGGCCGTTGATATAGAGCGCAACGAGAAATCCATTCGCATTATCGTGAAGACCTCTCGCCCAGGCCTCGTGATAGGTCGCGGAGGTGAAGGATCGGTCAAGCTCACAAAAGAGATCGAAGCGGTCATTCGTACGGTACCGCGCGCCGAGCGTAAGGCTGTCCGACTCGATGTCGAGGAAATCCGTTCGCCTGAATCACAGTCTCCTGTTGTTGCGTACATGGTTGCAGAAGGTTTGGAGAAACGCCAGACATTCCGCCGCGTCTTGAAGCAAACCGTTGAGAAGGTGATGGCGAATCGTGATGTCCAGGGAGTACGCATTGCGATTGCAGGCCGTCTTGGGGGGGCGGAAATGTCGCGCACCGAGGAAATTAAGCGTGGTCGTGTACCTCTTCAGACACTGCGTGCCGATATCGATTTTGCGCGCGAGCAGGCGTATCTGCCGTACGGTGTCATCGGAGTTAAGGTTTGGATTTACCGCGGTGACATATTTGAAAAAGAAACCAAGTCCGCTCAAGTAGGGTCGACTTCAAAACGATAACGTATGCTTGCACCAAAGAAAGCGAAATATCGAAAGTGGCAGACTGGACGACGTCGCGGCAGACGCGTTGATTCTGCTGAAACACGCGGCATAACCGTCGCCTTCGGCTCGTTTGGCCTCAAGGCTCTCACGCAGGCTCGTGTCACATCGAATCAGCTCGAGGCAGCTCGTCGCGCGCTTACGCGCGCTGGAGGGAAGAGCGCGAAGATCTGGACGCGGATATTTCCTGACAGGCCGTTCACTCAAAAGGCCGCAGAAGTAGGCATGGGAAGCGGAAAGGGTGATGTCGCAGGGTATGTGTTCGATGTGCGGCCAGGTCGGGTGATTTTCGAGATTGACGGCGCTACCGAGCCGATTTCACGCGAGGCCCTGCGGAAAGCGGGTACGAAATTGCCACTCAGAGCGCGAGTCGTAGCTCGTATATAGATCGTAACTTGCTTCATACAATACCTATGTCTGATTTTTCAAAACAAGATATCGCAGAGCTTCAAAAGCTCGTTGCCGACAAGCGCGAGAGCTTGCGCGTGTTTCGATTTGGTGGCGCAGGTTCGCGCACCCGCAATGTTCGAGCTGGTCGCAACGTTCGCCGCGAGATCGCGCAGATATTGACAGAGTTGCAGGCCCGAAAACTTGCTTTGGTCAAGAAGACAGCATAGTATCCACCACTCGTTATGGAACAGAACAAAACAGGCAAAACATTTGAGGGCGTCGTCGTGAAGGCGGCCATGACCGACACCTGCACCGTGCAGGTGGAGCGCTACGTCAAACACCCGAAGTACAAGAAGTACATTCGCCACAGCAAGAAATTCCTTGTACACAATCCTGGCAATACCGCTCAAGTAGGAGAGAAGGTCGTAATCAAAGAGACCCGTCCGATTTCGAAGCGCAAGCGATTCATCATCGTTACGTAAATGTATGATACAAGATCGAACACTCGTGAAAATTGCAGACAACTCTGGCGGCATCATCGGCCGAGTGTTTAAAATTCTGGGCGGCTCAAAGCGGCGCTATGCCGGGATTGGCGATGAGATCGTGATTTCAATACAAACCGCGCAGCCGCGTAAGAGCGTGAAGAAAAAAGAAGTGCATCGCGCAGTGGTCGTCCGGCAGAAGAACGCATTCCGTCGCGCCGATGGCTCATACGTACGCTTCGATGAGAATGCCGTCGTGCTCATCACAGGCTCCGGCAAGGAGCCGAAAGAGCCGAAGGCGAATCGCGTATTCGGGCCCATTCCGCGTGAGGTCGTTGATCGTGGGTATCAAAGGATTGGTTCGCTCGCACCGGAGATCGTGTAATTGTTCGAGGCACAGAATACATAATATATGAAACTCAAAAAAGGAGACAAAGTAATCGTAATCGCGGGGAAAAATAAAGGCCAAAGTGGCACCATCGCGCGCGTGCTCCCCAAGAATACGATGGTATTGCTCGATGGCATTAACCTGGTGAAGAAGCATCGCAAACCCTCGGCGCAAAACCGCAAAGGGCAGATCATAGAGAAGCCTATGCCTCTCCATGCTTCGAATGTGATGCTCATGGATCCGCAATCAGGCAAGCCAACGCGCATCAAGATTACACGCGACAAGGAGGGGAATCGAGGGCGTGTGGCCGTTAAGAGCGGACAAGAACTGAAGTAACCCGACGGTTCAATACAATCTCACAAATACCTATTATATGAATACCACAGATCAAAAAAACACCTTCAGCGCGCTCAAAAGCGAGTTTGGATACAAGAGCGTCATGCAGGCGCCACGCCTCGTCAAGATCGTCGTTTCTACGGGCGTCGGCTCGCTAAAAGACAAAAAGAAACTCGAGCTCATCGTCGATCGATTGGCACAGATCACGGGTCAGGCTGCGGCTGTGCGCGGAGCGAAGAAATCAATCGCTAATTTTAAGATTCGTGTCGGAGACGTCGCGGGATATCAGACAACACTCCGCGGAGCCCGCATGCAGACTTTTTTCGACAAGTTGATCCACATTGTATTTCCGCGAGTAAAAGACTTTCGTGGCATAAAGCCGAGCGCAATTGATGAAATGGGCAATATCTCAATCGGCCTCAAGGAGCACACCGTTTTCCCCGAAACATCCGACGAGGATTCAAAAGATATTTTCGGTCTTGCGATCACCATCGTCACTACTGCCAAGGGTAAGAAGGAGGCGGAAGCATATCTGCGCTACCTCGGCGTGCCTCTGCAGGAGAAAAAGTAGTATTTTTGAGGCGAAAGAGTCGGTTTGACTTCTCGTCTCACCTCGCGTATATTTCACGGGCCTCGTAGGGGGCTTTGTTTTTAGAGTGATCCCTGATCCACTGGGTTAGGAGATATCGCAAGAACGAAGTCACGCACGAAGCTTCCGTAACCCAACATCCGAAAGGTGGGGTGCAAGAGCTTCAAGCTACTCCTTTTCAAGGTACAACTTTCATGGCAAAGAAATCAATGATCATAAAGGCGAATCGAGTGCCTAAATTCTCGAGCCGCACGGTGCGGCGCTGTTTCAAGTGCGGTCGTCCGCGTGGTTTTATACGCGATTTCAATCTGTGCCGTATCTGTTTCCGCGAGGAGGCTCTGGAGGGGAATATCCCCGGCATCAAAAAATCTTCATGGTAAATACTTGCACACTTGGCGCATTTCATCGTTGCGGAGCCTCTACGTCGCGCTCGTCGTATATTTCATACGCCTCACGCGCCGCTTTCTCCGCGCCTCGAACTGCGCACAAGTCTGTAAGTCTATGCAATCTAGTATGGTAAACGATCCTGTCGGCGACTTCATAGTTTCCCTGAAGAATGCAGGCGCTATTCGTAAGGTGTCGGTATCTGTGCCATACTCCGCCTTCAAGATGGCTATTGCTGAGAAATTGAAGGAAGCGGGTTTTGTGTCGGCGGTAGAAAGAAAAGGAAAAAAGATCAGGAAAAATCTCGACATCACCCTTAAATACAAAGACGGCGAGCACGCGATTGCGGGTGTTAAGAGGATATCGAAGCCGGGTCGTCGCTTGTACAAAAACTCGCGCGAGATAATCCCAGTTCGATACGGCTATGGCGCTCTCATACTTTCAACCCCGAAGGGAGTTCTCACGGATAAAGAAGCGCGGAAAGAAAAGGTCGGCGGTGAGGCATTGTTTGAAATCTGGTAGTTATCCTACGTGCACCATATATACCTATGTCAAGAATTGGAAAAAGAACGATAACGATTCCCGCAGGCACCGAAGTGTCTATTGCTTCCCATGAAATCACGGTCAAGGGGAAGGGGGGCACCTTGAAGCGTGCACTGCATCCCGCGATCTCTGTTGTCGTGGAGAAGGGTATGGCATCCGTTTCCCCGAAAGAAACATCTCGACTCGCACGTGCTCTGTGGGGGACGTACGCGGCACACGTACGCAATATGATTGAAGGTGTAAATACACCCTTCATAAAGAAACTTCAGATTGAGGGTATCGGATTTCGCGCGGAACTCTCCGGAAAACAACTCAAACTTGCCGTTGGGTTTTCGCACCCTGTAGTCTTGGCTGTCCCCGCAGGCATTACGGCTGCTGTAGAAAAGAACATCATTACTGTCTCTGGAGCTGATAAAGAGCAGGTGGGGGAATTTGCTGCTTCCGTTCGATCGATCAAGAAGCCGGAGCCGTACAAAGGAAAGGGTATTCGATACGAAAACGAGGTCGTTCGCCAGAAGCAGGGTAAGAAGGCTGCAGCTGCAGCCGCATAATCCGCAGATCACACGCATTCAATTTTTATGGAACTCACAAAATCACAGCAACGAAATCGAAGACACCGTCGGGTGCGCGCTAAGGTCGTCGGAAGCTCGACACGCCCGCGCCTCTCGATTCACAAATCCAACACGCGCCTTACTGCCCAGATTATTGACGATGCAAAAGGTATGACAATCGCAGCCGTCTCTTCCGCGGGAGAGAAAGGGAAGACCCCTCGTGAACGAGCCGAGTCCGCTGCTGTCACTCTCGCAAAACGTGCGAGCGAGAAAGGTGTAAAGGCGGTGGTTTTTGATCGAGGTGGATTTAAATATCAGGGAACAGTAAAGACATTTGCTGACGCTGCGCGAGCTGCGGGATTAGAATTTTAATGAACCACGTATGACTGATAATCAAACAGAAGAGAAGGTCTTGGGTGAAGTGGTGGTAGATGCTCCTGCCGTAGTCAAAGATGATGTCGCGCAAAAACCTGGCTTTGGTAATGCTCGCGGTAATCGTGATCGTCGAAGTGGGGGTCGCGGTGGTCGCCCAAGTCGAGGGGGAAGAGGAGGCGATGAGCGCCGCAGTGAATTTGCCCAAAAACTGATCGGCATTAGGCGTGTTGCTCGTGTGATGGCCGGTGGTCGTCGATTTAATTTTAGCGCTGCGCTCGTCATCGGAGACAAGAAGGGGCGTGTGGGGGTTGGTTTGGGTAAGGCGGCAGATACCGCACAAGCAATAGATAAGGCGACACGAGCCGCTAAGCGGAGCATGATCAATTTGAATCTGACGAAGAATCGCAGCCTCACACGCAACGTTGAGGCGAAGTATTGCGCATCGCGCGTCGAGATTCGTCCGAGTCCCGGTCGCGGGCTCGTCGCAGGCTCATCGGTGCGCACCGTGCTTGAGCTCGCTGGTGTCTCGGATGTAACGGCAAAGCTTCTTTCGCGCAGCAAAAATCCGGTCAATAATGCACGCGCTGCCATAGAAGCCCTCAAGAGTCTTACACTTCTGAAATAGTCGCATTACACTCACCACAAGTAATTTATGGCATCACTACATTCATTGAAACGTACGACTGCGCGCGCGAGCAGACGCGTGGGTCGTGGAGGTAAACGCGGTAAGACCTCGGGGCGCGGTACCAAAGGACAAAACGCGCGCTCTGGCCGCAAGAAGCGACCAGAAATGCGCGACATCATTAAGAAATTGCCCAAGCGACGAGGATACGGAAAGAATCGGGGGCGCACTGTAGACGGCACAAAGCTGGATGCGATGGCGGTTTCTATCGAACGTCTCGAGACCCTGTTTGATTCCGGAAGCGAGATCACCGTGCAGACGCTCGTAGGAAAGGGAGTCATTCGCAATCGGGCGATGACGCCGGTAAAAATCGTTGGCGGTGGTACTATAACGAAGAAGTTCACCCTCAAGGGTCTTCCCGTTTCGGCGTCGGCTCGTGGAGCGATCGAGAAAGCTGGTGGTGTAATCTTGTAAGCGTATGTGGGAACAATTTGTCAGGAAAGTGAAGCTTGTTGTCCAGGATGAGGTGTTGCGCACGCGCGTACTCTTTGTACTCTCCGCGCTCGTCGTCTTCCGCTTGCTTGCGGTCATCCCTATTCCTGGCATCAATTCTGCGCAGCTCGAAGCATTTTTGAGTAACAACCAATTCCTTGGCCTTCTCAATGTATTTTCCGGAGGTGGTTTCTCCAATCTATCCATCATGATGATCGGTGTTTCGCCCTACATTACGGCTTCGATTGTGATGCAGCTCATGACCATCCTCGTCCCAAAATTGAAGGAGATGTACCAGGAGGAGGGAGACGCTGGGCGCATGCGCTTCATGCAATACTCACGCTACCTCTCGGTTCCGTTGGCGTTCATTCAGGCGTTCGGTTTTCTTCTCCTTCTGCAGCAAAATGGCATTGTGTCGCAACTCACCACGCTCGCGTTTGTCACCAACGTCATTGTGATAGCGGCCGGCGCGATACTCCTCATGTGGATTGGAGAGCTCATTTCTGAATTTGGTGTGGGCAACGGAGTTTCTCTCATTATTTTCGCCGGTATCGTTTCTAGTCTTCCTTCGGCAGCGGCTCAGCTCGTCTTCGCGTTTGATGTTTCTCAGGTCCCCATGTACATCGCTTTCACCGCAGCGGCAGCAGCGATTATCGCGGGGGTCGTGTTTGTAACAGAAGCGGAACGTCCGATTCCGGTCACCTATGCGCGACGGGTGCGAGGCACGAAAGTATTGGGGGGTGTTTCTACATATCTTCCTCTTCGCGTGAATCAGGCCGGTGTTATCCCTATAATCTTCGCTCTTTCGATTCTGCTCTTCCCGCAGATGATCGCGACGTTTCTCACGAAAAGCTCGATCACGCTTGTTGCATCTATTGGGAATGCCGTCGTTGCCGCTCTCGCGAATCAATGGGTCTATGGTGCCCTCTACTTCTTTTTGGTCTTTGTCTTTACGTATTTCTATACCGCAATTACGTTTGAGCCCAATCAGATAGCGAAAAATCTGCAGAAAAACGGTGCGTTCATTCCCGGCGTGCGACCAGGTATCACGACTGCAGAGTATCTTGGCAATATCATTACGCGGATCACGCTGGTGGGAGCGCTCTTTCTCGGTGTGCTCGCGGTCTTGCCGCTCATCCTCCAAGGCATCACGGGCATTACGGCAATTACGATCGGCGGCACCGCGCTTCTCATTGTCGTCTCAGTGGTACTCGATGTTGTGAAAAAGGTTGACGCGCAGACTTCTATTCGAGAGTATTAACCGCATGAAGGAGCGACACGTCGTTGTTATCGCAGGTCCTACGGGAAGCGGCGAAACGACGGTTACGAATGAGATTGTAAAGCGTTTTTCCCATCGGGTGAAGCGGCTTGTTACCGCGACCACGCGCCCACCGCGTGCGGGAGAAAAGAGCGGCACAGACTACTACTTTTTCACCAAGGAAGAATTCGCACGGCGGAAGGAGGCGGGTGATATTCTCGAATCAACTTATATTCCAAACAGAGATACCTACTATGGAACCTACGCGCCTGATCTGAAGGACAAAATTGACTCGGGTTTTATCGTGATCGTGAATCCCGATATCGTAGGAGCGCGGTACTACAAGGAAAAATACAATGCAGTAACTATTTTCATAGTCCCCGAAAGTATTGATGCGCTCACGCGCCGTATTCGAGAAAGAAACCCGGAATTGCCGGAGTCCGAAGTAGTAAAACGGCAAGCCAATGCCGAGGCCGAGATCCAGAACGAGCAATCGTTTTATGATTATGCGGTGGCGAACGTAGACGGAAAGTTGGAGGAGACTGTACAAGGGGTCATAGATATTATGCACAAGGAAGGCTATAATTTTGGGGCTGCGTCTTAATTGACGCCAACGCAGCATGATTTCGCAAAATCACATGAACCCCTTAACCGTTCTTTTTTTCGGCCCCCAGGGCGCAGGGAAGGGCACGCAGGTGAAACTTCTCATCGAAGTTCTCCAGAAAAAATCCGATCGAGGCATTATTCATATCGACATGGGGCAGCTCTTGCGCAACATGATTGCATCGGGAAGTTATAGCGGCGTGCTTACGAATGAAATTGTCGGCATCGGCTCGCGCATGCCGGATTTTATGCCCATCTATCTGACGACCGATGCTCTCGTCCGACAATGTACCGGAGAAGAGCACATTATTGCCGATGGCCTTGCGCGGGGCCCTGATCAAACGCGAGGATGGGATGATGCGATGACCTTTTACAAGCGTCCGGATTACCAGATTGTTTCTCTTGAGCTATCCGAACAAGAGAGTATCAAGCGGCTTCTCATTCGTGGAAGGAGCGATGACACTGAAGATGCCATAAAAAAACGTTTGGCATGGCATACGGCTGAGGTGAAGCCGCAGTTGGAGTTTCTCGCGAGTCGGGGGCGCTCAATTCATGTCGTGGATGGCGGCGCGAATGCGGAGACTGTTCATCAGAACATTCTCTCGGTACTTGGATTAAAACAATGATTGCGAAAACGAAAGAAGAGATCGAAATACTACGCGAAGGAGGGCGGCGGCTCGCGCGGCACGTGCGGATTTTGAGCGGGATGGTCGTGCCCGGAGTGACACCTCGTGCACTCGAGGATAAGGCGAGAGAGATGGTGAAGGCAGAAGGCGATACACTCGCGTTTTTCGGGCATACCGAGCGCAAGCGCGATACGCCATACCCCTCAGGTCTCTGTGTCTCGATCAATGATGTGATCGTGCATTCTCCTGCAAGCGATAACAGTGGCATCATTCGCGAAGGCGATGTGGTATGCCTTGATTTCGGCATCAAACACAAGGGTCTCTACACCGATCATGCCGTCACGGTGATCGCGGGGACGAGACGTGATCCGCATGATGAGGAGTTGGTTCGCGGTACCGTTGAAGCGCTTGCCGCGGGGATTAAGGAGGCGCGCATAGGGAATACGACGGGCGACATTGGATATGCGGTCGAGCAGATCGCGCACAAATATAATTTCGGGTTTCCCCGCAACCTTTCGGGGCATGGCGTGGGGCAGAAGGTCCACGAAGAGCCGCATGTGCCCAACTACGGTGAGCCGGGTAAGGGGGTGGAGCTGGTGGAAGGGCTTGTGATCGCGATCGAGCCCATGATGACGCTCGGAAGCGGAGATTTATATATTGATGACGACGGGTATTCGTATCGAACAAAAGACGGTTCGCGGACGGCGCATTTCGAGCACACAGTGCTCATCGCAAAAGACGGCCCGGAGATACTCACCGAAGAATAAAGGTTCCTCGCAGCAAGCTGCGAGGCATTAACCTGTGTTGGCTCCTCGGCTCGGAAATGTGAAATGGTACTTCCACATTTCTCTCGCCCTACGTCGCCAATAAGCTACAATACATCGATGGTAGTTGATGTGCTCGTCATAGGAAGCGGTGCACGGGAGCACGCGCTCGCATGGAAGCTTGCGCAGTCGCCACGTATAGGGAAGCTATATGTCGCGCCAGGGAATAGTGGCACCGCGGGTATTGCAGAGAACGTGCCGATCGAAGCATCCGACCTTGAGGGTCTCGCAAAATTCGCGCGCGCTAAAAATATTGGACTCACTGTGGTGGGTCCCGACGATGTCCTCGCGATGGGGGTAGTGGGTCTATTCACTGCACGCGGATTACGAATATTCGGCCCGACCAAAGAGGCCGCGCAGATCGAGAGCTCGAAAGCGTTTTCAAAAGTACTCATGCAGGAGGGGAATATCCCGACAGCGAAATTTGCCGTCTTCAATAGCGCCGCACCTGCTCTTGCATACATTCGCACGGCCGGGGTACCGATTGTTGTGAAGGCGAGCGGTCTTGCGCTAGGAAAGGGCGTCTACGTCTGCAAAACGATGGCTGAGGCCGAGCAGGCAGTGAAAGAGGTCATGATAGATCGTGTGCACAAAGATGCGGGTAGTGAGGTGGTTGTAGAGGAATACCTAGATGGGTCCGAAGTATCGATTCATGCGCTCTCCGACGGAATTACGTACATGCTGTTTCCGCCCGCGCAGGATCATAAGCGCGCGCTTGATGGAGACAGGGGGAACAACACCGGGGGGATGGGCACTATTGCGCCCGTGCCGTGGGTCACCCTTCCAATGATGTCGGGCATTGAAAGCCAAGTTGTTACGCCGACATTTGACGCATTCAGAAAGAGGGGCGCCCAGTTTAAGGGGGTCTTATTCCCGGGCATTATGATGACGGAAGATGGTCCGAAAGTCTTGGAATACAACGCTCGTTTTGGAGATCCCGAGACCCAAGTGTATATGCGGTTGTTAAGTAGTGATCTTCTCGACCTTCTAGAGGCCTGTGTTGACG
This sequence comes from uncultured Candidatus Saccharibacteria bacterium, assembly GCA_964350885.1. Taxonomy (GTDB): domain Bacteria; phylum Patescibacteriota; class Minisyncoccia; order Phycocordibacterales; family UBA2100; genus UBA10103. The sequence continues at coordinate 47,189 of CAYGKV010000006.1, forward strand.
GAACTTTGTTTACGATACGCAGTGGGGTGGAGTGGAATCGTGGTTTTGCAGCGAATGTTGTTATTGCCTCCGGTGGATATCCGAATTCATACGAGAAAGGATTTCCAATTACCGGAATAGAAGATGCCGAAAAGGTTCAGGATGTCATCGTATTTCATGCAGGGACAAAAATCGAAAACGGCCAACTCGTAACCTCTGGCGGTCGTGTGCTAAGTATCTCAGCAACGGGAGGAACGCTAAAACAGGCTCTCGACCGTGCGTACAAGGCCGTCGAGAGGATTCATTTCAAGGGCATGCAATTTCGTACGGATATTGGTGCGGGAGCACTCGGTTCGGAGTGATATACCCCGTGGGATGGCGGCTTTTGGTCTACTCAATAGGGTATACTTTCTCTCATGCCCCCGATGATGGAGAAGCCGCGTGGTGCGGTTCCTGAGAAATTCAAATCTCCCGAGGAGGAGTTGGCTTATTTGCGGGAGCGGGTAAAAGAGAAAGAGGCCGAGATGGAAGCGCCCGACAACCGATTTGAGAGTGATCGTATCGCAAAGCGCGAAGTCGCAGCATACGCTGATACTCCCGCGACGACGATTTTGCATGAGGAGGTGGTAATGGCGGAGCACGATATTCTCAAAAACATCCTCAAGCTCGAACCGGAGCCGCATGACAAACAGGTAGACGAGATTCTAAGGCTTGTCACTGAGCGTGGAATTCGCAACGCTCTATCGATTGCCGCGCGTATGAAAAATCCGCACCTTGAAGACGATGTGCACCGAGCGCTAGTTCGCTACATCGCCGAGGGACTTCCCGACAAGGGGATGGGTGTTGCCGAGAGGGTGAAGCGATCGCTCAATATGGTTCTCTTCGAGATTCAGCCTCAGGCACATGGCGAAGGTGATAAACAAGAGAACCAGCAACATAAATTAGAGCAACTACTCTCGTCCTCGGAGCAATTGTACGCGGGCCTCACATCACTCATCGATTCCCGCGAAGGTTTCTCACTTGAAATTGCTGTCGCCGAAGGTACCGAAGAGGCATTCTTGTATTTGGCGGTACCTCGTGCAAAGAAAGTCCTTGCAGAGCGCCTCATTGCATCAGTATTTCCCAACGCGCGGATGTCCGAATCGCGCGGCGACTACAATATCTTCAACTACGATGGCGAGCACGCGGCCGCCTACGCCACGCTCGCCGACCACCCGTCACTCCCTCTTAAGACTCCGGAGATGTTTGAGCACGATCCGATGAACATTCTCCTTGCGGCGTTTGCGAAAATCGCAAAGCATGGCGAAGGAGCCGCCCTCCAAATCACGGTCTCGACTGAGGGTGATCGCTACAACCACCATTACAAAAAAATCGTTCGGGAGCTCGAGAAGGGGAAACCCTTTCGCAAGGCGCTCAAGGTACCGGAGAGCGAAATTGGGGAGGCGGTGTATACAATGGCAAAGGATCTTTTCATGTCCGAGCAGCAAAAGAAAGAGCTTGATCAACAATTTCGAAAAACGTCGGATCAAGTGGTGACCGAAGTGATTACCAGGAAGCTGAAGACGCGAATCGCTCCGGTCTCGATACGACTCGTTACCTCTGCGCCCACCAGTGAGCGTGCGCACGAGCTCCTCAGCAATCTGAAAGCGCCGTTTAGTCAGTATGACGACTCAAAAGGCAATCGTCTCGTATTTAAGGATGTGGGGAGATGGGGCGTATCCGAATTCATCCGTAATTTTACGTACCGTTCTTTTGATCCATCAATCGCGATGCCTCTCTCGCTTGCCGAAGTCACTTCGATCTTTCACTTTACCGCGGAGCGTGTAACGACCTCTCGCGAACTGAAACGTAGTTTTGCGAAGCAGGCACCTGCGCCCGTCGAGACCCCCGCCGAAGGCATCACGATTGGGATCAATACGTATGGGGCAGATGAGACACCAGTACGCTTCGGACCTTCCGATCGTCTACGACACGCGTATGTGATCGGGCAGACGGGTACAGGAAAGACGGGTCTTATCAAGAATATGATTATCCAGGACATCAAGAATGGGGAAGGTGTGGCATTCATTGATCCTCACGGCAACGACATCGAGGACGTGCTCGCGTGCATTCCGCCCGAGCGTATGCAGGATGTCATTTATTTCGATCCCGCATACACAGCGCGACCAATGGGACTCAATATGCTCGAGTACGATCGATCCAAGCCCGAGATGAAGACCTTTGTTGTCGATGAAGTCTATGGCATCTTTCGCAAACTCTATGCCGACGTGCCTGAGGCGTTCGGGCCGATGTTTGAGCAGTACTACCGCAATGCCGTGCAGCTCGTCGTCGAAGATCCTGATACGGGGAGCACGTTTGTGGAGATTCCTCGGGTATTTGCTGACACTGCGTTCCGAAATCTGAAGCTTAGTCACTGCAATAATCCCATCATTGTGCAATTTTGGCGCAAGATTGCCGAGCAAGCGCAGGGCGATCCGTCTCTTGAGAATGTCGCGCCATACATCACGAGCAAATTTGACGTCTTCTTGACCAACGACATCATGCGACCGATAGTTTCGCAAGAAAAATCAGCGTTCAATTTCCGTGAAATTATGGACAAGAAGAAGATTTTTCTTGCGAATCTCTCCAAGGGCCGTTTGGGGGATCGCAACACAGCCCTTTTGGGGCTCATTCTCGTCTCGAAGTTCTTACAGGCCGCGTTTTCACGTGTCGATACGCGCGGTGATTTGCTCCCCGTTTTTTACCTCTACATCGACGAGTTCCAGAATTTCGCGACCCCTTCGATCGCAACTATCCTATCCGAGGCGCGAAAATACAAGCTTTCACTTACGATCGCACACCAATTTATCGCTCAATTGGAAGAAGACATTCGCGACGCAGTCATCGGCAACGTAGGCACGAAAGCTTCTTTCCGCATCGGGACACAAGATGCTGAATTCTTGGAGAAACAATTCACACCCATCTTTACCGCGCAAGATCTGGAGAATCTCCCCAACAGAAATGCAGTACTCTCACTTCTTGTGAATGGTGTGCCCGCACGGCCTTTCACCATTCACACGCAAGATCTTCCGCATATGGATTACAGCAAGGTAGAAGCCCTGAAAGAGCTTTCGTATCGCACCTACGGCGTGGATAGGGAAGAGGTGGAAGCCGAAACCCGCCGCAAGTTCGACGCAAGTTATGGCAAACCAGCCCCAGCCTTGCCAGACCCTTCGTCCTTGTACCAATAAGCACTCGACATCGAGGGGGGGGGTGTTACCATTCTCTTATTATTCGCCCCATTTTCATTTATAGTAGTTACCATGATTAAAAAAATCACTCTGTCAGGTATCGGGTTGCTGTTTCTTCTCTCTCCTTTATCTGTTTCCGCGCAGACGATTATTGCAACCAAGTACTCTGGTTACGGTAACCAAGCGGTAGTTCCTGGAACAGTGGATGCACGCATTGGCTCGTTCATACTCTCGAGCGGTCCTACGGAGGGTGTGAACGTGAGAGACATCATCATTGATTTATCTTCTGAAGAGGCAGCGAAACTCACGAACCTTCGACTTGTCGATAGCGCAACGGGTGCGGCGATTGGTACGGCAAAACCCACTCCTTCAATATCTAACTCATTCATAGCGAACATAAAGATGCCGGCTTCGAGTACAAAGAGGATTAATGTCATTGCGAATATCAAGATTGGAGTGAGTAGCAGTTCTGTGATTGCGACTGTTGATGCCGCGACAGGAGGCACGGGTCTCTCATCTGGTAGCGCAACGACGATCGGGGACGACCTTGATTTGCAGACGATTACAATCAGCCCTGGAACTCTTACCATCACGCGCGGTGCAGGCACACCAGTTAACTCAAACGTAATTGCGGGTACGTCAATGATTCACGTCGGTAAGTTCGATTTCACTGGGATAAATTCCAGCTACACCGTGCAAGAGTTGAAAGTTAAGGTACCATCGGGCGCTGCGACCTCGGTTTCTTCTGTAACTCTCAAGTACAAGAACTCTACTGGTGTTGAGCAGACTGTCTCACAAGCGCTTTCGCTTCCATCGAGTGCACAGACGCACGCAACGGCGACTTTCTCAGGTCTCACTATGTACGTACCGTTGAACTCCTCGGCTGATGTTGACGTCTACGTTGACACTTCGACCATTGTCTCTGGTGCAACATCCGGTGCAGCAATATCGGTCATACTTGATCGTAATGAAGGGTTCAAAGCAGTTGATTCGGCAGGTGGTTCAGACACATCGCTTGCGACGATTGACGTTCGATCGAATGCGACTGCGGGGTATGGCACCAAGTACGTTAAGAAGTCACTCCCAACCCTCACAAGACTTACAACCGGCTACACTCCGAATATCGTGGCTCCCGGCGTCGGCTTCTACCGGTTCATGATCGTCGCTGATGATGCGGGTGATATTGAATGGCGCAGACTTACATTCAAAGTTACTGCAACCGGCGTTACGGCTTCACAATGGACTCTCTATGACGTTACAGCGAGCATGATGAGGCCAGTTAACTCAAGACCAGTGAATGTCGGTGTGAATGGCTTCCTTACGATCTGTCCAGGCACTTCATGCACCATTGGTGAGGCGGAAGAAATCGGTGCGGGCTCGTCGAAAATATACGAGCTTCGTCCAGGCGTAGTTACGGATTGGGGTCAGGCAGTTGACAGTATCGTAATTTATTTTGCAGAAGACAAGCGGCCGGTTCCTAATGCAGCTGCGCTCGTTCAGAGAGGCAGGATGATCTGGTCTGACCGCTCGGCTTTGAGTCACTCGACGACTACATCTGATTGGACCAACGGCTATCTCGTGAAGGACACGGACAACGATACTCGTCAGTGTGTATTCGTTACGGAGACTACGTGCACACCAGGTACCGTAGCAAGTGTTGATCGGGAAGATGTAATAGCAAACATAGCAGCTTCGCTCGTGTCTTTTGAATCAATACTTAAAGAGTGGTTGAGCGTGCTCTTAAGTCACTAATGTTTGGCGATTCTTGAGTGATGTTGCATTGGAGAAGACGATTAAGCTTTTTTAGAAGGTGGTATAATGCCACACATGGTAAAAAAGAGTAGAAAGATCTGAACTCCGGAGGTTAAACCTCTCCGCCGGGATGAGATCGGCAAGGTGCGGTTGAGTTTTTGGACAACAGGTGTCGGGAACCTTTTTAGTAGGATTTTTATACTATATGATATAGTACATGGAGGTTCGGTTTACGGTGCATGCACTTCGGAAATTCCTTGTCTTGAAACGGCACGGTGTTTCAGTATCAAAACGCCACATCACTGAAACCGTTGAAAAGCCAGAGAGGATTGATCACAGTCGGTTGCCCCTTCTCATTGCTCAAACTAGCTTTGATGAGCGGCGGGTGTTGCGCGTCGTGTATAGAATCGAACAGGGCACAAAAGTCATCATTACATTTTATCCGGGAAGAAAATCACAATATGAAAAAGAAGACTAACACAAAAATCTCGTACGATTCCGATGCGGATGTTTTGAGTGTGGAAAGTGCGGGGCGGACTATCATTGATCACGCCGAGGAGATGGGAAATCTTGTCGTGCACTTCACCAAGCAGAATAAACCGGTACTCGTCGAGATACTCGAAGCGTCGAGTCTTTTCAAGGGCCAGTCGAAGTCGCTGCGTACAGAGATTCGCAAGAACTTTGTTGCGGCGTAGTACAGTCCCGCCATGGAACACCCAAAAAAGGAACGCACGTTTGTCATCATTAAGCCCGATGGGGTACAACGCGGTCTTGTGGGCGAGATCATCAAACGCTATGAGCGCACGGGTCTCAAGCTTGTCGGAATGAAATTTGGCGTAGCCGACGAGAAGAAATTTTGGGAACATTACAACAAGGACGATGCATGGTTTTTGAAGAAGGGCACGAAGATTGCCGAAGATAAGAAAGCGAATAATCTGCCATTCGATAAAGAGCCGATGGAGTATGGCAAAGACATTATTCGTCAGCTTGTGAAATTCATGACGTGCGGACCGGTCTTAATGATGGCATGGGAAGGGAATCAGGCGGCGGCCGTTATCAAGAAATTGACCGGGGACACTGAACCATCGACATCGGATGTTGGAACGATCCGCGGGGACCTCACGATAGATTCATACAATATTTCAGCGGTTGATGATCGCGCGGTGCGCAATCTTATACACTGCTCCGAATCGGCGGATGAGGCAAAACGCGAGATCGCTATTTGGTTTACCGACGTTGAAATGACCGAATATCGCCTCGTGAATGAACAAATCCTCTACGACGTGAACCTTGACGGAATCCTCGAGTAGAATCTTATACAGTTCCTCACATATCCTTCGCTGTCGAAAGGTGTATACTTTTTGTAGCGGTCAGTACGAAAACCTGCTGGTGCGAATAAGGGTAATCCAACATCGCTCTGCGCCTTGGCGTAGATGCTGAGGACTCCCACCTGGCTCCAATACCAGGCTCACCGTACTTGCCGCCTCCAAGAAACCCTGCTCCGCGCAGGGTTTTTGGGTGCTAGAATCGTTCGGTGAGTGCACGCATACTATTTTATGGAGGTGTGGGTACCGTGACAGGGGCGAATTTTCTTTTGGATACAGGGAATGAAAAAATCCTTATCGATTGCGGCATGCTCCAGCGTGAGTATCCGCCGACGGGAGGGTGCGATCTGGCGAATTTTGCACAGTTTCCCTATGACCCCAGTACCATCGACGGGCTTTTAGTGACTCACGCGCACGCTGATCACATCGGCCGCATCCCCAAGCTGATACGCGATGGCTTGAGAAGTCCTATTTATTCTACCGCTGCGACATATGATCTTGCGGCGCTTATGTTTGATGATGCGCTCGGCATTATGCAGCAAGACGCGCTCCGCCGCGGATGTGAGATGTTGTATGAAAAAGAGGATGTGGATCGCGCGCTTGCGCTCTGGCAAACGCATGAGTATCACGAATCGTTTGATGTGGGAGGCGGCACGGCCGAATTTCTCGACGCGGGGCACATCTTAGGATCAGGGATGGTGAGGCTCTCTCGTGGTAGCAGGAAGATTATTTTTACCGGAGACATCGGCAATTCTCCCGAGCCGATTTTGAATGACACCGAGAGTTCGGAAGGCGTGCACTATCTTGTGATGGAGAGTGTCTATGGGGATCGTGTGCATGAAGCGCGCGAGGAGCGTCGAGAGCACCTTCGAGAGTTTGTAGAAGACATCCGAAGACGCAAAGGCACCCTCCTCATTCCGTCGTTCTCGATCGAGCGGACCCAGGTATTGCTCCACGAACTCAGCACGATGATCGAAGAGGAGGGTATGCAGCCAATTCCCGTGTATTTGGACGCGCCGCTTGCGATCCAGGTTACCGATATATTTCGGAAGCATAAAAAGCTCCTGAATCCGAAGACGCAGACACATTTTGAGCAAGGGAGCGACCCTTTTTCTTTCAAAGGCCTTACACTCACCGTAAACACGAGTGAATCAAGCGCGATCCACAAAGCGACGAACCCAAAGATAATCATAGCTGGCGCTGGGATGTCGAGTGGAGGTAGGATTCGTGCACATGAGAAATATTATTTGGGCGACAAGCACGCGACGCTTCTCTTTGTCGGCTATCAGACTCCCGGCTCCCTCGGTCGTCGTATTCAAGATGGAGAGAAGAGGATTCTGATTGATGGAGAGCATGTGCGCGTCTACGCACGTATCGCTTCTTTGAGCGGTTATTCGGGACATGCCGATCGGGATCAACTGCTTAACTTTGTAGATAGAGCCGGAGAATCAATCGAACGCGCCTTTGTGACGATGGGCGAACCGCGCGCATCGCTTTTTTTTGCACAGCGCGTCCGCGATTTTCTGGGAGTGGACGCGGTAGTGCCACAGACGGGGGAGTCATACGAAATCGACTGGTGAGAAAAGTTTGACAATCATGTATTCATGTAGTACAAATGTTAATCTTTGTTCTTTGAGAAAAGGCGTGTTTTGCCATGGCGGAAAGCGGCTTGCAACGAGACCCTTTTCCGCTCTGGCAAACTCTGAATCCTCTGAGAACCAGTAGCGCCTGAAAAGGAAACAGACCATGTCAAGGAACGACATGCTCGCCCCAATCACCCGGGCTCTTGTTGGGGTGAACGAGAAACACCACGGCCTTATTCTCGATATCGCCAACAAGCTCGGCGGCGAGAACGCGGACGCGATACACCAAAGTCTCGCAACGGCGCTCCGCGAGAAACCGAAGCCAACCGAGCAAGAGCCGACACTGACCTTTTTCAAGAAGACGGCGCTCGGCTCGACCTCGGTGACGACCTACGACCTCGGCAAGCGGCTCATGATCGCGCAGATGCTTCGCGCGCTCATGAAGATTGCCGACGATGCGCCACTCGGCGTGATTGAAAAGCTTGCCAAAGAGCGCAAGCATCCGATCTCGTCCGAGCAGCTCAAAGTCATCCTCGACAAGCAAGCCAAGTTCTTCCTGAGGGAGGAAGGCGACGAGAACTTCGGCTTGCGTGGTGACGGCTGGGCCAATCTGATTCTGGTCCAGGACGCCGGCGGCTCAGTCTCCGTCGTGAGCGCGGTCTGGGACGGCTACAGGTGGTACCGCGATCGGGACTCGCTCGACTACGGCTACGTCTGGGGCGTCGACCGTCGCCTTGTCGTCAGCAACTCGGACACTGCGAATCTTTGACGCTTTGTCACTGTATTCGTGTGTTCCGTACCCCCATCTGCAATCGCGCGGGTGGGGGTATAATCTTTTTGAACACGCTGGCATTCGCGTCTCCGGATTCGAATGGCGAGGTTTGGGGTGCAATTCCCCTAAAAAAGAAACGAGTTGGTGCCGCACGCTATCGAGCGGAGGCTCGGAATTCGATACAGCCTATTTGAGCATTCATACGGCAGTGCAAAGGAAGGCGCGCGGCACAAGAGTCTCCGTCGTGAACGCGAACTGGAACGGCAACAGGTGGAACCGCTATCGGTACTCGCTCGACAACGGCAACGTCTGGAACGTCGACAATCGCCTTGTCGTCAGAAACTCGCATCTTTCTCTCGTTCAACGCTTTCAGTTGGCGGGAGTTTTCTTTTCAAGATAGCTTCTCCATCCAACCAACATTTTGCTTGCCTCGACAAGATATTCCGATAGTTGGGCGTATTGCGAATGCGTCAGCATTTTCATCTCCCAACCAATAACGAGAAAGAATTTTGCGAGGTCGAGCCGTGCAAGTGCGGTTTCAATCGAAACTATCTTTCGTTCGTCTTTTAGATATGCGGCGCGGAATGAGCAGGCTAACGTTTCCAGCAATTCAGTATCAATTCTCTGTGCCAGCGTTTGTCGTCGTGCTTTATCTACATGTGGCAGAAAACTCTGCCAGATAAGATACGCGTCTTTCAGCTTTGATACGACAAGCACGAATTGCTGTTGCAAAATAGTCGGGGGGGGGGGTACGTTTTTGGGAATGGGACGTGTTCAGTTCAGTCATAGCTACGAGGATATCATCTCGACAGAAAATTTGCTTGGCGCGTGGCGTGAATTCGTGCGAGGTAAACGCAAGAAGGCCGACGTGCAAGAATTCCAGTACGCTCTGATGGACAACATTCTCGCGCTTCATCGCGATTTGCGAGAGGGAAGATACAAGCATGGCGGGTACAAGGCCTTCAAGATATCCGACCCGAAGCCCCGCGACATCCACAAGGCGAGCGTGCGTGACCGGCTTTTACATCTCACTTCATCCCAACAAAATATTCATCAAAAGGCTCGCATCTGGCGTTGATTTTCTCGGATGGGTACACTTCTCCAACCATCGTGTTCTGCGGACGAGCACGAAATGGCGTATATTACGCAATCTCGGCGATGATCCGAAGCGTGCGAGTGTCGAATCGTACCTCGGACTTCTTTTGCACGGGAACGCGCGTACGCTTGCGACGGAGATCAGTCGGTCATCGAAAGCAGCGTGATATAATTCGACGTCATGGTGAAAAGAATGCTCAATCCCAATCACACCGCAGTGCCGCAAAATTTCTGTCGTTTGCCCGATGGTTACGGTGTCGTGAAGATTGGTGTCTCAGGCGCTGCTGAGACAGGCGCATGCGGCCTCGATGCATACGAAAAGGCAAAAGAACTGGGCCGAGAGATTGCAAAGCAAGGCGGAATTATCACAACGGGCGCAACGACGGGGTTTCCGATGTACTCGGCGATGGGCGCAAAAGATGAGTGTGGTTTTTCGATAGGATTTTCACCGGCGGCAAATGAGCGTGAGCATGTCGAGACGTATAAACTCCCGCTCGATTATATGGATGTGATTGTCTACACGGGATTTGGGTATGCCGGCCGTGATCTACTCTTCGTGCGATCGTCGGACGCGATGGTGATCGGATGCGGTCGCATCGGGACTATCAATGAGTTTGCGGTTGCGTTTGAAGACCATCGGCCTATTGGAGTCCTCGAGGGCTCATGGGAGACCGACGAAATACTAAAACGCATAATCGAAGCCGCGCACCGACCGAATTCGAAGATTATTTTCGACTCCGATCCGAAGGGGCTGGTTGAACGTTTGATCGAAATGGTACAAAAGGACAAGCAAACCGCGATGCTCGTGTACAACAACCACGATGGGTGGAGCGCGACCGGGAAGAATCAGGAGGTGATCTTGTAGCCGTAGATCTACACAATAGGAGGATCAGTATAAGTAGAACACCGGGTAACGCAGTCTCCTGATTTTATGTTAAAGTTACCGTATGAAAATTGAACAGAAAAAGTGGACCCCCGAGCATGGTTGGAGAGTTCTTTCTGCAGGCTCTTTCACAGAGCCACCCGAGCTCGTGCTCTGCTTCGGCGGGAACGCGCCGCTCAGGGACAGAGCTCGATTTGAAGAGATTCGTTCGTGGTATCCCAAATCCCATATAGTCACCGCCTCGACGGCAGGAGAAATCATTGGAACAGAAGTTTCTGACGACACTTTGGTTTTGACGGCTATTAAATTTGAAAAGACCGCACTTCAATTTGCCGAGTCAGATATTAGAGAATCTGGAGAAAGCGAAAATGCTGGTAAGAGTCTCGCCGCCACCCTCCCTAAAGAAGGATTGGCCCATGTGATGATTCTCTCGGACGGCCTTTCTGTAAACGGGACCGCTCTCGTGAGAGGACTTCTTTCAGAATTACCTACAAGCGTCTCGGTAACGGGGGGGCTCACAGGAGACGGCTCTCGTTTTAAAGAAACGCTTCTGGGACTTGATAAAATGCCAGAACCAAAGAAACTTGTCTGTGTTGGTTTTTACGGTTCAAGCATCAAAATAGGATACGGGTCGCTTGGGGGGTGGGACTCGTTTGGTGTTGATCGAACCATTACCAAAGCAAAAGGGAACGTGCTCTATGAACTTGACGGGAAGCCCGCACTTCCGCTTTACAAGGAATATCTTGGTGAGTTGGCCAAAGAGCTTCCCGGCAGTGGCCTTCTCTTCCCGCTTGGCCTAAGAGTAAAAACAGATAATGGAGAAGAGGTCGAAGTGGTGCGTACGCTACTTGCGGTAGATGAAGGTGCGCAATCAATAACATTTGCCGGCGATATGCCAGAGGGGACTATTGCTCGGTTGATGAAGGCAAACTTCGACCGTCTCATTGACGGTGCTTCTGGGGCTGCTGGCATGAGCATTGAATCTTTAGACAAAGGGAAGGCGGAACTTGCCATCTTGATAAGCTGTGTCGGTAGAAAACTTGTACTCAAAGAGCGAAGCGAAGACGAAGTAAAGGCAGTTCAAGAAAAAATTGGACCCCAAGCGGCAATTGTCGGTTTTTATTCCTACGGTGAGATTAGCCCCACTGCCCCCACCGAGCGCCAGTGCCAACTCCATAATCAGACAATGACCATTACCACCTTTCGAGAGACATAAAGATAAATGCATTATCTTCTAGAACGACAGCTTAAAAAGGTTTTCAATGGCACGTTTCAACTATCTCCGGAATTGGAAGCTTTTTTGAATGTTGTGAGCGGTACATATGACAACTATGATAAAGACCGTAAGTTTCTGGATCGCTCATTTGCTATTAGCTCAAAAGAGTTCTTGGAGCTTAACAACAAAGTCGTAAAACTTCTCGAAGAGATAAAAATTGAAAAGGAAAGCGTTGAGCAAAAAGTCATTGAGCGAACGCGGGAGCTCAGGCAAAAAGCCGAGGAGCTAGATAGAGCCAATCAGCTCCTTACAAAGCGTGAACACGAACTTACGTTGACGAATGAACGCCTTTTAGAGCTCGATAAGGTAAAAACGGAATTCATTTCCGTCGCGGCACACCAGCTCCGTACACCGCTAGCTGCGATTAAGTGGACGCTCGCGCTTTTGGTCGACGAGCATTCAGATACTCTCACTGCCAAACAAAGCAGTTATCTTGTGAAGGCATATGAGAGCAACGAACGCATGCTTCGCCTCATCAACGATATGCTTGTCGTAACGCGTATCGAATCCGGGAAAATGCAATATAGTTTTTCGTCCATCCATATTGAGGATCTCGTCGACAGCGTACTCGTTGACTTCTCCGGTCAAGCGCGTGCACGCGATATCATTCTCACATTTGAGAGGCCAGAAACTGCATTGCCGTACGTTACTGCCGATCCAGAAAAAATCCACTTGGTCCTTCAGAATCTGATCGAGAATGCGCTTTACTACACAAAAGACAAGGGGGCTATATCCTTATTCGCGAAACGCGAGGGCGACTTAATCAAAGTTCTTGTGAAAGACAACGGGATCGGCATACCTCCGCATCAGCAGTCAAGCATTTTTAACAAATTTTTCCGTGCCGACAATGCGCTTAAGGTAAAAACGGACGGCTCGGGACTTGGTCTCTTTGTCGCAAAAAGTATCGTGGATGCACATAGAGGAGAGATCGGGTTCGAAAGTACGGAGGGCGTGGGGAGCACTTTCTATTTCACTATTCCGTGCAGCGGTCGCACAGAGGTCGCCACCTCGGGGCATGCTGTATAATGCCACCATATCTCATGAACCGTGAAAACGACGAAACAAAAAAGATTCTCCTCGTAGAAGATGACCAGATCTTGGGAGGTCTTATCTCCGAAAAGCTCGGCGCTGAAGGGTACGAGGTTTCCTGGGAACTTGACGGTGAAAAGGGGATACAAAAAATGCGTGCGACGCTGCCGGATCTTGTGCTTCTTGATCTGGGAATGCCAAAGAAAGATGGCTTTGAGGTGCTCGAAGAGGTCGGGAAGGATGATGTGTTAAAGAAGATTCCAGTAGTAATCATTTCGAACTCCGGACAGCCCGTTGAACTTTCGAGAGCTCTCAAGCTTGGCGTGAAGGATTACATTATTAAGGCGGAGTTTAGCCCTGACGACGTACTTAAAAAGGTGCACAAGTATCTCAACCTCGAACATGCAACCGATGCGGGTCCGAAAAAGGGCGCTCCCGGCATAAAAATACTGGTAACGGAGGATGATCAGTTCCTTCACGCGCTTATCGTGGAGCGACTCGCGAAGGAAGGGTATACGCTCTTGGCCGCAATGGACGGCACCGAAGCGCTTAAAATACTTGAGACAGAGCTTCCCGATGTTTTAATTCTTGACATTGTTATGCCGGGGATAAACGGTTTTGAGGTGCTGAAGAAAGTAAGATCGGATCCAAAGTACAAGGATATGTCGGTTATTATTTTCTCGAACCTCGGACAAGAACATGAAATCGAAGAGGCGCGAACGTTGGGCGCGGATGAGTTTTTGGTCAAGGCAAAATTTACGCTCAAAGAAGTAGTAGAAAAGATTGACGCACTCCTGAAAAAGAAAGGCAGAATAAGCGCTTGAGCGTTCGTCCAGACAAGTGATCACCACTATACGGGTATATGGGGCGTGGCCTGTTACGGCAACCAACAGGTGGTTGGAATGCGACCGGGAAGAATCAAGGGGTGATTCTTTAGAGGGGTCGGCGGAGAAGAGGGCTATCCTTTCAAATGCTTAGCGAGCCGCTCGAGCGCTTCTGGGTGCTCTCCTGCGAGTGTCGAAAGGGATTTTCTATCGAGCGCGATGCCGTGTTTCTTGATGGCATCGATAAAGCGTGAGTACGAAAATCCGAGAGGTCGCACTGCAGCATTGATGCGGAGCGTCCAGAGATTACGAAATTCGCGCTTCTTCGCACGGCGGTGACGAAAAGCGTGCGCGCCGGCGTGGCGGATTGCTTCTTTGGCTGTTCGTTCTTTGGTGGATCGGCCAAAACGATACCCCTTGGTCTGTGCCAAGACATTGCGCCTTCGCTTCAGCTTTGTTGTTCCTCGTTTGACGCGTGACATAGTATTTTAATGAGGCAGGAAACGGCTCTTATCAGTGTTCGTCATGATGCCATGAAAGGTCATTGCTCGACGACGGCGCATCCGGCCAGTGCCGCTTTCCTTGGCGTTGAAGTGGTTCTGGCCAGGAACACGGGCAATGATCTTGCCGTTCTTTGTTACCCGCAGACGCTTTCCGTAAGATTTGTTATTTTTCATAAGCTAAAGCTTTTTGCCAGCGCTCGCTCGGAAGTCCAAAAGCAAGCTTCTGGACTTCTCTCGCCTCGCTTGGCAATGAGAAACCGCGCTCTTGCGCAGTGGGGCCATTATGCCCGAAATAGGGGAAAACGCAAACTACTTTTTCTTAGGCTTCTTCTGCGGGAGTCGGCGTGGGGGTATCCTTCAGAGGCTTAGGGGCCGGACTTTTCTTCGACAAATCTCGTTCGAGAGATACGGAGAGACCCTTTGGTCCTTTTTGGACGTCTTCGGCGATTTTGAATGGTTCGGGGATAACGGAGAGAAAGCGCTCAAGGCGTTCTTTGAGGAACGAGAATTCCATATATTTGTAGCGACCCCAAAGAAAAAGATCGACACGCACGCGGTGTCCTTCCCTGAGCCATGCAGCCGCTTTGGCTGCTTTGATTTGCATATCACGTTCTGAGGTGCCGATCTTTACCTGTGTGACTTTGGTCTCCGTCACGTGCGCCTTGGATTTTATTTCCTTGTCCTTTTTCTTTTGTTCGTATTTAAATTTTCCGTAGTCGGTGATTCGCGCTACAGGCGGTTGAGCATTGGGGGATATTTCGATGAGGTCGTACCCCAGGCTTTGTGCCTTTCCCAGCGCTTCGCGGATTGGAAGTATCCCGAAATTCTCGCCTAGGGGGCCAATCACTCGTACTTCTGGCGCGCGGATGCCCTCATTCATCCGGGCACGCTCCTTCTCAGCTTGCGATGTGTACTTAGTGAATCCCATTTGTTGGAGAGACTATACCACGGAGTCAATCTTTACTCCATAGAGTCATCTATATCGGTGTTACTGGCTCGCTCCTGCCAAAAGGCCGGAGGTAGCTGAGTGCATTGAGCAAGGTGTTTCGCATAGACTCGAGTATTTGGAATACGAATCCCTGTTCTTGCTGTTGCCCGACGAAGCCACGCAATGTATCACTCGCGAGGTCACCCGAAGTGAACGTTTGCAAAGATCCTCCCGGTTGCGCGAATGCGATGCTTCCCGTCGCGTAGATAGTCCGAGGAGAGGTGGTGGGGCTGAGCATCGCGATGTCGCTTGTGTCTGGATTTAGCATAGGGCCTGTTGTCCCAACACTTTCTACTCTATTGATGATGTAGTCACTCACCGGCGGAGAATCAATATCCGACGTGTATCCGGGATCGGGATTGTTTGTGCCCGCGGGCGCGCTGCCCCCGGAAGAGGTATTTTGGCCACTTTGTTGACCGCCTCCACTTGAGCCGCCCATTGGTGGGGAGGTTTGAGAAGATTGCTTTGGTGGGGGAGGGGGAGGTGGTGGAGGCGGGAAATTTTGACCTTGGTTGTCGACTATACATTGAGACTGTGGCACCGTTCCGGCTGGGGCAATGGAAGGCGGCTCTATGCTGGTGAAGCATGTAGTGGAATTCATTGGTTCGCCAAACACCCCACGAATGAAGTCGGAAATTCTCGAAGACGGTGCTGACGGCTGCTCATAATACTGTGGGTAATCGTAGAATTCATCAGGCTGAATTACTCCACCACCGCTGCAGCTCGAATCTTTTTTCGGGACGAAATGGAATGCATCCTTGCATCCAAGATAAAACGTAACTCCAAATGATGCGGCACTGTCGTGAAGCCGTTTGTAGCTTGGACAGGTCGTTGGATTGGGGAAAACATTCACATCTATCGCGATACCGCGAGGATGTTCACACCGCGCTCCCTTCTTACATGCGATGATGCCTCTCCGCACGTATTCATTTTGTTTCTCGACTGATCGCGCGCCCTCTCTCACACAAACGTTGATGCCACTCGCTCTAGCTGATTTGAGGAGCTTTGCGGCACAAACAGAGAATTGGGCATCCAATCCTTGAATGGTTCCATCCGGACCCTTTCCTCCGTAATTGTCTTTATCAGGTGAGCAGAGAATACTGCGGAGGTATTGTTTTGCCTCTCCACTCTGAGGAGTTACTCCTGATTGTTGGTAATCGTTCGGGCACACCAGCGAACCCTCAGGATAACCAGCGGCGATATCCGCTGCAGTTGCGGTATGTGGGTTATCACATGGCAGGTTATTTGCTGCATGTGTCGCGATGGGAAGACCGACGAAAGCGACTGCTATGAAAATGCTCGCGAGAACAGGAGTGCATATTCCTTCACACATGTCTCCAAGTATACCTAGAAAAAACATATGCCGCGCATGTTTTTGCACAGACTATGTAAAGGCTTGCGCCAGCGCATGCATGGTGTAACACTGGAAGGAATTAGCAACGTAAAAATATTTTTTATGCCAGAGGGAAACACAAGCACGCCTACGTCGGGCTCAGGAAACAAGATGTGGTACATTATCGGCGCAATTGCAGCGGTTGTTCTCATCGGCGGGTTTTTGACTCGCGGAGCCAGCTTTATGGGAATGCGCGCGGCAGGCGTTGATGTGAATCCGGGGGATGGCACCATGACGTACAGCAACGATGAGGGTTCTGTTACGGTGGGTACTGGCGCATCGATGCCAAGCAACTGGCCGTCAGACGCACCGGCCAATTATTCCGGCGCTTCCATCCAGTACTCCGGCTCCTCAAATCCGCAGACAGGAGAGGCTGGTTCGGCGGTCGTCTATACCGTAAACGCATCGACGCAGAGCGTCATTGATTACTACAAGAGTGAACTCGCGAAGAATGGATGGACCGTGGAAGCTACCGCGAATATGGCTGGTGTTACCGTACTTTCGGGAAAGAAAGATACGCGCACGTTCGGTATCTATGTTGTAGACGCTGGGAATGGCTCGGTTTCTGTAACGATCGGGATTGGAATGTAGGGAATTTTTCTTTGGGGGGATGAAGTATACTTGGGGCATGGGCCGCGTGCTTTCATACATTGTTGTTGTAGCTCTCGCGCTCGGCGCGGGGTATTATTTTGCGACGTGGAGGCAGCCGGAGGCGTATGTCGCATCGGTTGCCACGTCGACACCGGAGATAGTGCGCGTCACCACGCAGAGAGTGGATGAAGAAGCGCCCACGTACACCATAGATGTGCAGTATCCGCATTTTGGGATTTCCGCGATTGATACCAAGATAGATGCGTTGATAAAAGAAAGAATCCTAGAATTCAAGTCGATTCCACCGAATCCACCTGAGATGGCATCGCCACAAAACGAACTGACCATTCTCTTCGAGAGTACTTACATCGGCCCCGATGCAGTATCCTTCAAGCTCATCATCTCCGAATACACGGGAGGTGCGCACCCGAACTCGCAGTTTAGCGGGTTGAACTATGACCGTGCTTCCGGTCGGCAACTATTCCAGAATGACGCATTCAAAATGATCGGGCGTACCGCCGCGCAAGTATCTGTGTCATCTACCGCGCAGCTCAAAGCAAAATTAGGTGATGCGTTTCTTCCTGAAGGAGCAAATTCGAATCCAGAGAACTTCAGATCGTTTCTCATCTCGGAGGACAAGGTGACCTTCATTTTCCAGCCATACCAAGTCGCATACTACGCTGCTGGCCCGCAAGAAGTCTCGTTTGAGAGGAAAAAGTAGCCCCTAAAGGACTGCTGTTTGTATCTAATCGTGCTACGCGCTCTTAGGCAAACAGGGAGCTTTACAGGGTGGCGAGTGAGCGTATCATTTGAGTGTTAACAGATCTAACGATATTTTTATGAGTGAAGAATGTGATTGTGGTTCGCACAGCACGTGCGCGCCCGGAGAGGGTGGGACATGCGATGGTTGTGGTAAGTCATGTCCAACGAATCGTTCGAAAATAGAAACGGAGGAATAGCGGAGGAATGAGAGTGTGTTGGTTACCAAAAGCCGCCCTATTGGGGGCGGTCTTTTGTTTGTGTGGTCATTGTATCAAAAAGTCAGAACCCACTTCCAGCAGAACCCCTGATTTCGCACGCTCCGCGTGCGTGGTGGCTTGAACCCACCAAGTA
>CAYGKV010000007.1:0-35280 GCA_964350885.1 uncultured Candidatus Saccharibacteria bacterium
GCGCTATGGGGAGGTGGGAGATGTGGCGCGGAAGCTCGCGCGCGAGCTTCCGCGCGGCAAGCTTACTCTTATCGTCCCCAAGAAGATAAGTTTCGATTCGGGAATTTGCCGAGACATTTCAACATTTGGTTTTCGTATTCCTGACAATATATTCTGCATGGCCCTCTCGCGAGTGTTTGATGGGCCGATCACAGCGACGAGCGCAAACAGAAGCGGCGAAAAGCCTGAACGAACTGTCGAGAAAATACTTAAACAGCTTGGTGGTAGTGCATCGGGTATTGATCTTGTCGTTGACGCAGGCGAATTGCCACCCCGAGAACCATCTACCGTTGTGGATATCACTAATGTCAGCCCTCTTATTGTGAGGGAAGGCGGCATTTCTGCCCCCGAGGTATGGAATGTAGTACGCGATGAGTCCTAAAATGCCTTCGACACGGCTTCCTTGACTCCGTTTTTGCCTGGACTACACTGGCGGCATATCCTTAATTCTTTAGTGACGTATGATGAACATGAACGATAGAACGAATCAGGCTGCAGCGGGTGTAGCAGTTGTCTTACTTATCATTGGTGCGTGGTACTTTGGCGGCATGCAGGCGAGATCTGGAGTAGAAGTTTCTCCCACAGAGACGACTGTGCAAAACGACGCAGACGCAAAGAAAGACTCTGATACCAAAAGTACATCAGCAGCGACACGGGTTTCTGTGAGCGGAGAGGCGATAGTCGTCACAGATCAGCCAGCGGGCTCGAAGGTTGTCGTCGCCTCAGTTACCTTAAAAGAACGTGGGTGGATCGCCGTACGTGATAACAATGGGCGCGTCTTGGGCGCGGGCCGGTTCGAGGCGGGGACGAGCAAAGATGTTGTCGTCGAGCTTCTCCGCGCAACGGTGTCCGGAGAAAAATACCAAGTACTTCTCTATGTTGACGACGGTGACAATCAATACGATCTCCACAAGGATTCCCTCGTAATGAATGCCGATGCCAGTGTTGCCGGCACAACATTTAGCGCTCAATAATTTGAGCTAGCTTTGTTTATTTTCGTCCGCAGCGCGCCAGAGGTACCACGATGCTACCGAGGCGTGTTTGCGCCACTCCTTTGCGAGCCTCTCCATCGTGATGGGGCTCGGGAGACTCTTGAGCCCATATATAATCTGAAAGCCTTTGCGAATACCTAGATCTCCCGTAGGAAGCACGTCGGGCCTGTTCAGAGTGAATATGAGAAACATGTGCACCGTCCAGACACCGATACCTTTGACCTGGGTGAGGTGCGCGACGACCTCTGCGCTTTCCATACGGTGAAGCGTTCGATGCCGTATAGTGCCGTCCGCGAATTTTTCCGCGAGGTCTCTGATATACGAAGATTTTTGGCCCGAGAGTCCTGCTGCACGCAGCTTTTCGATAGGGATTTTCAAAACCGCGTCTGGAGTAGGGAATTTCGCGTGGGGAAAGAGGGCGACGAAACGTCCATAGATTGTTTCTGCAGCGCGACCGGACACCTGTTGGTGGATTATAGAACGCACGAGTGCTTGAAAAGAGTTTTTGCCACGCTTCAAGTCAGGCACGCCGTGCTTTTTGATAAGCCGCGCGAAGCGCTTGTCGCGCCTGAGGATTTTGAGAGATTCAGAGATGTTTCTCACACTACATACTCTAATACACAGACCTATATTGCAACTGTACCTTTAGGTGTCACAATACGCGCATGAGCATGGATGGCTTGCGGGGAATGGGGAATACACAGGAGACTCGGCTTGCTAATCGGCAGATAGAAGGTCGTGCGGCGGTACTGAATCTCGAAGATATGGCAGCTCAGTACAAGGCGCAGGCAGAACGGGTGCTTGAGGGGAAGGATGCCGACTCCACGACAATCGACTATGAAGTGGCGCGTTCCGCTGAGAAGGTTCATTCTACGAAAGGATTAGAACGAAATGCGGCGCTTGAAAAACTTGTACGTGCCCTGAATTTTCCCAAACATAATATTCTCGATACGGTACCCGAAGAAGAACGGATAGCCTTTGCGTTTGCGCTTGTGCAGGCATACCAGAGGCGCCAGCTGCACTAGTTTTTGACCCTACCGGGAATCGAACCCGGGTTTTAAGCTTGAAAAGCTCACGTCCTAACCGTTAGACGATAGGGCCCTAAAGGACTGCGATTTGCAAGCAACCGCGTTGCTCTTGGGCAAATCGGGAGCCTTAGAGAGAAATATAGCCTAAAATAGGAAAAAATGGTACTTTGTCACGACTGGAGAGGTGGCTGAGTGGTCGAAAGCACCGGTTTCGAAAACCGGCATACCGCAAGGTATCGGGAGTTCGAATCTCCCCCTCTCCGAGCGAGCGTCGCGAGTGAGGAGAAGCGCGGTGCCTGCGCATCGTGTGTGGGGGATTCGAAAAGCGGAGCGATGTCGAGCCAGAAGGCGAGACCGCGAGCTGGGGCTGCGACCAAGGCGAGTGACGACGAGCCGAGAGTCGTGGCCGAATCTCCCCCTCTCCGCCTAGGTGCTCGAGTACTTTTTAGAGGGAAAGCTTAAAGACAAAAAGAAATGGCACTTCAAAACACTGTAGGATTTCGGTCGGTCATAGCCGCGGTTATCGGCAACGCGATTGTTACCGTTATAAAATTCTTTGCTGCCGCGGTTTCCGGATCGAGCTCAATGTTTTCGGAGGCAATACACAGTTTAGCGGACACCGCGAATCAGACGTTGCTTCTTGTCGGCTTGCGCCGTTCACTCAAAAAGGCGGATCAGGATTTTGGATACGGGTATGGTAACGAGCTTTCTTTTTGGGCCCTCATCTCCGCCTGCGGCATATTCTTTGTCGGCGCAGGGGTGACGGCGTACTCGGGGGTCGCCTCTTTTCTGCATCCAGAAGCGATAGAGTTCTCATGGATCATTGTCGGCGTACTTATTACCGCCTTCGTAATAGAATCATATACGTTGTGGGTCGCCGTCTCTCAGTTAAAAAAGACGTTCCCAAGAATGCGGTGGGCGAAACGGATTGCGCGAGCAGACCCCTCCACGCTCGCAGTGTTCCTTGAGGATTCGGTCGCAGTCCTCGGCGTGTTCATTGCGTCTGTCAGCATCGGGCTTTCATATTACACAGGGGTGCCCATCTGGGACGCTATTGGCTCCATCATCATTTCCGCGCTCCTTGGCATCGTCGCCATCATACTCATCGTGAAGAATCGTTCCTACCTTCTCGGCCGCGCGATACCAGAAGCACTGCAGGAGGAGCTCATCGAGTTGCTTCAAAGTGAGCCAGCGATAGAAAAAGTCGTCGATTTCAAATCGGTCGTGCTTGGTTTTGGGGTGTACCGCATTAAGTGCGAGGTGGAGTTTAACGGCGCGGCGCTTTTGGGAGAGGCATACCAACAGGAAGCGCTTCGCGACCAATTCGAGGAGATTCGGGAGGACTATGAAGCGTTCAAACGATTTTCCGCAGACTATGCCGATCGCATTCCGCGCTTGATGGGCAAGAAGATAGACGAGATAGAAGAGCGTATCAAAAAGCTGCATCCGGGCATTCGGCACATTGATATCGAGATCAATTGATGCATGTGGTTCGCGCGTCCCATTGTGTAGTATCCTCACGCCCCTCATGATGTCATGGTAAAGTTCCCCTGTGATTGAAATTGCCGACGTGTTTGGGTATGCCGGTATGGTGACTGGCGTTTCTTTTATGCTTCCGCAAGTCTACATGACCTACAAGACAAAAAGCGTCGAAGATATTTCTTGGGGAATGCTCGTCGTGTTTTTTCTCAATTGCATCTTTTGGCTCATATACGGCCACCTCTCTGGCGCATTTCCGGTGGTGATCACCAATGGCATTGCGTTGCTCGTAACCACACTCCAAATCTCACTCAAGATTTTGTATAGAAATAACCCTTAACCACAGAGTATGTACGACTACCAAATCGCGCTCGGCGCAATAGCGTCGGGTATAGGAATATTGGCTTTCGTCCCGTATTTTCGAGACATTATTCGTGGCACAACGAAGCCGCACCCTTTTTCGTGGCTTGTGTGGGGGTTGATCCACGTCATTGCATTTTTTGCGCAAGTATCGAGCGGGGGAGGAGCGGGCACATGGCTCACGGCTTCTGTGGCAATCGGCTGTCTGGTGATCGCGGCACTCTCTTTCTTTCGCGGTAAGGACGGCATCGTCGC
Organism: uncultured Candidatus Saccharibacteria bacterium; assembly: GCA_964350885.1. Lineage (GTDB taxonomy): Bacteria > Patescibacteriota > Minisyncoccia > Phycocordibacterales > UBA2100 > UBA10103. The sequence continues at coordinate 4,154 of CAYGKV010000007.1, forward strand.
GCTTGATTGGTGGTGTCTTATCGGCGCACTGCTCGGCGTAGTGCTGTGGCAAGTAACCAACAATCCATTTACCGCGATTATTTTTGTGATCCTCACCGACGCACTCGCTTGCGTGCCGACCTTTCGCAAGGGGTACCTGAAGCCCAATGAAGAGACGGTTCTCACGTATGGCATCGGCGTACTCGCAAACATCCTCGCGCTTTTCGCCTTTGAATCCATCAATCCCACCACCGTCCTCTACCCCATATTTATCGTCGTCATAAACATAGCTCTTGTCGCTATGCTTTTGATCCGCCGGAAGCAGTTGGCGCGGTCAATGATTGCCGATTGAGTGCGGAGAGGGTAGTATGAAGCGCAATGAGTCGGAATTTTCGGGAGCTTCTGGAAAAACAGTGGGAGCAAGGAAGATTTTTGTGCGTGGGGCTTGATAGCGATTTTGAAAAAATCCCCGAATCAGCACGGGGTAAGGGAGTCCGCGAGACCATCGTCGGATTCAACCGCGCCATCGTGGATGCGACCAAAGACCTTGTATGCGCCTACAAGCCCAATTCCTCGTTTTATGAGGCGTATGGAGATGAGGGTTTTAGCGCTCTCCGAGAAACGATCCAATATATCCACGAAGCAGCACCTGATGTTCCGGTCATTTTAGATGCTAAGCGCGGAGATATCGGAAATACAAACAACGGGTACGTTCAATCCGCGTTCGATTACTTGCATGCGGACGCGATAACGGTGCAGCCATATATGGGAGGGGAATCACTCAAAGAATTTCTTGCGCGTGAAGAAAAAGGGATCTTTGTATTGTGCAAAAATTCCAATTCTGGCTCGGGAGAGTTTCAGGATCTTGAGGTGGATGGGCGTCCTCTCTTTGTTCATGTTGCGCGTGCGTTTGCAGAAAAATGGAACACGAATCAAAATTGCGGGCTTGTCGTTGGCGCCACGTACCCTGCGGATATCAAGCGCGTCCGTGAAGTAGCTCCAGAGATGCCGCTTCTTATACCAGGAATCGGAGTGCAGGGGGGAGATTTGGAGCAATCCGTTAAAAATGGGAAGGACGCGCGCGGCAGAGGGTTTATTATCTCTACGGCGCGAACGATCATTTATGCGTCCAACGGTCCTGATTTTGCAGAGGCCGCTCGCAAGAAAGCCACAGAGCTTGATAGCGCAATACGCGCGGTGTTCTGAAAAGCTTCGCTTTTACTGCTTGCGTCACTCGGCAATGAATACACACACGTCTTCATTGCGCTCGTTATCCTCAGCAGATAAGATACTTCGATATGACTGAAGATGAAGTACTCGAGCTTTTGCAAAATGTCGGGGCATTTCGCGCTGGCCACTTCGTTTTGACCTCGGGAAGGCACGCCGATTCGTATATTCTCAAAGATGCGATATATACTTTTACACGCGAGACATCGCGCGTCTGCCGCGAGATGGCCGAACGGTTCAAGGATGCAAACGTTGAGGTAGTCATTGGGCCCGCCATCGGTGCTGCGATCCTTTCGCAATGGACGGCATTTCATCTCTCGGAGATCACAGGTCGCGAGGTCTTCGCCGTATATGCAGATAAGGATGGAAAGGGGGGATTCATAATCAAGCGTGGATACGACAAGGTGATGAAAGGTAAACGGACTCTCGTTGTTGAAGATCTGACAACGACCGGGGGGTCTGTCGCAAAGGTAGTCGAAGCTTCGCGTGCTGTGGGAGCAGACGTGGCAGGAGCCATCGCCCTCGTAAATCGCGGCGACGTAACAAAGGAGCAGGTGGGTAATCCTCCCCTCTTCGATCAGCTTCTTCGCGTGCACCTCGATTCGTGGGAAGAGAGTAGTTGCGAGCTGTGCGAGAAGGGGATTCCCGTCAATATTGATATAGGCCACGGGAAGGAATTTTTGGCAAGGAAACGATAGGCCCTTGCCATAGTATAATCGCACGCATACTAGCCACTTTATTTTTTAAATACATGAAACAGATTATAGGGATAGCAGTAGCGATAGTAGTTCTGGGCGGCGCATATTGGTGGTGGCAAGATTCGCAGTCACCCGCGATGGAGAATGGACCAGTAGCAGGTGGTGTTGAGCAGACGATGCCGGTTCCTGGCAGCGATACACCTGAGATGATCGTTACAGAGCCAATGACCGCAACGATAACATACAGTGCCGAAGGATTCTCTCCGAAAGAGATAACTATAAAGAAGGGAGGTACGGTGACATGGAAGAATGAAAGTGGGATAAAAATGTGGGTCGCATCGGCAATGCACCCTTCTCATATCGTCTATTCGGGCACGTCGCGTCAGGAGCACTGCCCCGACACGGCGAATACCTCGTTCGACCAATGTGCGGGTGGCGATGATTATTCGTTCACCTTCGATAAGGCGGGAGCATGGGGTTATCACGATCACAACAACGCGAATTTCTTCGGCAAAGTGAACGTCATCGAATAGCATGAGCGCTGAGAAAGCGGCGTACCTGTCTTTACGCGTCGGAGCAGCGTTTGCCTTCCTCTATCCGCCGATAAATGCGCTCGTCGATCCATATTCGTGGATAGGGTACTTTCCGTTTTTTGTAAAAGGGTATGTGCCCGATGAAGTGCTCCTGCACGCCTTTGGTGCGGTAGAGATTGTGCTCGCGCTCTGGATACTCTCCGGGTGGAGGATATTCTGGCCCTCGGTCGCCGCAACGGCAATGCTTCTTGGGATAGTTGTCTTTAATCCTGCGAATTTCCAAGTGCTTTTCCGGGATCTCTCGATTGCCGCGATGACCTTCTCGCTCGTTGTGATAAGCTATGGCGATGAGCGAAGAAGGCTTGGATTTTCCGGAAGAACTGAAGCTTAATCTCAAGCGTACCGAGGTCTTGCGCTACGGAGAGAATCCGCACCAACGTGCTGCCCTTTATATCGACCCACGAGATACGCGCCCGGGTGTAGCAACTGCGCGCAAGGTGCAGGGGAAAGAGCTGAGCTACAACAACCTGCAGGATGCTGATGCGGCGTTTGAGTGCGTCGCAGAATTCGAAGAGCCGGCGGCTGTTATCGTGAAGCATATGAATCCCTGTGGTGTTGCTGTCGGTGAAAATGTGCACGATGCATATCTCCGCGCCTTCGCGTGTGACACCGTCTCTGCTTTTGGCGGCATCGTCGCCCTGAATTCCACGCTCACTGCTGAGCTTGCTACCGAATTGGTAAAAATATTTCTTGAAGTAGTGATCGCCCCGGACGCAGAAGACGAAGCGCTTGCGATTCTTTCCGTAAAACCAAACGTCCGCGTCTTGTTGACGGGCTCGATGCCGAACCCTTCCGAGAAGCGAGTAATGATGCGCTCGATTGCCGGGGGATTACTGGTGCAGGAAGCCGATGCCATGGTATTTAATGGAGAAGTAAAGACAGTCACCAAGCGTGCTCCGACGGAGAAAGAGCTGCCCGATATGATTTTTGCCTTCACGGTCTGCAAACACGTTAAATCAAATACAATCGTGTACGCGAAAGACGGTGCGACTCTCGGCATTGGCGCGGGGCAGATGAGTCGCATTTATTCTGCGAAAATTGCCGCGCAGAAGGCGCAGGATTCAAACATATCTCTTAAGGGGTCAGTCATGGCCTCCGATGCCTTCATGCCGTTTCCCGATTGTGTGCAGGAGGCTGCGGCAGTAGGTGCGACGGCAATAATACAACCCGGCGGCTCGCAAAAGGATCAAGATTCAATAGACGCAGCCGATGCTGCGAATATCGCGATGGTCTTTACCGGTATCCGGCATTTTAGGCATTAAAGTAGAATGCCGCCCCATTACCCGGGGGCGGCGACGGGTGTCAACGAGTGTTGAAGACGACGACAGGCCCCTCTCTTAGGTGCTTTGGCGTATGACTCCGCCAGAACTCGATGGCTTGTTTAATCGTGCATCCAGCGAGGATGCTTTTTGGAGACTCCTCCTCGAGCGCCGTCTCTACATTAGAGTATGTCTTGACGGAGGTCACTGTAGTCCCAAACTTTCCGCCGTTGACGTCAACCAGGATTGAGTGGCCCTGAATGTCATCGACGTGTCTCGTCTTGGGGACGACGATTATCTTTGCCCTCCCATTTCCTAGGTGTTCACACACTGCCCGTGGCAGTGAGAGGCGGATTTTTCTCAAGGCACTTCTCCCTATTATTTGGAAGGGAACCGTCCCCTCCTCTTGGAGAAATGTATCTCTAATAGGCAAATAAGCCAAGTCTTTTGGAGGATACGTTTCAGATATCAGCCAAACCTCAGATTCCTTGCGGTAGATGTCGGAGAAACATATACATGTCTTCGATCGCTTTTACCGCGTCGCCGGCGGCGATGTTGTTTTGGTGGTAGAGGCCGTCGGTGCAGTCGCCAGCAGCCCAGATGCGAGGATGAGAGGTGCGGTGCGTCCGTGGATCGACTTTGACCTGTTTGACCGCGTTCATTTCAAGCGTGGTACCGAGCCAGCCGGTATTGGGAAGGAGACCTATTTCGACAAAAATACCTTCCACCGGTAAGAGTGATTCCTTGCCAGAGAGCGAATCCTTCCATCGCAAGCCTGTAACGAATTGCGCACCCTCTACCGCTACGATTTCGGAATTCTTGATGACGCGCATGTTGGGGTGGGAGAGCGCAGAGTCCACGCTTATTTTATCGGCCCTGAATGTATCGCCTCTGTTGAAGAGCGTGACAGTTTTGCAGTATGCGAGGAGTTGAAGCGCTGTCTCGAATGCAGCGTTGCCTCCGCCGATTACTGCGACATCCTTGTCGGCAAAGAGCGGGCCATCGCACGAGGCGCAATAGGTGAGACCCTTTTGGTCGTATTCCGCTGCCCCTGGCACCTCGAGCTTACGGCGATTTGCCCCGGTCGTAATCAGGAGCGTCTGCGCTCGGTAGATCGTCTTTTCTTTTCCTCCCATGGTTGCGGCAGTTATTTCTAGCGAATCTTCGTGTGTCGTGAGCGATTCCGCAAGAGCGGGAGAAACGATGGTAAGCCACTCTCCTTTATAGCCTTCCACGTGCGTGCGCAGGTTGGCGGCGAGCTCTGCGCCGGAAATTGAGGGTGTCCCTATCCAATTTTGCACATCGGTAGAGACGGTGCTTTGGCCGCCCCACTCGGAGGTGATGAAGATGGTCTTGATGCGTTTGCGCGCGGCGTAAATAGCTGCGGCGGCCCCTGCGGGGCCGCCGCCCACTATCGAAAGCTCATATGTTTCTGTCATCGCGCTATTCTACCGTACTATTTGCGACGTAGGAAAGACGGCAAGCCACCCCAATTATCATCTTCGTCGTCTACTTTAGGAGTGATCTTCGTGTCGATTTTTGGCGTGTCTTTCACGATCGGTTTTTCATATCCTTCCACGACGATTTCGCTTTTTTTCATCTCTTCGCGAACTCGTGGATTTACTGGCGGCACATCCTGATCTTTCTTGGCTACAAGGCGCTGAGAACCTGCAAAAAGATTGGATCGCTGGCCTGGCTCTGGGAAACCTGTCGCGATGACGGTCACGCGTACCTGGCCCTTCTTGAGCGAAGGATCAGTAACAGCACCAAAGATGACTTTTGCATCCGGATCGATTGCTTCGGTGATGACGTTGGCGGCATCTTGGACTTCGAGCATACCCAAATCATCGCCACCAGCGACAGAGAAGAGCACGCCCTTCGCTCCTTGGATCGAGACTTCGAGCAATGGAGAATTTATTGCGGCGCGAGCAGCCATTTCGGCGCGGTGTTCGCCGATCGCAGTGCCGATGCCCATGAGAGCGCTCCCGGCATTCTGCATGATTGCGCGAACGTCGGCGAAGTCGACGTTTATGATGCCGGTCGTGGTGATGAGGTCTGAGATGCCTTCCACAGCCTGTTTCAGTATGTCATCGCACATCGCGAATGCGTTTTTAATGCCGGTCTCTCGGGAAACGATCGCGAGGAGTTTGTCGTTTGGGATGATGATGAGTGCGTCCACCGCTTTGCGTAATTCAGAAAGCCCGGCTTCTGCAAGACGCATGCGCTGCTGACCCTCAAAACTGAACGGTCGCGTAACGACTCCGACAGTGAGCGCGCCCAATTCTCGTGCGATTTTTGCGACCGTGGGCGCTGCGCCTGTCCCCGTGCCACCACCCATGCCGCAGGTGATGAATACCATATCGGAACCCTTCACGGCTTCCTGGATGTCGTCGCGCGTTTCTTCCGCTGCTTGTTTTCCCAGTTCAGAATTCATACCGGCCCCCAATCCACGCGTCAGGTTTTTTCCGATATGGATTTTGCGTTTTGCTTTGGATTTGTGGAGGTCTTGCGCGTCTGTGTTGATAGCGATGAAGTCGACACCCATTACATGCGAAGCGACCATGTGATTCACGGCGTTGCCTCCCGAACCTCCGACTCCGATGACACGAATTCTCGCAAATGACTCTACGTCAGGCTTCACTTGTTTGGTCATAGTGGGGACATCATAGCACTTTGAGGGAAAGCGCAAACTTGACGAAATTGATATTCTAATGCAAGGCAAATCACCATAATCCAGCCAGAGGTCGGGAGTCGCAGGTCAGGGAAGGAGGTTTCGCACCCCTTGCTTCAGAGAGTCCCATGCGTCGCTGGCGATTTCCCCGAGCGAATGTCGGTTACCGCTCGTATCTTCAGCGTAACCCCAGCGGCACAAGCCGTAGGCGACGGCCCACGAGGCGTCAACCCCCGATGACCGGGGCATCTGTCCAATCTGCGAGACCTGCGACGGGAGTTGCATAACGGCGCGTGCTATTTCTGCGGCTGAGGTAAGGCCAGAGCCGCCGCCAGTAATGACCACACCTGCGGGAAGCAAACGATGACGCCCCATGGATTTGAGATGTGCATTGACCACGGTGTACATTTCTTTGAGGCGTGCGCCGACGATCGTTTGCATCTTTTTTTCTGACACCTCGCTGCCGGTTACGCCTCCGCGCTTCAAACTTTCGGCTTCCGGCAGAGGTATGCGGAAAGAAAGTGCGATCGATTCAGTTATTTGTGCGGAACCGGTAGGGAAGATTTTGAGCGAAATCGGTGTATCGTCTTCGAACACCGCGACGGACAATGTTTCCGCGCCAATATTTGCCAAGACAACGCCGGCTGTCTTCTGTGCCTTAGTGAGCGTGACCAAGCTCGCAGCCAAAGGGGAAGCCATGATCCCTTCAACCTCGATTCCTGCCGCTTCTACCGCCTCCACAATGTCGTCTTGGTGTCGAGAGAGCATGGTGATCAAAAGCGTGTCCACCGCGAGCCGCGTGCCTTGGAGACCGAGCGGTTTGCCGAAGACTTTGGCGCCATCCACTCGATATTCAAGCGGGATTGCATGGACGATCGTGCGGTTGGTCAATTTGGGGCCGGCACGCTTCTCGCTTTCGCGCAATGCGCGCTCGATTTCACGGTCAGTCACGATGCCGCCCGAGGCGGTGAGCGCGACCTCGCCCGTACTTCGTATTTCGTCGAGGCCGATACCTCCCAGGCCCACGCGCGCACTGCGGACCTTTACTCTTGCGGAACCGATTGCACGCGCGAGCGCTTCAGAAACGCCCTTCGTCGCCTCTTTCTTGTCAATAATGTAGCCATGGCGAAGCCCTCGCGAGGACGAGGTGCCCGTACCTAGAATCGTGAGAGGGAGATCGGGGTTTTCTCCCGGTGCTGCAATAACCACTTTGACGTGGTAGGTCCCTATATCTATTCCTGTGTAGAATTGCCGTGCCATTGGTACGAGAAAGCGCGCAAGACGCCGCGCTCCTTGTCCTCCATTGTACGCCCATGTGAGAGGCCCTTCAAATGAAAACACCCGTGGACAAATAGGAGCGCGAGACGCTCTTCGAGGGTGATCTTGTAGCGGCGCGCTTCGCGCGCCGCTGCGCGCACATTCAAAAATATCTCACCTTCCTGCTTTGAAAGAGGGAATGATAGTACATTCGGCGCGTACTTCTTTTTTCTATATTTCAGATTCATGCGGCGCGCGAGTGTGTCGCCGCAGATCACGAGCGAAAGCTCGTAGCGGGCGCCGAGTACGGCGCCCGCTATTTTCTCAAATGGAATCGGCGGTATGGGGCCGCGAAATGTCTTCTTTATAGCGACTAGCGAGGAACGAACATGAGAGCGTGCTCTCATGTTCTCCGAGCGAAGACGCAACATAAGGGAACCCTCTATGGAAATGCTCTCCGAGGACATTACCGAGGGATCGCAGGAGCTTCGGGCTTCGGGGTTTGAGGTTGGTCGCGATTGAAAGATGGGCGACCTCGGCCGCGACCTACAGGGGTCTCGGAGACTTTGCCTTCCTTAACGAGTTGCTTGAAGTCCGCACGGCGCTTGATGAGCTTGAGGGCGCGCTTTTTCTTTACGATCTTGGACGCGCCACGCACAAAATAGCGCTGACCGCGGACGGTTCTCACCAAGCCCGTTCCCTGTACGCGCCGGCTGAATTTGCGAATGGTGGAAAGCGTGCTTTCATTGCCGCTTTTTGATACTTCTGCATTGATTGACATGTCGCGAGATAATAGCAGACTCAGTTCAAAAGTCAAAATGCCACGTCCCTTATATATGCGCTTCCGCCCGTCCGCCGATGCGGCGGCGGAGATGATCGGGGGCTGGGTTAAGAAGAGAGAACTAGGCGCTAGTCGAACAATTTTGGTACGTCGACTTCGCTCAGTTTTTCTACGACTTCATTTACACCCTCAATTTTCATCAGGGTTTCGTGCATCTCTTTTGGCCCAATCGCGACTATGTGTCCTGTGCCCGCGGCATGTGCGGCGGCTATTCCCGAACGTGCATCCTCGATAACAACACAATCTTCCGGCCTCAAGGAGAGTATTCTCGCGGCTTTCAAATAAATATCCGGGGCGGGTTTTCCGGGGAAAGTGCCGTCATCAAAAGCGACAGCATCCATATCGAACCACGTCCCCAAATGCAGGTGATCAAAAAAGAATCGCACGTTACCGATCTCGGAGGATGTGGCAATGGTAAAAGGGACTTTCTTTCTCCGAAGTTGCTCAAGAAGTTCGATGGCACCTGGCGACAGCTTGAATTCCGACCCGAGAGCGAGGCAAGCGTTTTTATAAAGAGCTTCTTTTTCTTCCAAGAATTTCTGAGATTCTTCTTTGGGCACAGGGCGGCCCAGAAGATATTCCTGCACATTTTTATTCGGCTGTCCGTGTACGTGCTGGACCATTTCATCATGTGCGAGCGGATGTCCTCTCAGTTTTTTCGAAAACTCTCTCCACGCCTCATCGTGGAGATGGGTGTCCCAAAGTAAGACGCCGTTGAAATCAAAGATAAGACCCTTAAATTTTTTCATCATTCAGGCTAGGCAAGTGCTTCCGCGCGGCCGCCGATGCGGCGGCGGCGGAGGTAGTTGGATAATTCGGGGAGAGGAATCGCGTCTTGTGAATTTGTGGCGACTTCGCGCACGAGTATCGTCCCCTCCATCGCTTCTTTGTGTCCCATGATGATGATGTATGGCACCGCGAGCTCGCGCGCGGCGTTCATCTGCTCCGCCATGCGCTCGTACCAGAGACCTTGGTGCACTGGGATCATTGCCCGTCGCAGGCTCTCGAGGACCGAGATTGCGCGCCTGCGTGCTTCGTCACCGAGGTGTGCAAAATAAATTGCTGGCTGCGCTTCTCCGCTTCCGGCGCGCGCCTCGCGCTTGGGCCGCGTCTTACCGCGCACTTCGCAGGTGATTGAAACAACCGCAGCCGATGCGGGCGATTGTGCAAAGCGGCTTGCGAGCGGATCATAGCGTCCACCGAATGCGATTGGCATATGGGTGCCACTCTCAGTGTCTGGAGTTGATATCTCAAACAACGAATGCGACCAGCAGTCGCGGCTCCCGAGGATGTGAGCGTTTAATTCATACGGCAGACCAAACACCTCAAGGTATTCGAGGAATTCCCAAAATCTTCGGCGCTCTTCTTCGGTCAAATATTCCATCGCCTGTGGTGCACGTGAGATTGCCGGATGGCCTCGCTCGATGAGTTGCACGAGTGTGCCTAGGGGATCGCTCGCTGCGCGCGGACGAAGCGTTGTCGATATGGACTCGATGTGTTTGCGCAAATACAATCCCACATCGCGGACATATCTATTGGATGAATCGGGCGATCCTATGTTGTTGACGCTCAGCACACGCTCCTTGATCCCGCCCTCTTCCGCAATTGCATTCGCGACGATGACGAGGAGTGCCTCTGCGACGGCACTTCCCGGCCCGACGATATGCAGCTCAAACGTTATGGTCGGGATTACGGAGGTGTTGTTGAGAATTCGCCACGCGAGCACCGCACCATCTTTCTTCTCCGACAAAAGGCATTTGCGCGCCGAAGAGAGGAGCGGTCTCTCGTCGCGTCGTGCAAACGATACTTCAGATTCTACTTTCGAAAGTGGCATGATCGGTCGTCGCGTTACGCCGAGCTCTGGAGCGGCGGCGCGCGCCATTTCTTCAAGCGGAGAAAATCCGTAATACTCGGCGATTCGAATAGCAGATCCTAGGAATGACGCAGTATTGGCATGCTGAGTGTCCTTCAGTCTAATCATAATATCTGATTATTGTTCGGAAGAAGCGGATATGTTGGTCGTGTACGTAAATTGCGCGGGAAGGATGCCGATCTCTTGAAATGGATACAAACGAAACAGCACGCGCCCCACGATTTCTTCGCGCGGCAGAGCTCCCCACATGCGAGAGTCGGATGAGACGCGGCGATTGTCGCCAAGAACAAAAAATTCGTCTTGATCGAGGGTGACACGCATATCGCCTACGCCACCTTGATTGGCTGGATCGAGGTACGGCTCGGGAAGCGTGAAGCCTTGAAGGTTTTGCTCGTTGATAATGCTGATGCGAGAGCCCGAAAGCACGATGGTCTCTCCGGGGAGGCCGATAATTCGCTTGATCAAGGCGCGGCTCGTATTTTGAGGGAGGTCGAAGATGATAATGTCGCCACGATGAGGCTCGGTAAAGTCGTATGACACGCGATCAACGATCAAGTACTGCCAATCTGAGAAGTTTGGTTCCATCGAAGCTCCTTGAACGACGTATGGTGCTGCAATAAAGAAGCGGATGAAGAGCGCGAGACCGAGCGCAACCACGGTGTAGCCGAGCAATGAACCCTGCGAACCTTTTTTAATTTCCGGTGATGAATTTTCTTGCATCACGGGATCATTCATGGAGACATTCTACTGCGTGTTCGGCATTGACACCAAGTGTTTGTGATGTTGCATACGGTTTTTTTGTAAGGGAAATTTTTTCGCAGCAAGTTTTTTATTTTTTCTCCCACAGTATTACTCTCCGGGACAGAAATACGCTATACTGCACCCTCATGGCATGGGTAATCGTTGGCTTGGGCAATCCAGGAGAGGAATATGAGGGGACGCGACACAATACCGGTCGCATAGTGCTCGATTTTTTCGTGCATCAGATGAAATTTGGCGAATGGAAGGTGGACAAGAAGGCAAAAGCGCGTGTGGCAAGTGGCATGATAGGGAAAACGGCAGTTGTCCTCGTCGAGCCAGACACGTTTATGAATAAATCGGGTGCCGCCATAGCGAAATTTGTGAAAAGCCAGAAAGCAGCAGAGCGTATGGTCGTCGTGTATGACGATCTGGATCTTTCGATTGGCTCGATGAAGCTCTCATTCAATAGAGGAAGCGGTGGGCACAGGGGAGTGGAGTCCATCATGAAGGCGGTGAAGACCAAGAAGTTTACACGCGTCCGTATTGGCGTGTCGCCGGAGACTCCCGGGGGCGCATTGCGGAAACCCTCTGGTGAAAAAGAGGTCGTGAAATTTATTTTGGCGAAATTCAAATCGGCAGAGCTCGCCGATCTAAAGCCGGTTTTTAAGAAAGCCGCGCAGGCGCTCGAAGCGATCGTGCTCGATGGCTCCGAGCGCGCGATGAACCAGTTTAATTCGTGACAGGCTTCAGTGTCATGCGACGATCCTTCGATTCGAAGAATGTAATCGTGAAAGGATAGACTTTGCCGAGTTCGAGCTTGGATCGGAGATCTTCTTCGCTCGCGAATTCGGAGATGTGTACCAAGCCCGCAACGCCCTCTTCGATCGATGCAAGAGCGCCGTGCTTGTTGTACTTGATCACGACCGCATCCACTCGCTGGTCTTTTTTGTATTTCTGAGCAGCCGCACCCCATGGATCTTCGAGGAGTGCTTTGATCGAGAGTGAGACTTTGTCGTCTTTGACCTCGATCACTTTCACCTTCACCGCGTCTCCCACCTTGAATCGCGTTTTTGGATTCTCAACGAGCGCCCAATCCATTTCGGAAATGTGCACGAGGCCTTCGAGTCCTTCTTCGAGCTTTACGAACACGCCGAATTCGGTGGCACCGGTAACCACGCCACTCAATACATCGCCCACATGATATTTTCCTACAAGAGATGAGCGCTCCGTCACTCCCGCACCGCGCTCAGAGAAGATGAGCTTCTGCTCTTTCGGACTTGCCGTGATGACCATGACTTCCACTTTCTGTCCGACCATTTTTTTCAATTCAACAAAAATCTTTTCTTTGTCACCATCGGGGACGCGTGGATAGTGCGCAGGCGCAAGCTGCGAAGCTGGCAAGAATCCGGCCAAGCCGTTCCAATTAATGATGAGTCCGCCTTTGTTGGCATCGGTAACGGTGAGTTCAAAAACGGTCTTTTTCTGCACCGCTTGTTCGGCTTCGTTCCAGATGACCGCCTGCCGTGCTTCGCGGAGCGAGAGTTCGATATAGCCTTCGGCATTATCCATTCCCACGACCTTCGCCGTCACAATGTCGCCGATGTTTACATTCTTCAGCGCTTCGCGCGCCGAGAGGTATTCGCGGCCGTAGATGATGCCGGTGCCGTATGGCGCGAGATCGATAAAGACGCGCGCGCGACCAATTGCGATCACGGGGCCTTCCACCACGTCATCTATAGTCGCTGGCGTAGCGGATTTTTGGAGCATCTCGGCCATTGGGCCTTGCTTTTCGACTACGGTCTCCACGTCACTCTCTTCGATAATAACAACCTTCTTTTCTTCTGTAACCATTGTTTTGTACGCTCGGGCTATCCTGCTTGCGCTACCGTATCAGTCTGCAGGGAAGCGTTACCGAACGCTCTGTTAATGAATAATGCACACAATATATATGAAATCGATGGGGAAAGCAAGAAAAATAAAAAAGGAGGGCAGCTGCGTCACGCAAGCTGCCCTCCCGAGGGTGCGGCCTTACAGGTCCCTGAGACCTATGGCCCACGGTAGTCCGGCCATTGGGTCAGGCCTCGCGCGCCGCGATGCCGGCAACTGACGACGAATCCATGGCCACATCGATCTGGGCCGTCTTTGTCGCGGATGCCTGCGGAGTCTTCATGAATTTCTTCATGATGTGTTCTCCTTGGTTTCAACCAAGCCTGCCTTCTGGACATCCCAGAAAGTGCTTGGCGAGGAATTTGCATTGGTTTGGATCCAATGCGCCTACGAGCCAAGCTACTCTCTCTCTATATATAAGTCAATTCGCTTGTGCGGGGGATAGTAGATTTTATGTGCTGTGTCTGGTACCATACAGTCATGAACACGGTGACAAAAAACATGAATATGACAGGTATGAGAAAGCTTGCGCGAGAGGCCGACACGGCCGCGAAGACCGCGTTGCGCAATCGATTTCTTATCGAGACTTTTTTGAGTATTCGGGAAGCAGTGAATGGTAAGACGAAAACACACGCGTCTGCGCGCGCTCTGTTTAAAAGGCTTGGCATATAGGGACCGCTGGGTATGCGCATCAAAACAACTCCACGTTTTGATCGCAGGCTTAAGGCGTTTGTGAAATCACATCCGGAGCTGCGCGAGAAAACGGCCGAGCTTATTGATCGCATCGCACTCAATCCATTCAATACACGAAACAAGACGCACATGCTCTCTGGGGCGCTCAAGGGTGTCTGGGCATCTGATATCAATTATCACTACCGGATATTATTCCTTCTATCAGGCGACGCGGCTGAACTTGTGAACGTTGGTTCGCACGATGAAGTGTATTAGGACAGGAGAAGAATCCGTATACCTGATTTTGATGGATGAGTAAAAATGCTATTATATCGATATGATTCTCACATTTCACGAAGGCGCATGTATTCGCGCAAGCGCGGGAGACACCACGCTCGTCTTCGGGCCGATATCCAAGAGTTCCAAGAATTTCAAGCCGACCAATTTTGGCGCGGACGTGGCATTCATCCCGCTCCATCACCCTGATATGAATGGGAGCGTTGAGGCGGGGCGCGGAGAGAAGCAGCCGTTTGTGATTTCTGGTCCGGGTGAATACGAAGTGAGCGATGTCACGGTCACGAGCTTTGGTGCGGGCTCGATGTACGCGGGTGAAGGACGCATCAATACGATCTACTCTGTCTCTTTCGACGGCATGTCGATTCTGTACCTCGGTGCGCTCGGAGATTTGGATGTGCCGAATGATGTGCTTGAGATGGATTCACCGGATGTGCTCATTGTGCCTATTGGTGGCAACGGCATCTTGAATGCCGCCGAGGCGCAGAAACTTGCGGTGAAGCTCGAGGCGAAGATCGTGATACCTGTTTTATACGATGACAAGTCGCTCAAACAATTTTTGAAAGAAGCGGGCGAGGACGTGAAGCCGGCAGACAAGCTCACCTTGAAACCGCGCGATTTGGTGGGCAAAGAGAATGATGTCGTTGTGTTATCAGCATAAGAGACTACCGTGCTCCAAAAATCCTTAAACAACTTAAACAACCTGAAGCAAGGTCCCAAGGAGGACAAGGTGGCCGTCGCGAGCGGGATTGCTATCTCTGTTGTCGCAGTGCTTCTCGTTGGGTGGGGGATTTTGTTTTTCCACAAGATCCAAAAGGGGGACCAGGTATTAAACCTTGGTGGAGGAGCGCAGGATGAATTTAATTTCCAAAATGTGAAAGATGCACAACAGCAATTGCAGGACGCATACTCAAATACCGCCGACGAACTTCGTCGGATTCGCGATGAAGCAGGGTTACAGATTGCGCCGATACAGATCGATAGCGGTACGCAGCAAACGCAAGGAGGAATTGACCCATTTGGTTCATCGAACTCAGCCCCCTAAAGCATCATATTTCAAGCATTTTCGACTAGCGTTCGGAGTCATTTTCTGCTATAATTAAGTCTACTGTATGGTTGCCAAAAAGGACGAAAAAACGCCGGATTCAGGTGAGAAGGCTCCGCACATCAACGTCGTTTCGCGCTCTATTACGACCGAGATGCGCGAGTCGTATCTCGATTATGCGATGTCTGTCATTACCTCTCGCGCCCTCCCGGATGTACGCGATGGGCTCAAGCCAGTGCACCGCCGCATTTTGTTTGCAATGCAAGATGCCGGCCTTACCGTATCGGCAAAGACGCGCAAGTCTGCCACCGTGGTCGGCGATGTGTTGGGCAAATATCATCCGCACGGCGACGCGTCTGTCTATGATGCGATGGTAAAAATGGCGCAGGATTTCACAATGCGGTACCCATTGATTGTGGGTCAAGGCAACTTTGGTTCGATAGACGGCGATGGCGCGGCGGCCTACCGATACACCGAAGCCAAAATGTCGCGGCTTGCGGGCGAGATGATGAAAGACATTGATAAAGAAACGGTGGATTTTGTCCCCAATTACGACAACACAAGAATGGAGCCTTCGGTCTTGCCATCGGGAACCCCGAATCTTCTTCTCAATGGAACGCTCGGTATTGCCGTCGGTATGGCGACCAACATCCCGCCGCACAATCTGCGAGAAGTATGCGAGGCCTCCGTTCACTTGATTGAAAACCCTGAAGCCACGACAGAGGATTTGTTGCAATTTGTGCAAGGCCCCGATTTCCCGACCGGTTGCATCGCGTTTAACCAAAAAGACATCGCGCACGCGTATTCGACTGGTCGTGGCGGAGTCGTGGTGCGCGGTGACGCGGAGATTGTGGAAGGGAAGAAGGGTGATTACCATATCGTCATTACCTCGATTCCGTTTCGTGTCAACAAATCGGATCTCCTCACCAAGATCGCGGATTTGGTGCATGAGAAAAAGCTCGAAGGAATCCGGGATATCCGCGACGAATCCACCAAAGACATTCGCATCGTGATCGAGCTCAAGAACAACGCGAACGCGCAGACGGTTTTGAATTATTTGTACAAACACACACAGATCGAAGAGACCTTCCACTACAACGTCGTCGCGCTCGTGGATGGCGTACCGCAGACGCTCTCGCTCAAGGCGCTTTTGGAATATTTTATCGCCCACCGGCAAGATGTCGTCACAAAGCGCACGAAGTATGATCTCAAGGTAGCGCTCGCGCGCGAACACATTCTGCTCGGTCTCAAAAAAGCGCTCGATCATATAGACGAAATCATTAAGCTCATCAAGAAAAGCAAGGATGTGGATGAGGCGCGCCTCCAACTCATGAAGGTGTTTACATTTTCCGAAATTCAAGCAAACGCGATTCTCGAAATGCGCCTTCAGAAGCTTGCCGGTCTTGAGCGCAAAAAGATCGAAGACGAGCTCAAGGAAGTACAGGCGCTGATCGAGGAATTGACCGCGCTTCTGAAGAGCGCGAAAAAAATGATGGATCTCATCAAAAAGGAGATTCGCGAAGTGATCGAAAAATATGGCGACGATCGTCGTACCAAAATCGTGAAGCGCGGCGCGACGATACTTAGTGCAGAAGATTTGATTGCCGATGAGGACTCTGTGCTCGTCCTCACTTCTGGCGGTTACATCAAGCGCACCAACCCGAGCGAATATCGCCGACAAAAGCGCGGTGGAGTGGGCGTCGTGGACCTCGATACGAAAGAAGAAGATTTTGTAACCCAATTTTTGACCGCGAGCGCGCACAGTGATCTGCTCTTTTTCTCCGACCGCGGCAAAGCATACCAATTAAAAATGTATGATCTTCCCGAAGGCAAGCGTGCGACAAAAGGCAAGTCCATCATGAATTTCATTTCGCTCGAACAGGGAGAAAACATCACCTCTATTCTTGCAATGCCGAAGGAGAAAAAAGTGGTCGAGGGTCTGTCGCTCCTCATGGCAACACGCAATGGTACCGTGAAGCGCGCTGCCGCAAAGCAATTCAACGAAGTGCGACGCAGCGGCCTAATCGCGATTGGTCTCGACAAAGGCGACGCGCTCATCTCCGCGCAGTTTGTGTATCCCGGCGATGACACCGTACTTGTCACGTCGAAAGGACAGGCGATCCGCTGTGCCGCAAAAAGCATTCGCGAGATGGGTCGGCAAGCCGGAGGGGTGCGTGGGATCAAACTCAAAAGCGGCGATACCATTGTGGGGACGGGTATCGTTCCAAAGGAGGCGAAAAACGCCGAACTCCTCGTGCTCTCTTCGACGGGGTACGGCAAAAAGACAAAACTTTCTGAATACAAAACGCAGGGGCGTGGCGGCAGCGGTATCAAGACCATGTCTATCACAGTAAAAACGAAGCAGCTTATAGGGGCAGCCGTTGTGTTGAACGGTGGTGAGCTCGTGGCGATGTCGAAGAAGAGTCAGACCATCCGCACTGGCCTTGAAGAAATCCCTACGCTCAGCCGCGCGACACAGGGCGTTCGCGTTATGAAGTTGCGTGAAGGGGACCAGGTAGCTTCGTTTGTGGTGTTTGAAGTACCCGCGACTGGAGAATAAATACATGACGAAATTATGGATGTCGGACATCCACAACGTGTGCATAAAAGGGCGATGGTAGTGCTGGAAGTTCGCTATACTACATACTAATGCAAACGCATACTCCGTTACAGACGGCACATTTTGCGCATCCGCGGCGCAACATCGCGGCACTCGGTGTTGAGCCCGGTATGTCTGTTGCCGACTTTGGATCGGGGAGCGGAATCTATGTGCTCCATATTGCTGAAGCGCTAAAAGACGCAGGACATGTGTACGCGATAGATATTCAACGCGATCTTTTGAAACGTCTCAAAAACGAAGCGCATCGACGTGGGTTCAAAAACGTCGAGGTTATCTGGGCTGATCTTGAGGGCGCGGGATCGTCGAAAATTGCAGATGGTAAACTCGATTTGGTGCTCGTGTCGAATTTTCTCTTCCAAATAGAGAATAAAGCTGCGATATTTAAAGAAGCGCGCCGGATCGTGCGGCCGAGCGGCCGTCTAGCGGTCATTGATTGGCGGGAATCATATGGCGGTATGGGGCCGCAAAAAGAAGATGTCGTCACAAAGGAGGCGGCAGAGGCTCTTGCGCGAGAATCTGGATTCGCACTGGAGCGTGAATTTCCCGCTGGCGCGCATCATTACGGACTCGTTTTTCGATTAGTCAAAGAAAGTGTATAAACACCATGAAAAGACTTTCAATATTTCAGATCATCCTTTTGGTTTCCTTCGGCAGTCTCGCGGTCGCCGGAGTGCTTGTATTTGCACTTGCCGTGGGAGGAGGGCAAACCAACACCGTTGGTTCCATTACGATCTGGGGGACTCTCGACAAGGCTGCGTTTTCGGCCGTTCTTCGAAGCGCGTCTCAAGAGGTTCAAGAGTTGAAACAAGTGACGTATGAACAAAAAGATCCAACGACATACGAAAGCGAGCTTACGAATGCGCTCGCGAGCGGTACGGGCCCTGATCTTTTCCTCATGCGACAGGATTATGCGCTCAAGAATAGTGGCAAGGTCTATCCCGTGCTCTTCTCTGTGTTTTCACAAACCAATTTTGAGAGCACCTTTATCGAATCTGCAAAGACGTTTCTTATACAGGATGGTTTTGTAGCCGTCCCTTTGCTCGCCGACCCTCTCGTTTTCTATGTCAACAAGGACCTGCTTGCTTCTGGGGGATTTGCAGAGCCACCAAAGTATTGGGACGAGCTCTTCAACATATCTAAGAAACTTACGAAAAAAGACGACTCTGGGTCTATCATACAGTCCACTATTGCACTTGGTGAATATCAAAACGTACCATATGCAAAAAACATCCTTGCAACCCTTATTCTTCAGGCGGGGGGTTCTGTTACGAGACGCGACGTAGGGGGAAATTTAATATCAACTCTTACGCCTAAAGAGGGAGAGAATTCGCAAGCCGCTATCTCCGCCCTCCGTTTCTTTACCGAATTTGCCGACCCATCGAAAGATTATTATTCCTGGAATCGCTCGCTTCCAGACGCGCAAAAGGCATTTTCTGCAGGCGATTTGGCATTCTATATCGGCTACGCGAGCGAATCGTCTTTTATTTCTCGCACGAATTCAAACCTTAATTATGTTGTTGCGCCTTTGCCGCAGATTCGTCCTACTCCAAATACTTCCGGCACTGTCCTCAGCACGGCGCGCGTCTATGGGCTGGCAGCTTCTCGCACTGGTAAAAATCCCGGAGGAGCCATCACGGTTGCATTTATCCTCGCGGATAAAGTAAATTCTAATTCACTCTCATTTGCGCTAGGGCTTTCCCCCGCACGAACAGATGTTTTGAAAGCGCTGGAACAAAAAAGTACTCGGGCAGCGTCGTTGCTTCCCGATACTATTTGTAAGGGACAAGATGTTGCGCTCTGTTCGACCATCTTTGCCCGATTTTGGCTTGATCCTGATCCCGAAAAGACAGATCAGATATTCCGCGGTATGATTCAAAATACGACGAGCGGGGCACTGCAAGTCAGAGAAGCAATCCAGCGTGCAGACCAAGAGTTTGGGCAACTCTTAAAGCAATGAAAAACCTCAAACGCATCACACGATACTTTTTTGTAAGCGCTGCGAGTCTCGCCTTTGTGTTTTTCGCACAGGGAGTAACCGCACAAACACGTCTTGAGAATCCTTTGGATTCCAGCTTTAGTGACATTCCTTCGTTTATCGCGGGGGCGCTCAAGGTATTGGTCATGGTGGCACTTCCTCTGATCGCGCTTTTCATCGTCGTCGCGGGATTCATGTTTATCAAAGCGCGAGGGAACCCGAGTGATCTCACAAAAGCAAAAGATAACTTCTTGTACGTCATCATCGGGGCCTTGCTCATTCTGGGTGCGTGGGTGATAGCGACATTGATCAGCGGCACGGTCTCGCAGCTTCTTGGAAGGTGATATGAGACAGGTATTTGTCATTGCTACTAGTCTCCTTATTGCGTCTCCTGCGTTAGCGCTTGCTGCGCCGCGCACCTTCCAAGAACTCTCGATTAAGATTGTTGAGCTTATTAATCTCACGATTCCCGTGCTGATTCTCGCCGGGATCGTAATCTATCTCTATGGAGTTTCTACAAATATTCTAAACTTCAGTGACGACAGTAGAGAAAAGGTCAGAGCGTATTTCTTCTGGGGGATCGTCATATTGTTTGTTATGCTCTCCATTTGGGGCATTTTGAATCTTCTCAAAAACACATTCCTTTCGGTAAGTTAATCATGTGCGCGCTGCTCCATTCAAATCGCATGGAATATTTCACTCGCTTCATACCTTCGATGATCGCGCTTGTGGTCGCCTTGCCCATGTCGGCGGCCGCGCTCGGTCTTTCGCATGTAATCGGATTTTTCAATATTTTCGTGGGTCTTATGCTGGCTACGGCGCTCGTTCTCTACGGTACGGGATTTATTATGTGGCTATGTCGATTGGGGACGTGGCCTTCGTATCGTACTGAAGCGCTTAGGATCATGGAGTGGTCGGTTGTTGTGCTTTTTGTTCTCGTAGTTCTTCTTGCTATAGTGCAATTTTTCCAAGGTCATCCGCGGACTGCTTCATATGTCGTCTCGACGATCGTGGTTCTTCTTGTTGTCGGCGGCGCTCTATTTGCCGCTGCAAAAAGCGGTGAAAAAAAAGAGGAAAAGAAACGCTAATTTATCCAGCCTGGCCCACCGCGTCAGCCTCCGGCTGACACTCGACCCGCCTAAAGGCGGGCGCACTCGCGTGCGGGTTCGCCCGCACATGCTTGTGCGTGCATAACACTCTCGCATCAGCCTTCGGCTGACACTCGACCCGCCTAAAGGCGGGCGCACTCGCGTGCGGGTTCGCCCGCACATGCTTGTGCGTGCATAACACTCTCGCATCAGCCTTCGGCTGACACTCGACCCGCCTAAAGGCGGGCGCACTCGCGTGCGGTGTTATCCACACGCGGGGCGGGGAAGGCTATTGTCTTTTGAGCCCCTGCTTATACCATTGAGAGTACCTTAGAATAAATGAGTAATCCTAATATTATGAAGAAACATGTTGTCGGTATTTCTGCGTTGATGCTTGTGTTTCCGGCTCTTGCGAGCGCGCAGGACTTTACCGGTACTCTTATCACCATTAGTAGCGTGCTGAATGCCGCGATAGGTATTTTTGTTACACTTGCAATTGTCGTCTTCTTCTGGGGTCTCATCCAGTATCTGGTGAATGTGGGTGAGGAAAAAGCCAAGGGTCTATCGATCATGTTTTACGGTGTCGTCGCGATTTTCGTCATGGTTTCTATCTGGGGCATCATCCGCCTCCTCCAGAACACCTTCAAGGTTGGCAATACCACTCCTATCATTCCGGGCGGGATTTACTATAGGCCGTAGGTGGTCGGATAGGGGCCTGGGATCGGTCACTGACTCGGATGTTCAGCATGCATTCTCTCCAAAATCTAATAGATCAATGCTAGCTAGTCTTTCTTCATGGATGCGATAGGCGACGTAATGCAGCGATTTGAGGAATTCATCATCGTCCCTGCGATAATGATAGTTTTTGCGGCAGGATTCCTCCTTTTTATATGGGGGCTTGTGGAGTTTTTGTGGAAACTAAACGAGGGAGGGGACAACAAAGAGGGAAAGTCGCACATGCTGTGGGGTATCGTGGGCATGTTTATCATGGTGTCTGTCTACGGCATTCTCAGCATACTCGACAACACCTTCGGTCTCGATTTCAGAAATCCTGACGTCGGTCGCTCTCAGACCCAGACGGTCGTATCACCGGATTTTGGCGGCCCGCGCTGAGGGGCACGTATATGTGGGCAGAGGGAGACTCGGTCACGAATAATTTGTTCGCCGCCGCTCACAAATTTTCTCGACGCCTATCGATCTTGATAGGCACCTGTGGACGGCCCGGCTCGCGGTCGCGCGTGCTCGCGCGACATCGCTCCGCCTTTCGAGACCCCCACGCCGCATGCGCAAGCATGCGGCTTCTGTCTCACTCGCCTTGCTCGTGGGCAGAGGGAGACTCGAACTCCCATCCCTCGCGGGACCAGCTCCTAAGGCTGGCGCGTCTACCAATTTCGCCATCTGCCCGAACGTTTCTATCCTAGCACGGCACATGTCGTCACAGATAATTCCTTCGCCGTCGCTCAGGAATTTCCGCGACCCCGGCTCGCGGCTCGCCCTGCTAGGCTCGCATCGCTCCGCCTCGGACAAAAGCAGAAAATCTCCAGCAGTGGAGATTTTCAGTCTTTTGTCCGCCCACCAGGGATCGAACCTGGGACCCACTGCTTAAGAGGCAGTTGCTCTACCAGCTGAGCTATAGGCGGAGTATGTGGGGATTCTACAGGAAACTATCGATTTATAAAGTGCCGGGGGTGGGACTCTGCTAAGAACACTTTTTCTCGCCGCCGCTCAAAAAAGTTTCTCAGCCCTGCTCACGCGACCCATACTGCTGCACGGGTCCCCGCGCTCGCCTTCTCGTCCCACTCCGAGCAAAGCCATTAGCAAAACCGGAGACAGGCTCTGATTTTGAATGTCTTAGTGCCGGGGGTGGGACTCGAACCCACACGTTCTTTCGAACAATTGATCTTAAGTCAATTGCGGCTACCAATTACGCCACCCCGACGTCCTCTATTTTTACCACGATGTGTGGGTTTTAAGCTATGGCAGTTGGGACAAAGGATCCGGAGGTTCTCAATGCGGTTATCGTGACGGTCTCCATTAATGTGATCAAGCTCAAGGGGTAATCTATCATTCTCAGCTCTCTGTGCCCACTTACATTCCTCGCAGTGTTGGGGCTTTATGCCCTCGGCAAAAAGCCTTTTCTTTAACTTGTAGCTCTGGTACGTACTATCTTTGACGAGGATTTGAGATGTTGGAATAAGTGGCATTATTCTGCCGCGCAACCCTTTGTTCCAGGCCTTGCCTTTGAAATGGGAAATGTCGAGTGCTAGATTTTTAACATATTGCCTAACGTGCTCGTAGTTCCCACCTGCCTGAACAAGGCCGATCTTTGCGATCACTTGCCGAAAGCTGAAAGAATCCTTAACTGCATTAACTAGTTGCTTCTCAGTCCAACGGTGTTTTCTCCGCATCGCCATTGTTCGAGCGTATCATGGCTTACGCACAGAAACTACCTACCAATTGCGTATACCATGTAGAAAAACGTGCTAAAGTACACGCGTTAGCCCGACTTTTGGCCACGTGGTGAAGGGGTAACACGGGAGTCTGCAAAACTCTTATGCGCGGGTTCGAGTCCCGCCGTGGCCTCAATTTATTTCCGCGTTAATTCATCGATGCGCTGACGATTCTTTTCTCCGAGGTCGATTTCGAAATCAACGATCGGGATGGGATGTAAGAGCGCGTGTTTTTTTATGTAGTCACGAAAGTCGCTGCGGCTTCGTTTTGCAAACGTGAGCGCCGCTTTCTCGCTCGTTTGCGGGAGGACAGAAAAATAGATCGTGGCTGTCTTGAAGTGGGGGGCGACCTCGGCGTGCGTGACTGTGATGAGCGCCTTCACGTTTGATTCGCGCGCGAGGAAGTCGCCTGCAAGATGGGCCAGTGCTTCCTCGATTTGTGTGTGGCGTATCGATCCCATAGGAATTATTGAAATGAGACCCTAAAGTTCTCGAGCGTGTCGCCGGGGAGGATTTCAAACGGGGCGGAGATTTGAGCGCCGAACTCTCGGTCTATCTCGATTCTGCCGACATCCTCTTTGTTGGCCTGAATGTTTTTTATCTTTCCGACTCCGATCACTTCATTTCGACGCATGATGCGCACCTCTCCGCCACGCTCGAGAAAGCCCTCTGATACCTTCCCACCGATGACATGTGCGTCCTTGCGGGTGGAAAATTGCTTGAGAACTTTTGCACGGCCGATAACTTCCTCCACTCGCCGTTTTGGTGCGCCTTCCTGGAGGAGTTCCTCGAGACGCTCGGTGAGTTTATAAATGATCGTGAATGTCTCAATGTTGATTCCGTGCTGAAGGGCGAGCGCTGATGCGATTCCATCGATCCCAACATTGAATCCGATGACTGCAGCTGGCGTCTCGCTTGCGATTGCTGCCTTCACGTCATTTTCAGATATTGCGCCGATCCCGGATTGCACGATATGTACCCGCGCATGCTCGCTCCCAAGCTTTGCGGCCTCTTGCACGATTGCTTCGAGGGAACCCGTCGCGTCTGCGCGGATAATGACGGGCAACGAGAAGGGGCCGATCTCGCCCTCGGCGAGTACAGGCTGCGCGGCGTTTTGTTTCCCCGCAAGGGGCGCGGCTGGGCGTGCCCGCTCAGCATCTTTCTTAGATGGGTATGCGTGAAATTCTTCACCCACTTCAGGCAACATATCAAATCCGACAAGTTGTATGGGTGAGGAGAAGCTTGCTTCGGTGATATTTTTGCCCGCGTGATTTTCCATAATACGTACTGGAGCGAGCGAGCGGCCCGCGAGTACTGCCATGCCAAAACGCAGTGTGCCGTCAGCGATGATGAGGGTCGCCGCGAGACCGCGCTTTTGGTCACGATGCGCTTCGATCACGTAGCCTTTCGCGGGGGCAGATGTGTCGCCGGTAAATCCTTCGATCTCGGCCACAAGCAAAATGAGATCCAGAAGTTCTTCCACGCCAGCACCTGTTTTTGCAGAGATTGCAGCCCACGGCACGTCGCCGCCGTACTTTTCGAGGTACACCTCTTGATCCAACAACATACGTATCGCCCGCTCTTGGTCCGCGGTTGGTTTGTCTATTTTGTTGATCGCGACAATAAAGGGTGTGCCCGCATCGCGTATGCTCTTAAGGGCTTCAAGTGTTTGAGCTTTGACACCGTCGTCGGCTGCAACCACTAATATCGCGATATCGGCAGCTGTGGCACCCCGCGCGCGAATCGCGCTAAAGGCCGCGTGTCCCGGAGTGTCGATAAACGTAATGCGTTTCTTGATTCCTTTTTTCTCCCGTTCCACCTCATACGCGGCTACGTGTTGAGTTATGCCGCCGGCCTCTTTGGCCACCGTGTTTGATTTTCGGATGAAATCGAGAAGCGTGGACTTACCGTGATCGACGTGGCCCAACACTGCCACAATAGGAGGACGTTCGATTTGATGTGCTGGTTCGTTTTTCATACAAGGTAGTCATAGGGCCGGTCCAGGAGATATGTCGGATGGAGTATACAATTTATTTTGCGATTTGTAAAAGAAGGCGCTTACGCGCACAATGGACGCATGTGGAGATTCAAGAAACCCTACTTCGTTAAAACTACGAAGGACAGGCGCATATATCTCGATTACGCGAGCGCGACGCCGATTGTATCTGAAGCGCAAAAAGCGCTCATCTCTGCACTTCGGATATACGCGAATCCGGGCGCGATTCATTCAGAGGGGGTTGTCGCGCGGCGGGCACTCGCGAGCGCGCGCGAGCGCATCGCGGCGCATCTCGGGTGCAAGGCGCGGGAAGTGATCTTTGCCTCGGGGCTCACGGAAGCAAATGCAATCGCGATTGTGGGCGCGGCTCGCGCACTACTCCTCCAAAGACGTACGCTGAAAGGTACTCACTGGATCGTCAGCTCAATCGAGCATTCTTCGGTCTTGGAATGCTTTGCAGAAGTTGAGCGAATGGGAGGCAGCGTGACGCACGTCGACCCTGATCCAAGCGGGATCATATCTCCCCAGCGTATATTGAGCGCACTCAAACAGGGGACGGTATTTGTGTCGGTCGGGTGGGGGAATAATGAGATCGGTATCATTCAGCCACTTTCAGAAATCGCGCGATCAATACGTGAGCATGAGAAGAAGCATGATTCTATAGTTCTTTTCCACAGTGATGCCGGGCAAGCCCCGCTCTACCTCAAAACGCAAGTACATAGTCTTGGGGTTGATATGTTTTCTCTTGGTTCAGGAAAACTCTACGGCCCGCGAGGTATCGGCGCTCTGTATCTGCGCAATCGCGCGGAGCTCGCCCCCATTGTATTCGGAGGAGGGCAGGAGCGCGGATTGCGGAGCGGGACGGAAGATCCGGTACTCGCGATTGGTTTTGCAGAAGCATACGACGCGATCGCGAAAGAGCGTGAA
Organism: uncultured Candidatus Saccharibacteria bacterium; assembly: GCA_964350885.1. Taxonomy (GTDB): domain Bacteria; phylum Patescibacteriota; class Minisyncoccia; order Phycocordibacterales; family UBA2100; genus UBA10103. The sequence goes on from CAYGKV010000007.1 coordinate 30,247, forward strand.
AGTGAGGCGCGGCGCTTGCGAGATTTGCGGGACGCTCTTGCTCACGGAATCATGGAGAAAATTCCTGGCGTGGTTGTTAATGGAAATCTAAAACATGCGATGCCGCACATGCTCAACATTTCGATTCCCGGGGAGAGAAGCGGCGAGTATCTCGTACTCGCTCTCGACGCGAAAGGCATAGCGCTCTCCACGAAGAGTGCGTGTCGGGAAGGGGAGGCAATCTCGCATGTTGTGGGTGCGCTTGGAGGAGATCCTTGGCGTGCAAAAAACACTCTTCGATTCTCACTCGGGCGCGATACCACGGCACGTGATCTCAAACGTATAATTATGACGCTTGAAGAATTACTCAGACCTTGATTTTTATGTGGTTGTGATACGATGCGCGTATGAACATGGAGGAACTTTCAAAGTCTCAAATCATACTCCTCACCCTTCTTGTCTCCTTCGTAACATCGATCGCGACCGGCATCGTCACGGTTTCCCTCATGGATCAGGCGCCACCGGCAATCGCTCAGACCGTCAATCGAATCATAGAGCGTACGGTAGAAAAGGTAGTCCCTGCGGGCCAGTCCGCAGCGACCGTGGTCACGCAAGAGAAGACCATTGTGGTAAAAGAATCCGAGCTTATCTCAAAGGCGGTAGAGCTCGTCAATGTCTCGACCGTGCGCTTGTATGCGAGTGGTGCGGAAAATCCGGCTTTTCTCGGATTGGGGATCGTCATTGATTCTTCAGGGACCATCGTTGGTGATGCGGATAGTTTGGGTGAGGGCGTCGTTGATGTGGTTGCAGAGCTTGCTGACAAATCGAAAGTTCGTGCGACTGTCTCCGTTACGGACACTATTTCCGGTCTTGTGCACTTTACTACCGGGACGACGACGGTAGACGCGAAACCAGATGCGAAGCCGATCGTATGGTCACCCGTTACGGTAGCGACGGGGCGTCCGATGTTGGGGGAAACAGTCGTTATGCTTGCCGGGAAGACCATCGCGCGTATCGGTGCGGGAATCGTGACAGCTGTCAGCACTGCATCAGACACCGGGCCCGGAATCATTGAGACAGACATCGCAGCGGACTCGATAATCTCGGGTTCCCCACTTATTGATTCAGATGGAACTCTTTTGGGCATAAGCACCCATGCTTCCCGCAATGCTTCAGCGTCGGGATTCGTCTCGGCCACAATCCTCCTGAAGCCGGCACCCACCGAGGAAGAGAAAAAAGAAGAGTAATAAAAGTTCGCACAATGTACAAATCTGTGGTAAAATTTGCTTGTAAATAAGTTATTTATTGTATGGCTCCATTCAATAATTACACGACCAAGGCTAAAGAGGCGATTCACCGCTCACACCAGCTTGCGGTAGAGCGCGGGCATAACCAAGTATCGACCCTCCATCTCCTCGCCGCACTTTTGATGCAAGAAGAAACGATGGTTGTGCCTATGCTCGAACAGGTAGAGATCGACGTGGCGCACCTAAGCGACTCGATTCTCGAATTGATAGAGGGGAGCAGCGGAAATACTGCCGTATCGCCTTCTTTCCAGCTGTACCTTACGCCGGAGTTGGTCCGTGTGTTTGAGGCGGCACCGCGCATTGCAGCGTCGTTTAATGATCAGTTTGTCTCGCCAGAACACCTTTTGCTCGGTATCGCAGAACATCCAGGACCTGCCTCAGACATCTTGTCGCGTTTTCGTATCGATCGCGCTGCACTTGCGCGCGTGCTCACGGATATTAAAGAAGGGAAAATCCGAGATACAGAGACAACAGCCAAACCGCGTGCGCTAACGCGCTTTGCGCGCTCGCTCACCGACCGTGCACGGGAGAACAAACTTGACCCCGTCATTGGGCGTGACACCGAGATCACCCGCGTGATCCAAATACTTTCTCGACGCACCAAAAACAACCCGATTCTTATCGGCGAAGCTGGGGTGGGGAAGACTGCGGTCGCCGAAGGCTTGGCACAGCGCATTGCAAATGGCGATGTGCCTGAATCTTTGCGCGGCAAGGAGCTCATACAACTTGATCTTGGGCTTTTGATCGCGGGTACAAAATACCGGGGCGAGTTTGAGGAACGCCTCAAGGCGGTCATGAAGGAGGTGGAGCGCTCCGAGGGTAAAATCATTCTCTTTATTGATGAGATTCATACGCTCGTTGGCGCGGGTGCGGCAGAAGGCTCTATGGATGCCTCCAACATGTTGAAGCCAGCGCTCGCGCGCGGAGAGATTCGCGTTGTAGGTGCGACGACTATCAAGGAATACCAAAAACACATCGAGCACGATGCGGCTCTCACGCGCCGATTCCAGCCTGTGTATGTGAACGAGCCTTCGGTCGAAGATGCGATCGCGATTTTGCGAGGCCTGAAAGAGCGTTATGAGCTCTATCACGGTGTGCACATCACAGATGATGCGATGGTCGCGGCAGTGCAACTCTCCGCGCGGTACATTACAGAGCGATTCTTACCGGATAAAGCAATTGATCTCATAGACGAAGCATCGTCTGCGTTGCGGCTCTCGCTCGAGAACAAGCCGCCGATTCTCGAAGAGGCTCACCGCAAGGTGACGCGCCTCGAAATCGAGCGTGAAGCCCTGAAGAAGGAGTCGGAGGCAGGAGAAGGGAAAGCGCGTACGCGGGTCAAGTCAATTGAAAAGGAGATTGCCGATCTCCGTGACGCAACACGCGAACTTGAAATGAAGTGGAAGAATGAGAAAGAAACGCTCACGGAAATCAAACGCGCCAAGAGCGAGCTGGAGCAGTCGCGTATCGAGGCTGATGCGGCAGAGAGCATAGCTGACTTTACGAAGACCGCCGAGTTGCGCTATGGCAGAATTCCGAATCTCGAGCGCGAGATCGAAGTAGCGCAGAAGCGCCTCAAGAAGCTCCAGCAGACCCGACGAGTGCTGAAAGAAGAGATTACTGAAGAAGATATCGCCGCGGTCGTTTCTCGATGGACGGGCGTGCCTGTAGCACGCATGCTTGAAGAAGAGGCCGAGAAACTTTCTCGAATCGACGGCGAACTCAAGAAGCGCATCGTAGGACAAGATGAGGCGGTACAGAGAGTCTCTGACGCTATCAAACGGTCTCGTGCAGGAATTGCAGACCCGAATCGTCCGGTAGGCTCCTTCCTCTTCCTTGGTCCGACTGGTGTGGGGAAAACCGAATTGACACGGGCGCTCGCGGAATTTCTTTTCAATAGCGACAAATCCTTGATTCGTGTCGATATGTCTGAGTACATGGAGAAGCACTCTGTCTCCAAGATGATCGGCTCGCCTCCGGGCTATGTCGGCTACGACGAGGGTGGGGGACTTACCGAGCTTGTGCGACATCGCCCCTACTCGGTTATCCTCTTCGATGAGATTGAAAAAGCACACCCGGAAGTTTTCAACATTCTTTTGCAAGTCTTGGACAACGGCCGCCTAACCGATGCGAAGGGTCGCGTCGTGAACTTCAAAAATTCTGTCATCATCATGACCTCAAATATCGGCTCCGAGCACATCGACAAGATGTCTGGTTTGGGTTTCGGCAGCGGCCTCTCGAAGACCGAGGGCGAACGCTACGATCAAGTGAAGGAGCGGGTGATGGGTTCTCTCAAAGAATTTTTCCGTCCCGAATTCCTCAATCGTCTCGATGAGATCATTCTCTTCAATATCTTGGGAACGGAGGCGATCAAAGACATTGTACGGATGCAGATTAAAATTGTATCCGAGCGTCTGACCGAAAAACAGATAACACTCTCGTTTACAGATGCTGCGCTCGATCATTTGGCAAAAGAGGGGTACAGCCCGCAGTATGGCGCTCGACCGCTGAAGCGCCTCATTCAGACCAAAATCCTCACTCCCGTCGCCAATATGATGGTCGCACGCGGAGTGCTTGAGGGCGGCTCTGTGGCGGTGGATTTCAAGTCTGATGCTGGTATCGACGGGAAGGGCGAATTTACCTTCGATGTCCGCAAGGGGCCGGAGCGCAATCGCAGCGTTCGCTCTCGCGCTAAAGCATCGGTTAGTGCATAATACCCGCACTGCGTCGGTGGCAGAGTGGTCAAATGCACGTGGCTGTAAACCACGCGACTTCGGTCTCCGCAGGTTCGAATCCTGCCCGACGCACTCGGTGCAAAAGACGTCCCTTGGGGACGTTTTTTGTGCAGAGATATGAGGATTCGAACCGCGGGCCGCAGCTCCCGACGAGGGGGCGAAGGTCTCGAGCGCAGCAGCGCGAGAGGCGAATCCTGCCCGGCGCACAGCATCTTCAGCGTGCTACAATATTTGCATGACTCGGAAGTACTCGAACTGGTTTGTGGTGCTCGCGCTCCTTTTTTGCATGGCCCCCTCGCTTGCATTCGCTGCTCCGACCGGTGGTCTTGCAGGTCAAATTGTCCCAGAAGAGTGTAACGAAGTGGGTGGATGTAAATCGATCTGTAGTATTGCAGTCCTCGCTAGCAACGTCCTCAACACGGGTATTTATGTCACGGTATTTCTTTCTGCCGTGCTCTTTGCTTGGGCGGGATGGCTGTATCTGACCGGTGTTGCAGGGAGTGATTTAAATCGCGCCAAGGAAATTTTCTTTAATGTCGTCGTCGGCCTCGTCATTATCCTCATCGGCTGGCTCGTGGTGGATACGCTTATACGGACGCTGACGGGCAGCAAATTGGGCATGTGGAACGAGATCTGCTGACCAGAGTCAGTCCTCGTTCGACGCTCGGTTGCAAAAAGGGCCTATTTCCCGTATAGTGCCGCGCATGTCTCAAGATCAACTTTTCAAACTCGCCTGCTCGAAATGCGACCGCGTCAACTATTGGTCGCGCAAGAACCGCAAACTCGTCACGCGCAAGATAGAACTCAAGAAATATTGCAAATGGTGCAAGGCACACACCAAGCACAAAGAGGCGAAGAAATAATCGGCCTCCGGCCTCATGTGTCTTTCGCTCGCTCGGAAGTGAGAGCCAGCTCTCGCTTCCCTCGGCTTGCTCAGCCATAGTATACTGCCCACGTTGGGCGATTAGTTAAATGGTATAACTTCGGTCTCCAAAACCGACGTCGTAGGTTCG
>CAYGKV010000008.1:0-35093 GCA_964350885.1 uncultured Candidatus Saccharibacteria bacterium
AGGCCCATCAATTCGCCGGATTGTTCGTACCGATAGAGCTTGGCCAATTCTGCGATGCGCATGGGGAGTTCTCGGTAGCTGTGTGGCTTGTCGAGATACAGTTCGAAATGGTGCGGGCACGTCATCGGGCGGAGCATGAATTCTTCGTCGTCGATCACGATTGGTGCATACATTGAGTCTTTGTAGTGAGGGTAGTGCCCGGATTTCTTGTAGAGATCGAGCTTGGCGATGTCGGGCGTGTAGACGTGGAGATAACCGCGTCGGATCTCTTCGTCGACGATGAAGCGCTCAAGCTCGCGGCGGATCACGGAGCCTTTGGGAGTCCAGAGGGGGAGGCCTTTGCCCACAGAATCGGAAAAAGTAAACAAATCTAGCTCTTTGCCGAGTTTTTTGTGATCGCGATCTTGTTCCTCGGCCATAGCTTTCCATACTATCTCGAATATATAAAAAAGGGAACGGCGACCACTGGGGCCGCCGCTGAAATGCTGGAAGATATTAGGTTCCCGCCTCCTCCCCTAAGAATTTGCAGCACATCATCGCATCCACGATTTTCATGTGGTCGGTGCGACGACGATCCTGCGTGACTCTTTTTAGAGTTACACAGACATCTGCGAGGTCGCGGATGATCATCGCGCGACAGTACTCAGTCCGAGGATGGAGATCGCGCATTAAACCCTCCATGTAGACCAGAATCCGCTGATTCTTAGAATTCGTCAGGTCGCGAACCATGTCTAGGAGAGCCAGTCGGGCTTGTTCAACGTATGCCTTCTGCCTCTCGGTGCATGTGCCATGACTGGAGGCTGCACGTAACGCCCGGCTACATTCCTTGAATATCTCGCGTCTTTTGTTGAGTTTCCTCACCCGTTCCTCCTCTGATTTGTGCCCCAACCTCTGTTGATGCCAGTGTAATTTATAACACAGAAAATCGGTTTTGGCTACAATGCCTTCGCTTTTTCGACGACGAAGCTGGATTCGCCGTTGCGGTCTGAAATCCTGCCTTTGACGGCGATGCATGCGCCCGGAGCCAATAGCTGCGCATATTCTTTGTATGTACGCGGGAATGCGACGAGCTCGATTGATCCAGAGAAATCGGCGAGTTTGAGAAACGCCATACGCTCGCCGTTTTTTGTAAGGTTGATACGGGCGGTTTCTACGAAGCCCGCAATTACCGTCTCCACGCCGAGCATGTGCTCCTTTGCATGTTTAACGCTCTTTTTGGGATCGGTGAATTTGTCTTTGTGCTTGTCGAGTGGATGCCCAGATATGTAGAGACCGAGGAGTTCTTTTTCCCACGTGAGGCGCTGGTCGAGGGATGCCGCTTCTGTACGCGGGAGCTGGAGTGGTGCGCGGGTAGTGTGTGCACCGAAAAGCGAGGTTTGATCGGCGGAGACCTTGGTATGTTCGCGATGATATTCGAGCAGCGTCTCGATGTGTGCCATCATTGCTCCGCGTTCGCCAAGCTCGTCCAAGGCGCCGGACTGGATGAGAGACTCGAGGGATTTTTTGTTGAGATTTTTGTCGCTTGCCCGCGAAAGGAAATCGGCGATGTCTGCAAATGGGTCAGTTTTTTCTCGGGTTTCGATAATCGAATCCCCCACTCCTGTACCGAAATTTTTGATGGAATATAATCCGAAACGAATCTCGGTGTCATTGGTGACGGTAAAATTGCCGTAGCTGCTCTGTACCGATGGTGGCAAAATCGCAATCCCCATGCGTTTGCATTCAGCGACGACTTCCGCGATCCGCTCCACATCGCCCGCGTCGGCGGTAAGAACAGAGGCCATGTAATCGACAGGGAAATTGGCTTTCATGTAGGCGGTCTTGTACGCGAGGTTGCCGTAGCTTGCGGCGTGTGCCTTGTTGAAGCCATATGCGGCGAAGGTCTCTATTTGCTCCCACAAATTTTGTACGGCCTTCTGCTTCATTCCATGCGCGACGCATCCCTTCGTAAATTTCTCTTTCTGCGCGGCCATTTCTTTGGGAATCTTCTTCCCCATCGCTTTCCGGAATTTGTCGGCCTCGAGCCATGAGTAGCCGGCGATCTCGCGCGCGATCATAAGGACGTCGTCTTGGTAAGTGATGACGCCGTAGGAATTTTTGAGAATCGGCTCCATGCGCGGGTCGAGATATTTCACAAGCTTCGGATTTTTCTTGCGCTCAATATATGCAGGGATGAAATTCATGGGGCCAGGCCGGTAGAGTGCAACCATCGCGTTGATATCGTGGATTGAGGTCGGCTTCAAGTCGACGAGGTAGGTGGTCATGCCACCGCCCGCGAGCTGGAATACGCCCAGCGTTTCGCCCCGAGAGAGCATCTCGTAGGTCTTCGCGTCATCGAGGGGGAGCTTGTCGAGATTGACCGAGACGCCGAGTCGCTTCTCGACACGTTCTACAGAGTCGGCGAGCACCGAGAGGTTGGTGAGGCCGAGGAAATCGAATTTGAGGAGGCCGGCTTCTTCGATGGCGTACATATCGTACTGCGTGATGATGTGATTTCCTTTGGGATCAAACTGGATCGGCGAGAAATCGCTGACGGGGGTAGGTGCGATAACAACTCCGGCGGCGTGGACACCCACATGTCGTGCGTTGCCCTCGATCTTTTGCGCGAGGTCGAGAAGCTCGCGCGCGTCCGCGTCGTTTTTGTACATATCCGCAAGCTCGGGAGTTTCTTTGAGCGCGCCCACAATCGTGACCGGAAAACCCTGTTTGCCGAAGGGGATCAACTTTGCAATCCTATCGCCAAGTCCGTACGAATGACCGAGTGCGCGCGCGACATCGCGCACTGCCGCGCGCGCCATCATGGTGCCGAACGTGCCAATCTGCGCCACTTTGTCTTCTCCGTATTTATTACGCACGTACGCGATGAGCTTGTCCCGTTTATCATCAGCGAGATCCATATCGATATCGGGCGGCGATGGGCGCTCGGGATTGAGGAATCGCTCGAAGGGGAGTTGGTATTCGATTGGATTCACCGTTGTGATCCCCGAGAGATATGAGACGAGGGAACCCGCTGCGCTTCCTCGGGTATTGGTGAGTATTTTTTCTTCACGCGCATGACGCAGGAGGTCGGCGACAACGAGAAAGTACGGAGTGTATCCCTTGCTCCCGATAATAGAGAGTTCATAGTCTACGCGTTCCACATTTTCTTTCGATTTCTGCACACCGCGTTCGGCAAAACCCTTTTCCGCGAGGATGCGCAACTCTTGATCGGCACTACTTCCCTCTGGAATGGGGAATTCAGGGAAGACCCACCGTCCGAGGTTGAGCTCTAGATTGCAGGATTCGGCGATGCGAGCAGCGTTCTCCACGGCCTCCGGTACGTCGGAAAAAAGTTCGCCTGCGCGCGCTTTGCTAATAAAAGAAAAATCATGCGCACCTTGCTCGACGTCGCGATTAAGTACACTCGCGGTGCGGATGTTGTTTACGAGTTCGCGCGCGAGCGCGTCTTCTCGGGTGAGATAGTATGTGTCGTGCGCCGCGACGAGAGGGATTTTCATCTCATGTGCGATTACGACGAGCGCCTTCATTGCCTTTTCATGACCGTCGATTTCCGGATGACGAGTAATTTCCACGAATAGATTGTCGGCGTAGATGCGGCGATAGGTGTCGAGCGTTTCTTTTGCGCGTTCAACAACATTGTCTTTTATCGGTTGAATGTGTTCACCGCCAAACGAAGGAAGGATCGCGATGAGTCCGTCTTTGTGTACTTCCATCAGTTCGTGATCGATGCGCGGGCGGATATGGAAGCCCTCGAGGTGCGATGCGGAAACGAGCTGGAGAAGATTGCGATACCCCGCTTCATTTTTTGCGAGCAGGACGAGGCGGTAGGTGTGGTCGTCGACGCGGTGTTCCTTGTCGCGTCGCGTACGAGGTGCAACAAAGAAGTCCACACCGATTATCGGTTTTATCCCGTTTTCTTTGCATTCTTTGTAGAAATCGATCGCGCCGTACAAGTTGCCGTTGTCGGTAAGCGCGAGCGCTTCCTGATCGTCGATCTTTGCTGCCCGTACGAGCTCAGGAATCTTGGGGATTGCCTCAAGGAGAGAGTAGTGCGAGTGAGTGTGGAGATGGACAAAATCGCGCGACATGGACTGAGTATATCACCGCGTGTTTTAGGGCGCGGATTTCATTTGATATGATTTAACCATAATGAAGTATCTCATTGGTATCGATGAGGCCGGACGTGGACCTTTGGCAGGGCCGGTCTCGGTAGGGGCAGTACGTATTTCTCCAGATTTCGATTGGTCACAAATAGAAGGAGTGCGGGATTCGAAAAAGCTTTCTGAAAAGGTGCGAGAAAAGATATTTGAACGTGCTGTTGAATTGCGACAGTCGGATGCGCTACGTTTTGCTGTCTGCACCTCGTCTGCTTCATATATTGATAAGTATGGAATTGTCCCCGCGATCAAGCGAGCGCTCGCAGAAACGCTCGCGCGCCTCGATGCGGACCCGCGCGAATGCGCCGTGCTTCTCGATGGAAGTCTCAAGGCCCCCCTGGAGTACGAAAACCAGAAGACCATCGTCCGCGGGGACGATTCCGAGCCTGTTATTTCTCTCGCGTCAGTCATGGCCAAGGTCATGCGTGATCGATTGATGCGGCGAATCGCACCGCGGTACCCTTCGTACGAGTTTACGGTGCACAAAGGCTACGGCACGTCGGGTCATCTGAAAGAAATTGCCCAGTTTGGCCTCAGCGATATTCATCGCACTTCATTTTGTTCGCGCGGTTGCGCGTTGGCTCAAACGCTGTATAATCCCCCTCAATATGGTAGTTAGAATGCGCGTCAATCGTTCAAAGACCGGTAAGCGCCGGAGTCATCACGCCATTTCTGGGCAACGCATTGCGAAGTGCGAATGTGGCGCTCTGCGAGTCTCGCATCGTGCGTGCCCGGATTGTGGAAAATACAACGGCCGTGTCGTCGTGGACATCGTTGCTCGTGCGAAGAGAGATGCGCGTCGTTCCAAAAGAAAACAGACTGCATTACGAGAAAGCGGCCAATCTGCCGAGACGAAAGAAAAAGAGCCAGCCAAAACCTAACCCTCCACTCGTTTCCCTTGATCTTTCAATAAAATAGTATGGCAAACAGACATCTCGCCCGGTCAGTCGTCCTGCAGGTGCTTTTTGAGCGCGATTCTGCGGCAGGAAACATGTCGACTGATCAATTATTTGCTCGCCTCGCCGATTACGGACAGGAATTTGGCGCGCGAGATTCGGATATGCCCTTCATGAAGAATCTTCTTCAGACTGCGATTGCCAAGCAGAAAGAAATCGACGAGGTCATCATACGCGCTGCACCCGAGTGGCCGATAAATAAGATCGCGACGATCGATCGCAATGTTTTGCGTGTGGGTCTCACAGAGCTTTTGTATGCTGATCGTACACAGGTGCCGGCTAAGGTCGCCATCAACGAAGCAATCGAGCTTGCGAAAACATTTGGTAGTGCCTCTTCGGGGCGATTTGTAAATGGTGTCCTCGGCGCAGTCTATGTGGAACTGGGTGAGCCTGGTAAGACCGATGGGCACGCGCGCAAGGAAGTGAGTCAGAAGTCGGCCAAAATGCCGACAGAACACCTTGCGGGCGCTGTTGTATACGCTCGCTCGGAAGGGGAAACATATCTCGCGTTTGTTCACGATATTTTCGGTCATTGGACGATATCGAAGGGCAAGGTAGAAGGGGGTGAGGATGCGAAAGACGGCGCGGTCCGAAAAATAAAGGAGGAAATGAATCTCGATATTAAGATCGTGCAAGAGCTCGGTGTAAATGAATACGTGGCCAATGATTCCAAAGTGGAAGGGGGCAAGAAGCGCAAGCGCGTCAGCTACTTTCTTGCCGAAGCGCCGTTTACTGAGATTCGATTGGGGCCGAGTGGCGGATTGGACGACGCACAGTGGTTTCCCCTCTCTACTGTAGGTGATTTGAATTTTTATGATGACACGCTCAAGATTATTGTGCCTGCGATCAACGTGCTCGCAAGAAAGCCGTCTCTCACCGAAGAGCCTGTAGAGGCACAGAAGCCTGTGGAAGAGCGCGAGGAGACCCGAGAATCGCGGATTGAGAGCAGGGGAGGTCGTCGGTCACGCTGAGCCGGATATAGTGTGAATCATTGTGTATGGATTTTTCGACATTTGAAACAAGGATCGGCTGCACGTTTAAGGACAAGCGCTTGCTCGAACAAGCGTATACACACCGCTCGTATTTGAATGAGAATCGTGCGCCGGGGCGCGAGCACAATGAGCGCTTGGAATTTCTCGGCGACGCGGTTTTGGAACTTGTCGTCACAGAATTTTTGTATGCCAAATATCCACAGAAGCCTGAGGGGGATTTGACCGCATATCGCGCGGCGCTCGTAAATACGCAAAGTATTGCGGATGCTGCGGTAAAGCTCGGCATGAATGATTTTCTCCTCCTCAGTCGAGGGGAGGCGCGCGACCAAGGTCGCGCGCGACAGATCATCCTTGCCAACGCGTTCGAGGCCTTGATTGGCGCGCTGTATTTGGACTCGGGATATATTACTGCAAGAGACTTCATAGGAAAACAATTGTTCCACAAGACAGACGAGGTGGTTGCAAAGCGTTTGTGGCAAGACGCAAAGAGCAAACTCCAAGAGATTTCACAGGAGTTGCTCGGTCACACGCCGACATACGAGGTGGTGAGTCAGACGGGGCCGGATCATGACAAAAAATTTGTCGTTGCCGCCCAGCTTGGAGGCGAGCGGGTAGCGACGGGAGAAGGGAAGTCGAAGCAGGAAGCAGAACAAGCTGCGGCGGAAAAAGCACTACAGGCAAAAGGTTGGTAAATCTATACGATCATCGATGAGGTTTAACCTCATCGGACTGGAGCATCCGATACGTTTTTGCCTCGCGAATCATTTGTTTCAGTGTCGGTATATTCTCAAAAAGCTCAAAAATTGAGTTGTTGAGAAGTGATTTATGGAGTCGCTTCACTCCTAGGAATTCTGGTAAGCTCGAGTAGGGATACTGCTTCAGCTTCTCCTCCATGTCGGACTTGCTATTCGTCCTTTCTTTCCATAGAGGATCAATGAGTTCTGCTGGATTTAAGTGCACGTAAGAAACGAGATGTTTCAGATATTGATCATCTTCGACGTGCTTCGATTTGAAGGTACCTGAGAATAGTGCGCCAGTACGCGCATTTTTTTGATTAAAGTACATCGTGTAGCCAGTAAATACTTTTTGCATAAAGAGAGAAATGCCACCCTCCCGGATTTCTTTAAGAACGAAGTGGAAATGGTTTGGCATCAGCGCATATGCCCCTATTTCGACGATTGGTTTTTCCTCTTTCGACGACGACGAAGCGCTTCCGAGCACATCATTCAACCGTGCATGAGTCATGCCGAAAAGGCGAACGGCTTGGGCGTGCTTTGCTAGATACATAAGGATAAGCATCCGTTCGTAATCTCGTTTGTTGAGGAATACCCGCCGTTTGTCGACTCCCCGATTGTAGCAGTGGTACCACTCGCCGATCTCGATAGGTTTTCTGTTGGCCATGGCCGAATTATACATTGAGCGATGAGGTTAAACCTCATCGTTATCGCATATAACCTCAATCTTGCGTGAAGGGGAGGCAAGAGACGATTGTTCTGAGGTGTCAGTATCCCCGCAGACGCTGCTTTTATTTTGCTACAATGAACCTCAATGTTTCTTAGTCTTAAATCCATAGAACTTTCGGGATTCAAGTCTTTCGGCAAAAAGACCGAGCTTGCTTTTACGTCTCCCATCGCCTCTATCGTCGGGCCAAACGGAAGCGGGAAATCAAATGTCGCAGAAGGGTTTCGTTTTGTGTTGGGAGAGCAATCGATGAAGTCGATGCGATCCAAAAAGGGCGAGGATTTGATCTGGGGTGGATCCCCCGCCTTGCCGCGAATGAATCGTGCGTCGGTGAAAGTGATTTTTGATAACTCCAAACGGCTGCTCGATCTTGATTTTGCGGAAGTCGTCGTAGAGCGCATCGTCTATCGCGATGGGCAGAATGAATATCTATTGAACGGCACGCAGGTGCGCCTGAAGGACGTTATTCGCCTTTTGGCGGGGGCAAACATCGGCGGCTCAGGCTATCAGATTATTTCGCAAGGTGAGGCGGATAGGATACTAAACGCATCTCCCAAAGAGCGCCGGGAGATGGTGGAGGATGCACTCGGACTCAAACTCTATCAGCACAAAAAAGCCGAGAGCGAGCGGAAGCTTGAGGAAACGGGAGTCAACATTGATAAAACAAAATCCCTACGCCGTGAGCTCGCTCCGCATATCAATTTCTTGCGGGTTCAAGTGGAGAAAATCGAGAAAGCACGCGAGATGAAAGAAGAGCTTGCGGTGAAACTCAACGAATACCTTGCGCGCGAGAATGCGTGGATAACACAGGAAAATGCGCGACTTCTCGAGGAGGTGCGCTCGTACGAAGTGATGCTGAAGAATTTGACCGAGCGCATGAAAGAAGCGGAGCGGGTAAGGGGTAGCAGCGCCCATACGCCGATCACACACCTTGAGCAAAAAGTGAGAGACATCGAACACAAACTTTCCGATGTGCGGAAAAAACACGAGGAAATCGCTCGCGAACTAGGACGTGCAGAGGGGGCCTTGGGAGTGAATACGGTGACGGTAGAGCAAATCGTCGCGGTGCCCCATGTGCGACAATTTGCCCGCGAAATGAGCGAGGCCCTGGAAGAGGCGGGGGTGAAGGAAGACATTGCGGTCGTCCGCGCGCTCCTCGGGGAGCTGCGTGGTCGCATCAAGGCGTTTGTAGACGGCCTTTCGGGGGCAGCACCCGAGACACATGAAGAGGTACGTCGGCAGGTGGAATCTCTCGGTGCAAATCTCAAGAAAACAGAGGAGGAGGCATCGAGGCTCGCTCTCGAGGCGGAAGCAGAACGTGCGAAAATTGTCGAGGCACGCGACGCATCATTCCAAGCCGAGCGAGAAGTGGTGGGGCTTGACGCAGATGTGCGAGAGGCGCAAGGGAAGCTCAATGTGGCGCTTGCGGCGCGTGCGAATCTGGCGGGCTTGCGGCAACGATTTGAAGAGGAAGTCCGAGAGGGTATTGCGCTCATTGGCGCCGCCGTGCATGGCTGGGAAAAAGCGGAGATTCCACCGGGCGCGCTGCTTGAAGAAGATCGGCGAGCACAAGAAAAGCGACGACGAGAAATCGAGCGGTTGAAAATAAAGATCGAAGAATCGGGTATCGGGAGCGGAGATGCGGTCATCAAAGAATTCCGGCAAACGAAAGAACGCGAAGAATTTCTTGCACGTGAACTTGCTGATCTGGAGTCGTCGGCAGGAAAGCTCGAAGATATTATTACGGAACTGGAAAAAACTATTGACATTCGATTTACCGAAGGCTTGAAGCACATCAATGAGGCATTGCAAATCTTTTTCACCAAACTCTTCGGCGGCGGGCACGCGAAGCTTTATATCGAGCAGCCACGCCGGGTTTCGAAGCGCGATCTTGAGACGGAAGAGGATGATGAAGAAACAATACCCGAAGAAGAGGAACTCTACGCGGGGCTTTCTATCGATGTCTCACTCCCCCGCAAGAAGATTCGTGGATTGGAGGTGCTTTCGGGCGGTGAACGCGCACTTACCTCCATTGCGCTCATCTTTTCCATGTCACAAGTGAATCCCCCACCGTTTCTGATTCTTGATGAGACCGACGCGGCCCTGGATGAAGCCAATAGCAAACGCTACGCGGACATGATAGAGGAGCTAGGCAAGAAATCGCAGCTAATCGTTATCACCCACAACCGCGCGACTATGGCAGCGGCGGGCGAACTCTATGGGGTCACGATGGGGCAGGACGGGGTCTCCAAACTGTTGTCGGTGAAGCTTGAGGAGGCAGAAAAGGTTGCGAAATAACGGAAAGCTGGTACAGTGTCGCGATGTTGAAAATACGGATGCAGCGGACAGGGCGGATCAATAGTCCTTCTTTTCGCATTGTCGTCGTGGAGCACACGGCAAGCCCTAAGGCCGGGAAGTTTGTGGAGAAGGTGGGCACCTACAATCCTAAGAGCAAGGAGCGTAATTTGAATATCGAACGCGTGAAATACTGGATGTCGGTGGGTGCGCAGCCATCGGACACGGTGCACAACATGCTTGTGTCGCTCGGTGCCTTGAATGCCAAAAAGATCAACGTTCTTCCGAAGTACGTCGAACCGAAAAAAGAAGAGGCTCCCACTGCGGAAACTCCAGCAGCAGAGCCGGCTAAAGATGTGGTAGTAGAAGCAGCCGGGGAGGCTCCTGTTCAGGCATAAGTTTGTTATAATTGCTCGGTTATCAGGTAGATAGAAATGATATGGAACGAGATCAGCAATTTTTGGAGTACGTAGTGAAGGCGTTGGTAGATTTTCCAGATGATGTAAAAATAACCCGCACCGTAGATGAGATGGGGGTTCTGCTTACGCTCAAGGTGCACCAAGACGACATGGGCAAGGTGATCGGTCGCTCGGGTGCGACGGCGAAGGCGATCCGCACTGTTTTGCGCGTCGTAGGGATGAAAAATGATGCGCGGGTTAATCTCAAGATCGAGGAGCCGGAAGGTTCTGAGCGTGGGCAAGGCATGGCGCCTGGTCGCGGTGAGCGCCCATCAAGTGCACCATCGGAGCCGTATGTGCGCGACACCACGGTGGACGACGTCATTAAGGATTTGAAGGGGGAGTAGGGGGGGCGCTCGGCGGCAGAGGATTTGGAAGAACAACTTTTTTCTGCTGAAAAAAGTACTGTCCTCGGGCCAAGCCCTGCGGGGTCTTCCAAATCCTCTGCCGCCTCGCTTGAGGTGGAAGAATGGAGAATACAAGTATGATTCACTTTCACATCGTCACACTTTTCCCTGAGTCTATCGAGCCGTATCTTAAAGCCTCGATTATCGGTCGCGCGCTGGCAGCGAAGAAAATCAAAATATCTTTTTACGATCCTAAGAATTTTACGCGCGATAAGTACGGGCGTGTGGATCGTAGGCCGTACGGTGGCGGCCCGGGGATGGTATTAGAGGCAGACGGTATTTTGCGCGCCTCTCAAAAAGCGATAGGGAAGAAGAAGGGAGCTGAAAAGATATTTTTCTCAACCGACGGTGTGATATTTGATGAGGCAATGGCCAAGAAGTTATCCCAAAAGAAAGACATCCTCTTTATCTGCGGGCATTACGAAGGTGTGGATGCGCGGGTGCAAAAAATATTGAAAGCGAAGAAAGTCTCCATGGGCCCGTATGTTCTTACGGGAGGTGAGTTGCCGGCAGCGACTATTATCGATGCGGTTACGCGCTTCGTGCCAGAGGTCTTGGGCAAAGCCGAGTCACTCGAAGCTTCCCGCGTTTCCTCGCCAGAAGTCTACACTCGGCCCGAGACTCTCGTGTGGAAAGGCAAGAAGTACAAGGTCCCTAAAGTCCTCCTCACCGGCCACCACGCAAAGATAGAGGAGTGGAAAAAGTCTAAACGAAGGCTTGACATGTAAAGGCCCCTCGTATATATTGTCCCGACATTTGCTACGAGCGATTGAGTTACGGTTGTGCTTTTGAAGCAATGGGGGGGGTGCCGAAAGGCACATTTGGATACAAAAATTTAATAACGGAATTCACACCTGGAGCGTCGGGAGACGCCCCATGGGTAGCTTGTTGTAATCATGGCGAAAGCAAAAAGCGTGCGACCGCAGAAGTACTTCGGAAAGTTTCGTGAGCCGTTGGTGAAGTTTCCGAGCCTCGTCGAGGCGCAGATAAAATCGTTCCATGATTTTGTGGAAGGAGGCGCGGAGCGCGTTTTCAAGGAATTCTCTCCCATCAGCGATCATTCGGGGAAGAAATTTGAATTAAAGCTCGTGAAGTTTTCCTTTGGGGAATTGCGCTGGGACGAGCAATACGCCAAGCGAGCGATGAAGACATACGAATCACCGCTCTCGATGGTGGTTAGACTAAAAAATAAGACGACGGGTGATGAAAAGGAGCAGGAAATATTTCTCGCTGATTTTCCGTGGATGACTCCGCACGGCACGTTCATTATCAACGGCGTTGAGCGCATCGTGGTGCCGCAGCTCGCACGCTCATACGGCGTTTTCTTTGAATCGGTCCCCTACAAGGGGCAAAATTATTTTGCCGCAAAAATCATCCCTGCCCGTGGTGTGTGGATCGAAATAGAATCCGACGCGGATGGCTGCATCTATGTGAAGGTAGATCGCAAGCGCAAGTTTCCCGTCACGTCACTCTTGCGGGTCTTGGGACTCGCGAGCGAAAAAGAAATCCTCTCAAAGTTTGAAGGGTCCTCACTTGCACAGGGCGTTATCGCTGCCACGCTCGCGCATGATCACGCGCACACACCGGAAGAGGCGTTCGTCGAGATCTACCGCCGACTGCGCGATGGCGACATCGCGACCCCGGAGTCTGCGCGTACGCACGTCGAGTCTATCCTTTCTGCCGAGCGCTACGATTTTTCTCGGGTCGGCCGCTTCCACTTCAACCGCCGATTTGGACTTCCTACCACGGAGAAGGATCTACTCAATGCCACCCTTACACTTTCGGATGTCGTTCGCATCATCACAAACATTGCCGAGCTGAATGCGAATCCGAATGCACAGCCAGACGACATCGACCACCTCGGATTCCGCCGTGTGCGTTTTGCAGGTGAACTGCTCGAGGGTCGCATGCGTGTGGGCCTTTCTCGCATGAAGCGCAATATTCAGGATCGTATGGCAATGGTGGACGCAGAGACCACCAATCCCGTATCGTTCGTAAATCCGCGCCCATTCCAGGCTGCTATCCGCGAATTTTTCACAACCGACCAGCTTTCTCAGCTCATGCAACAGTACAATACGCTCGACGAGATCGAACACCTGCGCACACTTTCGACGCTTGGTCGCGGTGGCCTCACATCGGAGCGGGCAGGCCTTGAAGTGCGCGATGTGCACTCATCGCACTACGGCCGCGTATGCCCTATCCACACACCAGAAGGTAAAAACATCGGACTCGTGTTGCACATGTCGCTCTACGCGCGTCCCAATGAATTCGGCATTATCGAGACGCCGTATGCAAAGGTAGAGAAGGGAGTCATCACAAAAGAGATCGTGTATCTAAACGCGCTCGAAGAAGAGCAATACGCAATTGCGCATGCGGCAACGCCGTGTGACAGCGACGGGCTCATCAGCGTAAAAATGGCAGAAGTTCGCAAAGAGGGAAATCCGACGCTCGTGAAGCGTGACAATGTCGATTTCATGGAAGTGGCAACGAACCAGCCATTTTCCGTTGCGACATCTCTCATTCCATTCGTCGAAAACGACGACGCCAACCGAGCGCTCATGGGTTCGAACATGCAAAAGCAGGCCGTCCCTTTGGTTGCACCGGAAGCACCTGTCGTAGCGACGGGCGTTGAGGCTGCTGCTGCACGCGATTCGGGTCGCCTCATCATCTCGGAAGAGTCCGGAGAGGTAGTCTATTCAGATGCGCAAATGATCAAGGTCAAGAATTCCGATGGAAAAACAAAAGAATATCCTCTCGTAAATTTCTCTCGTACCAACGGCTTTACGACCTTCCACCAGCGCCCGCTTGTGTCTGTCGGCGATACGGTAAAGAAAGGCACAACGCTCGCCGACACATCCACGTCGGTCGGCGGTCAGCTCGCGATCGGCCAAAATGTGCGCGTGGCGTTCTTGCCGTGGTTTGGTGCCAACTACGAAGACGCGATCGTCATTTCCGAGAAGCTTGCGAAAGAGGCTCGCTTCACTTCTATTCACATGGAGGAATTCATCTGTGTCGTACGCGATACGAAGCTCGGTGCTGAAGTCACGACGCACGATATTCCAAACGTATCAGAATTTAAACTCCGCAATCTCGATGAAGACGGTGTGATCCGCATCGGTGCGGAAGTTCGCTCGGGAGATATTTTGGTAGGCAAAGTCACTCCGAAAGGCGAGACTCAGCTTACGCCCGAAGAGCGACTCCTCCACGCGATATTCGGCGAGAAAGCAAAAGACGTGAAAGACACATCGTTGCGCATGGAAGGCGGAAAGCGCGGACGTGTCATTGGTGTAAAAATATTTTCTCGCGAGACCGGAGATCAGCTCGAGAGCGGTGTCATCAAGCGCGTGCACATCGAGGTCGCGCAACTGCGCACCATCGCGGTGGGCGACAAGCTTGCTGGCCGTCACGGCAACAAAGGTGTTATCTCGCGGATCCTTCCAGAAGAAGATATGCCTTTTGATGAGCAGGGGAATCCTGTCGACATCATTCTTACGCCACTCGGCGTGCCTTCTCGTATGAACCTCGGGCAAATTCTTGAACTGCATCTCGGGCTTGCTGCCGACATGCTCGGCTACCAAGCTATTGTGCCTTCGTTTGCGGGCGCGACCGAAGAGGAGATCCGCAACGAATTGAAAGAGGCGGGTGTCTCGGACACAGGAAAGAGGATTCTCTTCGACGGTCGCACGGGGGAAGCATTTGCGCAACCTGTCTCGGTCGGCGTTATGTACATGCTGAAGCTTCACCACATGGTTGAGGATAAAATCCACATGCGCTCCATCGGGCCGTACTCACTCACGACGCAGCAACCTCTCGGCGGTAAAGCGCAAAACGGTGGTCAGCGTGTGGGGGAAATGGAAGTCTGGGCATTCTTGGGTTACGGAGCTGCATACTCGCTCCGCGAGATTCTCACCATAAAATCCGATGACATTGTGGGCCGCTCGGCGGCGTTCGATGCCATCGTTTCCGGCAAGCGAATTCAAGAATCCAATACCCCCGCGACGTTTAATGTCTTGGTCCGGCATTTGCGTGGGTTGGGAATCGATATCGAATTTAAAGGTGGCACTCAAAACTTCTAATCACTATGACTACAAAAAAGAAAGACGTCATCCCGCAGGATTTTGAAGCAGTCGCGATGCGGCTCGCTTCTCCCGAGCGCATGCTCGAGTGGAGTTTTGGAGAAATCACCAAGCCAGAAACGATCAACTACCGCACGCAACGTCCGGAGAAAAACGGACTCTTCGATGAGCGCGTGTTTGGCCCTGAAAAAGATTATGAATGTTACTGCGGCAAATATCGCGGGATCCGTTTTCGCGGCATCGTCTGTGAGAAATGTGGTGTAGAGATCACCCGCGCCATTGTGCGCCGCGAGCGCATGGGCCACATTGATCTTGCGACTCCTGTCTCGCACATTTGGTTTTTACGCGGCATTCCATCACGTATTGCCCTCATGCTCGGACTTTCGGCTGCAGAGGTAGAGAAAGTCGTCTATTTCGCCGGCTACATCGTGACGCATGTCGACGAGGCGGAGCGCACTCGACTCTTGAAGGATTTGGAACAGGAGTTCCAGACAAAGAACAAGTCGGCTGCAAATGCAGAGGTGAAGACAGATCTCAAAGAGCGTGCGACGAAAGCAAAGAAAGAGATCGAGTCGATTCGACACGGTGTGGTCTTGGACGAAGCGACGTACCACCTCTTTGCGGTCAAGTATGGCGCGATGTTCCGCGCGGCGATTGGTGCAGAGGCTCTGTATTCCATTTTGAAAAATATCGACATCGACAAATTCATCAAGCAGGTCAAAGAGGAGTATGAGAAGTCGGGAGCGGCGGATCGTGACAAGCTGCGCAAGCGTCTCGGACTCGCGGAGAGCTTGCAGCGTGCCGGCGTCCGACCCGAGTGGATGTTCTTGACGCGCTTGCCGGTTGTACCTCCTGCGCTTCGTCCAATGGTGGCACTCGAAGGTGGTCGCCACGCATCGTCGGATTTGAACGACCTCTATCGTCGCGTCATCAACCGCAACAACCGCTTGAAGCGCCTTCAGGCAATTCACGCGCCGGAAGTCATTTTGCGCAATGAAAAGCGCATTTTGCAGGAAGCAGTAGATGCGCTCCTCGATAACTCAATGCGACGCGGTGCGGGTGTGCTCGGCATTTTGGGTGGCCGTCGACGCGCGCTCAAATCGCTTGCTGATTACCTCAAAGGCAAACACGGATACCTTCGTCAAAACTTGCTCGGTAAGCGTGTTGACTATTCCGGTCGTTCGGTCATCGTCGTTGGTCCCGATCTCGCGCTCGATGAGTGTGGATTGCCAAAACACATGGTCTTGGAGCTATTCCGTCCGTTTGTTATTCAAGGACTTTTGGCTCGTGAGCTTGCGTACAACATTCGCGGAGCGGGCCGCCTCATCGAAGACGAAGCCCCAGAGGTGTGGCCAATTCTTGAAGAGGCTATCAAAGATAAATACGTGCTCTTGAACCGCGCGCCGACACTGCACCGCCAATCAATCCAGGCCTTCCGTCCCGTCCTTATCGAAGGTAATGCGATCCAGGTGCACCCGCTCGTGTGTCCTGCATACAATGCCGACTTCGATGGTGATGCGATGGCAGTGCACGTGCCGCTCTCCGAAGCCGCACAGATGGAAGCAAAAATGATGATGTCGGCCAACAAAAACATCCTGAAGCCGGGATCCGGCGACGTCGTCGTGGCAAGCAAGCTTCTCGATATCATTCTCGGCTGTTACTGGATGACAAAAGCAGTCGATGGACTGAAGGGAGAGGGAAATGCATTTCCGTCTACGAACGCCGCGATTACCACCTATGATTTTGGTGCGATCGATTTGCGTGCGAAGATCAAAGTGCTGCCAAGTGAAAACAAGAAGTACGAACAATTTGGCGGGAATGTGTTTGAGACGACCGTCGGACGCCTCCTCTTCAATTCCGTGCTTCCGAGCGATTTCCCCTACCTGAATGAAGAAATAACCAACAAGCGAATGGGTTCTCTCGTCCATAATCTCGTCACGCACTACAGTCTCGACGGTATTCCTGCCATTCTCGACAAAATCAAAGCATTCGGCTTCCGTTATGCGACGCACGCCGGCATCACCTGGGCCATTTCGGACATCGTCATTCCGAAAGTAAAAGAGGAAATGGTAAAAGAGGGGCGTGAGAAGGCGGCAAAGGAACTCGAAAACTACAACAGCGGACTTCTGACCGAAGATGAGCGTCGCCGCATGACCATTGAGATTTGGGGCAAGGTATCAGGCGATTTGCGCAAACACGTCGTCGACGTACTGGATCGTCAGGGCCCTGTGCACGACATGATCACCTCAGGTGCTCGCGGCTCTGTCGTACAGCTCCATCAGATGGTGGGTATGAAAGGATTGATTACCAACCCACGTGGGGAAATCATCGAATTTCCGATCACGTCGTCTTTGAAAGAAGGCCTCACGCCGATCGAATACTTCATCTCAACGCACGGTGCACGAAAAGGTCTGGCCGACACCGCACTCAACACGGCACGCGCTGGTTACCTCACACGCCGACTTTTCGATGTCGCGCACGATGTCGTCGTACTGGAAGATGATTGTGGCACCAAAGAAGGCGTCGTCATTCCTCGCCCTGGAAAAGAAAATATCGGCGGCTCGTTTGCCGACCGCGTAGCGGGTCGCGTACTTGCAAGCGAAGCAGCGGGCTTCAAGCGCAACAAGCTTCTCAATCGAGATGACGCGAAAGTGGTAGAAGAAAGTAAAGAGACAGAAGTTACTGTGCGTAGCCCTATGACGTGCGAGGTCGCTCGTGGCGTGTGTCGAGAGTGCTATGGTATGGATCTCACGACCGGCGAGCTTGTCGACGTGGGAGAAGCAATTGGGGTCATTGCAGCTCAGGCTATTGGTGAGCCGGGTACACAGCTCACGATGCGCACCTTCCACACCGGCGGCGTGGCGACCGTGGGCGGCGACATTACCATGGGTCTGCCGCGCGTCGAAGAGGTCTTCGAGACGCGCATACCGAAGCTCCCTGCCACCATCGCACGTGTTTCGGGCGTCGTCACCGACATTCAGAAAGACGGTCAGGAAACAGTGATCACCATTCTTCCGGAAGCAAGTACCGCGACCAAGACCGCAAAAGCCGCAAAGAAAGATGCCGAGTATCGCATCCATCCGCTTCGCCAAATTCTCGTAAAAGTCGGCGCGAACATCACAAAAGGAGATTTCCTCACCGACGGTTCGGCAGACCTTGAAGAGCTCTTTACCTTCGCTGGCAAAGAGCGCGCTCAGCAGTACATCATCAACGAGATCACGCGCATCTACGAGCTTCAGGGTGTATCGACCGCTCGCAAGCACCTTGAGGTAATCGTGAAGCAGATGTTCTCTCGTGTCTCGATCACGAGCTCAGGAGACACGGGTGTCTCTGCAGGAGAGATTATTGCGGATTTCGAATACGCGCGCATCAACAAGACACAAAAGGATGTGGAAGGCGAGCTAGCAAAAGCAAAGCAGCTCTTGCTCGGTATCACTGAAGTCTCTCTTACACGCGCCTCATTCCTCTCGGCTATCTCATTCCAAAACACTCCACGTAAACTCGCTGAAGCAGCAGTCGGAGGGGCTGTCGACCGCCTCGTCGGACTTAAGGAAAACGTCATCATCGGTCGCCTCATCCCGGCGGGCACAGGATTCAAGGGCAGCAAGAAGTACAAGATGATAGAGCAGATGGAGGCAGAATTCGCCGCCGCCACACCTCTCGAAGTACCACAAACTGAACGTGAACGTTCCGACAACTAAAACATGTCGTCCGATAGAATGACGGACTTCGTAAGTCCGTCATTCCAAATCGTATCTTTTTAACGCACCGGTATCCATATCCTGAAGGTAGGAACGGATCTTCTTTGTGTAGTTTCCGAAAACTTCCCCGAAAAGATCGGTGGTCAAAACCGAAGGGAAGTTTTTTATGCCACAATAATCTTGGTAGCTACTCCATCTATATTGTTTCAAGTGGGCAAGACACGCTCCCGCATCGCGAACCTTGTGTGCTCTCCAGTTCTTCTCTTGAGGCATCATGTCGAGGGGATTAAGGTGTATGTAATTGAGTATGTGTAAAAAATGAGCGTCGGTATCGATCAGTATCTTTTTTGTACGTCCCTGAAATAATGTTCCGCATCGTTTATGGCGTTCATTGAAATACTTGGAATAGCCGATGTTGAGTCGTCGTATAAAATTGGTCATCCCGCCCTCCGATACCTCCGAAAGCAGGAGGTGGTAGTGGTTGCCCATAAGACACCATCCGTGAATATCAACAGTTCGCTCCTTTAATGACGGACTTACGAAGTCGGTCATCGGAGAGTTGGCGACGCGACGTCGAATATTTTCTACCTGCCGAGAGTCATTGAATTCCCACATATCGTGTACAAAACGCGCGCGATCCCTATCATCGGTGAATATGATTCGCTTATCGACGCCGCGATTTAACACGTGGAATAGCTCACTCATGGTTAGTGTACAGGATTGTACCATGACGGACTTACGAAGTCCGTCATGGGGTGTGGCGATGCCGCATAATTGAAGCTATGAGCGATACCGTGCAGCAGATAAAAGACAAACTTTCGATTGTGGACGTCGTCTCGCAATACGTGAAGCTTGATCGAGCGGGAGCGTCTCTGCGTGCGCGTTGCCCCTTTCATGCGGAGCGCACGCCTTCGTTCCATGTCTCACTCGAGCGCGGTACGTACCACTGCTTTGGCTGCAACGCGGGCGGCGACATTTTTTCATTTGTTGAGGCGATTGAGGGATTGGATTTCAAAGGGGCTCTCAAAGTGCTTGCAGAGAAAGCGGGCGTTGAATTGGTGTATGAGCGCGGAGGCAAAGAGAAGAAAGACGAGCGGGAGCAACTCTTTGAACTTCTGGAAGCGGCTACCATTTTTTATTCGTCGCGCCTCAACGATGCGGCAAAAAAGTATTTAAAAGAACGAGGAATACACGATGCGACCATTCAAGCGTTTCGTCTCGGATTGGCAGGAGATTCGTGGAGCGAGGCATCGGAATATCTGAAAGGAAAAAGATTCACGGAGAAACAAATCCTCGATGCAGGGTTGGCAAAAAAGAGTGAGCGGGGGACGCTCACCGACAAGTTTCGAAATCGCATCATGTTTCCCATCAACGATAGCGCGGGGAGGATTGTCGGATTCTCGGGCCGCATTTTTGGCGAGAATGTCTCACCTGAGGCGCCGAAATATCTCAATAGTCCGGAAACACCTCTCTTTCACAAATCCCGTATCTTGTATGGATTCGATAAGGCGAAAGTAGCCATTCGGAAGCTTAATTGCGCGATATTAGTGGAAGGGCAAATGGATTTGTTGGCTTCACATCAGGCCGGATGGGTAAACACCCTTGCCGTTTCTGGTACGGCCTTTACTCCCGAGCATGCGGCCTTGATTCGCCGCATGACAGACAATCTCGTCCTCGCGCTCGACCCTGACGCGGCGGGCATCAAGGCCGCAGGGCGCGCCGCGCGCGCCGCGTTGCATGGCGGGCTCAATGTGAAAGTTGCGCAGCTGCCGGCGGGCCTCGATCCTGCCGATCTGATACAGAAAGAAGGTGTCGATGCGTGGAAAAAGGCAATTCGCGAATCAAAAGATATTATTACGTTTCTTCTGGATGTGCTCGAAGAGCATACGCCGCAACAAGATCGTTTTCGACGCGTTGTCGAAGCGGTCGTACTGCCGTTTCTTACCGATGTACAAAGCCCCATCGCGCGCGAACAGTATCTTCATGAGATCGCAAATCGTTTGGGTGTCTCCGAACAAGCAGTTTCTGAGGCATTACAAAAGGTCCCTCGCACGCCCACTGAAACGGAGGCTCGTGCGCCGCACCACGAGACGCAACATACCCCCCACGACACACGTGCTTCTGAAAGGGCACGACAAGCATTTTCGATTTTGCTCTGGCAGCAATCGCTTGGGAAACCATCCATAGATCTTGCCGCGTACGCACAACAATTTGAGGAGGCGATCGGGACAGAGGCCTTCGCGGCACTCGGCGCGCTCTCAGAAAAAGAACGCGAGACCCTCCGATTCTCCGCCGAAGGACTCTACGGGTCAAGTGCTACGCCTGAACGTGAGGCCAAAGCGCTCCTTTCGGTTATTTTGAAAGAATTACTTGCCGGCGAATTAGGGAGAGCAACACTGGCGCTCAAGAAGGCCGAAAACGCAAAAGATGAGAAGGAGATAGCAAGGCTCGTGGGTGTGTGTAAACTGTTGACAACTCGGATTGGACAATTGCACGAAAAAGTATAGACTTGTGCGCTTGGTCTCACTCTGCTAAATCGTCGAAGAAACAAGGGGTTTTTTAGGGTAGGACCGCATAAAACAAGTATCCCTTAGGGAAGAGATTCAGTGCGAGTCTTCTTTTTCTGCGTATGGTAAAAACAAAACGAAATAAAAACAAACGGAAAGTAGCGAAGCGCGCTCCTGCTAAAAAGCGAGGCCTTAAGAAGCGCGCGGTCTCTACTCGTGCCAGAAAAAATCGTACCACACGAAAGAAAGTGGGGGGTGTGAATAAGTCGAAGCGATTACCGCGAGCACGTAAGGGCCACAAGGCGGTTTCTGCATCAAGTGGGAAAGCATCGATGGGTAAGCGGCAAGGGAAAGTGGATGCCCTGATCACGCTTGGGAAAGAGCGCGGCTATATCACCTACGATGAGATCTTGCGCGAGTTTCCGACGATCGAAGACAATGTCGTTTTGCTCGAAGAGATGTACGAGCTTTTCACTGTTGCGGGTATCGACGTCTTGGAAGGCGGCGGCATGTTGGAAGATACTTCGGCCGATATTGTATTAGAAAGGAAAAAACTGCAGAATCGTCGCGCGGATGCCGGATATGATTCCGTGCAGATGTATTTGCGAGAAATCGGACAGTATCCACTTTTGAATGGTCAACAAGAAAAGGATTTGGCGAAACGCATTCTAACCGGCGATGATGAGGCGCGCAGCATTCTCGCACGCTCCAATCTCCGCCTCGTCGTCTCTATCGCCAAGAAGTATGTGAATAGAAGCCCCGATTTGACCCTCCTCGACCTCATCCAAGAGGGAAACCTTGGCCTCTTTAAGGCTGTCGACAAATTTGACTACACCAAGGGTTATAAGTTTTCAACGTACGCAACCTGGTGGATCCGACAGGCTATTACACGCGCTCTGGCCGATCAGTCTCGCACTATTCGCATCCCCGTCCACATGGTGGAAACTATTGCAAAATATAAACAGAAAGTACGCGAGCTTTCTCAGCACCTGGGCCGCGATCCGCTTCCAGAAGAAATTGCCGCCGAAATGGGAATCGAAATCGATAAAATCTACACTATTCAAAAGATCAACCAGGATACCGTCTCCCTCGAATCTCCTGTGGGCGAAGATGATGATGAGCGCTCGACACTCGGCAGCTTCATCGCGGATGATACCATCGCGAGCCCCGACATGGATGCTTCGCGCCGCATACTCAATGAGCAAATGGCAGAGATCCTCGAAGAGCTTTCTCCCAAAGAGCGGAAAATTTTGGAAATGCGCAATGGCCTCACCGACGAGGGGATCTGCTTCACACTCGAAGAAGTGGGTCGCGAATTTGGCGTTACCCGCGAACGCATCCGCCAAATCGAGGCCAAAGCGCTCGAGCGCATCCGTTTCCACGATCGCGCCAAACAGCTCCGCAGCTATTAACCTTGAGCGGCATCGGCTTTGTCCGAACGCATCTCCATTTCGAGATCCTATACCCCCACCTCCGGTTTGTCCAAAAACAAACGACTCGTACGGCCTCACTGGTCGTACGAGTCAGTCTCTTGGTTTGATCAAGATGAATTTCTCAATCCATCTCCAGCCTGGTTGGTGAACGAGATTCCTTGCGGCGAAGTTGACGCAAAGGCTCGTCGTACTGCTCACAAACGTAGGCCATAAGCAGCTTGCGAGAAATTCTGGCGTGTCGTTCAGCCAATGAACCCCAGCGCTAAAGGCGAAGGTCATCGCCGCTGGTATTGCACTCCCCCAGAAATACGCAGACATCGGCCCATCAATCTTTTCGGAAATGCGTTGTGCTACGCCGGCGGTCACCCCTGTCGACAGAGCCGACATGAGCGCTTGTGAAAAACCGGCTCGTAGATATTCAACGATGCTATGATCCCCATTGATCCATCCAACGATGACCCCCTGGAAAATGGCCGAGACTATGGCTAGTTTCCAATTAAATACGTTGCAGCAGAACGCCACAACGTTTCTGAGCAACTTCATGACGTCCTCCCTCCAGAAAAATATGTGGTTCTATGATTCGGCGAACAGAGCCGGATCCAATCCTAACCTTTGCTTTGGGTTTGTCCAAAGAACGCACCTCCTGTAGTATCGCGTGACTGCTCTTTGAGATAGTAAACATGGAGGTGCGCCGATGAGGCGATTCTTTGCTCTTGTGGTCGCGACATGGTTTGGTAGCGGCCTTATCCCCCCGATCATCCTGAAAGGGATGGCGGGCACGTACGGTAGCCTTGCGGCATTGCCGATTTGCTACCTCGCGCTCCTCTGGTTGGGAGCAACGGGGTACATCATCCTGACGTTGGCCGTGTTTCTGGTCGGCGTTTGGAGCATCCCGATCGCTGAAATCGCGCTCGGTCCACGAAAAGATTGGCGCGGACATGCGAAAGATCACGATCAAAACGAGATCGTGATCGACGAGGTGATTGGCATGCTGATTACCTGCATGCCGCTGTTGTGGATCCGACACGATTCGTGGGTCGCGTATCCTGTGGCCTTCGGGCTTTTCAGGCTGTTCGACATAACAAAGCCGCAGCCAATTGGGTTCTTCGATCGCATGCAGAGTGCGACAGGAGTGATGCTTGATGATGTCGTGGCCGGGGTGTACGCGGCAGTCGCCCTTGTCGCAATAATTGTGCTTGTTGGTTGATGGTGTCGGGCGGTTTCTGGAGAAACCGCCCGACCCCGACTTTTTATATCAAATCTCCTGTTTACCAAAGTTAGTCTAGGACTCTCTTCAGGTGAGAAGTCGCGATAGGTAGTATGTGTTTGTATCTCTCCTCAGAGTATTCAGCTGTCACGATGTTCCCGGGGCCACGATAGAAGGCTGTAAGTTTGGGATTGAAATTTTCTACATCTTGTGGGGATGTATCTTGAGGTCCGATCCAAGCGGCATCTCCGCCTTCGTCATCATGATGATCAAGTTGGAAGACACGATAGACAACACCTGGCTTGAATCTTTCGGCCAGAGCATCGAGCACCGCTGCATCGACGTCATCTCGTAGCTTTACAAGACTTCCTTTTTCGAACGTCTCTCTCGGTGCCCCGCGCATCTTTTCAATCATGGGCGAATGCTATCCCCCCGCGTCGTGTTTGTCCAAAAAAGAACGACCGGGTACCCACCCGGTCGAGTTTTTTGGAGCAGAAGGTTCGGCGGTCAATTGAATTTATATTTACCGATAACCTCCATTGATGTGAAGACTCCGATCGAGAGCTTAAGCCCATCGACCGAAAGAATTGGCATCGGTTTGTCGAGTAGTTCGTGCCAAACCGTGACGGTCACCAATGGGCCGTCAAGCGACCGTTTCCAATGCAGCAAGAATCTTTGCATTCTCGGGAACTCGGGACAATGATCGTAGTCCTGATAAATGAATTCCTCAACAAGCTGCTTGCTGTCGGGCAGTCGGTAAAGGACATCTAACGAGGCAATTCCGTACCCCTTAGCATGAGTGATCAGGCCTCCCATGTTGTGCCTCCTCCAATCGTTGAGTCTATCGAAAGAGCGGGATTGCTCTAGGGCGATGGTATACCCCCCCAACGATTTGTCCAAAAGCCGACTGTATGGTCTTATCGGCGTTTCAGCTTGCGTGCGGCGAGCATCGCGTATTTCGTTGCGATGCGCTTTTTTGTCTTTCTCGAACGCGACTTCTTATTCTTTATATCCTGACTTGCTCTTTTTGCCATGTAGGCGAGTATACCTTATTTTTGGTTTGTGTAAAAGCAGGCGTTGTAGTAGGATATGCCGAATTTATGGCTACAAAGAAAGAGGGCTTAGTACAATTTATATTGGAGCGGAACAAGGCACAGAGCAAAGAATTTTGCTCGCCGGGCTCCCAACTTGGACGTCGCTTGTATCGCGCCCAGCATCCAAGCGAAATATTGGCACTCAAATGCATGGATGGCCGACTCAATCTTTCGGTCATGACGCATACACCGCCGGGCATCATCAAGCCGTACCGCAACATCGGTGGCAAATTCGACCTCGGATGGCCTTTCTTCGGTCGCCTTATCCTCGATGATGTCGAACACGCAGTTTCAAAAGGCCGCCCGACAGTCGTTCTTTCCACATATCATTTTTCGAAAGGGGATACGCATCGTGGTTGTGCCGGGCACAAGTATGATACGGATGCGGCGCGTAAAGGCGCGATTCGGCTGGCAGGGCAATTCAGATCCGCATTCGGTGGCAATCATGTGGCGGTGTTTCCGATGGTCGTCGGTATTGAAACGGACGAAGGGGGTCTCGTCTTTCACGGTGAAGGAAAAGATACATTCGACGTGGCAAATCACGTTGATGCGAACGCCGACAATATTCACAGCCAGCTGCGGCACATGTTTCCTGCGATACCGGAGCATATTATCGACGACCTCATGCCGCTTGTCGTCGGCAATCAGAAGTATGTAAAGGACATTCGCGCCTCCAAGCGGCCCGTTGTTGAGATGGAGCACAAAGAGCAGATAATCGCAGTCGGACGCGGCTTTGACTGGCTGCACTTGCCGAACAGGGCACTCATGATAGGGCCGTACGACCCACAATGGGAAAGCGCGGTCGCAACAGCCGGCAATATTATCTTGGGCAATATGAAAGCGAAACGCATACCGGAAAAAGAAGGTGCCTTGCTTCTTGTCTTGGCGCCGTTCCGCTCTGTCGGCGCTGACCAGGGTGTTGCTGTTGAAAAAGCGGAATTTCTTGCACGCGAAGCGGAGCGAGTCTTGAAAGAAGAAGTCCCCACGATAATAAAGAAAATCAGAATCCTCGTCGGAACTGTCGACCTGAACACCCGGCAATTCCATATTTTGCGGAGGAAATGAAAGATCAAGCCGCCGGACGCATCAGCGCCGGCGGCTTGTTTGTGTTGTGTTGCGGCCTATGCCGCGGCACGTTCTCGCAGTTGTTGGCCGACGACATCAATGACCGCTTCGCACATTTCGTTGATTGACATCGAGGCAGGGAACAGACAGGGCTTTTTTTGCCCATGCTTCGGATCGAAGTAGCGTTCCAACGCCCGTGCTTCATGTGCCATGAATTTCTTTAGCACTGAAGGTTCCATGTCTTTGAGGGCGGGAAATGTGCGAAGCAGATTTTCCGTGTCCTCGACGTTGGCGGTTGGGATGAAATACAGTGGCGGGCTGATACCCTGCTCCACCACCCGCATTCTTACGAGCGAGTGATGCACCCGCTCTGCTTCGTCGATGTCGATAGTTCTGTCGCAACACGCGGTTGCGTATAGTTGTGCGTCGAGCCCGAAACGTTCAATCAGCACGATGTCATTCTCAGACAGCGCCGGACGAAGCGTTGTGACCGCCCACTCGTTCAGCCGTTTCCAGCAATTGAGAAGACGTGTCGTCGGGTGTTGCCCCTGTTCCTCAGGATTCCAGAGGAGGGGGAGCGGAAACTTCCGCCGCCCGTTGACGAAGAATGGACAGCCGAGCATCGCTACCCGTTTGTCCGGGATGTGCTCCGGTAGCCGTACCTTCAAAGCCTCATAGAGGGGCTTTGTCCGAGCGGCTGCGACTCCCGAGACGGAATAAAAAAGAGCTTGGTGCAATTTGGGCCTCCCCTTGTGATTGGTTTCTATCCTTTGTAGAAAAGGATCGAGACATCCTATTCCTAAGCCGTTTTTTGTCAATTCGATGCTGTGTATTAAAGAAGAGGCCCGGCGTTGCCGCCGGGCCCGTGGCTTTGTCAAAAACTCACAGAGTGGTCGACAATGCCGAACACCGCGAATTTGAATGCAATGATGGCAATGCCTGCCGCAACGATCGCGGCCGCCGCCCACGTAGGGTGACGGTCCGCGAAGTCGAGGATTTTGTCCATCGGACCTCCCTCCTGTGCGCATCAGTGCGCATTGGGGGCGATGATATACTCGCCGCATGAAGCGTGCAAGGCCTCCGAAGGCGATTAAAATACCAATCAAATACTGGAGCCATTCATCGCTGATGGCATTCTTGAGGAACCCCTTGGCGTGGTACAAGCGCTATGTGGAGAAAGTGTACGACACGCCAGCGAATCCCTCGGCGCTCGTAGGGCGCGCCGCCCACGTCGCGCTTCAACACTTTTACGGCGGAATAGGGAAGGAGGGAGCGGTTGCGATGGGACTCGAGTATCTTCGCAAGGTGGCCGATTTTGAGATCAATTTCGGTAAGGCGAAGTCGAGACTCGCGAAAAGACAGAAACGCGCCGCGATGGAAAAGGAATATCTACAAGCGACTTCCTACTATCTCGCGCGTCCGCCGAAATACGAAGTGATCGGAGTAGAAGTTTCCGCGTTGGCGGAAGTGGAGGGGTTGGCGTTGCCCATCAAGGCAATTTCCGATTTGATAGTTGTCTCAA
The DNA here is from genome assembly GCA_964350885.1 of uncultured Candidatus Saccharibacteria bacterium. Classification (GTDB taxonomy): domain Bacteria; phylum Patescibacteriota; class Minisyncoccia; order Phycocordibacterales; family UBA2100; genus UBA10103. Next base: position 27,332 of record CAYGKV010000008.1, read on the forward strand.
AAGTAGACAGTACCGCCCTCGACGTCGTGGATCACAAATTTGTCGATTCTTTCAGTAAAGACCGGGCGCGGAAATCGCTCTTTGTGATGCAGGCAATCTTCAACTACTATACGGTAAAGCAAAAGTATGGAAAGGAAGTGCGACGATTTATTGTGCAAGAGTGCAAGAAAAAGAAAAATGCCGATGGATCAGCTCAAATGCGCAAGTACGTTATTGATTTTGAGGATCATCGGGAAGAGTTCGCCCTCTTCCGTCGGCTCATCAATGATGCCACGGCAGAGATTGCGCGCCCGCGGGTGTATCTCCCTAATCCATCAGACATGTTTGAGGGGGAGAATTCCTTTGATATTTACCGACTTGGGCTTGTGGAAGAAGAGCGTGGCGATCTCTAGCGGCTACGCACCTTGAGCTTTGTCTGTTTCTTTTTGTTGATCTTGGGGAGGCGGATCATGAGGATGCCGTGTTTTTCCGAAGCTTCGGCGAGGTCGACATCGATCTCTTCGGGTAAAAGAATCGTGCGGGAGAAAGCGCCCCAGTAGAGTTCGCGTTGGAAATAGTTGTCTTCTTCTACCTCTCGCTCATCTTCGCGCGAGCCGGATATGGTGAGCATTTCTCGCGTAAGTGCAATGTCTATTGAATTGGGCTGCACGCCCGCGACGAGCGCTTTCACCACGATCGCGTCGGGTGTTTGGTAGATGTCTACCGAGAGCTCACCTTGCGGCTCGGGAGATGAGGATTGCTCGCCGCGGGGATGAATAGTGGCACGACGCTCCTTTCCCTCTCCCTCAAAAACGACAGATCGCGTATCCTCGTCGAAAAAGTCGTCAGCGCTGTCATGCGAGCCGGTGAGTCGGGAGAAAAAAGAAGGTTTCTTCATGGTTATATTCGTAATTTTTGTTTGACGATGGGATGGATTCGTTTGATGTATTCGAGCACGGCAAGAAGGACGATGAGCCCAAGCCATACCATTCCAAACGTCCGCAGCAGATGTGTCTCGGGTGTGTTCAGTATAAGGAAATTAAAGAGACTGTGCAAAAGGGAAGCGAGGATAACTCCGCCGATTACAAACAATCGTTTGGTACGGCGAGACTTATAGAAAGAGATCCCGATGCATGCGCCGATTGCGGCGGAGGAAAGGACGTGGAGGAGCGTCGCCCCCACAAAACGGAGGTTTCCTGTCATCACCGTCTGCACGACGGTGTCTCCCGAGAGCGGGGAGAGCAAGAAGAGTGTGTTTTCCAATGCGGCGAAACCGAGCGCAACGGTCACCATATATATCACCGGGTCGATCGGCTCGTCGTCTTCGCGGCGACGCAAGACGGTGAGCCGGGCCATCACGTACTTGATCACTTCTTCCATCGCAGACCATATAGTAAATAGGAGTGTTGTTGAGGCGATGAATGGTGCGACGTATTTTTCGAGAGGGATAACTACCGCCACCGCCACCATGCCGGCCAAAAAGGCGAGCGCTATGAGGCGGCGCGGCTCGGGGTGAGCGCTATCTTCACGTCGCCAAAACCACAGCCAGGCGAGGGCAGGAAGTATGCCGCCTGCCATTGCCGCCACAATAGGTTCCCATTCGGTCATTGGGGCATTATACCGCTTTTGTTTGAGGCTTTATTGCGAAACTGGCCATTTGGCAACCATCAGCTGATCACTTTCTTTTTCGGGAAGATTCTGCCAGATCGCTTCGGTAACGAACGGCATGAAAGGATGGAGGAGTTTGAGCGAGATAGTAAGGATTTCATGCAGGGCGGCGGCGCGGCTTTGCCGCGCCGCTATGTCCGCGCCTTTCAAAATATCTTTCGATTGCTCGATAATTTCTGCAGCAAATCGATCCCACACAAAATGGTAGATAGAATCTGCCGCGAGATCGAGACGGAACGCGTCGATATTTTTCGAAACTTCTGTTGCGATTTTTCTCGCCTCCTCTACCAATAGTTGGTCGCGAGGGGTAATGATGGAGATACGATCTCCATCATGTGGATTTTCGAGAACGAATCGCGTGATGTTCCAGAGTTTGTTGGCAAAATGTTTGTATCCGCGTACGCGATCTTCAGAAAGTTTCAGATCGTTGCCTGGCGCGGCTCCGATAATGAGGGAGAGACGCGCGGCATCGGCCCCATACTTCTCAACCATCGTCAGTGGATCAATAATATTTCCGAGCGATTTGCTCATCTTCCTGCCTTGTCCGTCGCGTACCAAGCCATGCAGGTAGACATTCTTGAACGGCACTTCGCCGCGAAGAAATCCACTCATGAGAATCATGCGCGCAACCCAGAAAAAGAGGATGTCATACCCGGTTTCCAAGACCGACGTTGGGTGATATGTCTTTAGATCTTCCGTCTCTTCCGGCCAGCCGAGCGTTGAGAGTGTCCAAAGCCCCGAAGAAAACCATGTGTCGAGAGTGTCCGGGTCTTGTTCCCAGCCATCTCCGGGCGATGTGACACACACACGCACCCCATTGTCCTTAAACCACGCGGGAATACGGTGACCGAACCAAATTTGGCGCGAGATACACCAATCGCGCAGATTTTCGATCCAATGATAGTAAATCTTTTCGAAGCGTTCTGGCATAATCTTCGTCGCGCCGGAGGAGACGGCCTCGTGCATACGCTCCTTGAGCGTCTGCGTTTCCCCGTCAGGGAATTTGACCGCCTTATTTACCGCGATAAACCACTGTCGCTTTATTTGCGGTTCGATGACGCCGCCACCGCGGCTATTCGTCGCCACATTGTGCACATACCCCTCGTCGATTTTTGCAACGAGTCCTTTCTTCTGTAATTTTTCGACGATCAAAGGGCGAGCTTTCTTGATGTGAGTCCCTTTGAATTCCCCTGCGATTGGAAGGAGAATGCCACGGTCATCGATGACACGCTCTATATCAAGTCCGTGCCGTTGAGCAATCTCGAAGTCGATCAATGAATGCCCGGGAGTAATCGTCATCACGCCAGAGCCAAACGACATGTCCGCAGCTTCGTCTTTGATGATCGTCGCGGTAATCGGCCCGTTGATCCACTCGAGTTCGATAGTTTGCTTGTGCGCGTATTCTTTGTATCGCTCGTCAGCGGGATTCATGACGACATACTTGTCTCCGAATTTTGTCTCGGGACGCACGGTGCCGATCACGAATGGGCCGTACTGGAAATGGTAGAACGGATCTTTTTGTTCCACATATTCTATCTCGTCGTCGGAGACCGTCGTTTGTAGCTTCGGATCCCAATTGACGATTCTGTCTCCGCGATAGATGAGGCCGGCATCGTACATGCGCACAAACGCCTCCATGACGGCCGCGTATCGATTCTCGTCCATCGTATAGGCATACCGACTCCAATCGAGACTCGATCCGAGTTTTTTTGTTTGGTTGATGATGGTCGCCTTGCTCGATTCGGTAAATTCTCCAATCCGGCGCAAGAGCTCTTCGCGCCCTATGTCGTGCCGCGTTTTCTTTTCTGCTTTGTAGATTTCTGTCTCGACTTTTGATTGTGTGGCAATCGCCGCGCTGTCGGTCCCTGGCAGCCAGAGCGTCCTATATCCACGCATACGGTGGTAGCGGATCAAGATATCTTCTACAGCGAGCATCGCGGCATGTCCCATGTGGAGCGTTCCCGTTACGTTGGGCGGAGGGAGCACTATAGAATACGGCTCAGCATCGGGCTGGGTGACGCCTTTTTTAATGCAGACATCGGGGTTGGCGTAGCCACTTTTTTCCCACAACTCCAGTATCTTTGGCTCCTGCTCGTTAGGGTTGTATGGCTTAAGAAAAATCCCCGGCGCCTTTGAGGGTTCCATCGCGATATCCTAGCATAAAACCGCGTTTTTAAGTGAGCTCCAGATTCCCTTTTGCGTCCAAGGTCGCGAGATCAGCAAACTCCTTTTTGAGGGCGTGGAAGTAGCCTGCGAGGGCGATCATGATTGCGTTGTCGGTTGCCAACTCTGGTTGGGGAACTAGGAGGGCGATAGCGTCGCCCGACTCACGCAGTGTCGTTGCAAGGCGATCTCGTATATGCGTATTTGCCGAAACGCCGCCGCCCACGACGAGCGTATGAACCCCATACGCTTCGATTGCTCGGATGGTCTTTGCGACGAGCACGTCAGCGACCGCGTCTTCAAACTCGCGCGCGATCTCTTTTTTTATGTCCATCGAGAGGGCGGGGCCTTGGTATGTGCCGACAACGTTCCGTACGGCAGTCTTCAATCCAGAAAAAGAAAAATCAAAATTATCTTCATGGATCATCGGCCGCGGGAGTTTGCGATGAGATGTCATCTCATCGCGGCGAGCTTCGGCAGCCAGTCTGGAGATTTCGGGACCACCTGGATATCCAAGGTCCAAAAGTCGTGCAACCTTGTCAAATGCTTCTCCCGCAGCGTCGTCGCGCGTTTGTCCGATGATCTCGTATTCGCCGAAGGATTTTGAAAGTACGAGCTCGGTGTGTCCTCCAGAAATAAGGAGCGCAAGGATCGGGTATTCGAATTCTCCTAGTCCTCCAGATGATGGAGATACGATCTCCATCATTGAAAGGAAGATGTGGCCCTCCATATGATTTACGGCAACGATAGGAATGTTCCATACTGTGGACAGTGCTTTTGCAAAGTTAATGCCGACCCATAGCGCAGGCTCGAGCCCCGGCCCGTGCGTCACGGCGATGATGTCCACGTCCGGTTTTCTGTGTTTGAGAAGAAAGGGGAGGAGAAGGGAGAAAAGCTCAGGCTCTCGACTGAGTATGTTTTTGAGTGGCAGGAGCATCGTTCCAGAGATTGGTTCCGTTGTTTGGTGTAACGCGCCCGCCTCCCGTAGAGCTTCCTCAAGCATCGGCACAAGATTCTTCGCGTGTTCTCGTTTGGCGAGATTGGGGAATACGCCCCCAAATTTCGCATGGAGCGCGGCTTGAGATACAAGGGAGTTGCCAAGGATCTTGAAATTAAATGCATCTCCAAAATCGCCCTCGACCTCAATAAGGCACACCGCTGTCTCGTCGCAGCTCGTCTCGATACCTAGTACTTTCATAGCGATCGTTATACCATGCGATATCCGTATGACATCTCTCTGGCGTGAAGATTTACCGATGACGAAGAATCCCGTTCGTTTCTTTCTTTTTGCGTCACGTCCGCACTCTCGGGCGGCGACATTTGCCATCTCGTGCGCCGTATTGGGCAACGCATTTTCCGCAAGTATTCCATATGTATTCAAATTGATCGCTGACGCAGCAGTGGCGCTCAAAGAAGGCGGTTCTTTTGATGCGCTGCTGTGGGCATCGGGCGCATGTATTCTCGTCCTCGCGATAGCCAAATTGTTCTGGCGCATTGCGGGATTCGCTGGCGCACGGTGGGCGACGGGAGCCTCGGCGACTGCCCGCTATGCCCTCACCTCGTACATCACGCTCCATAGCCGGACGTATTTCTCCGATCGTTTTGCCGGCTCGATCATGAACAAAATCCGCCACGCTTCGAGTGGCATGCGGGAGATGGTGGATGTCTTGCTCTGGGAATTTATCGAGCTTGCGGTAAACGTGGTCGCGAGCTTCGTCATCGTTTTCTTCGTGAGTCCGCTCGTCGCGTCGATTTTCCTTGTGTGGGTTGTCATTATCGGAAGCGCAAATGTGTACCTCGGATTTCGGAGAGTGCCGCTCGCGTCGCGCGCACACAATCTCGAGACGATTTTGAACGGCGCGACCGTCGACTTGCTTGCCAACGTGAGCGCGATGCAAGAGTACGCGCGCCGGGAATTTGAGATTGAGCGCCTCCGTGGAGCGACCGAAGATCGAAGGAGGGCGCATCTGAAGAGTTGGTACTTTGGAGAATGGACGCGGGTTTTGAGCAGCGTCATCCTGCTCATTTTCGGTGGCGCGATGGTGCTTCTCACTGTGCAGCTCGCGCAGACAGGAATACTCTCGCTCGGCGACATCATCCTCGTTATCGCCATCATTTTCCGTATCGAAGGCCTGCTTCAGTCTTTGGGATCGAATTTGAATAAATTTGCTGAGACATGGGGAGAAATCGGAGAGAGTTTGGAAGAAATCATTTCGCCGCACGAAATCCCGGATCAGCCGAACGCAAAAAAGCTCGAGATCGTGGGAGGGGAGCTCGTCTTTCAGGGCGTGAGCTTTTTCTACGGCGACAATGTCGTGTTCAAGAACCTCTCGCTCACCATCCCTCAGGGCCAGCGCGTCGGTGTTGTGGGTCGGAGCGGTGCAGGCAAGTCGACACTCATTCGACTCATCTTACGTCACCATAATCTTGATGCGGGTACGATATCGATCGACGGAACCGACATCGCGACGGTGACGCAGGAGAGCCTTCGCAATGCGATATCGGTAGTACCACAAGAGCCACCGCTTTTTCACCGCACGATTCGCGAGAATATCGCATATGGAAACCCCGAAGCATCGCAGGAAGCCATTGAACATGCAGCTAATCTTGCGCAGGCGCACGGTTTTATAAAAAGACTAGAGGATGGATGCGATGCGATGGTGGGGGAGCGCGGGATCAAGCTCTCGGGCGGAGAGCGTCAGCGGATCGCCATCGCGCGCGCGATTCTGAAAGAGGCACCCATATTGTTGCTCGACGAAGCGACAAGTGCGCTCGATAGCGAAAGCGAAGTCGCGATACAGACTGCGCTTCGTGAACTTATGCAGGGAAAGACCGTGATAGCGATTGCCCACCGGCTCTCTACATTGCGCGAGATGGATCGCATTATCGTCTTGGATCATGGAAGAATCGTGGAAGATGGGGTGCATGAAGCATTGCTCAAAAACGGCGGCATCTATTCTGAGCTGTGGGGCCATCAGGCGGGAGGATTTTTGCAGGGTGAAGAGTGATGAGTATGGAGTTCAAGTATTTTTCACGCAATGGGAGTTTGAAGCCGATTACGGAGGCCACGGTGTCGCTTGCGAACATCGAGTATGCGTATGGATTTGGAGTGTACGAAAGCATCCGCGTCTCAAGAGGAGTTGTGCAGTTTCCTCAGGAGCACATAGGTCGCCTCATGGAATCCGCCCGCATCATCGCTCTTACACATACCTTCTCGCCAGCATCTATAGAGAAAAGCATTGCAGAACTTATCGCACACACAGAAGCCGAGAGTTTTAATCTGAAGATTCTCTTGATAGGAGGTAAAACGGCAGAAGATGCTTCTCTAAGTATTCTTTGCTTCAATCCACTCTTTCCGGACAAAAAATTGTATAGAGATGGTGTCCATACAATTACCTACGAATACGAGCGAGCATTTCCGCACGCGAAGACTCTCAACATGCTTCAGAGTTACCTCGCGTTTCGAAGCGCGAAAGAAGCGGGGGCGCACGACGCGCTTTTGATCGATAGGGAAGGGCGGATACTGGAAGGCACGCGCACAAATTTTTTCTGTATCAACGACAAGACGATGTATACGGCACCCGAAGACAAAATCTTGCTTGGCGTAACGCGCAAGATCGTATTGAAGGTTGCTGTACAGAATGGATTCAACATCGTTCAAAAAGACATCAGGCCGGGGGATTTGAAACAGTACGACGGTGCATTTCTCACCGGGACATCAATCAAGATCCTCCCCATTCGTTCGGTCGACGATTTTCAATTTGGAGAACAACCCCCGGCCCTGAGAGAGCTTATGGAAGCGTTCGATGAGTTTTTGTGCTCACCATAATGTTGGGTTTACGAACCCCAACATCATTCATTGAAAAAACTCGTTTCTAAAGGTATATTGAACTATTCTGCGCGGTTAGCTCAGTGGTAGAGCGACCCCTTGACGTGGGGTAGGCCGGGGGTT
>CAYGKV010000009.1:0-33922 GCA_964350885.1 uncultured Candidatus Saccharibacteria bacterium
TCGCAGAATTGGCCAAGCTCTATCGGTACGAACAATCCGGCGAATTGATGGGCCTACAGCGCGTGCGAAGTTTTTGTCTAGCCGACGCGCACATCATCTGCGCGACCGAAGAGCAAGCCGCGGAAGAAGCGGGTAAGGCACTCGATCTAATCGAATACGTGGCAGGGATATTCGGATTGAAAAAAGGTGAAAACTATCGGTTCCGCCTTTCACAAGGTGACCGCGCCAACACGGAGAAATATTACAAAAATGACGCTGCGTGGGAGAAGGCTGAGTCTTTGCTCCGCGAACTCATGAAGAAACGCGGTGGGGAATTCGAAGAGGCAAAGGACGAGGCTGCGTTCTACGGACCCAAAATCGATGTCCAGATGAAAAATGTGAACGGAAAGGAAGACACCGCTTTCACCGTGCAATACGATTTTTGTATGCCCGACCGCTTCGACCTCACCTATGTCGCGGCAGATGGCACCAAGAAACGCGCATTCGTCATCCACCGATCTTCTATAGGTGCGATTGAGCGCATCGTCGCCTTCTTGATCGAACATTACGCTGGCGCCTTCCCTCTCTGGCTTTCGCCCGTACAGGTCAAGGTGCTCCCAGTCTCAGAGAAGCACGCTGCATATGCCGCGAAGATCTTGAGCACCCTGCGTGACGAGGGAATCCGCGCAGAAGTCAGCGCCGACGATTCGCTCGGCAAACGCATCCGCGGCACAAAGATGGAGAAAGTCCCCTATTTCCTCGTCGTCGGTGACGAAGAGATGGCGGCGAATACCGCCACTCTCGAAGGCCGGGCAGGCAAAATCGGCGCGCTTTCTCTTGTCGAGATCATTGAGAAACTCAAAGATGAGATCACTTCACGAGCGTAGTGATATAATGCTCGCTGTATGCGAAGACCAAAGAAAAAGATGGGTGTCCAGGAAAGCCTGGATTTTATCATCGCCCACATGGCGACCAAGGACGATGTGCGAGATGTTATCCAGGAAGAACTCAAGGATATACGACAAGAGCTCAGAGATATACGTAAACGCCTCGACACTCTGGAAGAATCTTCCAAAAGTCATTCTGGATTTTCGAAAGAGATTGATCATGTACTGCAGCGCGTTATCGCCATCGAGAGACGTCTGAGTATTAAAGCGTGAGTAAACGAAAACTCCCCTTTCGGGGAGTTTTCGTTTTCACCTTGTTCTTTTTCCAACCGTTGGTTGGGAAGCTCGCACCCGTCTGTCCGTCCGTAGCTCGCAAGAGCGTAGGAGGATCTAGTTTAGTTCCGCACAATCACAATCCTCGGCGCTGTTCCCTCTTCCGAGCGCTGGAAAACCATCGCGTCGGAAGTGTTCATGCCTTGATTGTCCTCCGAAGTCTTGGCGAAGGAAGCGAATACCGGCAATACAGCCGCATCGATCTTCTGTGCGACCTTGCTAACTGCTCGTTCGGCTCTGGATGAAGCGCGTCCGACGGCTGCGGTAGCAAGTGTCATCGCACCACCTTTGTAGTAGACCACTAGGTACGCACCAGCGGCTGCGAAGGAAAGAATCGAGAGCCAGTAGAGTGCGTTGCCTACGAGACCGAGATCAAGGCCTGTGTAGGGAATCTGCGTGAGGGCGACTTGTGGTGGGTAGTAGATAGGAGGTGGAGGAGGAGGAATTACCTGCGCTTGTGTTTGGCACGTTGCCGTCCCACCCTGACCGTATACCGTCATCGTGTAGGTGCCGTAGCCCGAGATCGAGACTGCTCGTGATCCTGAAGTCGAGGCCGAGCCCACATTCGGAGAAATGAAAGCTGAAGTCGCGTAATTCGAACCCCACGAGAGAGTCGCCTGATTGTACGTATTACCGTGCCCATACTGCGGCGTGATCGTTATCCAGCAGCTCGGTGGCACATGATCTACTGGAATCGAGTGTACACGTACCCTGGTCTCACACTGCGCGCTCTGGCCTTGCAAGCCGTAGACCGTAAGCACGTATGAGGTCGTCGTGTGCGGATAGACTGTCTGATTTCCGTTTACACCGACCGAACCAACGCTCGAGAGTGATGCAGAGGATGCGTTCTGCGAGGACCATGTGAGGTACGACGAGCCGCCCGTTTGGATAGAAGATGGGTTTGCAGAGATCGTACAGCTCGGAGATTGCTGTTGGATGACAACGACTACCGTCTCACACGTCGCGCTACCACCGGGGCCAGAGACAGTGAGCGTGTAGGTCATCGTGCCGCTCGGAGAGACGCTGCGCGAACCGCTCGTACCGACTGACCCCACACTCGAGAGCGAGGCCGATGTCGCGTTTGAGGAATTCCACGAGAGTGTCGAAGAGTTGCCGTACTGAATAGTCGAAGGATTTGCTGAGATGGAACACGCGGGAGTTTGCGGATACGTGACGGTGATCGTTGTCTGACAATTCACCGTACCACCCTGTCCGGTCACTGTGAGCGTGTACGTGGTCGTGCCACTTGGAGAGACAGATGTCGATCCAGAAAGTCCGACCGCGCCGATTCCCGACAACGAAGCAGATGTCGCGTTGTTCGAAGACCAGGTGAGCGTAGAAGAGCCACCATTTTGAATGTTCGATGGATTCGCATAGATCGCACAGCTCGGCGTTTGTGGCTGACGCACGATGATGGTCGTCTGACAATTCGCCGTACCACCCGAGCCTGTTACTGTAAGCGTATAGGTCGTCGTGCTGTTTGGAGAAACGCTGTATGAGCCATTTCTATTCACCGATCCGATTCCCCGATTGATAGAGGCATACGATGCGTTGCTCGAAGACCACGAAAGCGTCGAGGAATTGCCGTACTGAATAGTCGAAGGAGAAGCATAGATCGTACAAGAAGGTCTCGAGGGTGTCGGAGTACCTCCGCCACCTCCACCGCCTCCGTCACCTCCGCCGCAGCAGCCGCCACCGTCACCACCACCATCTCCATATGCTGCGTACGCAACAGATGTCACAGACAGACCGTTTTCTGCATTGAGAGCAAACGACGGTATGACAAAAGCCACCGCGACTGCGACCATGAGTGCGATGCCAATGCCTACAGAAAGATGTATTTTGTTCATAGTTTTTAGTAACTCGAGTAAAGTAACGTGAATAATGTAATTTGGAAAGTTGTGGGGCGACGCAAGGAGTTCAGATCCTCGCGTCGCCTCCTTGTCAGAGATGGAACACGAGGTGCTTCCCCGTCGTCTGTTCCGTGTAGCCCCAGTCGTTTGTACCCTTCGGGGCACAGTGAGTCCCCGACTGCGAGTAGAACAAGGGGGTCCGATACCCCTCCGTCGTCGTGGCGAACCAGCATCCTTTGCGGTTCGCCTTGACCCATTTCCACTCTTTCTGAGAAAGAGTGCGGGTCTGGCAGACCATCGGCCGAGCCGCAACCCGGACTTTTTTCTTCTCCTGGCGTGGCGGGTTCAGTACCACGCAGGGTTGCGTGACCTTGCATTTCCCAGCCTGGGCCGCCGGCACGAAGAGTGTGCCGAGCACCGCAAACGTGGCGATCAGCAGGGCGGCCGCCAGCAGGCCGTGGAATGTTTTGCTTTTCATAGAACTCTCCATTGAGTCGCGCCTGCTTTTTTGCCGGCGCTTCTGACTCCTCCCGCCATCATATCACTTAAATCCTATTTGTCAATGGCACAGCCAAAAACCGCCCTGGGGGCGGTTCTTGGCTACAATATTGGGTTTTGTAGACTTTCTTAATTGCGCGAAATCACAATCCTCGGCGCTGTTCCCTCTTTGGAGGGGACGAGGGTCATGGAGTCAGAAGTACTCATAGCGTTGGTGCTTTCTGACGCTTTGGTGAAGGATGCGAAGACCGGCTCGATGGCGGCATCGATCTTCTTGGCAGTGGCTTCGATTACTTTCATCGGAACTGCCGCGGCGGAGCTTGAAGCGCGGCCGATAGCTGCAGTGGCGAGGGTAAGCATCCCGCCTTTGTAGTAGACCAAGAGGTACGCACCGGCGGCTGCGAAGGAGAGGATGGAGAGCCAGTAGAGTGCGTTGCCCATGATGCCGAGATCAAGACCGGTGTAGGGGATTTGAGTTAGGGCGACTTGTGGATTTATTGGCGCATAATAAGAAGTGGTCTGACATGTCGCGCTTCCACCAGTACCGTAGACGGTCATGGTGTAAATCTGATTCCCTACTGGATACACAGTCCTTGATCCGAAGGTCGCGACAGAACCAACGCTTGGCGAGATGAATGCTGATGTCGCGTTGCTCGAGCTCCAGCTCAAAGTCGCCAACTGATTGCTGTAGTTTCCGTAGTTACCAGAAGTGTTGCCGGAAATCGTGATCGTGCAGTACGGCTGTTGCTGGTAGGTGTAGGTTGGTTGAGTATAGGTCGGATAGACATACTGCACCGGATATGTAATCGGCGCTTGGTAGACCGGAGTAACAGTAGTCGTATTGGTGTTGAAGCTGCCGTTGATCGAGTTGTCGATTGTGGTCACCGTGGTATTGCAGCTATTGCCCGTGCAGTGGTTGTTTGTGGTTGTGTTCTGAATCGGAGCGGAGTAAGAAGAGCCGCCGCAGGTGCCTCCGCACGTTCGGCCCGTCCCGAAATTGAATCCCCCTCCACCCGAAGAGCCACCGCAAGAATTCCCGCATCCGCCTGAGGTGTAAAACGGAGAATACGAATACCCTACGCCGCCGTACGAATACGATGGGTATGAGTAATTGTATGTCGGGGTGTAGCTGTTGGAGCCGTAAGAATCGTAGTACCCGAGGTTATCGCCGTAGCTGTCGTAGTAGCCCAAGTTACTACCGTATGAATCATAATATCCGAGGTTATCACCGTAAGAATCGTAATAGCCAAGGTTATCACCGTAAGAATCGTAATAGCCAAGATTGCTGCCGTAGCTGTCGTAGTAGCCCAAGTTGCTACCGTACGAGTCGTAGTAGCCCAAGTTGCTACCGTACGAATCATAATATCCGAGGTTATCACCGTAAGAATCGTAATAGCCAAGATCTGCGTGCACGACTGTGGCAAATGCGCCCATAGAGAGTACCGCTCCGATCACAAAAACGGAGAACGTAACGAACGAATTCCTTACAGAAGCATTTGTCATAATCGTTTCTTAATTATTGTTCCTTAGTAATTCTTATAATTTGATAATCGTCCCTAATCCTTAAACGAGAGTATTATATCAAGGCTTTCTGTTATGTCAAGTGTATGTAATATAACGTTTCAAAAAGAGGGGGACGGGCTGGCAATTGCCAAAGCCCGTCCCCAGTTTCTGCAATCGCTACCCGCGATCGCAAACGATGTGCCACCTCTTGTCCCCGCGGAACTTTTGTTCCGCTGTCATCTTGGGGCCGAGCTTGCTCGGCTCCAATTTGATCCGCAAGGAAGGGCAAGCCTTCGCTGCGTCGGCACTCATGTGGAGCTTCGACGGCGGGGCAATGCCCGGCGTCGTGACGGTCCAGACAATACCGGCATCGTCCTTGAACGTGAAGAGAGTTTTCACTCCCTTCGCGTCCTGAGCTCCGGAGTGGCGGCAGACATAACCACCGTCGGAGTCGGTGCCCAATGTGCCGCCGGTGGCGGCACATTGGGTCTTCATATCGTCCACCGTCGCCGCGAAGGCGGCGGGGGCGAAAAAAGTGGCGGCGAGGGCGGCGATGGTAAGAGAAAGTTTCTTCATGGTGTCTCTCCTTGCCAGTCGCAACAATCCGGGATGGATGTGCGAGGGCTGTGTATGCGCGAATGTTCGTGCACAAACAGCCCTCGCTTCCAAGTGATGGCATATTGAATCAAAGAACAGCGGGCTTGAGAGCCCGGCCATAGAGCCCACTATTTGAGCCACAGAGCCAGACCAACAAGGAACGGAAATTTCAGACTCATTATATCACCTATTTCTTGTCTGTCAAGGGCACCCAGAAAAGAGTGCGGCCCGAGGATTTCGCCTCGGGCCAGTTCCTCCCACTTGGGGAGAGTCAGCAGTTGGGGGTGATCCGGTAGAACGGCACCCCGTCGGCATTGTTCCCGACGAGAATACTGCTACCGTCGCACTCCTTTTCGTCGGAGGCGGATACGAGCGACCATTCCGGTCCATCCCACCCTACCTGGTGGACAGCGAGGAGAGAAAAGATCCCCACTCCCACAAGGAAGACGACGAGCAGGATCCCGAGGAGGCGGAAGAAGCCTCCTTCAGATTGTTGCGTTTGCGCATACCGCCGCGAACGGCGGTAGGGTTGGTACTCCTCTCCGCCAGATGGCGAAGAACCAACGTTCGGTTCGACAACCGCATCCACTGGAATGTGAATACGACCGTCTGTTCCCCACCAAGGATTTCTTGCCATGATCGCCTCCTACGAAGCAGGAGGAGGTGGTGGCGCTGGCTCACTCGCGACATGCTCGATCGCGCGGATCGAGAGCCGCGGCGGTACGTTCCGAACCGGAATGAGCTCACCCGTCACCGGGTGCCTCACCCACCAGTTTAGTTCGATCACCGCATCACCGGTTGCCCGGTAAAGTGGCGCGCCGCTCCGCGAAGCAAGTTCTTCGGTGGCGTCGGGGAAAGTCCCATGCGCTCCCGAGACCAGGTCCTCGCGGCGAACACCCGCCGTTCCCCCAAGGGTAACCCTTCCCCCTTCGTTCCCGAACCTCCTTTCGGAGTTGAGAATGAGATCGACAATGGCGGCGATGAAGAAGCCGGCAAGGACCGGCAAGAATGTGGGTTCCGGATTCGCGACCAACACGATCTTGCCGATCGTCGCGGCAATGAATGCCGCAAGACCGAAAGAGGTCGCGAAGTCCAGCCATTTGAAGAATGGGTGGTGAGGCCGGAGGCGAGTCTGGAGGCGCTGGAACGCGCCCCAGAGCACGACGAGAAGAAACGCGTAGACTTCCGGGGGAATTATCTTTCCCCCAATCTGCAATCCGTAGTCGGGCGGTGTCCCCGCCCAAAAAACGAGCCACAGATAGGCAGCAACCGCCGCCGAGAGAAGGGTCGCCACGGCAACGATGACCGTGCCGCGAAGAGTTGCAATTGGTTTCATTTCAGACCTCCTTGTTGCCCCCGCAGGGGCTTTGAATTCAAGACGCAGCCTGGGACAACCCAGGACGCTGGCGAGATTAGTACACTAAAAAACTCACTTTGTCAACCCCTCGTAATGGCTCAATAGCTTGGAACCACCTAACCCCCATTTCAGTCGTGAGTTTAATCTACTGATAACAAACCCGGGGCTCTGGAAGGTGCTGGGTAAACACTATTGATAAATACCGTGCGGGCCGATAGTCATAAATAGCGCGTGCTCGCCCGTTATAAATACAAATTTGATGCGGATTTTCCGATTCACCGAAAAAGCCCACGCTTCTCTGTCTTTGCCGTGGAGTTTATGTGTCTCGAGACTCGGATGGAACGGGCTCGTCTTGAAAAGCGCCTCTTTCTCATTGGCGAGCACAATAACTTTTGCGGGCAAGCGCGACGCTGACTTGAGAAATTGTCGCGAGTAATCAACGCGCATGCGCTTTAAACTTCCTCACCGCTTCGCTGATTGAGCCAGCGGTCATCGTTTTTCCCTCACGGTGTTCACGGAAATTTCTTTCAACAAGCTTATCCAAGCGCGTCGCTGCTTTGCCCGTGAGATAGTGCGTCGGAACGGCGGCCCGAAGAAGGCGTTGGTATTCCTTAACGGGGAGCACGACGACCCCTTTTTGCTTCTGCACTGCTACCTTGGAAAGATTGATGGTTACCATGCGTTGAATCATAGCATATTTGAGGCTTTGCGCGCGGCCCAATTCAAGGGCGGAATTTGTTCTACCATTCCCAAGGGTTACCCTTCCTTCGACTCCTGCTGTATTTCTACCTTCACTTGCTCGAGGGCTTCTGCTGCCGCGAGGCCTTCTTCTTGTATTTTGTCTATCACCCTTCCCTCTTGCAATTCATCCTGGGCCGAGGTGAGCAGTGTATTGAAAAGTATTTCGTTGCGCACATTTTCCGGAAGTCGCGGGTATTGGTCGTTCACATACGCACGCACACTCTCTTCGGTACCGTGCTCCGTAAGTTCTGTGAGCTTGTCGTAAAATGCGGCCAGTTCTTCTTTTGTCATACTCGTATTCATACTGTATCAGGCAAATACTTCTCTCCCGGCAGCGGCATTGATGCCCTTGTTGACATTCTGTCCAAAGAGAACGGAGGCGAGCCACGCCCAGAATCCTCCTCCAGATTGTTTGCGCATTTCTTCGCTCTTCACACCTCCGAGCCATCCATCTTGCTGATCGGGCGACCACCCTTCGTATTCGCGATTGGCTGTTATGCGCTCGCGGACTCGGCGTTCGACGGATGCGGGCGAATTTTCTCCGCGATTTAATTCCTGCGTTTTCGCAAATGTGCGCGGCCCGCTCTCGATCGAGGAAATAGTATTTTGGTTTGAAAGTGTCTCCTGTGCGACACGCTTGCGCATTTCCGGGTTACTCATCTCCCTGCCAATGAAATTGGCGATGTCTTCAAGACTGTTGTCCATTCTCCGCAAGAGCCACGCAGTAGGACCGATGTCGGGGGCTGCTCGCTCGGCCTGCATCATCGCCTTTATAGCAGTCTGGCGAGATGAGCCAGGGAGCGCCCCTAATTTCAAAGCACTCCCCGCCCAGTCGATCGCCCGCCGAAACTTCCCTGCGCTCTCATGGAAACGAGTCGTGAGATCTTCTTTTGTTGCTCTGCGGTTTTCTGTGCTATCGAGATTAAAGACCGCCGCGTAATCCTTCACCGAGATATTGAGTCGCCCGCATAGCGCTTCGACTCGCTTCTCTGTTTTCTTGAATCTCCTCGTCTCACGATCTTCGATGAGTTCTTTGAACGTGTTTTGCAGGCTCTGCACGCTATCGGGATCCTTCATCGCGATGTGGAAAATTGCATTCTTCACCATTTCTACGCTGCGCGCATCTCCCTCATGAGTCATGAGGTTGTCCATATCTGTATTCCTGCGCGTGAGAAGCTCGATCTCCTGTGGTGTTATCAGCTTATTGACGTCTTCGGCAAGTTTGAGTGAGCGAGCGTACTCCTTGGTGGCATACGTCATGAGATCCATGTCTTCGCGCGAAGGAGTGCCCGCGTTGTATCGAACGAGGATGTCATTCGCTTTCGGATCAATCGCGCGCAGCGCCTCTCCGAAAAGCTGTGCGTCGCGTTCACTGGCAAGAATTTCGCGGAGCGGCTTTATTGGGAGCCCTTCATAATCACGCGCGTCATATGTCTCGAGCGTCCGCTCGCGATGCACTCTGGGAGCACTAGCTTCAGGAATTACATCTCCAGGATTGAGCGGGTTTTGTGGTCCTCTTGGACCAGTTTCTTTTCTACCTCCCTCCAAGCTCATCATGATAAGAAGTATAGCCTGCGAATAAAAAAAATCGAGGGCGGGGCACATAATCGTGCCCCGCCCTTCGGTAGTGTTGAAGATCAGTGAGTGAGCCAGCATTACTGCTGCTGGCTGACCAGCGGCTTCTGCGCCGCATTGTTGATCGCCAGGTAGCCGGATAGCACAGCATCCACTACCGCCCCAAACCACGGGAAGACCAGCCACCACTGGATATCTCCTTGTTGCCAGCCAGCGAAAAAAGTCATCGCCAGGGCAATCACCAGACTGGCGAAGTCGTCCCACTGCAGGTGAGAAATCGGCGTGTTGCGGTCTGTGGTCGTCATTATTTCGGCGATCAACCAGATCACCAAAACGACAAACGAGCCGAACAACAAGAGCCAGAGGAGATTGCTGTCCGGCATACCGATTGAGACTTGCATCGCGGGGATGAAGTACCCCACGATGAGAAGCAGCATCGGAAGGATCGGGCGGAAGATCCCGACCCTCCGCATAACCCCCCGAAATCCGAGGCGAACCCGGGTAGGGCCTGTGGGTTGTGTCGTCATTTGATCCTCCCTACTTGCCATGCTTGTGTTCGAGGTGAAATAGATAGCCGATGCCAAGCATCAAGAGTTTGACGGCGGCCATGACCTCCATAAGGAGGAAAGCACGATCTGCGCCGAAGAGGCGCAGGGCGGCTTCGCCTTTACTCCCGTAACCTTCTGGGAGCTGGGCCGCAACCAACTTGATCGCGGCGAGGTTCCAGTCGGAACCCGCGACCAGGATGGATGCGTCGTAGACCCAGACTGTCGCTACGAGCGCGACAGCTCCGAGAAATGCAGTGCTCTTGAAGAGCACCGCGAGCGTGAAATGCCACGCTCCTCTAACAGGGTGGAACATTGTACTCTCCTCCACGTTTGGTGCGCCGGGATTGACGCACCGTTGTATGGCTATTAACCGGAAAAACGGTACTACAAATACGCAAAAAGTCAACCTTCTTCGGTACAATTTAGATCACGCCCACAAAATCGGCTTCGAGGATGTAGCGAGCGCTTTTGCCGGTCAAAGTGTCGCAGGTGACGAGCGTGAGCTTGGTGCCTTGTGTAGGAGAGAGGTCAATGATCGCCTCTTCAGCGTTGGCCGTGCGCAGAGATGTCACGGTGTAGAGGTAGGATTTTCCTTCTCCCTCGATGGTAATTGTATCGCCAGGCTTTAATTCGGAAACGCGATTAAAAGCCTTGTACATCTGATTCTTAATGACTGGCAAGCGCGATGAGTGGCCGAAGATAAGGACGTTCCCTTTTTCGCCGAGTCGCGCAGAATCAACGTAGCGGATAGGACCATTCTTGAGCGCCGCATCCAATACTTCAAGATCGCGACTCTCAATGTTTTGCACCTGAAGATCGAGATCAATTGCAGAAATTTTGATACGCTCTGGCATTGCTGTCTCGATTGCAGAAGTAATTTCCTCACCCAACTCAGGCAAGTTCGAGAGGGCAACGACGTCAGACGTTCCACTACAACTAGCGTCTAGCTGACAGGGGACAAATCCTATCGAATCCACCGCACTGAGCGTAGAGAAAAACACCATGATGACCGCAGCAAAAAAGACCCTCTTGGGAGGCTTTTCCTGTCCAGAATACTGAATATGAGTCGTCATATGTATTGCGAGATGATACACCATAATTAGCATTTTGTCAACTATCAGCGACGATAAAACTTGACAAGACGGCATATGTATGTAAATATGCCGCACATGACAGATGAAAAGCTTCTACCGAAGGAGACCCAGACGCACAGCGCGCAAAGCACGGCCACCGCAGATACGCGTCCAAGCATCTACTCAAGCATCCTCGCGATTGTGGGTTTTGTGATTCTCATTGTCATCATTCTCTGGGGATTTTTCCATATCATTTCTCTCGCCTCTCCACTCTTCGGCTCTCTCTTTAATTCCAAGAAACCTGCTTCGATCCAGGTTACCGCGCCTCAGAGCGTTACATCAGGAGATTCGTTTGCTGTGAGCTGGAAACATTCTACAAAAAAAGACACAGGAACATACGCTTTCTTGTACCAGTGTAACAACACGCTTCATTTCGAGATTGTTCGCGCGGAAGGCGCCAGTAATTCTATCCCTTGCGGCGCTACATTTGCCGTCCCCTCCCCGACCGACAAGGTGATCACCGTGACCCCCCGACTCTCTGGCACTGCATCAACGAGCATTCCCCTTTCTATCGTCTTCTTGCCGAGCGCAACTACCTCAAAGCAGGCGCAAGGGAGCGCCACCGTGGCGGTACTTCCCTCAGTAGCAAAGCCGCAACCAGTACTAACTCCTGCTCCAGCAAAACCAGCGCAGGTAAAGCCGACCCCTGTAGCACAACCGCGCGCGACACCCGCTGATCTCTCCGTGAGAATTCTCGGAGCAAGCGTCGATCAGTACGGCATGGCGATTGTGGAATTCGATATCGCAAACAATGGCGGGAGCCCGACCGGTGCGTATTACTTCCAGGCGTTTCTACCCACTCAATCGACCTACACATACCAATCACCGCTCCAATCTTCTCTCGGCGCGGGCGACCACATCGTCAACACCATCCGCTTTACGCAAGCAATCTCTGGCACTGTCTCCATCGTCGTCGATCCCTCGAGCGCCATCTACGAATCAAACGAGAACAACAACTACGCGAGTCAATCGATATTCGGATCGGCATACAACTACAACCAGTACAACCAACAGCCGTATCCGTACTATCCCTACGCGTACTAGCAAGATGACGATGATAGACCTCCGAGGTCTATCATTACTCGAGTTTGAAAGCGCGGCGAATGTCGTCGATGCCATGTATAAAGCCGATATCGACGCTGCGCTTACGCACTACATCTTTCATTGAAAGTGCAGACCAGAAAGTCCCCCCAAAAACATACCGCCCTTCGTGATGGACAAACATCCCAGAGCCTGACATCCCTGCCACTCGGGCATACTTTTTTCCGCCTGTTGGTTGCGAAGCGTCATCCTCTGAACTGTGCGCCGGACTCTTCGCCTCCCCGGGAGGCAAGACGAGCATAAAAGAATTTTGCACCTTCTCCACGAGATGCGGCCAGTTTCCATATAGGTGATGTGCGAGACCAGGCGTGACCTTCACTGCTACTCCAGGATATGTCTTGTACCCACTTTCGTCGCTCGTTGAATCGGGATCAAAACCAACGACGACGACGAATTGCCCGTGAATATCAGCGTTGGTCGTATTCGGATCATCATAGACAATCTGCTCTGGGCTCGCCGTCAGCCGAGCATCGGTGATCTTGGGAAGTGCAGCATCTACCCCATTTGGATGTGGATCGATCGTCGAAGTGGAACCATCCACTACATGCGCCGCCGTGAGCTGTATTTTCGAATCTCGAAAAAAGACCCCATTCCCGATCGAGCGTCTTTCTCCATTAGAATTCAATATCTCTACTTGAACGGAGTAACGTTGCCTGATCTCATCCACACCATATTTTGTGCCTTCAATGTGCTCGGGGAGTATTGGGATTTCGATCGCCCCCAAGATTACCGAAAGCGGATCTTTCCCTCTGCCTTCAAGCGCCTCGAGCACATCTGGATGTCTGAGGTTTTGCTGAATAGCAGCTATGGAGTTCTCAAGCCTCTGCTGCTTGTCGAGATTAGAATCGAGGAAATTGCCTTTAGCGCCCTCGTTGGAAACGGTGCGGGGAATATCTGTCGAGACTTTTTCCGATCGCAATTTCGATCCCACAAACGCCGCTGACGCGAGACTACCCAAACCTCCCAGAAAATTCCTTCTATTTATCAAAGGCTCGCTCTTCTTTCGATCTGAATCCAAGTGCTCTCTCGCTCTCCTTTCTGGGACGAAATCACCTTCCCTCATACTAAATATCGAGCGTCGCTTCTTTGGCGTGTGATTGGATGAACGATTTGCGCGCCGGCACATCGGTGCCCATCAACATATCGAACACCATATCAGCATCTTGTGCGTCTTCGATCGCCACTTGTTTCAATATTCTTCGAGCAGGATCCATGGTCGTTTCCCACAATTCATCAGAATTCATTTCACCCAATCCTTTGTAGCGCTGTACGGAGATCTTTGTCGCTCGTTTTTTTGATACTTCTTCCGTAACTTCCTCGGCGGCGACTTCTTCGGTATCACTCTCGATATCTATAGGCATGTCCTTGCCCACCAGCTTCACACGCTCCTCATCCGAGTATGCATAGAAAACTTCTTTGCCCTTACGCACTTTGAAGAGCGGCGGCTGGGCTATGTACAGAAAACCGCCATCAACGACTGGCCGGAAGTGACGATAGAACAATGTGAGAAGAAGCGTACGAATGTGTGCGCCGTCGACATCTGCATCTGTCGCGATGATGATTTTGTGGTAGCGCAGCTTCGCGATATCGAAGACGTCGCCGATTGCCGTACCTAGAGCAACCACGAGGTTGCGAATCTGTTCTGAGGAAAGCATTTTGTCGAGGCGTGCGCGTTCGATATTGAGTATCTTGCCGCGCAGCGGCAGAATCGCCTGTGTGCGGCGGTCGCGCCCCATTTTTGCGGTACCCCCTGCCGAATCCCCCTCCACGATGAAGAGTTCGGATTCTTCTGCGCTCTTGCTCTGACAGTCAGCGAGTTTCCCGGGCAATGTCATGCCGTCCAGCGCACCTTTGCGCAATATAGAATCCTTGGCAGCCTTCGCGGCTTTGCGCGCTTTCATCGCGAGTGCGACTTTGCCGAGGATTGCGCGAGCGTCGTCGGGATTTTCTTCAAGAAACCGCGCAAATGCCTCCCCAAACACGGATTCCGTAGCCCCACGCGCCTCCACACTACCAAGCTTGGATTTGGTCTGACCTTCGAATTGCACCTCCCGCATTTTTATAGAAATAACCGCCGTCATGCCCTCGAGCACATCGTCGCCGGTAAACGAGTCGGACTCTTTCCCTCCGTTACCGTTTTTGTTTTGTGAATTCAGGGTACGCGTAAGTGCGGTCTTGAAGCCAGTCACGTGCATGCCGCCTTCGCTGTTGTAAATATTGTTTGCAAAAGCGGAAAAGCGCGACGTGATGTCGTCGACATATTGCAGCGCAACTTCTACCTGCACGCCATCTTGCTCTTTTTCCACATGAAAAATATTCTTATGGATTGGTTCGAGGTGGTGATTTTGGAACGCAACGAGACTCCGGAGACCTCCTTCAAAATAAAACGTGGTCGACGGAGCATCGAGTCCCAGTTCGCGGAGGTAATAGACCTCCTCATCCTGCACCTTCTCGGCCTTTCGCAGGTCGAGAATGGTGATGCGCAGGCCGCGGACGAGGTATGCCTGCTGGCGCATGTGCGAGACGATGGTATCAAAATTAAGTTCACGATCTGGGAATATCGACGGGTCGGATTGGAACGTGATGATGGTCCCGTGTGATTTAGACGATCCGATCTTTTTAGTCTTCCCGATCGGCTTGCCGCCGTTCTTGTACTCCTGTACAAACTGGCCGAGGTCGCGATGAACTTCGGCGCGCACATGCGATGAGAGTGCGTTCACGACGGAAACCCCCACTCCATGCAGACCACCGGAGACCTTGTATCCTTCGCCGCCGAATTTGCCTCCCGCATGCAAGACCGTCATGACTGTCTCGAGTGTCGAGACCTTGGTCTTCGGATGGATCTCGACGGGAATACCGCGGCCGTTGTCGGCGACGCGCACGCGATTATCTGGTAGAAGCGCGATCTCAATGTCGTTGCAGTATCCTCCCATCGCCTCGTCGCGCGAGTTGTCGAAGACTTCCCAGATGAGGTGATGAAGCCCCGCGCTGTCGGTCGTACCGATATACATGCCCGGGCGGCGGCGCACGGCCTCCAACCCCTCGAGCACGGTAATGTCAGAGGCTCCGTAGGAGCCTTCTTTTCTTGGCTTTTCTGGGGCCGTTTTTGCTTTCTTTTCAGCCATATTTAGTGAGAGAAGTATAGCAAAAAAACACCCCTTTGGGAAGAGGAAAATGTCTATCGCACTTGCCAACCTCTCTCCGTCACTGCGTTGGTCAGAGACCCCATAATTGCATTTACTTCCTCGTCGGTGAGGGTCTTTTCGAACGATTGAAATACAAGCCGGAACGCGTATGAGACCTTCCCCGTTTTCTCGTTTTTGTACTCATCAAACTTCTCACTACGCACCAAAAGATCACCTGCGTGCGCGCGAATAATAGAAAGCACTTCGTCGGATTTCGTGCCCACCGGCGTCCAGAGTGCAATATCACGAACAATAAATGGATAGCGCGAAAAGGTGCGGTATCGCTCGGTCGTAGAAATAGGTACGTCTTCGTATGTCGCGCCCTCTACCGTCATGAGTGGTTGCTCGCGGACAGTCTCATCGGCTATACCGAGCATCAACACTTCCTTCCCGCCCCGCCACACATGCCCAATCTCGAACAATCTCACCTCGGTGAGTCCGAGAAGTTCCTTGTTGCGATTATTTTTCTCCTGAGCTTCCGTGAGCCCGTCTACAAGCGTCGAACGAAGAAAAGGACGCACGCTGTCGACCTTGTTTAAAACAGCCCGCTCGCCCTTATCGGCAAATACTGAAGTAATCACTTCGCTGTACCCTTGTGACATCAACTCCTCACGCACACGCTCGGCAGAATAAAAATTTGTATTGATCTCAACCTTGGATAGAAATGGTGCCAACGGGACAGCGGGGACCGCATCGTATCCTATGATCCGACCAACCTCTTCCACCAAATCTTCGGCGATAAGAATATCGAGGCGTTCGAAAGGAGGAATTACTTCGAATACCCCTCCTTCTTCTTTGTAGGCAAACCCAAGCCGGGAAAAAACATCAGCGACCTCCGCGCCCGTAAGGCTTGCCCCGAGTATCTTGTTTACGGTAGCCACGGAAACGGAGACATTCTTTTGCTCGACCTTCTTTGGATACTCATCGACAAATCCGAGAATCTCCCCGCCAGCGATTCCGACGATGAGATCCGCCGCGGCTCGTATACCGTACGGCGCGTATTCAGCTGATATCCCTTGTTCAAACCGTTGTGATGCATCGGTACGCAGCTTGAGTGCGGTCGCCGTTTTTCGTACCGAAGCACCATCAAAGTTCGCCGCTTCGAGGATTATGTTTTGTGTGGATTCGTCAACGCCGCTCGGTTTGCCACCCTTGACGCCCGCGATTCCAGCGGCCGTATCAGAACCTCCATCACAGACAACCATCATCGATTCGTTGAGAACGTATTCTTTGTCGTCGAGGGCGAGCATCTTCTCTCCCTTCCGAGCAGTGCGAACGACAAAGGCGTATCTGCCTTCCTGCGCGCGAAGTTTGTCCGCATCAAACGCATGCAACGGTTGTCCGATGTTGAACATAACGAAGTTCGTCGCGTCCACGACATTATTGATCGAACGCTGCCCGACTGCTTCGAGGCTTTTGCGCAGCCACTCGGGCGACGGGCCGACTTTGACACCCAGGATGTAACCAGCAATGTATCGCGCGCACAGCGGCGTTTCTATCGACACATCAACATGTCGGGATTTCGTAAATCCCGATATTGGTTGGTGAGGCGGATCGCTTTTCAGTGGTAACTTCAAAATCGTCGAAAGCTCCTTTGCAATGCCTCGGTGCGAGAGACAATCGTGTCCCCGGTTGGGTGTCACTTTCACGTCGAAAACATCATTTTCAATACCCTCTATTTCAAAAGCGTGAAAGGTGAGAGCATCGGCAATCACCGATGCTTCGGGCAGAGGTGTATCGAAATATGTCTGCAGCCAATCTCTTGAGATTTTCATACAGTTAAAACTGATTGATGAATCGCAAATCGGCGGAGTGCATAAGGCGTATGTCGTCGATCCCCCAGCGAAGCATCGCAAGGCGATCGAGTCCCATTCCAAATGCGAAGCCTCGATATTTTTCGGGGTCTACTCCCGCATTCTTTAAAACATTGGGGTGTACCATGCCTGCTCCCATCATTTCTATCCATTTGTCGCGCAATTTCTCCGGCGCAGCCTCTCCAACGATACGCATATCCACCTCGACAGAAGGTTCGGTGAAGGGAAAAAAGCTCGGGCGGAGACGAATCTCCACTTCCGCACCTTTGAAAAGTTCTTTGAAAAATTGCTCGAGTGTGCCTTTGAGATGCGCCAACGTGATGTCTTCTCCCACGGCCAAACCTTCTATCTGAAAGAATTCGGCTTCATGGGTCATGTCAGTCGCCTCATTGCGAAATACTTTGCCTGGCACAATCACTCGGTATGGCGGAAGGTTTCCTGCTTTAATTTGCCTCTCCATATATCGACCCTGAACATTTGAGGTGTGGGTTCGCAAAACCATGCCTGGTTCGTCTTTCATGAAAAACGTATCTTGCATATCTCGCGCAGGATGGTTCTTTGGAAAGTTGAGCATATCAAAGTTGTAGTGCTCACTATCGAGGAGCGGCCCTTCGGCAAACGAGAAGCCCATATCAAAGAAAATCTTGTTCGATTCGCGGATAAGCGACGATATGGGGTGAATATGCCCTCGTTCCATTGGAAAAGTATAGCCCGCGCGGTACCGCTTACAAAATGGCTCTTTTTATGGTATAAACAGCAACTATGTACGGACTGGATGTCGGCACGGGAATCACCTATGTGTTCCTCTTTGCCTCACTATATTTCGAGATTTTTTTGCTTGTCTCTTTCCTTGAGCAACGTGTATCGACATTTCGTGACGTGTCCCCATTACCCATTCTCGATGAGAAAAATCTGCCCAGTGTCTGTGTTGTCGTCCCCTGCTTCAATGAAGAACGCGGCTTGGCATCAACCCTCAATTCACTTCTCGATCTTAGATACCCTCAAGAGAAACTCGAAATACTTGTCGTCGACGACGGTTCAACCGATGGCACATTTGCCATTGCAAAATCGTTTGAGCACGATAATCGCGTGAATGTATTTCACAAACAAAACGGTGGCAAATACTCGGCAATGAATTTTGCGCTGAACAATACGAACGCGGACCTTATCGGATGCCTGGATGCGGACTCAACCGTCGAAAACGATGCCCTCTTGCAGCTCACGCAAGTATTCGAGAATCAGAAAATCGCAGCAGTAACACCCGGAATTCATGTCTGGAAACCAGGAAACCTACTGCAACATATGCAGAATGCGGAATACCGTTTGAGTATATTCAATCGCTTCATGCTGGCCACACTCGGCGCCGTCTTCATTACACCGGGAGCATTCTCGATTTTCCGTACGCGGATCGTGCGGGAGTTGGGCGGATGGCGGCACGGACACTCGACCGAAGATATGGAAATGGCACTGCGTCTCCAAGAGGCTGGGCACCTGATCGCAAATGCTCCCGCCGCCACCGTATACACCATCGCCCCACGCACAGTGCGCGCACTCTTCCGCCAGCGCGTACGATGGTGGTATGGGTGGCTGCTTAATACCGCAGACTACCGTTTCATGATCGGTAATTCGCGCTATGGCAATCTCGGCCTCATCATTTTCCCATCATCTCTTATCTCGATTGGCGCAGGAATATATTTCTTTGTTCGAGCGTCATGGTATGGGGTAACGTCGTTCGTCGAGATGTTTGGACGTACACAACTAACCGGCACCTTTCCTCATCCTCATGGGGAACTTTTCTATATCAACACGAGCGCAATGCTTTTCTTGATATGCGTTTCTATCATCCTCATCTTCGCCCTTATTTGCATAGGTTCCCTCATTGGCACAGGATCGAGAAGGCCTCCAGCAGGAACTCCGCTCTTTCTCCTTTTCTACGGCTTCTTGGCACCGCTATGGCTCTCAACCGCACTAGTACGCGCAACCTTTAAGACCGGCGTACGCTGGCGCTAATATGGATCCCGTTAGAAGTTGCGGAAGTTCGAAATACTGCTATGTTGCCAACATGTTTCCAAATAATGAGTTATTTACAGAACGTAATTTCGAGTCGGAAGCTCTAGCTTCCTACTTCTAACGGGATGGAAAATCCGATCGTCAACACACGTAACGCGCGATGGGGCAACTATGCGATCGCATTTGCCATCACAGCGCTCATATTTGGAACCGCATTGTACGTGTCAAATTACTTCAACGACCGCCGCATCAACGATATACGCGCAGCGCAAGAAACGATCTCGACCGATATCCTTTCCCTCGAGACACAATTCGACCTTCTGCAAGAACACTCCTGCAAAGACATCTCTGAAAACACGATCCTCCCGAGCGCGCTCCGCACACTCGCGAAGCAGCTCTCGTACATGGAGGCTCAGGGTTCGCAAAATCAAGACGAGGTAACCCGTTTAAAACGCTTGTATTCTCTTCTAGAGATCAAGGATTATCTCCTTATGAAACAAATCGCTACAAAATGTAATTTGAAGCCGATATTTATTCTGTACTTCTATTCAAACAAGGGGGATTGCGCGGATTGCGAACGACAAGGCTATGTCCTCACCTCACTCGCAGAAAACTATCCGCAATTGCGCATTTACTCATTCGAGTACAACCTTGATGTCTCGGCGCTCCAAACACTTATTTCAATCGATGAGGTGCGCGAGGAGTTGCCTGCGCTCATCGTGAATGGCGAAGCCCACTATGGATTCCAGAGCGTCGAAGATATCAACGCAATAGTACCGCAACTTGCGACGCTCAAAAAAGCAACATCGACCTCTGCGACTTCGACAAAGGAGTGATATAGAACCAGTACATCGACTTCCTAATTGAGCCGCTTCCCAGACTCGAACTGGGGACCTTCTCTTTACAAAAGAGTTGCTCTACCAACTGAGCTAAAGCGGCGAGAGAGGGGCAAAATGAGAATACTACATATTCTCATTTTCTCCGAACGAAACCGCCTTATGAGGTACCCCGATTAAAGCGGCAATTTAGCTATTCTGCCTGTTGTCTTCGTATGTTTCAAGCCCGTCCCCATTTTTATGCTCGGACACCTTCTTCAAAAATTCCGATCGCGTTTCGCGCTTCTCAAAGCGATGTTTGTGCGAGACGAGGTCTGCCAAACGGTATGACTGCTTCTCCACAACACGAGCAAGAAACGCAAAGCCGAGAGCGGCTTCGTGTACCACAAGTCGAGACAAGCGAATGAGTGCGGGGGGCAATTTTGCGAGATCCATCTGCGCCGCCGTGAGAAGTTCTTTGAGCTGGAGGGCGTGCCTGTCTGCCTTCTCGCGAAATGCCGGAGCATAAACTTTCTCGACGTGTCGCTCCCAATATTTCACACAGAAGATGGCGACGATGCCCAAAAAAGAACCGAAGAAAAATATGCTTGCGACAAACATACTACTTATCGAACGGATAGACGCTCGAATCGCACAAGTTCGATCTTCTCTCCGAATTTCTGTATCGCTGATTCAATGAGTTGTCGAATGGTTTGCGACGGATCTTTCACATACGGCTGCTCAAGGAGCACACGCTCGCGCAGGTAACTATCGACCTTCCCCTCAATTGCTTTTGCACGAGCCGCTTCCGGCACCTTCGCCGCCTCTTCAGCAAACACTTCTCGAGCAGCCTTGAGGTCGCCCTCCTTTACATCATGACGAGATATAAATTGTGGATTCGTCGCGGCGACGTGCATCGCGATCCCATATGCCAGTTTAGAAAATTCTTCGTTCTTCGAGACGAAATCCGTCTCACAAGCTAGGACGACCGCGCCTACGACAGAGCCGCCCGCGTGCGTATACGCCGCAGCAACACCGGCTCCAAGCGCACGATCAGATTTTTTGGACGCGATGGCGGAGCTTTGTTTTCGGAGAATTATCTTGGCTTTTTCGATATCACCCCCCGCCTCTTCGAGAGCTTTCTTGCATTGCATGATCGAAACCCCTGTCTCGTCTCGCAATCTTTTCAGCAACTCATCAACCGCCATGGCCTTATGTGGTGGCTGGCACCGTTATGGGAGTTCGTTTCCCTTCTGTATACGCGTCTGCAATAGCATTCGTGATAAGGGTAATGCTACGCACCGATGTGTCGTTGCCGGGAATGGGGTATTGAACAAGAGAGAAATCACAATCGGAACTCGAGAGGCCTATCACAGGAATCCTTAGTTGGTTTGCTTCTTGCACCGCCGTGTCTTCGTGTCGCGAATCGACGATGAATAGTGCCGCCGGCAAATCCGTCATCTTTACCAATCCACCAAAACGAGCGAGCAGCTCTGTTATTTCACGATCGATCATGAGGCGTTCGCGCTTTGTGTATTTCTCAAGTGCACCTGCTTCGCGTTCCCCCATCAATTTTTCCAAACGATCAATACGCTTACGGATGTTTTTGAAGTTGGTGAGCGTACCTCCGATCCAACGTCCTGCCACAAAGGGAAGTCCGACGCGCTCCGCTGCGCTCTTTACAATGCTCACGGCCTCGTGTTTGCCCCCGACAAAAAGTATGTGCTTGCCGGTCCCCGCAATCGATGCGGCGAACGCGGAAGCCGCGTCGAGCCTTCGGCCTGTTTCTTCGAGGTCGAAAATGTCGGTGCGCTCCTTCGTCCCAAAAAGATATGTCGCCGCAGAGGGGTGGCGACGGGCGCGTGTGTAGCCAAAATGCGTGCCTGCACCAAATAATGTCTGAATATCGCTTACTGTGATCATGTCTCGGAGATACTAGCAGAATCATCCTCCCTCTGCAACGCTCCCGCCTTCCTCGGCTTTTGCAAGTGCCTCGAGAATAGGACTAATGCTGCCACCCATTATTTTGGGCACGTTGGACCATGACTCCTTGATTCTGTGATCTGTAACGCGGTCCTGCGGGAAATTGTAGGTCCGAATCTTCTCTGAGCGGTCTCCCGTGCCGACTTGCGACTTCCGGTCAGCTGCCCGTTCACGAGCCTCTCGTTCGTCCTGCAATTGTTGAATCTTGCTCGCAAGCAATTTCATCGCCTTTTCCTTATTCTGCACTTGCGAGCGCTCGGATGTGCACCTCACATCGATGCCAGTCGGCTTGTGTACAATGCGCACCGCTGTTTCGACCTTGTTCACGTTCTGCCCGCCAGCGCCCCCTGAGCGTGAAGTTTCTATTTCCAAATCTGCTGGATTTATTTCAATCTTCGAGCGTTTATAAATAGGGAGAATCGCAACCGATGCCGTAGAGGTGTGGATGCGCCCTGCTTTTTCTGTGGTGGGTACACGCTGAACGCGATGTACGCCCGTCTCGAATTGCAATTCTCGATAACAATTCTCGCCCTTGATCTCGAACTGCGCCTCCTTGTACCCGCCAAGCGCACCGCGTGATTCTTCGAGTGCTTTCCGTTGCCAGCCGCGCACCTCGGCATATCCGAGATACATCCCCGCAAGTTCTTCGGCAAACAAAGATGCCTCGTCGCCCCCTACTCCCGCGCGTACCTCCACTACCACTTCATTCGGCCATTCGCGTTCGTGGGGATTTCCAATGATTGCCTCCATCTGCTTCAGCAGTGCATCTTTTTGATCTTCGATTTCCTGTAATTCTTTCTCCGCCAATTCCTTCATCGAAGGATCGGCTTCAATTAGTTCTTGGGCGTCTTTCTCCGCTTGCGAAAGGCGTTGCCACTCGACAACAAGAAAAGAGACACGGTGGTCGTTCGCGTATTCTAGCGGGTTAATGGCAGATTGATTCATCATAGTGCAAGTATAACGCCGCGTCAGCCATGAGCTGACGCGGCGTTATCGTGTCGTTATTTCTTGCTCTTACCTTTCGCAGCGGCACGCTTCTTGAATTTGTCTACACGACCAGCAGTATCGATGGTCTTTGAAGTTCCTGTGTAATAGGGGTGGGACGCACTCGAGATTTCTACCTGAAAGAGTGGGTATTCCTTGCCGTCCTCCCACGTATCCTTCTTTTGCGTTTCAATGGTCGAACCAATAAGAAAACGCTTCCTCGACGTGGAGTCCTCAAAGATAACTTGTCGATAGGCGCTTGGATGAATGTCCTTTTTCATGTTCGACGACAATACCTCAAAATACTCATAAAAACAAGGGGGCTCATCTCCTTTCTCCACAAAGCCAATTACTGATTCAAAATATCTATTTCACTCTGAATTTCATCCACTAATTCCATGACCCCATCGCCGTAAAATGCGTTTGCTTTTTTGTTCCAATTACTCCCAGCAAAATACTTGAGTGCGGCCCTTCGCTCGCTCGCGCGCGTCCCTTCATCTGCCCCGTTATCCCCCATGAGAAGCGCAGTTGCGAAAATGGCCGTACGCGGATTCCATGGATCAGGGGTGGACTCTCCCGTCAGTTGCGAAAGACGCGATTGATACAACACCCATGTTGAAGCAATAAATTGCGCTGGGCCCATCGCGCCTCCGTATCCGCTTCCTTGAGGGCAGGAGATTGGCGTGTTGGACCAATCGCGCCCGAGCGCCTCCGTAATCCGCTGAAACGGAGCAGTATCACGCGGTGCCTTCATGACATTAGGAAACACTTTGCCCGTATTTTTCCCTACGCCGCTTCCCGTCAAAATGTTGGAGACATAGCACGATCCTACATTTTGCCCGAGATTAGATTCTTGCGTCAGAATCGCGAGGATAAGCGCAGGGCGCACACTCGTGAGGGCAGAAGCTTGCTTGGCGTAATCGTATGCAACACCAAACGGAATGGCGACGGAATCGCGCAAACCGAAGAGCGCGGCACGTATCGACGCCGCTTGTTTTTGCTTGTCTGCAATGAGTTGTTGATAGGCTTTTTCTTGCCCCTTCGTCGCGGATAAAATATTCTTCTTTTCCGCTTCGTCTTTCTGAATCGCAGCCTTGGCCAAAACCTGGATCGTGCGCACTTGCTGGGCCTCATTTTGTTTGTCTTCCAGATCTGACTTGCGACGATTCAGCTCTTCTCGCAACGCCGCCATCTCCGTAAATGAATCGCCGAGTGCCTGCTGAATCGTCTGAAAATCGTCTACGTCTTGGAAAAAATCCCTGAGATTCTTCCCGAGCGCGAGCTCGGCGAGGGAGAAATCGTCGATTTCTCGGGTCCGCCGCAAGAGTACCGCGAGAGATTTCTCACCGCGCGCGACCTTTTCATCAACAGCCCGTATCGCGCCCTGTTTCTCATCTATATTCACCTTTATTTGAGAGAGTGTTAGATCGCTCTGCTTAATCTGTAATTGAGCCGTCTTAATCTTATTATCGAGTATCGCGATACTTTTCTCGAGGCTAGTGCGTGCTTTTTGCAATTCAGAGAGCGTGCCCTGGTTTCCTGCGATATCTCTTTCTATTTGATCGAGCTGGACTTGCAGCGCCGCACGCTCCTCAACACTCGTAACGGCAGAGGCGCTGTCCGGCAATACCAAAAAGCCGACACATACAAAAAGGGCGAAAAAAACAATGGGAACACGGCACATAGTAGTACCGATTATACCAGAAGGCGTTACTCGTTTTTCTTTTCTTTTCCACCCGAGGCGGATCGGCCTGGGGCCGACTTCTATTCTTTCGCGGTGGCCGCAGCGTCCGTTGCGCCTTCAGCGGCTGGCTTCTCACCGGTAATGATAGTTTCAGGCGGTGGAGTGATTTCTGCTTTCTCTTCCTTGAATTCGGTTACCGATGCGACGATTTCATCCTTGTGCGTAATCAGGGTTGCGCTTTGAGGAAGAGCGATCTGCGAAGCCGTGATGCGATCACCGACAACAACAAGCTTCGTGAGATCTACAGAAAGATGGTGCGGCAATTCTGCTGGGGCTACATCAATTTCAACTTCATGCATTGTCTTCACCACAATGTGTCCCGACTTTTCGGCCGGAGCAATACCATCGAACTCAAGAGGAACCTTGATGTTGATCTTCTTGCCTTTCTCGAGAACATAAAAATCGACATGTAGAAGCTTGCCTGTAACCGGATGGAATTGGGCATCATGAATTAGCGTATCTTTATCATCTCCCACGCCTTTCAGAACCACGAGAGTCGTCTCACCAGCAGCACGCCAAACTTTCTCTAACTTGAGAGCATCTACTGAGATCGGGGTCGCCCCTTCTTTCGGACCATAGAAAACAGCCGGTATGATGCCATTCTTCCGGAGCTGCACCGGATTGTCGTTTGCCTCACGCGCTTTGATCTCAAGGGCTAACATGGCGAGTAGTATACGGATTTTCTGATTGAAAGCAACCGCCCCATAAAGGACTGCGATTTGTGATCACGCTCCGCGTGAACAAATCGGGAGCGTGATATACTTTCCCGATGCAATATGACATTTTGGCGATCGGCGACACTACGATCGATGCCTTTATCAAACTCAAAGATGCGCGCGTACACTGCGACATCAACGACGAAAACTGCCAACTTTGCGTGCGTTTCGGAGACAAAGTCCCCTATGAGTCGGTTGATATCGTGCCTGGAGTTGGAAATTCTGCGAATGCCGCTGTCGCCTGCGCCCGGCTCGGACTCAAGACCGCCTTGCGTGTACATATAGGGACAGACAGCAATGGCGATGACTGCCTGAATGCATGGAAAACAGAGGGTGTCGTTACCGATCTCGTGGTGCGCGAAGCAGATAAAAAGACAAACTACCATTATGTGCTGTGGTACGAGGCAGAGCGCACGATTCTCATAAAGCACGAAGCCTATGCGTATGTATTTCCAGAACTCACGGAGGCTCCGAAGTGGATGTATCTCTCATCGCTCGGAGAGGGCACGCTTCCGTATCATCAACAAATTGCAGACTATGTTTCCACGCATCCACAGGTGAAGCTTGCGTTCCAACCCGGCACATTCCAGATCAAAATGAGCAAAGAGCTTAAGGACATCTATGCGCATTCGGAAATATTCTTCTGCAATAAAGAAGAGTCGCAAAGAATATTAGACTCTAAAGAAACCGACATAAAAACCCTCCTCGCGGGTATCCGTGCCCTTGGTCCTAAAATCGCCGTTATCACCGATGGACGCAATGGAGCGGCCGTGATGACGAGCTCTGGAGCATGGAGCATGCCCATGTATCCTGATCCCGCACCGCCAGTCTCCCGCACCGGAGCAGGGGACGCAACGGCTTCGACGATGACAGCGTTTATCGCGCTCGGGATGGAACCACAAGAAGCGCTGTTGCGCGGCATCATTAATTCCGCATCTGTTGTGCAGGGAGTTGGCGCGCAGAAGTGCCTCCTTACAAAAGCGCAAATAGAAGAGTGGTATGCAAAGCGCCCAGCAGATTTCGTCGCAACCGCGATCTAGAGCGTGTTTGAAAACGTTTAACCGGAGCGAGGGGGCGGGCCTCTTCGGGGTCTTCGCAGGCATGACGATGCCGAGACTGAGCGCTGCGCGAGCACGCGCAGATAGCGACCCCGAAGAGGCCCGCCCCCGAAGCAAAGGTTTTCAAACACGCTCTAGACAGATTTTGATTTCCTGCCCGCCACTTTTTTCACCGCATCAATGATGTGGGAAACGCCCATTCGGTAATGTTCGATCAATTCTTTTGGGGTACCTGATTGTCCAAACTGATCGTGCATGCCGATGAATTCCATCGGCACTGGAAACTCAGCGGCGAGAAACTCTGCGACCGCGCTTCCGAACCCAGCACTAATCTGGTGTTCTTCTACCGTAACGACTGCTCCTGCACTGCGCGCGAGCGACACAATCGTTTCTTTATCAAGGGGTTTTATCGTGTGTACATTCGTAACCGTCACCGCAATCCCCTGTCCTTCAAGCTCGCGCGCGGCAAGGAGTGCGTTGTGCGCAAACGGGCCTGTTGCGAAAATCGCCACGACAGGGGATTCAGAAGTCCAGAACACATTGGCCTTCCCTATTTCAAACGGTGATTCTGCAGTCGTGAGGAGAGGCGTCTTTTCGCGACCCCAGCGCATGTAGACGGGACTCCCCAATTTCGCGGCAGCGATCGTCGCCTTCCGCCCTTCTTCCGCATCGCATGCGGAAATCACGGTGAAGTGCGGAATGGAGCGCATGAGCGCGATGTCTTCGAGTGCCTGATGCGTCGCCCCATCAGGCCCAACGGAAATCCCGGCATGCATACCACACACAATGACTGAGACGTTGTTGATGCCGATCGTGGTGCGAATCTGTTCCCAATTTCTTCCGGGATTGAACGCTGCGTA
Organism: uncultured Candidatus Saccharibacteria bacterium; assembly: GCA_964350885.1. GTDB lineage: Bacteria > Patescibacteriota > Minisyncoccia > Phycocordibacterales > UBA2100 > UBA10103. The sequence goes on from CAYGKV010000009.1 coordinate 27,275, forward strand.
CGAAGTGATGAAGGGGATTTTGCCGTAGAGCGCCATGCCAGCCGCGACCGTCGCCATATTTTGCTCCGCAACGCCGACCTGAATAAACCGCTCGGGAAATGCTTTTTGGAAATGATGCGCTTGGGTGGATTCTGCCAAATCGGCGGTAAGCACGACGATGCGCCCTTCTGCCTTCCCTGCTTCGACCACCCCTTTTCCGAATCCCTCGCGCGTGGAAGCCATATCAGGCTTATCAAAAATATTCGCGGCGGGTTTTTGGTCTGGATTAAGCATAGTCATTTTATATATCGCAAGGCATTCAAGAAAAATTCTGCCTGCTTATCCGCCGAGATCTTATCCGTCGGGCCTTTGCCTGGCGGATTGCCGTGCCACCGATAATCACCCTCAATTTCTTTTATGCCTTTACCGGGGATCGTGTGCGCAAGAATGAGCGTCGGTTTTTCCCGTATCGCTTTCGCCTCGTCGCATGCGGCGATGAATTGTGGAATGTTGTGGCCATCTACTTCTATGACGTGCCAATTGAATGCTTCGTATTTTTCGCGCAGCGGCTCAAGCGGCATGATGTCTTCCGTATCACCATCGATCTGGATATTGTTGCGATCCATGATGCCGACGAGATTCGCAAGCCGATATTTCCCCGCAAACATCATCGCCTCCCAGATATTTCCCTCCTCATGCTCACCGTCCGACATTACACAATAGACGCGGAAATCTTTGCCATCCATACGTGCGGCATACGCGTAGCCGGCAGCTTGCGAAAGCCCGCTTCCTAGAGGGCCCGAGGTCGTTTCAAGGCCGGGCAACATATCGCGCTCCGGATGTCCTTGGAGTCGCGAGCCAAACTTCCTCAGGGTGAGACATTCTTCCAGTGGGAAATATCCTGCATGTGCCATCGCTGCGTATCGTACGGGCACGATATGACCATTCGAAAGGATGAGCCGATCGCGCTCGGTCCAATCAGGATTCTTGGGGTCGTGTTTGAGCACGCGGAAATACAGCGCAGCAAAAATATCCGCCATACCCAAAGGACCTGCCGTGTGCCCAGAGCCTGCGGCAATGAGCATTTCAATGATTGTTGTGCGGATTGCGTTTGCCCTCTGAGAAAGCTCACGTGCTTCTTCATCGGTCAGCGGATTCATTGGTATTCAGTATACCGCATCCGAAGCACACGCCCTTTAATGACAACTATTCGCGAACTGGCTCCAATTACACGGATTATCCCCCGACACGACGCCACACCACCAAGGGACACCTGTTTTCTCCGGATGTGCAAGTATTGCGTATCCATTCGCGTTGGTACAATACCTATACCCATAATTCATATTGTCAGGGCCTTTAGGGTCTTGGGGGATGGTTGAGATATACGTTGGCAAGAGAACGGCGAGTGAAATGGTAACTGTCGAATCACCACCTATACGGGGAGGGTATGAACCATTGTTGTCGTTTGCATAGAGTTCAATCGCGGTCTGAATCTGACGCAGGTCTGCAGCGCGTCGCGCGTCTCGGGACTTTGTCCGAGCCCCATTAAGAGAAGCCAGAACCACCGAGGAAAGCATCCCGATGATTGCAATAACAACCAGAAGTTCGATGAGGGTAAATCCTTTTTGTTGACCCGAGAAAATATCCATACTCTTATGAGGAATCTGTGACTCGTTGATTTGTGTCCGGTACAGGCAAAATTTGTACAGGCGAACGACTGTCGTCTCCCCAAAACGTATACGCAATAACCAGTAGGCAGAAGACTCCGACTGCGATTAAAATGTATTCTGCCTGTTGGCGAGACGATGCAATACCCCACTTGATGAGTAGCCCGGTAAAGTCAAACCCGGCGGCCTGCTCGGGCGGCCTGCCAAACTCATCTGTCGTGTCTTCGAAACGAATCTCGCTCATACATTCATTTTATAGGAGTGCATTTTCGGCTATTTTCTTCATGTGGATAAAGGTGGCGGCGGGATCGGGAGATTTTATAATCGCACTGCCGACTCCGAAACGCGTCGCCCCCGCGCGTACCAATTCCGCAATGTTTGCCGGTGAGACTCCCCCATCGACGGCAATAGTAAGGTCGGGATACTTCGCGTGTAATTCTTGGATACGAGGGACTACTCGGGGTTCGAACGATGCGCCCTGCGCACCAAGTCGCGCGATCGACATCATTTGCACGACATCGCATTTCCCGATGTGTGGTTCGAGCACAGAAAGAGGCGTGTCGATAAGTATCGCAAGACCTACCTCAACAGCCCCCGCCGCTCTCCACGTGGAGAAGGCCTCAATCGTCGATTGTGTGCCGTGGAATGCCTCAACGTGCGCAATGACGCGCATACATCCCACGCGCGCCAAAAGTTCGCCGATGCGGATTGGATCCTCTACCATCAGGTGCGTTTCGTAGGCGAGCTTGTCGGCGCACGGAAGCCTTCGCGCTCCCACCGCCATCTCCTCAAGCTCCGCCCACTGTCCGCTCAAGTAGGGCCACGAAAGCTCCGGCGCAAATGCTCCGTCATCGATATCAAGCTGTATCTGATCTGCAAATCCCGCAAAAATCAAAGAACGTCGAGAAAGTTCTGCAAAGTCAGGCGGACAGGTGTTTGTCGGAACGATTTCGATCATGCCGACAGTATAACGCAGAACCCCCGTTGATTTCGGGACATGTCCCCGTTACCGCGAGTTAAACTTAGAGGCAGGTAACAGTGACGGGGACAGGCACAGTTTATCCGTCAACTCTGTGTCATAATCTAAACATTCGACGGACGTCCTGGCTTGCGGACTGTGGACGTTAGTTTATGCGTATCAACCATTTGCTCAACCCAGCGCGCATTGCCGTAGGGCGAACCTCTGTTCACTGATACACGCAGTGAATCAAGGTCCTTTTCAAAATCTGGAGTATTGATCCATGTGCGGTAGTCTCGAGGGAGACCTATCGGTGGTTCCGAAAGCAATTCTTTATTCTTCTGTGTTCCATGCAGTCGAAGCCACCCGCTTCCCCACTGCCACGATTCAGCAGTTCTCGCTAGTTTTGCACGAACCGGATTGCGCTCGATGTATTTTAAAACGGTGAGCAAGTGCGCGTCGTCTTTTGTGATGAATGATTTGTATCGGCCCTGATAGAGGGGGCCGGTGCCGATGGTTTCGGTCTGTGCATGCACACGACGTGTATGCGCGTTGGTGAGCCAATGCATGAAGAGCCCCATTGCTCCGTCTTTCTCGGGGTGGAGAAGAAGATGCCAGTGGTTGGGCATGACAACGTACGCAAGAATACGCATGTCTGTCATTTCTTTCGCCTCGCGCAGGAGATGAAGAAAAAGTCCGTAATCGGCGGGAGCCTCGAAAATCTGGAGTCGACCGACGGCGCGATTGAGGACATGGTACACATGATCCCCGACGTCAACGCGCGCAACACGAATCATCCGGAGTATTATATCACGCGTATCGCTACTTAATTGTGCCTGTCCCCGTTACCTCGGGACATGTCCCCGTTACCGCGAGTTAAACTTAGAGGCAGGTAACGTCGTTGGATGCTAGGTAACTGGTGATTAGACCGGAGTAGCCCGTGTGGTCTACGCACCACGAGTTGGCATTATTGGTCCTGAGAGGAACGGCGATCGCATATCCCTGATTTGCTCCCATTGGTGGTCCTGGAACCGAGGCGGTGGGGAGGTGACACACCGCAATCAGAGAAGTGCCGGCAACCGCAAGGGCGCCTGGTGCTGTTACAGCAATTGAAGCAGCTCTCTGTGCGGAATTAATCGCATCCACAATGGTAGGGTTTGCGCACAAGCCCGAATAGCTGTTAGGGGTATTGTCATCGTACACTACCTCTGCGTGCGTAGCAGCTCCTTTAAGGTTCGACTTGATCGCTGCGTCTGCTCCTTTGGCACGAGCACTATTCAAGGACGCGAGGACGACAGAAGACAGAAGGCCAATGATCGCGATGACAACCAAAAGTTCGATCAAAGTAAAACCTTTTTGATTTTTGAACATAATATTTAGGTATATTTTAGTAATACTCTTCTAAGCGCTTCGATATACAAAGAACGCAAGGAGAGCAACAAGGACCGCAAGACCAATCATCACGTACTCGGCCTGCTGTCGACTTGAAACGATCCCCCACGTAACTAGTTTTCCTGTTAAATCCGTACCGCTTCGCGAAGGCGGACTGCCAAATTCATTCTGGTCATCCGACTGGAATTGCATGTCATTCATAGGGCGATTATATAGAGCTGGGGATAGTGTGTAAAGAGGTAGGTGTGGATATACAGATTCTACGAGGCTACATCGTTGATTTGCCTAATCCGCCGGCTGTGCCTCTCCTCGCCCGAAAAGGGAAGCGCAAGCCAGCTCCTCACTGCTCCTTTCGCCTCTTCGCCTGAGATAAATCGCGCTCCTAGGGAAAGCGCATTGGCGTCGTTATGTTCACGGGTAGAGGTGATCATATCCAAGTGTTTGCCTCCCATGTCTGTCTGAGCACGCGAAGGCTCTCCATAGTAGAGCGCGCAGCGTACGCCCTTGAAACGATTTGCGACGATCGCCTCCCCTTGCCCCGATCCGCCAATCACGATTGCGCGCGCATCCTGGCCTGCGAGCGCGTCGGCAGATAATTTCCGCGCCGCACGCGCGATAATTTCCGGATAATCGTCGGATGGATCATTGGTGAGCGCTCCGCAATCTTCAACTCCGTGACCGAGCTCATCGCGAACGTATGCCAGAAGCTCATTCTTCAAATCGAACCCTGCATGATCGGCAGCAAAATATATTTTCATGTTATGCGAGTCTCTTTGAGACCTCGACGACGTGCTCGATCAGCGTATACGTATACCCCATTTCATTGTCGTACCAGGCAAGCACCTTGACGAGCGTGCCGTCCACGACGCGCGTCATCTGCAAATCCGCAATCGCACCATACGGCAATCCCAAAATGTCCGAAGAGACAAGGGGTTCGTCGGAGACGGCAAAAACACGCTTCCACCGATCACTAGTGGCAGCCTTACGGAGGGCGTCGTTTACTTCCTCGACGGAGGTCGCGCGCTTGGAGACAAACGTGATGTCAACCATAGAGCCGGATGGCACTGGCACACGCACGGCGATACCATCAAATTTTCCTTTGAGCTGCGGATACGCGAGAGTCGTCGCTTTTGCTGCGCCTGTTGAAGATGGTACGAGATTTTGGGCGCCCGCTCGGCCGCGTCGGAAATCATCCGGAGCCACGCCGTCGACGATCCCCTGTGTCGCGGTGTATGCGTGTGTAGTGTTGAGTAATGCGCGCTCAATTCCTATCGCCTCATCGAGGATACCGACGAGCGGGCTTGCGCAATTAGTGGTGCACGATGCGTTCGATGTTATCGGACCGGACGAATCAAATTTTTCTTCATTCGCACCGATGAGTATCGTCTCCACGCCATCGCCTTTTCCGGGCGCGGTGATCACGACTCTCTTTGCGCCTGCGTCTATGTGCGCCTGCGCTTTTGCCGCATCGGTAAAAAATCCCGTCGACTCGACGACGATGTCCACCTGCATGGCTTTCCACGGCAATTTTGTCGGGTCTTTTTCCGAGAACACGGGGATGCTGACTCCGTCTATGACGAGAGCTTTGTCTGCCGTAGCGACAGAGAATTTCGCGCGGCCATAGACCGTATCGTATTTCAAGAGATAGGCGAGATTGTCTGCTGGTGCGAGATCATTGACCGCGACTATTTCCAATTCCTTCCGCGCATGCGCCGCACGGAAAAACCCGCGCCCAATCCGCCCAAACCCATTGATGGCTATTCGTACCATTTCAAGATTCTACCATCAATGTGGCCGCATCAGTCTTTCCTCGCACTTGTGCACAACCGCATATCGGGATTTCGTAAATCCCGATATACTCATCCAATGGAACTGTATCATGCACTCAACCGCGGAGTCGAAAAAAGAAGCCTTTTCATGGATGAAAAAGATCGCATCCGATTTGTTCACGATCTCTGGGAATTCAACGATGTAAAACCTGCACCCGAATTTATACGATATCGGGATTTCGTAAATCCCGATATAGGAAGAATGCGTACATTAATTGTCGACATTCATGGATGGTGCATTATGCAAAATCATTATCACCTGTTGCTTTCGGAAAGGGTGGAGGGTGGATTGGCATTATTTCTACGGAAATTAAACGTGGGGTACGCCAATTATTTCAACGAAAGATACAAACGCGTCGGTACTTTGTTTCAAGGGAGGACGAAAAAAATCCATATCGACTCCGATGCGTATTTTCTTCACATACTCCACTACATCCATCTAAACCCACTCGATTTTCTAAAAGGCGCTGAATCATGGAGGGGGCTGGAAGTTGTAAACGCAAAAGATGCGCTTCGACACCTTCAAGAATACCGCTGGAGTAGCTATCTTGATTATTGCGGCAAAAAGAACTTCCCGTCAGTGATTACAAAAGACCTGTTCGGGGATGTATTTAGAAATTATCAAAAGACAATTCAATCGTACCTGAAAGACATTGAGCTTACGCCGTTAAAAAAGTTTTTACTTGAATAGCTTACTAATGCGACCCATATCGGGATTTCGTAAATCCCGATATGGGAGTCGAACATTAACATTAAGGTTGAGGGTCCGAAGGTTGAGGGTCTTCTGCTGGAGCTGGGGCGGGTTCAGGGGAAGGTTCGGGGG
>CAYGKV010000010.1:0-33888 GCA_964350885.1 uncultured Candidatus Saccharibacteria bacterium
TGTTACAGTACGAGTCATTACCAGCGGAGTGCAAAACTACCTGCGGTCATACAGACATTTGCGCAACCTTGTCGCTCGTGTTAGGATGCCCGCAATGGTTTTCTTGCAGCAAACGCTGCCGTATGTGCAGATTGGTATCTCAGCCCTTCTTATCGTGGCCATCCTTTTGCAACGTACCGGAGCATCGCTCGGTGGAGCATTCGGGGCAGACAATTTTGGCTCCGGTTTTCACACTCGACGCGGCATGGAGCGCACCCTCTTCCATGCCACGATCGTCCTTGGTATACTGTTTGCACTTTCGGCATTGGTTAGTCTTCTTATCAGCTAGAAAGTGTTTCTCTCTCGCTTCTGCGAGATAGCGAAACACCCATGCTGCGTTATGGATTTTGATTCCTATTCACACATATTCACAAAATCTCGTTCTGTGTCGCGCCTTTCGTTTCTTAAGGATCTGCTTCGAACGTTTTCCCCCGGAGAACGATTCGCCCTGTACACGCTTTCAATGCTTTTTGCCACCTCCGCATTTGTGTTGCTCGCCGGACTCAACGCGGCAGTGTCTGTCGACGTTCCTACCCTTGGCGGGAAGTTGACTGAAGGGGCAGTGGGTTCTGCAAGATTTATCAACCCCATTCTCACACTTTCACAACCAGATGAGGATTTGACACGCCTCGTCTTCTCCGGACTCACTCGGGTACGTCCTGACGGAACGGTGATCCCTGACCTCGCCAGCCGCTACACGATATCGGGAGATGGAACCGTCTATACATTTACTCTGCACGCCGATGCAAGATTCCACGATGGCACACCGCTTACCGCAGCCGATGTGGTATTCACCGTAGAAACAGCGCAGAACCCAGAGTTCAAGAGCCCTCGCCGCGCAGACTGGGAAGGAGTGCAGGTCTCTTCTCCGGATCCTCAGACAGTGATTTTCAAACTGCCAAACGCCTACGCACCCTTTCTGGAAAACACGACGCTCGGTATTTTGCCAAAACATATTTGGCAACATGTACAGGCTGAAGAATTCCCTTTTAGTCCGGCGAATACTCGCCCTGTCGGAAACGGGCCATACCAAATCGCCCAAACAGAAACAGACTCTACGGGAACGGCAACTCGCTACGAACTCGTCCCCTTCTCGAATTACGTACGTGGTGCTCCCTATATAAAACGCATAACATTCGTGTTCTATCCGAATCATGCCGAGATGGTACAAGCATTCGATGCACACGATCTTGATATGATCGGAGGTATCGCACCGAGCGAACTTGCAGCATTAGAGCGTCGAGATTTCGAGATCGTACGCGCGGTCCTTCCGCGCATTTTCGGCGTTTTCTTCAATCAAAACCGCGCTCCCGCACTTGCAGACGCTGCCGCTCGTATGGCACTCCTCGCGGCTGTCGACAAACAAGAAATCGTAAAAAATGTCTTGGGTGGATACGGCATTCCTCTTGAGGGCGCGATACCGCCTGGCGCCCTCGGACCGATCATTCCCGCGATGCCAATACCCTTTGCAGAGACATCCGCTCCTCTCAACGCTACCTCGACACCCGATTCAGCGCGCGCCGAAATGGCGCGCGCGATCCTCTCGCGCGGCGGATGGACATTTGATGATCAAGCGCTTGTCTGGAAAAAGAAAAAAGTCGAACTTTCCATTACCCTCGCAACCGCCGATGAGCCGGAGCTCGTCGCGACCGCAAACATGGTCGCTTCATATTGGCGTGCAGCAGGCATCAAGGTCGCGGTGCAGGTATATCCACTTTCAGAGTTAAACACAAACGTCATCCGTCCACGCGCGTACGATGCAGTTCTCTTCGGCGAGGTCGTCGGCCGTACCGCAGATTTGTTTGCATTTTGGCACTCTTCCCAGCGCAACGATCCCGGCCTCAATCTCGCTATGTACACCAACGCACGCGTCGATTCGTACCTCGCTCAAGCGCGCAGCATGACCGACAAAAATGAACGACGAAAACTCTACGAGCTATTCAACAAAGAAATAGAGAAAGACACGCCGGCAATATTCCTCTACGCACCAGAATTTATTTATCTGGTGCCTTCATCCCTCAAGGGAGTAGAGCTCGGGGCACTCACCACCCCCTCCGAAAGGTTCTTAAACGCATACCAATGGTACACCGATACCGAGCGCGTATGGAACATGTTTACTGGCAATACTAATTAACCGCCTATTCTTACTATATCTATGGAACCACAACTACCGAGCAACGCTCACCCGCCGAAAGGAAATCCACACGCAGCACCGGCTCGAGAAAGCTCCGGCTCGCCTCGTCCGGGGACACCGCGCGCGCCTCACCATGTCCGACCTCCGGGCCGAGGTCCGCATCACAGCACTCCCCGACCAGCAAGAGGCGGCAGACACTTCGGTCGCGGAAGCCACCCGCCGCGACGCGGCAAATCCCGCGTCGAACACCAACAACCAACGCAACGCAAGCAGGCCGCGGCACTCATCCCTCCGCCGGGAAATGATGTCGTCCGCATCATTCCTCTCGGAGGAGTAGAGGAGATCGGACGCAATATGACTGCCGTAGAAGTCGGGAACGATATTTTCATTCTTGATTGCGGTTTTGCGTTTAGCGAAGTGGACACACCAGGCATTGATTACATTTTACCCAATACGGGCTACCTAGAAGAACGCCGAGATAAGATCCGCGGCATTCTTATTTCGCATGGACACCTCGACCATATCGGAGGAATCCCCTACATCATTGATCGCATAGGAAATCCCACGATCTACACGCGCAAATTGACAGGGAAAATGATTCAGAAACGCCAAGAAGAGTTTACCCAAACCTCTCCTGTCCAAATCCGCGAAGTAGAAAAAGACGAGGTTATTAAACTCGGCAGCGCGACCATCCGCTTTTTCGGCGTCACACACACCGTGCCGGATTCAATGGGCATCATCATCGAGACGCCGCACGGTGACGTAGTCTTTACCGGCGACATCAAACTCAACCACCTAGATGGAGAACCTTCGGATGAGGAAAAACGCGAATTTGGCATCTTCAAGAACCGCAAAGTCTTGGCACTCCTCATGGATTCGACCAACGTCTGGCAACCAGGCTACTCGATCCCAGAATCAATCGTCTACAAGACACTCGAAAATATCATCAAAGCTTCCAAAGGCCGCCTCATTATCGCTATGTTTGCATCTCACCTTGAGCGTTTGATCCGCGTCGTACACTTCGCCGAAGAACACGGCAAGAAGATTGTCATCGACGGACGATCAATGCGTACCAACATCGAGATTGCACGAGAGATTGCCCTCATAAAATACAGGGACGACACGGTCGTCGCCGTAGAGAACATGGCCGAGTATCCTCCAGAAAAGTTAATCATACTTGCAACGGGAGCACAGGGCGACGAGTTCGCCTCACTCGCTCGTATCGGCAACAAATCACACAAACACATTCGACTGCAGCCGTCTGACACTGTTGTGCTTTCAAGTTCGGTCATTCCCGGCAACGAACGTGCGGTGCAAAAGTTGAAAGACAATCTTTCGCGTCAAGGTGCGCACATCATCACCTACCACGCGTCCGATGTGCATGCTTCCGGCCACGGTAACCGCGAAGAGGCTGCGTGGATTCATACGCAGATCAGGCCGAAGTTCTTCATACCGGTCCACGGTTACCACTACATGTTGCGCGTACACGGAGATTTAGCAGTCGAAATGGGCGTAAAGCCGGAAAATATCGTCATTCCCGACAACGGTTCGATCATCGATATCAAGAATGGCGAGAAAATCCTCAAGCACGCGGCGAAAGCCCCTGCTGAATTGCGCGTCGTCGAAGGGACTACCGTTTCCGAACTTTCTGATGTCTTGATGCGCGACAGAAAAGCGCTTGGACAAGAAGGGTTCTGTGTTGTCGTCGCTACCGTCGACCGCCGCAGCGGCAAGCTGCACAAATCCCCCGACATCATCTCCCGTGGTTTCGTGTATCTCAGAGACAACAAAGACCTGATGGATCAAACGCGCCTCATCATCAGAAAGAGCGTCGAGGGTTCTCTCCGAAATCCGCGCGCAGCCGATCTCGATGCCGCGCGAGAAGATCTGGCCGAGTCCGTTGCCCGATTCCTACTCCAGCGCACCATGAAGCGCCCGATCGTCATCCCGGTCATCGTTAGTATCTAGGCGCACGAAAAATCGTGCCACAATGCTGGTATGTACGCTATCGCGGTCATTGGAGATCTCCTGAGCTTTATTCCGTTTGCAAATATCGTCAGCAGCCCGCTCACCGCGATTGTGCTTGGTATCGCGGGATCACACACAGGCGTGAGATTGTATTCAAGCGATCGGATTGGTGTGACGCTTGCCACGATCCTTGGGGAGGCAGTTCCTTTTGTCAGTATGTTCCCTCTGTGGACCATACGTGTATATCTCGCCAAAAGACAGGAAGCGCAAGAAGGTGCTAGCGAGGCGTGATCAGTGCAAGTTCTTATCCAATCCGCCACGCACCCCCCTTCTTCACGATGAGCCCATCACGAGCGAGCCCTTCCAACGCCTTCTGAATTCTTTTCCTATCCCCTATGAGAGACCTCCGAGATCTCTCATTCGCCAACTCGCGCAGAATGGCACCACGGATTTGACGAAGTGAGCCTTCAAACTTTGACTGGCGAGTGTAATGGGCGCTTTTGTGATTGTTGCGAATGCCGGAGCGTTTGAGGTACGCACCATAATCCATGAGCGCTGCGTGCCACTCTCTCGGATCTTGCCCTTCTGCCGCCCTCTTTGCACACACCAAAAGTACGCTATCGCGCACCTTTGGTGTGTTGGGAAAAAAGTGGTGGATACATGCGGCGCGAATGTTGGTCTCGATAAGAACGTCTGGTTCGTTGAACGCAAAGACACGCACAGCACTCGCTGTGTACTCACCAATTCCTGGAAGGGCGTGGAGGGCGGCAACGTCCCGCGGGACGTTGCCGCCGTGTTTTTCAACAATGATTCTTGCCGCATCACGAAGGTATTTCGCCCGCCTGTTGTAGCCCATCCCACTCCAGATTCGCAAAACGTCTGCGAGCGATGCTTTCGCAAGAGCACGCACACTTGGAAACGCTTTTAAAAACTCCCGATACTTTACTTCTACTCGCGGCACCTGCGTCTGCTGCAACATCACTTCTGACACGAGTATTCGATACGGATTTTTTGTCTTTCTCCACGCCAAACCATGCCTCCCATTTTCCCTCCAATATTTCCAGACGGCGCGGCGGAATGCGCTAATACGCTTAGAGTTGATAGATGACATCTTTGCGTTCGACAACAACATTCCAATCGAGACGTTTCGCATATCGGTAGAGCTTCGCATTCGGATTAAAACAAATCGGCTTTGCAACGAGCTCAAGAAAAGAGATATCGGATTCGGTGTCCCCTATCCCAATCGAAGAGCCGAGCGTAAGATTCTCTTTCTCGATTGCGCGTCGCAAAATCGCTGCCTTGTTCAGAATGAGATGTTCCTCGATCACCTTCCCAGTAAAACAATCCTGCGGCCCTATCTCGTAGAGCATGCCGTATGTCTTGTCGAATCCCAGGCGCGGCGTGAATTTGTCTAAGACCGTCTTCGGGGAATGCGACACGGCGAGTAGAAAGTACCCGCGCTTTTTCAGGTCCTTTAGCATATCGCGCGTATACCGATAGACACGCTTCCATTGTTCGTCGACGACCTCCTCGGCTGCGTCGGCAAGTGCACTGTAATGCACTCCTTTGAGATGCTTCACAAACGCCTGCACAACAGCGGCGATATACTCGTCGTAATCTCCCTCACGATTCAACCACCGTTCGTATTCGCGCTCATACACACGCCGCGTCGAGGGTGGAAATACGTCTTTTTCAATCAGCCTATTGACCACTTGTATCAGAAGACTCGAACGAAAGATGGTCCCATCAACATCGAAGACTGCGAATTTCTTTTTTTCCATGGCACTACCTTACCTTTGGTCCACCGACCTTGCGCAAGATATCCGATTGAAAGGTGTGCGTCGTCTTTTTCTCGTCTGAAAACCGCTCCTCAGCCAGTCGTACAAGCCCGAGCACTAATTCCATATTGGATATGCCGGATTTTTTCCAATTGTGGTGATAGAGGCTGCCGGGAAGCGTATTGACCTCATTTACGAACACCTCTTTTGTGTCGTCTTTGATCAAGAAATCGACACGCGCAATGCCGGTACAGCCAAGTGTTTTATAGACTCGTTTTCCTAGGTCTTTTATTTTCTTCGTCAGCTCATCTCCAATTTTCGCAGGCACCTCACTGTATTCGGCGTTGACTCCACCTCCTCCGACCTTCTTACCGCCCGAGAGATACTTGTCATTGAAATCGAAGAATTCGGATTTATTGAGCGCGCGTTCGCACTCTGCGGCTTTCGGTTCGCTATTTCCCATAATAGGCAGTGTGATTTCAAGCAGAGGTTCGATTGCGTTTTCCACCAACACTTTGCTGTCATAATGAAACGCCACTTCGATCGCATTCAGAAGCTCTTTCTCATCTTTCGCTTTCGCCATACCTATGGAAGAACCGAGATGCACGGGCTTCACGAAAAACGGGAAGGTGAGCCGATGCACGGCCTCAAGCGTTGCGTTCTTTTCCGATTCCCATTGTGTCCGCGTGAACCACACATAGGGCACAATCGGCATTCCCTCCGCCGCGACGACCTGCTTCGTGAGAACCTTGTCCATCGCAACAGCTGAAGCAAATATGTCGCATCCAACGAACGGCACTCCTGCCATGCGCAGCAATCCCATGAGCGAGCCGTCCTCACCGTATGTCCCATGCATCGAGGGAAACACAATATCAATCGCGATTGTTTTTGAAAGTAGCCCAGGCCACACCAAGCGCAAACCGTTATCAAAAGCAAGCTGAACTTTTTTCATTCCCTGCACTTTCTCCTCCCACCCCACTTGTTTAAAAAATGAAAGGTAATTCATTGCCTTATCCGCGTACCACGAGCCGTCTCTCGCGACGTACACGGGCCAGACGTCGAACTCTCCGCTCGCCATGAGTGAATCTATGATCGGGATATGTGCCGTAATAATAGACACATCATGCTCAGCACTCTTCCCCCCGAATATAACGGCTATTTTCTTCATAGCCCTATCGTACTACACATACTGGTCAGGCCAATCATTCTGCACGAGGATGACATCGCCCGGTAGCGAGAGTGTGTGGAGTGCCGCGAGGCAGCTCGGCATATCGTCATACCAGATGACCTGGCCTTTGAATCCTGCCTTGTTAAGCCCCGCATCAATATGCGACGTGACCGAATTCCTAATGAGGACAACCTTCTCAATATCCGCTTTCGCGAGCTGGTTGCCGATCTCTTCGTGGACCTCCTCTACACGCCTCCCCGATTCCACCAAGCCAGGGGTGACGTAAAAACAGCGGTTTGGAAGTGACGAAAGAAATGCAATGACTGCGCGCACACCATCGGGATTTCCATTGTAGCTGTCGTCAAGAAATGTCACACCATCGGGCCATTGCTTTGGCTCGAGGCGATGCGCGAACGGCTTTGTCTTTTCTATACCACTCTCGATCTCGGAAATGGCAAATCCGAGTTTTTGAGCAATATCGACTGCCGCAACAAGCGGTCCTATCATATGAAACCCCAAGAGTCTTGTTCTCACTTTGAGAGTACTCGTATCGTTCGATAGTGTAAAAGTCGTACCCTCCAGGCCCGTGCGAGCACTCGAGACCTGCCACGTGCTCGCACCCTCTCGAGAATAGAGCACATTACCGTTTATGCGCCGATTCTTCGCAGGATCATTTTCGCCGTTGATGTATAGTTTCGTTGGCTCGATGAATTCCGCAAGTTCGAATATTGTGTTTGCTGTTTGTTCCAGTGTTTTGAATTTTTCTAGGTGCGCCTCGTTGACCCCCGTGATGACTCCCCAATCGGGCCGAATCATGCGTGCGAGTTTCCTCACATCGCCGGGATAATATTCTCCGAGCTCAAAAATAAGCACGTCTTCATCGCCTTTCAATTTTCTGACGAACGTCGCGATACCAAGCGGAGTATTGTGACTTCCTTCCGGTGCGGCGACTCGCTTCCCGCTCGAGAGCACCGTCTTCAGAATTTCTCGCGTACTCGTCTTGCCATATGAGCCGGCGATAGCGATCTTTATCCCACTGTGCGCCGCGAGTCGCTTCTGCGTCCGCGTCATCACGAACTGCTCGATTGGCATCTGAAAAAAACGAAGCGCGAGAATGGAGACAATGAGTATGCTCAACGCTATAAACGGGACCTCGAAAATGACTATCGCTGAGAAAAGATAGTTCCAAGGATGTCCGACATTAAGAAAAACAAATCCCGCAATTCCTAGAGCAAGGAAAACCGCCACCCAACCAACCGCATACAAAATTTTTGCTTTCGGTGTAAAAACCAATCGCCCGCGCTTTTCAACGTTACAGAAGTCTTTCACTCGTTCGTGCCATCTGAAAAAATCTCTTATGTTGTATTCACTCGCCTGAAGCATGTAGACAAGGCTACGAATGTATCGGGGATGACGACGAGAAAACCAATGGTTCATACAAATTCTGCGATGAGTTTCGCCACCTCCTTCGGGTGTTCACAGTGCGGAGAATGGCCAACGCCCGGAAATACTTCGAGACGAGAACCCTGCACGAGACTTTCGAAGAGCTTCCCGTCGGCAAGAGGAACCATCGTATCCTCGCTTCCCCAGATCAGCAGCGTTGGAATAGATATTGTGCGTGCGTATTTAGTCAGATCTTCTCTGATAACCTTGAGATAAACCTTTGATAGGGCCCCTGCCGCCAAGTAATCGCTTCCAAGTTTTTGGTAGAGTTTTTTACGCAATTGCGTACGCCAGAGAGAAAGAGGCGGCACATAGGTCACAATCTTCCCCGCCTTCGCAATGGCAGTCATTGCACGATTTCGAAGCGTTCTGTGTTTCGCGATTCCAGCGGCTGCGATAAGCACGAGGCGAGATGGTTTGAGTATGCCTTGCGCGACTCCTTTGATAGATACACGTCCACCGAATGAGTGCCCGATCAACATGTAGGAAGTGAGGCCAATCTTTTCCGTAAACGCCCGAACGAATGAGGCATACTCCTCAACACCCCAGTCGGACGGAGGCGCTTCAGTACCCCCTCCGAACCCAGGAAAGTCCAAGCGAACGACCCTGTAGCGTGAGGTCAATTGCGACGTAAGATCATCAAAGTTTTCTATAGTGTTCATCCAACCAGGAAGAAAGAGGAGTGCTGCCCCTTCCCCCTCGTCACGATATTCGGTGGCAATGTTTTGGACTATTACTTTCACTTGACCATCATAACGCCTACTTGGTTTTCGGCCACCTTTTTGCCGCGGGAGGCCAGAGCTTGGTGAGAGGGTGCGTGAGGCAATCATGTGGACGCGCAGGGCACACGTAGCGGCCGTAGAGAATGAGTCCGTTGTTTACATATTTCCAATCTTTCTTCGGAATGAGACGCTCAAGATCTTTCGAGATTTTCGTTAGATCATTCTGGTCTGTGAGATCGAATCGCTTGGCAAATCGCTTCACATGCGTGTCGGTCGGAATTCCTTCCCAGCTGTCATACAATTCACCCAAAATCACATGCGCGGTTTTATATCCGACGCCGGGAAGTGTTTGCAGGCTTTTTGCAGTTTGCGGTACGCGACCGCGGAAATCGCGAGAAACAATCTTTGCAGCTGTAATAATATGTTTTGTCTTGTTACGGAAAAAAGGGATCGAAGAAATTTCTTTCTCGAAGACCCGGCGGTCCGATTTCGCAAAATCGTGCGCCGTTTTGTACTTTTTGAACAATGGCTCCGTCACTCGATTCACAACCTTATCGGTGCATTGTGCTGACAAGACGACCGCCACTAGAAATTGAAACGGGGTTTTGTATCGAAGTTCGCTTTCTGGTTTCTGATAGGTCTTTTTGAGGTAGGCAACAATCTCTCTTGCTCGTCCTCGTCGATGTTCGCCGTCTTTCATGAGACATCGCGCAGATTCATTTTTTGACTTCTTCCTCCGCGCGCTTGAGAGCCTCAATAAGGGCTTGAAGCGTTTTGCGGGCTCCTATTACAAGATAAGTGATTTCCTCTTCGATTCCATCGCCCACTTTCTCTGCGCTCTTTAACGTTTCCCACACCTCTTCCGCTTCCCGTATCCGCTCACCCAACTCAACAAACGCACGATGAACTTCTTCGACTACCGGTTCATGACTAAAAAGAAAACCGACAGCGCCATCGATCGCCGATCGCAAATCTTTCATGATTACACGCTCCTCTGGAAACCGCTCAATCTTTCGGTTTGAGTCTTCCACTCCCATATGACATCACTGCACTACGATCGGGATTTCTAATGCATCGTCATTTTCTGGCAAACCTGAAGGGTTGGCGCGGAGCAATACAAGGTTCGCCGGACCGGAATAATTACTCACGGCAATAGTCGCGATAAATGGTACAAGACCGGTCGTCATCCAATCACCCTGTGCTTCCGCGATCCCCTGTCCGATTTTACTGTTCTCAACATCACGTACCTGTATGGGAAACGAGCCTTCAAAAAACCAGTTGCCAGGCGCACTTCCGGAAACCGCAATCGATCTTCCAACCACGGCGCCGGATTTTGGCGAGGTCACCGTCACCCTCGTGTGCAGCGGCTGCGATTCTTGTTGTGTTTGTTCTGTTCCTGCGTCCATTTCCACATCAGAGGCGGTGATCGTAGGCGCCGCAACGGGTGCCGGAGTAGCAAAAAGCACCCACGTCAAAGCGACGATCAGTAGCGAGAGGCCGATGACGAGACTCCACCCTGTTCGCGTATTCATGCTTTCAGTATAAAACCCTTCTGCCTTCTACGCCACTCCCCTAAAGTTCCGAGATGATTCGAGCTATTTTCTCCGAATCATGGCGTGCAATATCAGCCTCAGAGAAAAAATCTCCCGTGATGACCTTCCCTGCGTATTGTGTAAGTGCCTCATCGCATTCCATCGGATATTTCTGCTCCTTTTCGTAAGCTGCAAGAGTCGCAGCTGGCAAAGATCCCGTATTGCAGATAACGTAATCGAATTTTTGAAGACCGCTGTAACGCAAGAGTTCTGTGATCATCTCAGAAGCCTTAAATCCATGCGTCTCCCCCCACTTGGTCATGAGATTGCAGACCGCGACTGTCTTTGCCTGGCTCTCCTTCAACGCCTCCTTCATGCCGGTTGTAGAAAGTGTCGGGACAAGCGACGAATACAGATCTCCGGGACCTATGACGACAAGGTCGGCTTCTCGTATCGCTTTGTCTGTTTCTTCGTAAATGTGGGCAACTGGCTCGAGAAACACTTTCTTAATCCGCAAATTACCATCGTGTTTGGGAATATCGATATTCGTCTCGCCCACAATCTCTGAACCGTCTTCAAGCACCGCGTGGACATGCGATTTGTCGAGAGAGACGGGCAAGACCTTACCCTTTATGTTGAGTAGCTCGGATGCTTTGCGGATGCCCTCCATCTCGCCTCCATAAATGGAAGAAAGTGCCGCGAGGAAGAGATTGCCGAAACTATGTCCGCCGAGAGAACTATTTCCGTTCTGTCCATTTTGGAATCGATAATTAAAAAGCTCGCGGAGAATTTCCGCTTGTCCCTCATCGGCAAGCGCCAAAAGCCCGCGCCGCACATCGCCCGGAGGCAAGATACCGAATTCATCGCGCAAGACCCCGGTAGAGCCACCCGAATCGAAAGAGGTGAAGACCGCCGTGATTTCGAGCGGAAATGCCTTGAGACCACGCAGCAGTGTGTAGCCGCCACTACCTCCACCAATTCTCACGACTTTCTTCATAATCATGAAACTCTATACCTTCACACCAAATTTTGCTAGCTCGTGTAAGACATCCTGTATCGGCAACCCAGCAATGTTATCGATATCCCCATCGATTTTTTCCATCAACTTCGCACCGCCCCCCTGAATAACGTACGCCCCCGCAGCGTCAAGAGGCTCCCCCGTCTCAACATACGCTTCTATTTCAGCATCAGTGAGCTGTCGCATCGTTACTCTAGTATTCACCGCCTTCGTCGTGCTCTTTCCCGTCTTCGAATCGACAATAGCAAATCCCGTAAGAAGCTCGTGGGTCTTTCCGCGAAGCATCGCGAGCATTTCAATCGCCCGTTCTTTCGTATGCGGCTTGCCCAAGAGTTTGTTTTCAAATACTACAAACGTATCTGCTCCGAGAACCACTTCGTCATTGTGTCTCCCTGCTACCGACGTTGCTTTTCCCAGCGCAAGATGCTGTGCGAGTTCGCCCGGCGACAAGGAGAGGCTCATATCTTCGTCGTATCCACTCACTTCGACAGTGAATGAGATGCCGCTCGCAGTGAGAATCTTTTTTCTCCACGGCGACGCAGAAGCGAGTATGAGTTTTCTCATTGCAAGCAGTATATCGTATTGCAATATATGTATCCCTTTGCTACCATGGCACTCACTC
Source organism: uncultured Candidatus Saccharibacteria bacterium (assembly GCA_964350885.1). Taxonomy (GTDB): domain Bacteria; phylum Patescibacteriota; class Minisyncoccia; order Phycocordibacterales; family UBA2100; genus UBA10103. Next base: position 12,425 of record CAYGKV010000010.1, read on the forward strand.
CCCCCATATGTATCAAGAGTGCGGCGAAGGAACTAGCCTTACGACCCGCCGGCAACCTGCTCGAAGAGTAAGGTGCCCCTAGCCCTCAAAGGGACGATACCTCACAAGAATATCTCCCCTACAGGGGAGATTAATCGTTTTAATTAATACATCATGTTCCATTCACTTGAGCGATACACGACAGAGTCCGTAACATCCGGTCATCCGGACAAAGTGTGCGACCAAATATCAGATGCAATCCTTGACGCATGTCTTGCGCAAGATCCAAATAGCCGAGTAGCGGTCGAGTCCTTCGGCAGCCACGGCACCCTCATGCTCGGGGGCGAAGTCAAGACGAGCGCAAAAGTTAATTTTGAAAAGATCGCGCGCAGCGTGTACCGCGACATCGGGTACACCGACACACTCAAAGTACTCAATACGATTGCACAGCAATCCCCCGATATCGCGATGGGAGTAGATACAGGCGGCGCAGGAGATCAGGGCATCATGTATGGCTATGCCACCGATGAGACGAAAGAAATGCTCCCCTTGGGGGTCGTCCTTGCACACGCACTCTCGCGACGTCTTGAAAAGCTGCGGCGAGACGGTACGCTCAAATGGCTCAAGCCCGATGGGAAGACGCAAGTTACGATCGCAAACGGCAAGGTCATCACCGCTCTCTGCTCCACGCAACACGACAAAAAAGTGTCCCAAGAAGAAATCCGCGCGGGGCTCATAAAGCACCTCTTCAAGCCGATCTTGGGAAAACTGGATGACATCGAAATTCTCGTCAATCCGACCGGGCAATTTATCCTCGGTGGATTCACCGCTGACGCTGGTCTCACGGGCCGCAAGATCATGGTTGACACCTACGGCGGCGTTATGCCACACGGGGGCGGCGCATTCTCTGGAAAAGATTCGACCAAAGTAGACCGCTCTGCCGCGTACATGTGCCGATTCGTTGCGAAGAGTCTCGTCGCTAATGGTTATGCCAAGAAAGCGCTCGTCTCTGTCGCCTACGCGATCGGTCGCATCGAGCCGGTCATGATCGAAGCATTCGATGAACATGGTAAAAATCTCACGAAAATTGTCACCAAAAATTTCGACTTCCGGCCACGCGCCATTATCGAGCGTTTGGGCCTGCGCCGTCCTATTTTCCGCGAAACCGCCGCATACGGACATTTCGGCGTCTCCGGCCGCCCGTGGGAGAAAATCGTGAAAATCTAATTACTCTACCGTCACCGACTTCGCGAGGTTGCGCGGACGATCGACGTTGAGGCCTTTTTCCTTAGCGACGTAGTAGGCGAAAAGCTGGAGCGGCACGACATTTAATATCGGACTCAACATTTCGATAGTTTGGGGTACATAGATCACATCGTCAGCAAGTTTCGCAATCTCAGTGTCGCCCTCTGTCGCAATCGCAATGACGGGGCCTTTACGCGCCTTAATTTCATGAATGTTAGAGGTCATTTTCTCGTACATGCTGTCTTGCGTCACGAGTGCCACGGTAGGAAAATCTTTATCGATCATCGCAATCGGCCCGTGCTTCATTTCACCCGCTCCGCAGCCTTCGGCATGAATATAGGAAATTTCTTTAAGCTTGATAGCCCCCTCGTAGGCAACCGGAAAATTGTATTTTCTTCCTATGTAGAGGAAATCGCGTGCGTGTGCATATTTTTGGGCGAGTGTCTTGATCGATTCCCGATCTTCCAAAACCTGCTGTACTTTTTTTGGAAGTTCTTTGAGGGCCCGCGCAATCTCTTTCCCCGTTTCTTCAGACATTCCTCGCTGTCGCCCGAGAAATATCGTGAAGAGCGCGAGTGCCGTAAGCTGCGAGAGAAACGCTTTGGTAGAAGCAACGCTGATTTCCGGCCCTGCATGATTGTAGACTCCCGCATCTGTCTCACGAGCAATCGTAGAGCCAACGGCATTGATAATCCCCAGTGTGAGGGCTCCGCGCCGCTTTCCCTCCCGTACTGCCTCCAAGGTATCCAACGTCTCACCCGATTGTGATATGCCGAGCACAACAGTGCGCTCATTAATAACAGACTTGCGGTAACGAAATTCCGAACCAATCTCAACCTCAACGGGAATCCCTGCAAATTCTTCAAACATATACTCCCCAACAAGTCCCGCATATGAAGCCGTGCCGCAGGCGACAATGATAATGCGCTCGATCTTTTCGAGCTGTTTGGCAACGCTCTCAAGCCCGCCAAGTTTAGCGCGACCAGTGTCCCCAATGAGTCTGCCGCGCAATGTGTTTTCAATAACCTCCGGCCCCTCCATAATCTCTTTGAGCATGAAGTCGTCGTAGCCGCCTTTTTGCACTGCATCAGCGCTCCAATCGATATCGGTAGCAGCACGCTTCACTTTGGTGGAATCGAGTTTGAAGATTTTGTGCCCATCGGGCGAAATCACTGCCACTTCCCCGTCTTCAAGAAAGACCACTTTGCGTGTGTGCGGTAAGATCGGCGACGGATCCGACGCGATGAAATGTTCGCCGTCGCCCAAGCCCAACACGATGGGAGAGCCCATGCGGGCAGCGATGATTCTGTCTGGTTCTTTTTTATACTGCAACGCAATACCGTATGTTCCTCTGACCTCATTAAGCGCTGCGAGCGCTGCCTTTTCAAAACTCTTCTCCGTCTTGAGATGCTCTTCTACAAGATGCGCAAGCACCTCGGTATCCGTTACTGATTTAAATTCGTGCCCTGTATTCTCAAGCCGTTGTTTCAATTCCTTAAAATTCTCGATGATGCCATTGTGCACAACCCAGATTTCGCCAGTCGAATCCGAATGGGGATGGGCATTTATTTCCGTCGGCTCACCATGCGTCGCCCATCGTAAGTGCGCGATACCGCTTTTTCCTTTGAAATCATTCGGCACCTTACCCCGCAATTCTGCGACAGCGCCAGGAGTTTTCACACTCCCGCTTTCCGGAGTATATATGCCTGCCGAGTCATAGCCTCGATACTCAAGAGACAGAAGCCCATCGAGAAGGACATCTCCAGCGTCCTTCCCCTTATTCCCAGTGTACGCAAAAATTCCACACATAGACACAGGGTATAGGTCAAAAGGCAAAAGTCAAAAGTTTGAAAAGAAAATGTTGGCAATATCTGCGCGAAACTCATTGATCGCGATCGCGTCCACAGGTCGTTTGGGATAGGTGCGGTTTGAAAGAATAACAAATCCAATACCCCGCTCAATATCGACAACAACGCTCGTCCCGGTAAAACCCGTTTTTCCCAAGGTGCATGGACCAGCGTGAGTGCCCATAAATCCCGGCTGATTGATCTGCCAACCCAGCCCCCGTCGTGCCCCATCAATGATTGATTTCGTAAATCGATCATTTATCCGCAATAGAGATTCGAGGAAATTGAGAAGGTCGGGAGCAGTGGAGAATAAACCTGCGTGGCCGACGGCGCGACCTGCGCGCGCGAAGACGCGCGCGCTCTCATCGTGAACAATGCCGAGAATTTCCTCCCCATCAACGATCTCCGTCGGAGCAATGTTCGACTTACGAAGTCGAACATTGGGAAAGAATGTGTCTTTCATGCCAAGGGGGTCGAAGAAATATTCTCTTGCGAGAACGTCGAGCGATCCTCCACCGACGCGCTCCACAATCATGCCCAGCAGAAATGCCGGAAGATTCGTGTATTCGGACTTCCCCGGTGGGCCGTTAAACCCACCGGCAAAAATATAATTCGATATATCCTCGGGAGTTTTATCCGCAAGCGCCGACATCTGCACCCCATGCACCATGTAGGTCAAAAGGTCTTCGATGGTCGCCCCATAATCATTGTGCAATTCGGGTATATATTTCTTCACAGGATCGGAAAGGTTGAACGTCCCTTTATTCAAAAAATTCAGGACAAGCGAAGCGGTCGGAATAGATTTTGTTATTGAAGCAAGATCGTAGATGGTGTCCTCGCAAACCTCCGGTGCATTCGCCTCATAGGTGAGATGCCCGAAGGGAATAACGTCCCGCTCACCCGAACCTTTCACAACACCAACAACACAGCCGGGAAACACCTTTTCTGCTATCGCCTCCTCCACTCTATTCGCAATCTCGTCACGCATCTGGATATGCTTTCTTGATCTCTTGAGCCAGATACGGATTCCACATCGCACCCGTCGCCGACATTACGGAGTCAGCCCCCGCGTCGCGATACTCCTTGTAATCCTTTGGCGAGAGAACGCCTCCCACTCCCTCGATGGAGAACTTGAAGCCCCTCTTTGACCGAATTTTCGCAAGCCTTCGGACGAAATCGAGTCCTGCCCATTTGATCCCCACGCCACACACTCCCGATCGAAGACGCGCCGGTGAACCCGGAAGTGCCTGATTGCCTGCCGCGTCCCGCACCTCCGCTTGGAGCGTGTTAATGCCAGAAATACTATCCGCATACATCTCAGCGATTTCAGCGAGGCGCTCAAGCTGCGTATCGTCCTGATAATATCCGACTTTCAAAATGAATTTCTTGCTTCCGATGACACTACGAATTCCTTTTGCAATCTTTTCGGTCACGTCGAGGTTGTAACATACCAACCCTTCGTTCCCGATATTGGGGCACGAAAGGTTCGTCTCAAGTATCGCAGCACCCGTCTCGGAGGCAAGGCGTGCTGTCAGAATGTAATCGTCGATAAATTCTTGCTGACTCTGATTCGGTCGGACAGTACCCATGAAACTCAGGACTAAAACCTGGCCCTTCCCTGCAGCGGCAATCGCTTTCTTCACATCCTCCTGCCACACCGGCGCCGCTTTGGACGGGACACCAAAAGAGTTTGTTATCGAGAGTGGCTCTGTGTAGCTTGTATCGGCAATGAGAGGTTTCTTGAGTTCTTCAAACGTGAGGTCACCATCGGGATGTATAGCGAGTACGTTGGGGTGTGGGTGGCACGGGAAAATATCGCTCCGAACTGTCTTATACACGCAAACATCAAAGCCTTTCTCAAATGCCGCTTTGCAAAATGCGCTGTTGAGGAGAGGCCCTGCAGGAATACCAAAAGGTGTATGAACTTTATGACCTAAAAAATCCGCCGTCGGCTCTTGTTGTTCATATACTTTTCCATCTGCGAAAGCGCCGAATGGTCCAGTATTATAATTCTCTTCGTAGGATTTGGCGGGATCGTAAAACGGCACCTGAAGCATGTGCGCAGTATACTCCCCTTGTAGGGGCGATACAAAATCACTTTTCTTGAGATTCTGTAAACTTCACGACATTTCTACCATCGTTTTTTGCAGCGTAGAGGGCGACATCTGCGCGAGCAATGACTTCCTCGATATCATCCTTCGGGTCGATTTCATCGACTCCAAAACTCATGGTGACGGGAATCCGTTTGCCCGCCCAATCAATCTGTAGCGCCTCAACGCTCTTGCGAAGATTCTCCGCTATGCCACGAATCTGTTCACGATCCCCATCTACGACACCTATGATAAATTCTTCACCGCCAAATCGAGCAACGAGATCGGATGCTCGCACGGAATCGCGCAGCGCGGCTGCAACTCGACGCAACACCTCGTCGCCCGCCTGATGTCCGTATGTATCATTCACCTTTTTGAAAAAATCGATATCGCCTGCGATGATCGCAGCTCGCCTGTCGGCAACATCACCCGATCTACGACTGTTCGATAGCTCACCGAGAAGCCTCTGCATCCTCGTCATAAAACCACCACGATTCAGAAGGCCGGTCATGGCATCAGTTTCGGTCTTTTGTGCAAGATCTTTAGTTCGTTCCTGCAAAGATTTAATTCGCAACCCAAGAATCTCCTTGAGCCCTGGGCCACTATCTTTATTTCTCTCTATAATCTCTAATTTCCGAGCTTTTCGTGGTTCAGCTTCCATATATGCAGTGTGCCATTACAATCCGGCGCTCGGTATTTTCTTCCACTTGTTCGCCACGATATGCCAATCGGATGGACTTTCTCTTTGGATGCGATCCCACATCTTTTTGGCGGTTTTTGTATACAATTTCTTGTCGCGAACAAACTTCCGCATCTTCTGCCACTTGGCCGGAAGCTTGTGCCCAAGCTCTTCAAACTCTTTAAGCTCTACGTCGATATCAAGATTGTCGGCATCCTTCACAATCTTCGCTTCAATGGAATCGCGTTTCTCATACTGCGCAAGTATTTTTTCAAAATCTAGAAACGACGTGCCGGAAAACAGATCGCGCGCGGCGCGCGCTTCATCGCTCTGTGAATACACCTTGTGTACATACGCCAAATCCACCGTGCGCGTCTCGGCTATATCATGCACCAATGCCATGCGTAAAATCAGGCCCTCGTCTCCTTTTTTCTCTTCTCTCGAAATCATGAGGGCAAGAAAAATGACCCGCATCGTATGCTCCCAATTGCTCGCGACGGGGACACCGAGGTGTTGTATCCACGCACGTGGAATATTACGCATCGATCCGATCTCAAAAAGAAGCTCGCAGTCGCGTTTCTTCATTCCCGGCAGTATACAGCAGCCTATTTCATCCGCACGCTCTTGAATGCCCTTCCTTTTTTCGCCATCTGATCCATAAATTTGCCAGTCTTAGCGTCTACTTTAGTCCAACGTTTGTTGCGACCGGATAAGACCTGCGCGCGCTTCTTCACTTTGCCCTTTCGCCCATGCCCCTTGGGGCCGTTGATTGCCATATCCTTGAATTCTATACCCTCTAAATAATGCGCAACGCACTTATCCACTACTCTGCCATGCTTCGATCGCAGGAAATTGATACATGAGATTAAGCACGTTGAGTGTGAGATTGTCGCGGATCATATAAACGACGAATACTTCGAGCGCAACCCCAAAGCTGATGACCATCCAAATTGGCAGGCGCCACGCCATGATGAATCCGAATATCATGGCCACGATGTCTGAAACGGAATTAATGACGCTATCGCCCGTGTACCCTTGCGCGAGTGCCTGCTGTCGGTAATGCTCAATCACCATTGGAGTGTTTTCAATTATTTCCCACGCGATTTCTATCCCCATGGCACACACGAACCTCATTCCTACACTCATTCGAGGAAAAAAATACCAGAGCCCGAGGTAAAAGATAAATCCATGGATAATGTGGGAATAGGTGTACCAATCACTGAGATGCTGTGAATTCCCAGCGCTCAACACCACCCCCTCCCACAGCTTCACCTGCCCACTTGCCGCTATTATGGGTTGGCCAAAAAAGTAGAGTATAAGCGCCTGTCCGGCGATCAGAAGAAGTGCGAAAAAGACATATAAAAGCATGCTCTTACTCATACCATCACAGTCTACCCTATCCCTGCGCAGCACTTCCCACCCCATCGGAAAGCGCTATACTGGATTGGAAAGTATTATTACTTAATTAACAATGTATATGGACGAACAATCAACCCCTTCGGCACACGCACCGAATCCGCAGAACAAAACGCTAATGGGCGTACTCGCATACCTCGGGATTCTCATTATCATTCCGTTTCTCATGGCAAAAGACGATCCGTTCGTGAAATTTCATATCAAACAAGGATTGCTTCTTGTCATCGTAGAGGTGGCCATCTGGGTTCTTGGGAGCGCCATGTGGCAACTGTGGACAATTCTGAGCCTTGTAAATCTAGCGGCTATCGTTTTCTCCATCATCGGTATCGTAAACGTCGTCCAAGGTAACCAAAAAGAGCTCCCCCTCATCGGTTCACTCTCCAAGAACTTTACGTTCTAGCTACTCGAATACGAAGGCGGTATTTCGCAGCTCCTTTCGGACTGCCTTGTGATTGGGTATGGCCTTAGCGACTAGATCCCAAAACCTTTTGCCGTGGTTCATTTCTGAAAGATGGCATAGTTCGTGGACAATGATGTAATCCGCAATACTCGGTGGTAGAGCGGCTATCTTGTAGTTGAAACTTAGATTCCCCCTTCTAGAACAACTTCCCCATCGTGTCTTTTGTGCACGTATTGCAATTTTCTTGAATGTGAATCCGTAAATTGCGCTGAAATGCGCACAGCGCGCGCTCGCAAGCGCGAGCGCGCGCCTTTTGAGTGCGGATATCTGTCTTTTTTGTATGCGCACAACAATCCGACGCTTTGCCTTCTCTACGTGTTTCGTAATCCAATCGGAATGTTTGGTCACAAACCTCTCGACTGCATCTACTCCAAAAAATCGCGATGCCGTCACGACCACCCGCGCATCAGGATGCACCGCGAGTCGCATTGTGCGCGCTCGCGAGCTTACTTTGAGGGTGTAGGCCACTCTCATGCCCTATCGAAGTAGCGAACCACCCAGCTCAAACGACGAACGCAACCATTCGATTTTCCCAAACCACGGGCCAAAAATGCCGAGCGCTATCGTCGCGATGATAGCCGAACCAACGAAAAAGCCGATGCCATAGACGATACCCACCACAAACATGCGTGAAAACGAATTTTGTTTCGCTATCTGTCTATTCAATAGATCGAGATGTTCGATGATTCTTTCTTGGTGGTCGTTCGGTCCCATAAGGTTCCATTATACCGCGCGCCATGGATCCATCACATCGCCCAAAAGCACGTCAGCCCATCGCCAGCTTCACCTGATCCTCGATTGCTCTCTTTATCTTGCCCTCAAAGAGCCTGAGCATGAGCGGTAACGTAACGGTTACGTCGAACTCCCTATCCTTAATCATCAAGCTTCCGCTCACGTGTTGACCTTCGGCAGTAAAAGCAAAATGTAAGGTGTCACCCTCCCAGCGCTCTTCATCGATTGTCGCCTTTCCCGCGAGTCGCGGACCAACCTCTTGAAGTAACTTTTTTACGCGTATGCTTGCCTCTTGTTTTGAAAAACGATGTGGAATGTTGAATTGCATCGAGAGACTATATGCTAGAGCGCGACTATCCGCAAAGTCGCACTCTGAAAATCCGCTGGAGGCGGCGCAGTGAAAGTCTCTTTATTTCCTCCAATCACGAGTGAAATACTATATGCGTGGAGCGCGGGGCGCGTGAATCCGAGGATTGGTGCCTTATCCAGAGTATAGAGATGGTCGGCAACGATCGGATGTCCGATCGAGGCCAGGTGGACGCGGATCTGATGCGTGCGGCCTGTCCGTGGGCGGATTTCTATATACGAAACAAACTCGCGCGTGTGAGGATCTTCAAGACGCTCCAACAGTCGCCATTCTGTGATTGCTGCACGAATATCGCGCTCGCTGGTAGGCTTCGCATACCAACGCTTCGGGACCTCTTTGCTCCGCATAATCTCTGCGACGATAGTGCCATCTTTTTTCTCCATGTGCCCGTACACAAATGCGCGGTACGTCTTTTCGATTCGCCGCTCTTTAAATTCGTTTTTCAAATATACATACGACTCGGGAGTTTTTGCGATAAGCATCACGCCACTCGTTGTCCTATCGAGCCGGTGCATGATGCCAGGAAGAAGCACCCGCTCTCCTTGCGGAGACTTCCACGGCTCGCCGACGCTCGCGAGCTCGGGATAGTTTTCCAGTATCCAGTCGGCTACCGATGGCTCCTGCGTGCGACCATCGCTGTGCACTATGAGCCCAGCAGGCTTATTGATGACGAGCAGCTCATCCGTCTCTGCAATTATGGAAGGCACAAAATGTCACGCGGCCGTTTCCCCCGGCCAGAGCCACACCTTTCCCTGAGTCTTGTATTTCTTTTTTGTTGGCTTCACCACAAGCGTGTGTTACGGGGTTACCGGCGCTGCAGGGGTCGGGCTGAGCGTGAGCGACGCGCGGATAGCGTCAAACGCAACGAGAAGTGCTGCACGGTCGAATTCACGAATAGCCCCTGGCTCATAATTAGCCGCGGCGGTCGAGTGGATGAAATATCGCACCGCGGTGCACGGAGAGCTGCCCGAAAGTGCATAGACCATTTCCTCATACAAATTCCCCGCCGCCGCGCCACTCGAAGTCGCAAGCGAGTAGTTGATACCATTTTCTGTGAGCGAGATCGGCCTCACATTGGCCGCTAAATAGATATCTCCTGTGCAATTCTTTGCGCGTGGAAGCTGCTCGACAGAGAGATAAGTATCGCTCGCGAGGTTCGTTCCGGTCGCCATAGCGAGAGGGATCGTGAAGCGGACTCCATGAATCGGCTTCTTCGGATTGACCTGATCGTAGATATGCGAATCATCGGCTGTGAAATCTCTTTGGTAGACGGCGGAAAACGTCGTGGTGGCGTAGGTGCTTGTGGCTATCTGTTGTGATGGTGTCTGGACTCCTTGCTCAGTGGGCTTTGAAGCGCTCGGGAGTGTTTTCCACACGAAAACTCCTGCTGCCACGGCGAGTAGAAAGATTGCGCCACCGATTATTATCTTGTTCATAGAAAAATATATATTATACAGCCCCTTTATTCTCACCTCCCATTATATCCTTCGTTTGAATAGGAGACTGGATTCCCGGAACCCACTTGGCGTCGATCGTGCCAAATTGTTTCTCGTAATCTGTGATCTGATGATCAAGGTACTGGGAAAGCCTCTTCATGTGCTGCGGGGTCAAAGCATACATAACGCCCGTCTCTCCAGCAAGCATGCCCATCACAAAGAATTCTTGCGAGAATGCGACGGTTATATTCTCACAAAACTGCTTGGGTACTTTGTTGAAATCCATAGAGCCATTATAGCCTAACGGAGCGAGCTATCGTCGCGCGCGGGAGCGATCTGTGTCTGTCAGTTGTTGCTTGCGCAAGCGTACCGAGGTCGGTGTGATTTCGAGATATTCGTCTTCGGTCATGACTTCAAGACCACGCTCGATGGTGAGCTCAAATGGTGGGACAAGGGTAATTGCCTCATCGGCACCGCTCGAACGCATGTTGGTAAGCTGCTTGCCTTTTGTCGGATTGACTGACATTTCCTCTCCTTTAGAAGTATTGCCGATCACCATACCTTCATACACTTCGGTCGCGGGAGCGATATACAATACGCCGCGATCTTGCAAATTCCACAGAGAAAATCCGAGAGCCTTCCCGCTTGCCATAGAGATCATCGAACCAACGTTGCGTCGGCGAATTTCTCCCACATGTGGCATAAACGCCACAAAACGCGAAGAGAGTATCCCTTCGCCCTTGGTGTCGAGTACGAATTGGCTGCGATAGCCCAAGAGGCCGCGCGTGGGGCCCTCGAATATCAGGCGCACGCTGTTCTCATGCACCTTGAGATCCTTCATGACAAATTTGCGAGTTCCCAATCGTTCGATGATCGCTCCTTGATACTGCTGCGGTACGTCAACGATCACTTCCTCAAAGGGCTCAAGCTTCTTTCCATCCTCCTCATGAAAAATGACTTGTGGTTGCGACACCTGCATCTCGTACCCTTCGCGACGCATGTTTTCGAGCAGGATCGCAATATGAAGTTCGCCGCGACCGGATACCTTGAAAACATCGCCGCCCGAAAAGTCGACGCGCAGACCGACGTTTATCTCGAGCTCGCGTTCAAGACGATCGCGAATCTGACGCGACGTCACGAATTTGCCTTCGCGACCGGCAAATGGCGAATTGTTGACGAGAAAATTCAAGGTGATCGTCGGCTCATCGATCGCAATTGCTGGGAGCGGCTCGGCCTCTGCATTCGTGGCAATCGTCTCGCCAATGAAAATATCGGGAAGACCTGCAAGCATGACGATATCCCCCGCGGCTACTTCTTGTGATTCGATTTTTTGAAGCCCTTTGAAGGTAAACATCTTTGTGATCTTGCCCGTTCGCATCTCTCCAGTGGGCTTCTTTACAAATACGGCATCACCATTCTTCAACACGCCTTCATACACACGTGCAATCGCGAGCCTCCCGAGGAAGTTGTCGTACCCGAGGTTAAACGGCTGCAGTCGTGCTGCCGCACTTTCCTCTGCCTCAACGGTCGGCGGGACGTGTTCAATAATTTTATCGAGAAGTGGCGTAAGATCGCTTGACTCGTCCGTGAGCTTTAGTTTCGCAATCCCCTGTCGCCCAATTGCGTAGACAATAGGGAAATCCGCTTGCTCATCGCTTGCACCGAGTTCGAGAAATAGCTCCAGGACCTGTTCTTCTGTGCGAGATGGATTTGCTGCGGGCTTGTCGATCTTGTTGATAACGACAATGGGCTTGATGCCAAGCTCAAGAGATTTCTTCAAAACAAAACGTGTCTGCGGCATCGGTCCTTCTTGCGCATCGACAACGAGGAGGACGGAATCAATGGAGCGGAGAACACGCTCGACTTCGCTACCGAAATCTGCGTGTCCCGGAGTGTCGACGATATTGATTTTCGTATCCTTATAGAAAACAGCCGCGTTCTTGGAATAGATGGTGATGCCGCGCTCGCGCTCGAGCGCGTTGCTATCCATCGAGACGCCCTCTTCAGCCACCCCCGTTTGCCGCAAGAGCGCATCGGTGAGCGTGGTCTTCCCATGATCCACGTGAGCAATAATTGCAATATTACGAATTTCCATAGATGAAAAGAAAATGCCCCACACGAGGCATCGTCTTTGCGATTATATCAGGAAAATGACTTATTTCAACTGAGTGTCGATGGCAGCCTTGAATTTATCGAATTCGGCCGCACCGGGGATCAGTGTCTTTCCTGTGATGAAACCGGGCGTGCCGTTAATGCCGAAAGCGGTGCCCTCTTCGCGATCCGCATCAATCATTGCTTGGTATGTGGCAGTCTTCGCTGCAACACTTTCCTTCACCCGCTGAGCATCGATTCCATTGATTTTTGTAGTAAGTGCAACGATGCTCTTTTCGTCGCCAAAACCGCCATGCTCCTCGTCTTGCTCCTCATACATTGCCTCGCGCCATTCCCAATACTTATCGGGGTAAAGCGCCCACACCGCACGCCCATAGAGTCCTGCAGTTGTGGAATCCTCACTCAAGAATTGATAGTCTTTGAAAACGATCTTTAGTTTGCCGGTGTCCACATACTCTTTGATGAGCTTGGGAAACGCAGGTTCAATTGTGATTTGAGGAATGCCGCCCGTCTCGACTGCCTTACAGAAAGGACACTGATAGTCAGACCAATATGCGAGCACGACAGGAGCGTTCTCCTTACCGATGTATGGACTATCGTCGGTCTTCACGTCCTTGATATTGACGGCAATTTCTTTTTGTCCGCCTGCAATACCATTGCCAATATTCCCGCCGAGACCGAGGAAAAGGCCGCCGCCGATCATTATTCCTGCTACAACGATTGAGATGGGGATGTACAGAGCACTTACATCCTTCTTCGGCACACCAACCTGATTATTTTCATTTTCCATCCGAGTATTCTACACTACTGGTTATAAAAGCAAGTCTTTGAGCATTGTGCGTAACTTCTTAGCATTTCCATGTGACAGTAATCCACGATACGACTGTATGGTTTCAGCTGTCGGGTGCTCTCGTATCCACCTCTTCATTCTCCGTCTTGTCGCCCATCGCAAAACGCGGTGGTCAGGAAAGTGCTCCCATCCGAGAAAATCAATACCCGATGTGAGCGTTTTGATGAACACCTTGTCGGGATGAAGCGAGAGAGCGAGGTTAGTCGCAAGAAATTCGGCTATGCGCGGCAAAAGTGACTCGAGCCATCTCTTGTCGTCGGAGAGAAACACAAAATCGTCGGCATATCGGACATAGTATTTTGCTTTGAGTTTGTGTTTTGCATATTGGTCAAACTCGCTCATGTACACGTTCACGAGAAGTTGCGAAGTGAGATTGCCGAGCGGTAGCCCCTTCCCGACAATGCCGGAATTGAAACTGCGCACGACTTGCCCGATGAGCCAGACGATGTCCGGGTCACTGATATAGCGGGCGACAATATTCATCAGGATTTTCTGGTCCACCGATGCAAAGAACTTTCGGATGTCACATTTCAAGACCCGGGCGGTACGGGTGTGATTTTTGCTCACGCGGTTTGCGAAGGCGCGAAAGCGATTCATTGCCTTATGTGTTCCTTTTCCTACGCGACACGAATACGAGTCTGCGATAAACGTCTTGTCGAAAAACGGATACAGCTTTCGGTATATCGCGTGATGCAGAAGTCTGTCGCGCACGCTTGCTTTGTGGATATTGCGGGGCTTGGGGTCAGAAATATTGAACGCGTAATATGCGCCGTGGATGTATGTCTTATTTTTCAAATCGCGGTGGAGCGCGAGAACACTATCCATCAAATTGTGCTGAAACTCCTGTACATCATGTTTACTGCGCTTCCCGCGCAGAAACTCCCGCCACGCAGCGAGCAAGTTTTCCACAGAAATGATATCTTCATAGGCATGAGCGCAGAGAGACCTCAAGTCGCCCCCCCCCCCGCAGGAATCTGCTCCCGATTCTTGAGCGAATCAAACAGGCTTACGTGCTGTGGCGTGAAGTCCATAATCATTTTCCGAAGAAATCGCGACATACGCTCGGTAGAAAAATAGACGCCACGTTCGTCGAGATTCTCGAACTCGTTTTTACGGCTGGATACTTACCGAAGGATAAAAAACTCCCGTTCATCCAAAAAGCCGTCGCGAAAACGGATACACTCAAATTTTTCTTGCGCATTGCATGGGAAATAAAAGACATAGACACAAAGAAATATACCGCGCTTTCAGAGCCGCTCGACGATATCGGACGAATGCTCGGCGGATGGATACGGAACATCGAATCTCGCACGACTTCGGCCGCCGAGAAGGCGGCCGAGTAGTCACACGTTGCACTCGTTGCGAGGACGAGGAACCACCAGTTGTCGTTCCACTGCTCGTCCGGATTCAGCCAGACGTTGTTGAGGTTGCGCTTGTCGACATCGTGGTTGAAGTACAGCGCGTTGCGGTTGTCGTTGGCGTCCACGAAGAAATGTACGCAAAGCCATCTATGCCACTGTCCATCGAATACTCTCCGGACTGTATCGAATGCGGGATCAAAAATCCGCCAGCTTCGCGCACCAAGGAGCTTTGGTTGTGAGAAATTGCAATTCACGCGCTTGCGGAAGCACGTGGCCGCCGCGACTCTGGCAAATTGTATTTCAGGATTCGGTTGCTGGAAGCCATAACCGCCAGCGCGCAAAAGCGCATACACCTACTACCCGAATTTACTATATCAAAAATTTTGGCCTCCGCGCGGAACGCGGAGGCCAGGGTCAAAAGACCACAAGTGCAAGAGCTAAGTGAGCCGCTACGCTCAAGCTTCCGAAGGAAGCTCCTCGAGGACGAGGAACCACCAGTAGTCGCGCCACTGCTCGTCCGGACGCAGCCAGACGAAGCTGAGGTAGCGCTCGTCGACCGCGCGGAAGAAGCACAGCGCGAGGCGGTAGTCGCTGGCGTCCACGAAGAACTGCCCGGCCATCGCGAGCGGCGTCACGTTGTCCAATTTCGGACGCGGCGATACCAGCGCGAGATCGATGCCTTCCTTCGGCGTGGCGAGGATTTTCTTATTGTCCTTACACCACCTCTCGACACTGTCCCTGCCTTTCTGCGGCATGTTCTGGTGGAAACACACCGCGCTCGCCTTGAAACGCTTCTTGCCTTTGCGCTTGCCGGGGAACTTCTCATCGGTTCCCCACTCGCGGTCATGCCAGCCGATGCGCTTCGGGTCGGCGTTGCCAGCGATTTTCGAGGCGATGGTTTCATCGTAGTTTACCTCGAATTCGTGAAGCTCGACGATTGTTGGCTCGGTTTTTGGCTCTTCGACCGGCCCTGGCGGCGTCAGGAGGTCACGTCCAACCTGCAAGAGAAACGCTTCGTAGCGCTGTCCGGCGAGCGTCGGATTCCCGATGATCGCCTGCGCGATATCGGATGGGAAGGTTTTGATGAACTCCTCGGATTGGTTATTGACCAATACCGAGTTGACCAGCAAAAACTGCTTGGTCGCAGAGGCTTTACTCATGAGAGCTTTCCTCGTTGCCAGCGGGCTCTCTCATGCTTGAGAGTTTGCCATAGCAGACAAACGTCCGATTTTCAGGCGCTTGTTGCTGTGGCAAACGGTTATTTAAAGAACTTTTGCTAAGTTGCACTATACCATTCTAGTGCCTATCTTGTCAAAACAAAAAGGAGTTACTTCTTCACACCCTCCAAGGTCTTCCAGATGTTCGGATCTTGCCCGCCGTCGAGTTTGAATATGGAGATGCCGCGGACACCCAACTTCTTTGCCAAATCAATCTTAGTTTGCATCGAGTGCGCATCGGGCCACACCATCATGCGAAATGGGAGGTGCGAGCGGTATGTGTCGGCGTATGCGGTTGCGGCAAGCGCCGCGAACGAAGCGGAATGCTCGCCAAGGGAAACCGGCGCGCTGCTCGTCGCAGCCCCACTCGCATATGTGAAATACATTTCCCCCGCACTACTTCTCTGTGGAGTGATGCCATATTGCGCCGCCACTGGAAGCGCATATCCCGGGTTAAACGACCAGAGGAGTTTGTAAATGTATTCTTTGTTTTCATACGCCGTTACATCATATTCGTATCCGTACGTCGGGACACCGATCAGAATCTTACTCCGCTTGATGTCCTTCGCCATGAGATTGATCACTTTTTCCACCCACGCAGGATCAGCGACAGGCGCATACAAGATCGAAGAAGACGCGGCGGCGGCAACTAGCTTCTGATCTATCCCCTGCTGATCGTACGCCATGATGCGCACGCGATCACAATACTTGTTTATTTCTTTCAGATCGTTTGCATAGATGCTCGCGTCCGCGGGCGGTGTGGCTCCATAGTAGCGATCGGCAAGCGGGGTCCGTGATTCAATCGTACACATCACCCACTTGTTGCCCATGCGCTGGTATAGACCCTTCAAGAATGTGGAAAAATACACGCGATCTTCCGCGCGCTTGCCTTCAAAATCGATATCAATGCCGTCGAACCCCTTTTCTTTTACTAGCGCAGTGATGCGATCTTCGAGTGCAATACGTTTTTTTTGGTTACTCAATATCTCGTGGAGAAGCTCGCTGTTGCTCGTCATCACGGTCGGAATGACGCGCACCTTCTGCCGCTTCGCCTCGGCGATGAAGCTTTTCCACGGCTCTTCATCGAGCTTTCCGTTATCGAGCAATGTACCGTCTGATTTGATCGTATAGACAAAAGGATTGACTTCCGTGAGCTTCTGTAAATGTGGCAACGTGTCTGCTGTCCCTGTCGCTGAGCGCCAGTACGGAATCCAACCAGTGACTTCAAACTTCGTGGCGGTAGCAGCAGATACAGAGGATGGCAGCACAAAGAAAAGTACGCACAAAAATCCGAAAATGTATCTCATGCCCATACGACGTATCAGTATAGCAATTCTTGCACAAAGCGTGCGTCACAAACTTTCGGCGCTATACCGTGCGATTTGGCCATTCCTGATGACGATCCGATAGACAAACACAAAAAACGCATACGACGCGAGAAGGGATATCGCGGATAGTGCGAATCCGATACCCATACTCACCCAGCTGATATTTCCCCCCGCAATCACTGCGCGCATTCCCTCAAACACGTAGGTGGGAGGAAGAATGTGCGCGAACGCCTGGAGCCACTGCGGAAGTATCGAGATCGGATAGAAGACCCCGACGACTGGCCCCAATACCGCCGCAACCGGCCATATAAACCATTCGGCGGAAGGCCCGAGCCGAAGGACGACCGCCGCCGCAAAGATGCCGAGTGCGACACCAAAGAGAAAGAGTACGAGGAGGGACGGCATAAGCATCACGCCGAGAACGAACACGGGATACCCAAATATCGCGTATGCAATCGTGACTGTTACAACGAGCACAATCGTGCTCGTCGCTACGGTCGAAAGTACAAATCCTCCAACGTACTCATGAAGTTTGAGGGGTGTAGCAAACATGTTGAGAAAATTTCGCGACCACGAATCTTCAAGAAAGGCCATCATGACACCCTGATGCACGCGGTTGAGAAATCCCCAGAGGATAACGGCACTCAAGAGTGCGAGACCGATGCTAAAAGTCGCGGGTCCGACCTCGGTCAGGTATTCGGAAAGGTACCCCCACAAAATCAGATCAATGACCCCCCATACGAACATCTGAAAAAAGCGCGTCGGATTGTCCCGATAGAGGTACATTTGCCGTAACATGATTGCGTAAATACGTCTGAAGTTCATACACTATAGTTCGAGTGAAAGTGGCTCTCGTGCCACTGTGATAAACAACTCTTCCAAATTCGCTTTGCCGTGTTCGCGTGGGAGCGTCTTTGGATCGCCTTCGAGCAAAATCTTGCCGTGCGAGAGAAAGAGCACTCGATCGCAGACCGCTTCCACTTCGTGCATGTTGTGTGATGTCCAAAGGATGCCCCCCACTCCACCCTGTGCGTATGCTCGAATCTTAGAGCGAATAGTCTCCGCTGTTGATGGATCAAGCGAAGCCGTCGGCTCGTCGAGGAGAAGCAAGAGGGGTTTGTTGATCATCGCTTTTGCGAGTGATACGCGCGTCTGCTCACCGGAAGAGAGCACGCCACATTTCGTGTTCGCAAACTTCTCAAGATCGAATTCGTGCATTAGCTCTTGTATGCGGCTTGAAAGTTGTTGGACACCGTAGATAAGTCCGAAAATGCGTAAATTCTGTGAGACGGTAAGGTTGCCCGGCAATTGTGCGTAGACAGCGGCAAAGTTTGTTTTATTGAGCGCCGATGAACGATCCTGCACGACATCAATACCGCCAATGTGGATTGAGCCTCCCGAAGGTTCGAGAACATTGAGGAGCATATTGATGGTCGTCGTCTTCCCCGCACCGTTTGGCCCGAGCAATCCGACGACCTCACCCTTTTCTACACTGAATGAGATGCCACCAACCGCAACAGTGCGCCTGTATTCTTTACGCAAGTCTTGTACCTTCAATACTGGCATGGACTATACCCTATCATGTTCAAAATAATCATCGACAGCTACTGAATTACAATAGTCGCAGAGAATGTATTACTCTCGAGCGCGCATGTGCCCGGAGTAATCGCCCGAAATACCGCCGTATAGTATGGAGTCTCGGGCATAATCGACACCGCCTCAATGACTCCTCCCGGCCTACAATACAAATCTTTTTGTGAATTTTTGCGCTCATCGAGCCTGACACTAAACTCCGATGCATTTTGATACTTAAAAATCTTGCCGGAGTCTCCTTCGAAGAGCGCCTGAGGACACGAACCGAGAGCGCACGGCTCATCGGAAGAAGAAAAATCCGAAAGGGTGTATACCAAGATCACCAGAGCACCAAGAAATACCGACGGTAAAAGAAACACTCGCAACGTACGCATGGAATAATTTTAACACCATTTACCAGGTGAGTTCACCATCCCCACTCAAAGACACTGTCTCTCCAAGCCGTAACGGCTTTCTATGAGAGAAAACGTCGAGTAGTGCCTTCATAGATGCGGGAATCTCGCGCACGTAATCATAGAATGAGCCACTAGTGCCGGAAATAACGCCGCTCGCATCGAGCCCTAAGTGTCGCGCGATCCACAGCGCTCTCGGCAAATGGAAGTCTTGCGTCACAATGATGAGCGATTGCGCTTGAAAAACTTCGCGCGCGCGATACATACTGCTATACGTATCGTATCCGGCGTGATCGAGGAAAATATTTTCAGAAGGAATCCCGACGTCGACGAGATACTTCCGAACAGGCGTCACCTCGTCGTAGGAAATGATCCGACTATCGCCTGTAACGAGAATCTTCGACACTTTCCCCGAGCGATAGAGCGCCACCGCCGCATCTGCGCGCTGCGCCAATACGGGCGACGGGACACCGCGCGCAACAGATGCGCCAAGAACCAGCGCTGTCTGACTCTTGGGCGCTACGAGGATATCACCATACAGATACGAACCTACCGCGATACGCATCCCTATCGGCACTGAGAGGGCCGCTACCAAGAACCCCAGAGCACATGCGGTGATTTTGTAAATCACGGAGACCTTAGTTGGTCACGTTGAACAAAATGGTATTCGTGGTACCCGAACTATTCCGTACATAGACCTGGATGGGGCCCGGCACTACCTGTTGTACATATTGCGCACAGACATTTCCTTGCGTCACGACATCACACGGAGAGACATACGAGGGAATAGTGAAATACATCGTCGTGCCATTCTGAGATGGGACGTGTTGCGTCCCGCCAATTCCGAAGTGCACGGTATTATCAAGAGAGCTGAATCCGTTTCCGGTGAGCACTATTTGCGTCCCCACACGGCCAGACATCGGCGAGATCGATGAGAGTGTCACGTTGCCATATTGACCAGAGCCACCGCCCACGCTTACCGTTGCGGTCGATGTGTTCGACTGGCCTGAGGTGTTGGTCACCGTGAAGGTGACGGTGTAGGTACCCGCTGCGTAGTATGTGTGGGTAAAGGTGAGCGTATTGCTCCCCTGCTGATATGTCGTCTGTGGAGCGGCACTTGCATAGCCTCCTGCGTCTCCCCAATTGACAGAGGTCGTCATGTAAGAATTGTTCTGGTTATTGACCGTTAGTGTCCATGTACCAAGAGTCCCTATCGACAGGGATGTTGGTCCGTTCACGCTTGAGATGGTGGGCGCACTGGTTTGCGGATAGCAATAGGGGTACCCGTATTGATTCTGGCTCTGGTAGCCAAAGACATATCCTTGACCCTGCACATACTGGAGAGGGCTTTGCGTTGTGGGGCAGCAATTGTAGTACTGCGTGGTGCAGTTTCCGCCGATAACGTTGAAATTAAGCGTACTGCTTGTGCCGCGAGAGTTTGTGACGTACACACCAACGGTGCCTGCCGTAACATGCGGCACAGTGAATGTGAGTGATGTGCCGTTGGGGGATGAGACATTCGCAATCGGAGTCGAGCCAAAATAGATCGTGTTGTTTAAATAATCAAAACCAGATCCATAGATAGTGACACTCGTCCCCGGAAGACCTGTGGTCACAGAAAGCGATGAGAGAGTGACGTTATTGTAGTTGTAAAAGTTGTTGCACGTGTAGGGGTACGTGTAATAACAGTTCGTGTTGTTTTGATAGGAATAGTTGAACGGAGTAGTGTACGGATAGGCGTTGCTATACCCGGAATATCCTCCACAGCTGACGCGAGAGATGGCCGCGCGTGTCGCGCCGCCTACCATTCCCGTGATGGGGAGTCCTTGCGCTTGCTGGAAATTCCTTACTGCAGCGAGCGTAGCCGATCGGAAGTTGCCTGTAATCATCCAACTACCGCTCCCAGGAAAATTCTGAGTGACGAGAAACGTCTGCAATCGCGAGACCTCGCTCCCACGTGAACCGAACGAAAGATCGCCCGAGAGGTTTGTGCACACCCCAGCATATGTCGCGCTGACGAACGGAGGATAGAAAGTTTGCGCAGAGGCAACGCTCGCACCACAGAGAACGAAGGCAACGAATGAGGATACGATGATTTTGTTCATAAAATATGGCCTAAAGCCTTGATTTATAATGATTTTTAGCATCCAGCACCGTCACTATGCAACAAGTAATCTACCGGCGCAAGCTCTTAGATTTCTCACCTCAGGCGCGCTCTTTATTAGCGAAAAGCCCTCCGTGGACCGCGCGAGGAGCTTCCACCACGTGGACGACTGAAGCCTGATCCACCCCTCGGAGTAAAACCTCCTGATTGTGGTCGAGAAAACCTTCGCGGACGATCGTCATCAACATACGAGTTG
>CAYGKV010000011.1:0-32004 GCA_964350885.1 uncultured Candidatus Saccharibacteria bacterium
GGGCGATTAGTTAAATGGTATAACTTCGGTCTCCAAAACCGACGTCGTAGGTTCGATTCCTACATCGCCCGCATTCAATGTTTGAGCCAGTTTCGAGCTGAACGCTCGATGAGTCGTCTTTGCCGAGGATTAAACCACTTGATATCTTTGTTGCGTTTCCAATAGGTGATCTGGCGTTTTGCATATTTTCGAATGGCGCGATTGAGCTCTTCCATCATTTGCCTGCGCGTGATTTTCCCTTGCAAAAGGCGAGCGAGGGAGCGGTATTCGAGGCCAAGCGCCTCCATTCGTTTGTATGAAAGCCCTGCTGCATGGAGGCGCTTGGCCTCGGCGATCATTCCCTGTTTTATGCGAGCGCGCAAACGGGCGCTTATCTTTTTCTCAAGCTTTTTTATTGGCGGTGCAATTCCAATCCATAGAACATCAATATCGGGATTTCGTAAATCCCGATATGGTACATGACCGAGCGCGCGAGTAATTTCGAGCGCGCGGATAAGGCGCACTTTGTTGTTGCGTTCGCTCGGCGAACTCAGTGACTTCGCGCGCTCCGGGTCTCGTTTTCTTAACAGGGCGAAAAGTCGGGCGGCAGAGTTCTTTTCAAGCCGAGCTCGAAGTGAATGATCTGGTGCGACGTTGGGCAACACAACTCGCCCTACTAACGCATCAATGTAAAAACCTGTGCCACCAGCTACGATCGGCAATGCGCCACGAGCGGAGATTCTTTTCACCTGTGCGTGTGCGAGTCGTACAAAATCATCCGCACTAAATGAGCGCTTTGCGGATGCGACATCCAGTAGGTGGTGGGGGATTCCTTTCATCTCGCGAGGGGTGATTTTGCCTGTGCCGATATCCAGTCCTTTGTACACCTGACGGGAATCTGCAGAGATCACCTCCCCGTTGAATTTTCGCGCGAGGGCCACAGCCAATGCGCTCTTGCCGGAAGACGTTGGCCCCACGATTATGAGTATCTTTTGTTTCTTCTTCATTGCTGGCGTATTATAGGCGCTAAGCCGGAGTGGCGAAATGGTATACGCGCACGACTCAAAATCGTGTGGGGCAACCCGTGAGAGTTCGAGTCTCTCCTCCGGCACCAAGCCATTCAAAATCGGAGCATGTCTCCGATTTTGTTAATGGCTTTGCTCGGAGAGGGACGAGAAAGCGAGTGCGGGGTACCTCGCCAGTAGGCGGGGTCGCGCGAGCATGGCGGAGAGGAGAAATTTCGCGACGGCGAAATTTCGAGCTCTTGGCCGAGTCTCTCCTCCGGCACTTACACGCATGATATAATTTTGCGATGGAGAGTGCGTATCAAGGCAATTCGATATTCTGGGTGGAGGTTGATCGTATCAAACCCAATCCATTTCAGCCGCGCAAGATTTTTGATGAGACAGCGCTCATTTCTTTGGCAGAATCTATTCGACAGTACGGTGTACTGCAGCCGCTTACCGTAACACGCAAAGAGATCGTGCGTCCCGAAGAAGGGATTTACGTCGAATACGAGCTTGTCGCTGGTGAGCGACGTTTGCGTGCGTCGAAGATTGCGGGTATTGCGCAGGTCCCTGTCGTCATTCGCACTGGCGAAGACAGCGATCGAATGAAACTCGAGCTTGCAATCATAGAAAATTTGCAGCGCGAAGATCTCAATGTCGTCGATCGCGCACTCGCCTTTGATCGACTTACAAAAGAATTTGGACTCAAGCATATCGAAGTGGGTAAGCGGGTCGGCAAAAGTCGCGAGTATGTCTCAAACACACTGCGAATCCTTTTGCTTCCGCAAGAAATGCGAGAGGCGCTTGCTGCGGGGGAGATCAGCGAAGGTCACACGCGGCCCTTGCTTATGTTGATGGATCGCACGGAAGAACAGAAAACGTTGTTTAAGGAAATCATCACAAAACGCCTCACGGTTCGTGATTCTGAACAGGTCGCACGCCGAATCGCGGTCGAAAAGTCACGCAAAGGAGACCTCACGCCCGAGCTTTTGCTTTTTGAACGCGAGCTAACCGAGAAATTGGGTACGCGTGTTCGTATTGAGAAGAAGGAGCAGGGCGGCAAGGTCTTGATCGATTTCTTCTCTGTCGATGATTTGGCTCATATTCGTGATGTTCTTTCGCGTGTTAGGGGAGATTCAGCGGTAGTTGCGGCGGCGATAGCCACACCAGCACTCTCTTCAGAGGATACAGAAGTCGCGCCTGCCGTGCCTGAGACGCTGGGGACCGAGACTGAGGCGGTCGAGCAAAAACAAACAACCAAAGAAGACGACCTCTACTCCCTGAGAGACTTTACCGTTTAGTAACCTCTCCGCTTTTTGATTCAAGGGCAGCGAGCGCGGCGCGAATGTGCCTCTTTGCCATATTGGTTTTTGCGATGTCATGCCATTTGCGCGATGGGTGTGCGGAAGACTTGGTGATAATCTCAACCATATCGCCGTTGCGAAGCGGGGTGTCGATCGAGACCATCTTGCCATTTACGCGGACACCCGACATCTTGTTTCCGAGGTCAGAATGGACTGCATAGGCGAAATCGATTGGCGTGGCGGCAATCGGCAAATCGATGACATCTCCTTTTGGCGTAAAAGCGAATACGCGATGACTGAAGAAATCTGATTTGAGCGTATCGAGATATGCCTCTGATTCTTCAGGGCCGTGGTGCGCATCCGCCAATTCTTCAAGCCACGCAGGCACACTTTCTTTCGTCGGACTCTGAGCGCCCGTTTCAGTCTTTGAACGTCGGAGCGAAGGAAAGAATTGTTTAATCCACTCGATACCACGCTTACTCTCGCTTGTCCCGCGCTGCACTTCTTTGTACGTGAGGTGCGATGCAATGCCGTAGAGCGCTTCGCGATGCATGCTCTCTGTCCGCAGCTGCATTTCGAGAGCGCTCCCGTCCCCGGTATAGACCGTAGTGTGGATACTTTGATAACCGTTGGGCTTCGGGAATGCGATGTAGTCCTTAATTTTGCCCGGGACGGGCCGCCAATGCGCGTGGATGATACCGAGCGCCGAATAACAATCGGCCACACTCGGAAAGATGACACGAAGCGCGAGGATGTCGTAAATCTTGTCGATATCCCAATCTCTGCGCCCCAATTTGAGGTAGAGGCTATATATGCCCTTGATCCGTGCCTCAGTACGAAACGTCCGGAGCCCCGCTTCGCCAAATTCGCGTTTGAGGTCCTTCTCGACCTTCTCTAGCCTTTTTTCGTTTTCATTTTTTCGTTCACGGAGAAGCTCTTTTGTTTTCTCGAATTCCTTGGGGAGGGCATAGGGGAACGTGGCATCTTCGAGTTCTTGCTTGGCAACGCTCATACCGAGCCTGTCCGCGATTGGTGCGTAGATTTCGAGCGTCTCCTGTGCGATGCGCGTGCGTTTCTCAATGCGGGGCACATGCTCGAGTGTGCGAGCGTTGTGTAGTCGGTCCATCAGTTTAATGATGAGTACACGAATGTCTTTCGCAGTCGCGGCAAACAATTTGCGCAGGGATTCAGTGTGTCGCTCGAGTCCTTGGTAGCGCAGCGTCCCCAATTTTGTCACTCCCGTAACAAGCGAGAGCACGTCTGGCCCAAACTGTTCCTCGATTACGTGTGGTTTTATGCCAGCGTCTTCAATAGTGTCGTGTAGGAATCCTGCGGCGATCGTCTGACAATCCATGCCTGCGGTTGCGAGTAAGTACCCAACTTCGGCTGGATGGACGAAATAATTATCGCCAGAGTATCGTTTTTGGTCTTTGTGTGCGTCTTTCGAGAATTCGTACGCTTTTGAGACGAGTGCCACATCAGCATCGGACTTGTTCAACATCTGGGCAAGGATGTCTTGGAGCGGGCGTGGGCTAAGCGCGGTCATGCGATTGATGATACTGCCAACTAAAAACTTGGCAACGGGCGGGGAGTGGCCGATTCAGCCGGAGCTATTTTTTCCCGCAAGCTTATGCGGATTATGCATTGTGCATGTTTTATTGGAGCAACGTTCAGGTATTGTTTTTGTGCCTTCCATCATGAGAGAGCCGCACATGTCGCACATCCGGCCCGTTGGTTTGGCCTTGATGGCGTTTTTACACTCCGGATAATTGGAACAAGAAAAGAAGATCCCAAAACGGCCACGTCGCTCCACCATCTCTCCCTTCTTGCAGGTAGGGCAGGTGACCCCCGTTTTTGTGCGCGCCTCCTCGAGGGGGTCTTTGCGGACGTATTTGCATTTTGGATAGTTCGAACACGCGATGAATCTACCGAAGCGCCCCTCGCGCTCGTGCAACTTACCGTCTTTGCATTCTGGGCATGCTTCGCCGATGTCCTTCGGCGGGGCGATTTCGCTCCCGTCTTCTTTGCGCGCGCCTAGGCATTTTGGGAAATTAGCGCAGCTCATGAAGCGACCGGTCTTTGAAAGTTTGTACACCATGGGGCCGCTACAGAGCGGGCAGAGGAATTCTTTTGGAGCATCGCCCATGTTGGTGATCTTCTCAATCTTTGCTTTTGATTTGACGGCTTTTGTGAAAGGGCCGTAGAAATCTTTAAGCGTCTTCTCGTACTTGCGCGTGCCATCTGCGATCTCGTCGAGTTCATTTTCCATTTCTGATGTAAAGGTATCGCTAATATAATCGCCGAAATTTTGCTCGATGAATGTTGAGACCACATCGCCCGTTGCTGTGGGGGTGAGTGTTCGCCCCTGCTTCTCCACATAGCCGCGCGTCTCGAGGGTACGAATAGTCGAGGCATAGGTCGAAGGTCTTCCAATGCCGCGTTTCTCAAGCTCTTTCACGAGCCCTGCCTCAGAGTATCTTCCCGGTGGCTGAGTCTCTTTGCCTTCGGAGTGCGCCTCGACGAGCGTGAGTGGATCGCTCGCTTCGACTTTCGGTAACTCCACATCTTCGCCGCGCGCATCCGGATCTGCCGCAAGCCATCCATCGAAGACAATACGTGAGCCGTTTGCGGTAAAGTCGGGTATCCCGACTTTACCGCCATGAGCAGAGTCGGTGGACTTACCAGAAACGTTTGCAAGTATTTTCGTCCGCAATGTACGCGCATCGCACATCTGGCTTGCGAGGGCACGTGCGCGGATGAGTGCGTATAGCTTTTTTTGTTCCTCATTGTGTCCAAGGCTGTGTTTCGTAGGGTCGGTAGGACGCACCGCTTCGTGTGCCTCTTGGGCGCTTTTGCTTTTGGTTTTGTATACGCGGGCCTCCACATATTTCTCGCCGAATTCTTCGCGAGCTGCACTAAGTATGTTTTCTTGTGCATCTTTACCAAGATTCGTGCTGTCCGTACGCATGTAAGTGATGTATCCGGACTCATACAATTTCTGTGCGATGCCCATGGTTCGGGATGGAGAAAAGCCGAGGCGCGTGGATGCGGCTTGTTGCAAGGTCGATGTCGTGAAGGGTGGGCGTGGCGCACGGGCTTGCTCGGACTCCTCGACCCCTTTCACGGTCCAAGAGCCACTTTTAGCTGCTTTAAGAATGCGTTCTGCATCTTCTTGCGTTTTTGGTTCTTCCGTACAAGTCGCAGTAAACAACTGCTTGCGCGTCGTCTGCAGGTCGGCAGTGATTACCCAGAATGGTTCGGGGATAAATGCGCGAATTTCACGCTCGCGCTCCATGATGATACGCAATGCAGGAGATTGGACGCGGCCGGCGGAAAGTCCGTACCGCACTTTTTTCCAAATGAGACCGGAGAGATCGTAGCCAAAGAGTCGATCCAGTACACGACGTGCCTCTTGCGCGCGCACCAGCGGCTCATCAATGTTACGCGGATGCGCGAGTGCTTCTTGCACCGCTTTCTCCGTGATCTCGTGGAATACGATGCGCTTCGGCTTCTTCAGACCGATCGTCTCGGCCAAGTGCCATGCAATCGCTTCTCCCTCGCGGTCGGGGTCGGTCGCGAGGATCACCTCATCCGATTTCTCCGAGATCTCGTGGAGGTCGTCGATGATTTTTTGTTTTTCTTTGACAACGAGATAGCGCGGCACGAATCCAGCATCTATGTCCACGGCATCCTTGTTGCTCTTGGGCAAATCGCGAATGTGGCCCACCGATGCGCGCACGGTAAAACCCTTACCGAGATATTTCTCGATGGTTTTTGCTTTCGCGGGTGATTCAACAATTACAAGTTTCATAGGTCGAAGGGCATTGATATCCCAATAGCCTAGCATGTGTCAAGCGAAGTAGTTTGTGGACGCGCGTCTATCGGATCCTCACAACCCCCAATTCTTCCACGATCAACCCTTTGATTTCCATCGTGGAAAGTAGCACGTTGGCATCGGTGATAGGCAATTCGAGCGCCTCGATGAGTTCGTCACGAGAAACGGGCGAGTGAATTATTTCAAATACGCGCAACTCATCTTCAGAGAGATCTTCGCGCAATTCGGAGAGCGAAAGGGGGCCTTCGCGTTTTGCGATTCCGAGTGCTACAAGGATGTCTTCCGGCGATGTAATGGCAGTCGCGCCGAGGCGTAAGAATTGGTGTGTGCCCTTGCTTTCGGTGCTGAAGATGGAGCCGGGGACGACGAGAAGATCGCGATTATATTCAGTTACCAATTTTGCAGTAATGAGAGAGCCTGATTTTTCTTTTGCTTCGATGATGAGCGTAGCATGTGAAAGACCCGCCATGATGCGGTTGCGCTGCGGAAATGTGTAGTCGGCCGCTTTCTGCTCGGGTTTGAATTCTGAAAGCAAAGCACCGCCCGCTTTCAATATTTCTTGCGCAAGCCCCACGTGCGCTCTCGGATACAGTGCGCTCCAATCCAAGCCTGATCCAGGAACGGCGACCGTGGTGAGGCCCGCGTCGAGTGCGGAGCGATGCGCCTCAGCATCTACGCCGTATGCGAGACCGGAGACAACGACGATCGGATAACCGCGCAAGCCCTCTATCAAATGACGGCATGCCTGTTTGCCGTAGGTCGTCATGGCCCGGCTGCCGACGACCGCGAGCCACTTGTAGTCAAATGATGGCATTTCTCCGCGCAGGTAGATCTGTTTCGGCGGGTCCGATATCTCTCGCAAAAGTGGTGGAAAATCAGCCAGTGCAAGAAGTTTGAGCTCGCCTTCCATAATGGTATTATCTTAGCATCGCTTCTCCCTAGGAGCGTCTTCTTATGCTCGACATAAAATTCATTCGTGAAAATAAAGATATCGTCGCCTTGGGCGCGAAGAAGAAACACATCACAGTAGATATCGATAGGCTTATCGTCGTGGACGATAAGCGGCGTGAGCTCCAGCTTGCGATCGATGAAAAACGCGCAGAGCAGAACATAGCTTCCGACGCTATCGCATCCGCAAAGACCGACGCTGAGAAGAAAGAAGTGATTGTCCGCATGCAGGGAGTGAAAGAGACACTGCGTCTCGAAGAAGAATCCATGCAAGAGATTATGAAGGAGTGGCGGTCGCTCATGGTGCAGGTGCCCAATGTCCCCGATATGTCGGTGCCGGAAGGGGGATCAGACGCTGATAATAAGGAAGTGAAGGCGTGGGGAGAGATTCCGAAGTTTGAATACGAGCCCAAGAATCACAGCGAGTTGCTCCTCATGCACGACATGGCCGATTACGAGCGAGGAGCCAAGGTGGCGGGTTTCCGCGGATACTTCTTGAAAAACGATGGTGCGCGGC
Source organism: uncultured Candidatus Saccharibacteria bacterium (assembly GCA_964350885.1). Taxonomy (GTDB): domain Bacteria; phylum Patescibacteriota; class Minisyncoccia; order Phycocordibacterales; family UBA2100; genus UBA10103. The sequence goes on from CAYGKV010000011.1 coordinate 7,591, forward strand.
TAGTGTGGGCACTCGAGCGATTTGTGCAGGATAGATTTATGAATAGAGAAGGATTTACGCCGATGATCGTACCTTCGATGGTTCGTCGCGAGCCGTTTGTCGGTACCGGGTACCTTCCGCAAAGCGAAGAAGATTTGTACAAGACGCAAGACGGTGATTATCTCGCCGGCACCGCGGAGGTCGCATCAATGGGATTTTATATGGACGAGATACTCGATGCAAAAGATCTTCCGATCAAATTTTTTGCATTCTCCCCGTGCTTTCGTCGCGAAGCGGGGAGTCACGGCAGGGATACCAAGGGGATCTTCCGCATCCACGAATTTGTGAAGTACGAACAGGTCGTTCTCTGTGAAGCGAGCCACGAAGCATCGGTCAAATTCCACGAAGAACTGACGGCGAATTCTGAGGCGCTTCTGCAAGAGTTGAAGTTGCCGTATCGCGTCGTCGTGAATTGCGGAGGCGATCTTGGGTTGGGGCAGGTAAAGAAATACGACATCGAAGCATGGATGCCGAGCGAAAAGAAATATCGCGAGACACACTCGTCGTCCTACTTCCATGATTTTCAGACGCGACGCCTGAATATCCGCTATCGCGACGACAGTCCAAACGGCCCCGCGGGCCAGGGCACGGTGCGCTACGTCCACTCTCTCAATAATACGGCGCTCGCGATGCCACGCATCCTTTGCCAGATTGTAGAAAACAATCAGCGCGCTGACGGATCGATTGAGATCCCGGAGGTTCTTCGGGCATACATGGGCAATGAATCGATCGGGAAAAGTCGTTGATTTGCGCAAGGGGTCGCCGCGGAATCAAGCGCCGCTTTTTTCGCCGCGCTCATGGATTGAGCCTGAAACGCCGAAGCGGCATACGCCGTTGCGAGTGAAGAGGCGCAAGATGCGCGCCCTTGCGGTTGCCGCCGTGCTCATTCTCGGCGCTCTCATAGTGTGGGGGGTGAGTTGGGCCTCCTATCTCCCGCAATTCTCGATTCGCACGGTTTCAGTTCTCGGCGCAGAGCGGGTACCCACGCCGCTCATTCAAAATTACGTCGAATCAATACTGCACGATGGATCGCATCCCACGTTTTCACGCAGCAACATCATCCTCTATCCGCGCGCTTCTATTGAAAAAGCCGTCGAGAGTTTTTTTCCACGGATCAAATCTGCATCGATCTCTCGCGGATCGCTGCTCGCTACAGCCATCGCTGTCGTCGTGGAGGAGCGCACCACGTTTGCGCGGTGGTGCACTCTCACGCAATGCTATGTAATGGATGAAGGGGGATTTGTTTTCGCTGAATTTTCGGGCAATACAAATTCTGCATCAACAACACACTATATCTTCCGTGGAGGTATTGAGAGCGATGAAAACCCAATTGGACAGAGGTTTGCTCCCGCACACTTGCCAGGTATTCTCGTGCTCCTCACGCTTTTAGGACAAGCGGGGTTCCATCCTCTCGGAGGCTCTATCGATAACGAACAGGATCTCTCCATTCTTTTTAAAGAAGGTTTCGCGCTTAAAGTTTCTTTCGGGCAAGACGCAAACACGCTTACAAAAAACCTGGAGCTCGTGCTCTCATCGGAAGTCCTCAAAGAAAAAAAAGGCCAGCTTGAATATATTGACCTCCGATTCGACAACAGGGTGTATTACAAAATGAGAGGGGAAGGGGAGGCAATGAGTACAGGGCAATAAAACAGAAAGAGGCAGCATGGCGCCGCCCCTTCTTCTGACCATGAGGTCAGGTTCGTTTGCTCTTTCGTCCCCGCCGCGCAAGTTCGCGCTTGTTCTTTGTGGTTCCGAACTTGGCGATATACTCGCCAAACGCCTGGCGAGTCGGCTCGTCAAGCTGCGCGTACACGCACAGGAGTTTATTTTTCATGAATTCACAGAGGGGGCATCCGTTTTTCGAGCCTTCCTCCAGGTGACGCGCAACTTCCTCGGGTGAAAGTTTGAAAACAAACACCCCCGCCTTGAATCTAAATGTTTCTGGGCTTTCCCTTGTCATTTGTTTCTTCTCTAGTGGCGGATAGCCTCATAATTCTGAAAGAACCGCCTTTCCTTCAGAAATCCTATGCATCGAAATGACGCACAGGACACTAAAGGAAAGTCTCGGTACATTAGACATCAGTTTGCCGACAAAATCAAATGCGAGCTCTTCTTATCATGTTATTGTGGCTCAATGGAGAGCTTTTGGGATAGTTTGCCGCGGCCGATTTTTGCCCTTGCGCCCATGGAGGATGTGACGGACGCGGCGTTTCGGCGCTTGATCGCACGCTATGGGAAGCCGGACGTGATGTTTACAGAATTCACTTCCGCCGACGGATTGGTGCTTGCGCCCGAGTCCGGGCAACGGGCGCTCCGGAAGAAATTGATCTACGGAGAGGGTGAGCGGCCGATTGTAGCTCAACTTTTCTCTTCATCTCCCGAGCGAATGGAAAAGGCAGCGCAGATCGCTGCCGGCCTTGGATTTGATGGGCTCGACATTAATATGGGTTGTCCGGTCAAAGAAGTGGTGAATACCGGCTGTGGGGCTGCGCTTATCAATAATCCTGCGCTTGCTCGCGCACTGATTCGCGCTGCGAAGAAAAGCGGGCTTCCAGTCTCTGTAAAAACTCGCATTGGGTACAACGCTGACGAACTTGATTCGTGGTTGCCGGAATTGCTTTCCGAAGAGCCTGCGGCGATAACGATTCACGCTCGCACGCGCAAAGATATGTCGGATGTGCCTGCGCGATGGGATACTGTCGCGCGCGCGGTAAAACTTCGCGATTCGCTCCAAGATCCTAGAGGCGACACCTCTAGGACAAAGACGCTGATACTGGGAAACGGAGATGTAAAAGATCTCAACAACGCGCGCACGAAAGTCGCGGAGACAAAATGTGACGGGGTAATGCTCGGCCGCGCTATCTACGGGAATCCGTGGCTTTTTACAGATCGCGCCGATCCACCGACTCCATACGAGCGAGTCGATGCACTTCAGGAACACCTGGTTTTATTTGATGAACTTCTAACCGGCACCACCAACTATTCCACCATGAAGAAGCACTTCAAAGCCTACATTTCTGGTTGGAATGGGGCCAAGGAACTACGGATACGTCTCATGGAAACGGAAAGTATTGAAGAGGCCCGGAAAATATTGACGAATGTTATACTTTAAGCATGAGTAAAGAAAGACGCCACGCAACACTGTATCGGACGTATCGGCCCGGGAGCTTTGCCGAAGTGCGGGGGCAAGATCACGTGGTTGGGGTTCTCGAAAAGGAGATTAAGAATAAAAAGCCGGCGCACGCCTATCTCTTTGCCGGAGGTCGGGGGACGGGGAAGACCTCCGTCGCGCGCATTCTCGCGAGCGAGCTCGGTGTCTCGGACAAAGATTTATATGAGATAGATGCAGCATCGAACCGCGGCATTGATGACATCAGGCTTTTGCGCGAGGGAGTGTATGCCATGCCCTTCGAATCGCCCTACAAGGCGTACATCATCGACGAAGCGCACATGCTTACGAAAGAGGCATGGAACGCATTTTTGAAGACGCTCGAAGAGCCTCCAGCGCACTGCATTTTCGTTCTCGCGACGACCGATCGTGATCGGGTGCCCTCGACGATCCAATCGCGGTGCGAGATATTCACCTTTAAGCAACCGACGCGAGCCATGCTCGCCGAGACGGTTGCCGATATTGCGAAACAAGAAGGGTATACGCTTGAGCGTTCAGCGGCCGAGCTCGTCGCACTTCTTGCGGAAGGTTCTTTTCGCGACTCTCTTTCGATTTTGCAGAAAGTACTCGCAGTTTCAGCCGACAAGAAGGTCAATGTGGCGGAAGTCGAGGCGGTTTCCGGCGCTCCGCGCGGAGAGATGGTACGACAACTCCTTTCGGCTATTGCGAAGAAAGACCCTTCGACTGCGCTCGAGACGATACAGCGCGCTGTATCCGAAAACATGGATGCGCGCACGCTCACCAAACTCCTCATTCATCGGATGCGTATCGTGCTCCTTGTGCGGTATGCTCCGGAAATTGCCGAATCATTCGCTCGAGAACTTACCGAGGCCGACCTCTCGCTCGCGCAGAGTCTCACGAAAGAGGCGGGAGTGAATTCTGATACGCTGAAAGCGTTGCTGGAAGCGCACGCTCAAATGGCATACGCCGCCGTGCCCCATTTGCCGCTCGAGCTTGCCGTCATAGATATATGCACCCCAAAAAAATAAAACCAAAAGGTACGCATCGACCGGCACGTCGGGAAAAACCAGAGACCTCGTGGGGGCACGTTGCCAATTGGTATCACGAGCACGTCTCCGAATCTACAGATACGTACCACGAAAAAGTGATCAGGCCGAATCTTCTCCGAGTCGTCGGTGATGTGCGTGGCAAGCATGTGCTCGATGTGGCGTGCGGTGAAGGATTTTTCTCGCGCGCTCTTGCTACCTCAGGAGCAACGGTAACCGGCGCGGATATCGCGCCCGAACTTATAGAGATTGCAAAGAAGCTCGGGCCCTCTGAGATCAATTACCTTGTGGCGCCCGCTTCGCGCATGCCGCTTCCCGAAGGATCATTCGATCTCGCGACGTGCGTCCTCGCGCTTCAGAACATTCGAGACCTCTCTGGCGCTCTCGCACAAATTTCTCTTCTTCTCAAAAAAGGCGGTGCGTTCGTTGTTGTCATCAATCACCCTGCATTTCGCGTACTGCGGCATTCGGAATGGGGATATGACCCGGATGCGAACGTGCAGTTTCGTCGCGTAGACAAATATCTCTCTGAAGATTCATTCGCAGTACAAATGCACCCGGGCTCTGCGCCGGGCGTTACGACCATGTCATACCACCGATCTCTGCAGCTCTATATGAAAGAGTTCGCAAAACACGGGTTTGTACTCGCGGGGCTCGAAGAGTGGATCTCGCATCGTGTGAGCGAAAAGGGCCCGCGCGCCGAGGCGGAAGACCGCGCACGCAAGGAATTCCCACTCTTCCTCATGTTAAACGCCCGGAAAATATAAATCATTTACCATATGACTAAAGCCATCGGAATTATTGTTGCGGGCATCGCCCTTCTCATGGCCGCATCCTTTGTTTTACCCACGCTCAAAACCGCCCCGACCACTTCTCTATACACGAGTGACCAGTATGGCATCACGTTTTCGTACCCCTTGGCATATGTGCTCGAGGAGCAGGAAGTGGGAACGGCCCAGAGGCGCCACTACGCGATCGCACTCGTAGAGAGGCAGGCGCGCTTAATCACGCCGGAAGCGAGCGAGGGCCCGCCCGCCATAGCTGTCGATGTGTATCAGAATAATTTGGACAACCTTTCTCTCGAAGACTGGATACGCGGGACGAGTAACTCCAACTTCAAGCTTTCTCCGGACGGACGACTCGCTTCTGTTACCGTAGGGGGAGTGCGGGGTTTCTACTATCGTTGGGATGGATTGTACCGCGGCGAGAGCTACGCCATTCCTCACAGAGGCGATATCGTCGTCTTTTCCGTCACGTATCTCGAAGAAGGGGATCAGATTCGCAAGGATTTTGCGGAAGTCCTCATGTCCCTCTCGTTGTATTGAGGCTCAGCTCCTGCTATCTTTAGCGGTGATTGGGGATCATTCAGATTCCCCAACGTTTGGGGGATCGTCTAACGGTAGGCTCCCTGTTTGTCCAAGAGCGAAGCGATTGGTTACAAACAGCAGTGCCGATGAGCGGCGCGAATCGGCAGTCCGCCGCAGAGACGGTAGGGTGTAGATAGGGTTTAAGGTAGCATCGAAGTAGAAAACATTGGGGGATCGTCTAACGGTAGGACAGCGCCCTTTGGAGGCGTTTATCTTGGTTCGATTCCAAGTCCCCCAGCCAGCTTATGCTAAGTCAGGTGACTGAGGTGCGTAATGCTGTGGCGCTCCACGTATCTTGAACCCGTTTTCAAGTAATCTGGAATGATATTTCAGCAGTGATACAATCTTCGTGATGAGCGCAACAACAACAGCGTTTACGTTTCTGGGGATTCTCCTGACTTGGCGAGACGTAGCCATTATCGCTATTGACGCCATAGGATTTATTGTTGTGGCGATACTATTTTTGTGGTTTGTGTTCAGGAGGCAATGGAGGTTGTTCAAAAATATCTCAAAGCCTCTTATATTCATCAACCTCACGGATGTCGCCGACGGCATGAGTGTGGAAGCGGCAATGCTTAAGAAGAGTGGCTTCTTCAGCACGCCGGAAGTATCCAGCGACCCGAGGAGCATTGATTTGATAGACAGACAAAGCCTCATCATCTTGGGGGTTGGCGATACTACAAACCTTGAGCGATTCAAAGAGATATACACTAAGATAAAAGGTCTTACCAAGCCAGTGATTATTTATACCCTTGGAAATCGAGACACGTCTTTTCTTCGAGATAATAATACTCTCGTCAAAAGCTATTCATTTCACACGATTGCAACCACTCCCTTGCGTCTGGTAAGCGATATTTTTACGATACTCTCGACTTTTCCGCACTAAAATATGTCGACGCTAAACTCCGCGTTTGATCAACTACTCTCGAATATCGAACCCAGTAAAAAAGCAAAAGGGTACGCAGAGGAGGCACATAATCCTGTTAGAAAATATCTTGAAGAGGATGAAGAATTTAAGGACATCATAGTTTCTTCTTTTTTGTACGGCTCTTATCGGAGACACACATCCATAGTCGACATAAAGGATGTCGATGTCATTGTTTTAACGAATTTCAATCAAAATACAGATACCCCCGATTCTGCACTCGCCACTCTAAAAGAGGCACTGGAGAGATACTACGAAATCCCTGAGAATCAGGAGTACCAAACACGCTCAATTCGGATAAATGAGCCGCTTCCGGACGAAGACACCGAAATGACAATGGATATAGTACCCGCGATTCCTACTGGTTCGCCTGATGACCCGATACTTGTGCCAGACAGAGATCTACAGGCATGGAAACTAAGTCACCCCAAGGGTCATATCGATAGGACTTCTGAACTTAACTCCGAAGAGTCCAGTAAGGGAATGTTTGTTCCGTTGGTAAAAATCGTTCGGTGGTGGTGGAAGTACCAAGCGAAAGAACGTCAGCCTGATAATTTACGCCAAAAACCTAAAGGATTTTGGTTGGAATGTCTAACGGCTGAAAATTTTGATCCGCATTGTGACAATTACGCTCAGCATTTCGTGAATCTCTTAGAAAGAATTTCCCAGACATATGCTTCTAATTCTGGAGTTCCTGAACTCACCGACCCAGGACTACCGGATCAGGTTATCTCCACCAGTATGACTCAAGAGGAATTCAATGCCTTCCTTGGGGTTTTGAATGATTCTTTAGCAAAAGCAAAAACAGCGCTTGCTGAGAATGACGATGTGCAAAGTTGTCTTTTATGGCGTGAGATATTCGGAGACCAGTTCCCCGTAATTGAATCTGCAGAAAAACATCAGCAATCTGTAATTGCTCTTGAAGATTCAGGCCATCAGCAAGCCCCGCCATGGCCACAAAGAGTTCAGTACGATGCAAGGATATCGAGATGCCATGCAAAGGGCAAGCATTCAGCAGTAAACTTGCCCTCGAACGCCTTCCCGATTAGCGATGGCTATGACCTCACATACTATGCCGAGACAAATACCCCAGAGCCGTACGATGTTTACTGGCAAGTTGTAAATACGGGTGATCATGCAAAAGAAGAAAATTCGTTGCGAGGAGGTTTCGATCGACCGAAAGATGCGGAACGTCCGCTACAACAAAAAGAAGGGAGCAAGTATACTGGAAGTCACTGGATACGATGCTTCATTGTAAAGAGCGGCACACTGGTTGCGGCCAGTACCCCCTTCTATCTCAACGTGGTGAATAAGAAACGGAAACGTTTTCGGATTCGGCGGTAAAAAACCATTCCTACTCGAGCGCTATTTTCTTATCCTTCAGGAACAGTTTGCTTTGGAGACACCCAAGCAGTTCCCGCTTCTCTATAAGCGTTCCTTCTCTCAGTAAGTACTTGGTGTAATTCCTCACGTCCACATCCACGGATATCTTTTCTTGCTTGTGACCCAACACTCCCGACCTGAACTTATTGAACCGTGCGATCTCGTCCTCTATTCGTGTCCGTATTCCGAGCTCGTCTAGGCTCACGTTATCCATAAGGCCTATCAGTTCTTCGATCAGGCCAGGCTCATTAATGGGTGAGTTTTTGCAGTCGATGTTTCGTGCCTTCGTGCAGAAGTAATACACATGTCGGTTCACACCACCATCCTTCAGCTTCTTGAACTTTTCGTCGGCCGTTATGCCTGAACCGCAGTGGCCGCAGCGTATGAGTTTCGTGAATGCAAACTCTTTACTCTCGGTTTTCGGAATGTAGTTCTCGCTCAGCGCCGTCTGCACTTTGTCGAACAGTACCTTGTCGATGATCGGCGTGTGCTTTCCGGTATACCATTGCCCGCTTCCGACAGGGTATTCGAACTCACCGGTGTAGAAACTGTTACGCAGAATCAAATAGACGTTCGCTAGTACGAGCGGCTTTCCACCATGCGTTTTGAAGTCGATTTCTCGAAGCCATCTGTATACCTTCCGCCCGCTCCATTGCTCATGGGCGACTTTCTCGTACATCTGTTTGATGACTGGCCCACGTTTTGGATCAATCCGGCATTGGCACTTCTTGTCTACATGCTTCTCGTTGAGGTAGCCAGTCGGCGCGACTCCCGGCCTCCAGCCCATCTCGCACCGCGCTCTCAACCCGCGTCTTACGTTGACCGCCTTATTGTCGTTCTCAAGTTTTGCCTGCGAACCGAGAATCATCAGCAGAAATTTCTCATTAGGGTTATTGCTAAATCGTTGGCCGTACGTCCGAATCTCGATGAGTAGTTTCTGGTCCATGAGGTCGACCACCGACCCCAAGTCTCCGGCATTACGCGAGAGGCGATCTGGTGCCCACGTCAGGATGCCGTTGTATTTGCCTTCGCGTACCCCGGCCAGCATCTCGTTGTAGATAGGCCTCTGGCCGACCTCTTTCGACGAGTGCGATTCTCTTTTAATATCGACCACGTTAAGCCCCTCACGCTCTGCTAAGGTCAGCATTTCATTCACCTGCGACTCTATCGACAAGGCTTGGCGATCCTCGGCCTCCGTCGATTTTCTGGAATAAAGGCAGTATTTGGTTGCGAGCGGTTGTGCTTGGGGGGCCTGCCTTTTAATACCCTCCAAACCCGCTCTAATCAGTGTATTTTCCATACACCACAAGGGATGACGCAACGGCTCCTAGGAGTCTAGGACGCACGGAGTAGGTAACAATACTTCCAAAAGAGGCCCGAAGTGCTAGGATTTGCGCACCGTCATGAACCACACAATTGTCTGTACGCTTGAGAGTTTCTTGAATTATCAGCCGTTATCTCAGTTGATGCAGGGCGCTGGAGCGGCAGTTCTAACAATACTTGTAACCTTTGCAATCGGCATATTTGTTCATCACTTGAGCGATGGTGAGCGCAAAGGCAGTTCGCTAGATTTGCATGTCGCTCTTGATTACGTCTGGTTCTTCGTGCCCTCACTGGTGGTCGTTGGACTTATGGTCACCACGCCCTTTTTCATGGGTATGGGAGGATTGGAATTCAAAAGTACCGTCTTCACTGTATGGCTGGCAACATTTCTTTGGTTGTTTTGGATATTGTTGAGACTGTACCGTTGGGTGAAGGGTGATAAGGACGATTTTAGACTCCGGTACTTGTCGGATTTCCGCAAATCCTCGAGAGACGGCATTGCATCTTGGCGGGACTGGTGGGCGACAAAACGAACTTCAGGCGATCGCTTTGTTGAGAAAGATTTCTTCGTCGCGTTTTCAAAACAAATCGACTCAATACTTGGGACAGAGGATAAAGCCCAGTGGGAGACTCTCCCTAAATTACTGGAGGGATTTCTGAGCAATATCGATAATCGAAATAAGACCTTCCTTCTGGTTTTTGAGGAAGGGTTCCCTAAAATCCTTGAATGGCATTATGTATTATGGCGCAGACAATATTCCAGGTTTGCGAAAGAGCACACTGGGGGAATCGACACAATGGAAGCGAAGGTTTTTGAGACGGATAGGATCGTTGACGAGATTATTAAATTTATCACGAAGGAAGCTTTGGGGAGTCGAAGCGGGAACTCATTTTCGTATTTCAAGCATCTGGACTCACACATTCAAAAGTACGAGACAGTATTCATTGAAGGCAGTCAGCATACATATACTTACGTTGAAAATTTGCCCATTTACAACGATTGCTTGGAACTTATTCCCGAATCACCCGAATCGTATAGCATTTGGGAACATTATTTCCCTCCACGCTGGAAAGTAACCCTTGAAAACTTCAGACAACACGTGATTTCGAGAGTTTGGTTTAATCATTTTATACAATGGGCGCAATCGCGAATCTGGAGTGATACCAATGAGTGGGACAAAGCTCTGGAAGAAGTATCGCGAGATTTGTTTCCAACTACGGAGCCCAACACGTGGTCGAAGATCCTCACTTTCATTCTTCGCCCTTGGTCTGGAGAGTCAAGGATACAAGCCGTGATAGAAAAGGGACCAACGTTCGGGCACATAGGACGCATGGTGACCGGATGGGGCGAAGAGGATATTAGTACTATGCTCAGAAACCAAGAGAGATCACAAGAGCACGAAACAATCAAACTCGCGATCCTCTTATTTAGAGGTTTCTTTACAAAGGACAACCTTGATAAATGGCTGGGAGAATTAGAAAGATTGGAGTATCAGGAGGGTTCTAAACAAGATCACTCGAAGCGCGAATGGCGGCGTATATTGACCTTACTCAAGTCCGAGATCAAAGGCGCGTAGCCCCAGGATTTTGGTAACTCGCTTCGCAAGCCCTAGATACTAAGCTAGGGTGCTGTACGGTAGCCATTACACGGGCTATTATGTCCTCTTACACCCCCAATATCAGCCCGCAAGGGCGACGACCTAACCCGACAGCAATTCCGCTTTCGGCACGGCCGTGGAAATCCCGCTAGAGACTAAAAGACTCCTGGTCAGAGTCGCTCTAGCGGGTAGTGTCTCGAAAGGGATACTGGCGGCGCAAGCCGTCGCGATGGCCAGGAGCCTTTTGATTAGGCTCACTCCGTCGCAAAAACCCGCTAGAGCCATGTCATTAACCGCAATCGTCGCATTATTACAAAGTGCGCTCATGCTTCTCACGTTGGCGCAGTCGGCACCTAATTTGCCGCAAAGTTTTCGTGATCACGCCAGTGCAGTCGCAAATCAAGCTATTAGTCAGGCAACTGCTGCGCTTGCCTCAAATATGGCAGCGCCATTACCGCAGCAGCAAGTTACGCCACCGAACCCGACACAGCCCACTCCGGCTCCAACACCGCAAGGCCCAGTACAGCCGGTGGCAACAATTCCTGTCGCACCTACACCCGCCCAAATATCTCTGCAAAGTAACGTTTGTAATCTGACAAACTCGAATCTCAAGACCGAGTACATCCTCGATGAAGACCATCTACTCGCAAACGGTAACATCGATGGCCGTATCTTTATGAACGCCTATGTTCTCGATCAAGAAGGTCGCAACTACTACACCAACAACCCGAGTGCAACGATGACTATCACGACAAGTAACCACTCAAACGACAAGGTGCTAAACGGATCGGGCAACACCGGTCCTTGCGGATACCACTACAGCTACGAGTTTTACACCGCTGAACGTGGAACATACACAATCACATACCTGGTCCTTGGCCTTACAAAATCGGTGACAATAGTCGTGAAGTAAGATTCGTCTGCTATGCACATATCCGCCCGCATTTCCCAAGACTGTTCATGAACATGCTACCATCAGGGTGTTATATGATTTGATATGTACTGCACACAACGAGGCATCGCGATATTTCTCCTTATTGCGCTCGTTGTTCCGCCGTTGCCGGTGTTCGGAGAAGTCGCCTTGCCCACAGCATCTGTAACAAGCGAAACCTCCGCACCGCCTAATTCTGAACCGCCCGCCACCGCGGCAGTCGACGTTGTCGGACCGTTCGCAAGAATGATATTCGAATCATTGGCTGAAGAATCTACTGCACCCGTCGAATCAGAAACACCACCCCCAGCTGAGGCTGCGCCCACCGAGGAACAACCGCAGGGAGAAGAAGAGCCACCGCCGGAAGCAATGTCTTCGATGTCGAGTGGAGACCCAGCGGGTACAGGCGAACTGAACGTCGCAACGAACCTTTTCAAGCTCGAACCCGATTCGATAGGAGGCGGTTTGTCATATGAATTCCCGCTCCAAGTGCCGAAGGGGCGTGGCGGAATGACACCAGACCTACGACTCCAGTACAATAGCCAGCAAGGAGAAGATGTCGGATTTTTGGGCTACGGATGGTCCATCAACATTCCATACATTGAGCACATTAACCGCAAAGGAGTAGACCAACTGTATACAGGAGATGACTTCTTCTATTCCTCACTGGACGGCGAGATTGCCAGTACCAGCGTAGCTACGATGTACGGGGCCAAAGTTGAAAATGGTGACTTCCGTAAGTACGAATATCGCAGCGGGAATACATGGGTCATCACTGACAAAAATGGCCTCACGTATAAATTTGGCACCTCGACCGCCTCTCAGGTATATAGCAGCGCAACGAGCACGCAGATTTTCAGATGGATGTTGGAAGAGATCAGAGACCCGAATAATAACTACGTCAAATTTGAGTACTACAAGGACAGCAGCCAAGCATACCCGTCGAGGATTGTGTACACCGGTAGCGGGTCAACTGACGGCATATTCGAAGTTGCATTTATCCGCGAAGCCCGTTCAGATATCGCTACATCCACAAGGTCAGGTTTTACGGTCGTCGATAAATATCGGATCAATGAAATACAAGTAATTTCTAACGGCGCGTGGGTACATAAGTACGCGTTGGGATATACCACGGGTGATAACAACAGTCGCTCACTTCTCCGGACGATCACCGAAAGCGGTCTCGATGAGGCAAGTACAACTATCGCGTTACCCGCAAATTATTTCACCTACCAAGCCTCAAGCACGGGATGGACTGCAAGTTCGACATGGGATCGACCCGTGAATTGGAACGCTGCACGCCTCGCCGATATAAATGGGGACGGATTGGTGGACATCGTACAAAAGTACCTCACCGGTACGCCTGGAGACAAAGTGTATATCAATAACGGTACGGGTTGGACTGACACAGCGGGTTGGACGATTCCTGTCGCGTTTGATACTACGAATGCCGTCCAGCTGGCTGATATCAATGGAGATGGATATGCAGACATCATTAAAGCAAACCAGTCGGATGGACAAAAGTATGTCTACCTGAACAACGCCACAACAACCGGCTGGACCCTTCAAGCGACAAGTACATGGGCGTTCCCCGAATTCTTGAGTACCGGTACGTCCACGGATCTTGGGACACGAATCGCCGACATGAACGGGGACGGATTGCCTGATGTGTTGCGCTCGAAAGATGGAAGCCCACCCATAGACAGAGTCCACCTTAATACAGGTAGCGGGTGGGCAACGAGCACATGGACTGTTCCAACAGCAATCGCGTTTGGTGGTTCGGACATTTCGACCGGCAGCCTTCTCATCGACGTCAATGGTGACCAAATGGCGGATATCGTAGAGCATTGGGGAAGCCCATACACATATATCAACACAGGCTATGGTTGGAAGCTTGATGCCCAGTGGGCAGCTCCCGAGGAGCTCACGAACAATGGCAACGATAAGGGAACGCGCTTTGTAGACGTAAATGCCGACGGGTTACCCGACGTGGTGAGAGCGGATGCGCAAGCTTCGAAGAATGTCATATACATCAACAGTGGACACGGCTGGACATTGGATACGGGTTGGACCTTGCCCGTAAATATCCTCGACGGTAGTGGCGCAGATACAGGAGTCAGGTTTGCAGACGTTGATGGTGATGGATTTACCGATATCGTCGGCACAACAACACGACTGTCCAATACGAGGCAGGCTGACGTGCTCTCAAAGGTCGTCAACGACAAGGGGGGACAAGTCAACGTGACTTACAAAGCAACACCGAAATATAAGAACGGCACTACGAATGCAAACCCCGGTCTTTCCGTCGTCCTGCAAACCGTCAATCAGGTCGTACTGAGTCCGCTCGTCGGTGTGTCAGCCACAAGTACCTACTCGTACGACGGTGGTTTTTATTACTACAATGGTCCCTTCGATCGCAAAATCGCTGGCTTTGCTACGACCACGAAGACGGACAGCGCCGGTCAGGTTCAGAAGACGTTCTACCATCAAGGAACCTCGACCAACTCAACCATCGGAGAATTTCAAGATCATATTTCCAAAATCGGCCGACCGTATCGCATCGAACAGCAAGACTCATCGGGAAGCGTCCTCGCAATAACCATTAACAAGTGGGATCGCGCAGATCTCGGATATGGACGAAACTTTGTGAAGCTTGTGCAAGGCATCAACTTCGAGCTGAACGGCGACACCACTCACAGAGATACGGCACAAACTAAAGTTTACGACGACGCTACGGGAAATGTGACCGAGATCGCCGATTGGGGAGAAGTGACCGGTGCGGACGCCGGTACCTTTACGGACACAGGGACGGATCGAGCGTCAACGACGATTACATACGCCGCAAGCAGCACTGGCTACCTGTATGCTCCGTCGCAAAAGACAACATTCAATCAGAGTGTCGCGACGACGTCATCTTCCAAGTTTACATACGACGGTGCAGCGCTGGGCAGTGTGACGAAGGGCAACCTCACCAAGCAGGAAAACTGGGCAACGACTACTACATATGCCAGTACGACAAAAGCGTACAACAGCTACGGACTTGTAACTGAAGAAAGAGATCCGCGCTACAACGCAACAACGTACCAATACGACAGCTTCAACCTCTATCCGGCGACGAGTACGAACGCTCTAAGTCAAATCACAGGTTATCTCTACGACTATTCTGCGGGCAAAGTAAAACAAGTGCTCGATCCAAATACACGTGTATTCCAGACCGTCTACGATGCACTTGATCGCATTAAAGAGGAGAAGCAGCCCGACTTAACGACACCCTCGACACTGGTCGTGAAAAACTCATACACGTATACCAACAGCACATCCACTCCAACGAGCGTGAGAAAGATGAGCAATCTGAACAACGCGACATCGACGGATCTTTATACCTACATTGACGGCTTCGGTCGTGTTCTTCAAACGAGAAAGCTGGCCGAGGATGGCAATTATGCAGTGCAAGATTCCGTCTACGACAATCGCGGACTTCTCGCATCCTCTTCGCTTCCGTATTTTGGAACGGGAGCATCAAGCACTTCTGCCACTTCTACGTCCGTCCTCTACACCGGTTATATTTATGACGCCCTGAATCGTCCGACCACTGTTGCAAGTGTCGTAGCAACTACGACGAATTCATACGACGATTGGCACACTATTGTGACCGATCCGCGCGGCAAGCGCAAAGATTTCTACAAGGATGCATACGGCAACCTCTCCCAGGTCGTGGAGCATGTCTCGGGCACGCACGGTACGACTACTTACGCGTACGATCTCAACAAACAACTCACGACCATCACGGATGCTGCAAACAACGTTCGTAACTTTACGTACGACGGTCTTGGCAGACGTCTCACGTCCGAAGATCTACACGTGTCTGGTGACGGTGCGTACGGCACCTCTACCTACGCGTACGACGCAGCAAACAATCTCACTCAGCAGGTAGACCCCAAGCTCCAAACGGTCAATTTCACATACGATGCATTGAATCGTCCTCTTACCGAGGATTACACCGGCTCCGCTGGTACCGAAGTTACGTATGTCTACGACACATGCGGCGACGGTGTAGGGCGGCTCTGCGGGGCAACCACAACTGATGCCTCTACGAACTATGCGTACAGCTATCTGGGACAGACTAGCCGCGAGGCGAAGACGATCGACAACACGACGTATCAAACACTCTTTGATTACGATCGACTGGGCAATATCGCCAGCACGACGTACCCGGACGGCTCACAAGTATTCAATACCTACAATACCGTAGGGCTTTTAGAAAAAATAGATCGTCGAGCACTTGGCGGCTCCGTGACCAACGTCCTTGCTGATTACGATTATGGTCCGAACGAGAAGTTCACGTATCAAGAAATGGCGAACGGAGTCAAAACAAGAAAGACCTACGACCCGAACGCACTGTACCGGCTAACTAATATCTACACGTATCTCAACACAGCAAGCTCGACCGGGACGGGCATCGGCGCGAGCACAACCTTGAGTAGTAACCTCGTCTCGTACTGGGAACTTGATGAGAGTAGCGGAGTGGCGAATGACGCCACGCCGAGCAATAACGACCTTACCAACAACAACGCAACGCCCTTCGTAACGGCAAAACTCAACAATGGTGCCGACTTTGAGCGGGGTAGTAGCCAGTTCTTCTCCATCACCGATGCGGCTCAGACCGGCCTCGACATTACTGGAGACATCTCGTTTTCCGTTTGGGTGAAGTTTGAAACGATCGAGGCTTCTACCATCATTGCTAAGTTCGGAGACAACGGAGCTCCTGGAGATGCGGCGTACCGTCTCATCGCCGGAGACGGTGGACTCCATCTGAGCGTCACTAACTCTGCGGGAACAACGGCGTATGGCTCCTGGCCTTCACTCGGATTGAGTACCGGCACGTGGTATCACCTTGTTGCCACATGGAAGGCCTCAACTTCTAAGGCGAATCTCTACATCAACGACGCAGCTCAAGCCGAAAAGACAACGACCGGTGTTACCGATATCCGCAATACCACCAACAACTTCAACCTCGGCATTTCCAACTATCCCGCTGACGCCAACTACATGGATGGGGTCTTGGATGAGGTGGGGATCTGGAATCGGGTACTGACCCAAGGCGATGTGAACGGTCTCTACAATAGCGGCAGCGGTCTTGAGTACGGTTTAGGTATCGAGTTAGGTACTACGACCATTCAAAATCTTAGTTACACATATGATGCGAATAGTAATATCACCAACATTACCAACTCCGCAAGTAGTACGGCAACTACAACGATCGACTATGCCTATGATGATATCAATCGCCTTACAGCGGCAACGAGTACCGATGGCCTGACCGGCGTACCTACGGGCGGTATAGCCGCAAGCTCAACCTTGAGCAGCGGACTCATCTCATATTGGGCCTTCGACGAAAGTAGCGGCACAGCGGCCGATTCTACGGGCAATGGCAAGACGCTGACCAACGTCAACACTACTCCATTTGTTGCGGCAAAAATAAATAATGGCGCAGACTTTGAGTTCAACAACTCACAGAATTTCACTCGCACAAACGGCACATACTACGACGGCACATCGGGGACGGTGAACTGCTGGATAAAACCGGAGACCATTGACGTTACGCCCGGCAACATAACCCTTTTCAGTTTAATGACAAATGTCGGAGCGGGTGGATGGGAGTTTGAGTTGAAACCACACAATAGCGATAGGCTGGGCGGGTGGTTTGGAGCGGGCAATAACGCCGTAGAGGGAGCGACAACTCTTTCACCAGGGACAATGTACATGGCTACTTTTACATGGAACACCTCACGCAAAGAGATTTTCCTAAACGCTACAAGCGACGGGGCGAACGAGACCGACGAAACAATGACGGCTGGAGCAACTAATCTCACCGTCGGGCGCTACACAAACACTGACACACTCCACTATGACGGAATTATGGACGAGTGCGGTATTTGGAACCGTGTGCTCACCCAAGGAGAGATAAACGGACTCTACGCGAGCGGAAGTGGACTCGAATACTCTTCGAGCACTTCAGGCGTCACCTACTGGACCCAGACCTATACTTACGACATTCTCGGCAACCTTCTCACGAAGTCCGATGTCGGTACGTACACGTATGCAAACACCGGGTACGCGAATCCGCACGCAGCGACTTCTATCAATGGTGTTACGTATGCGTATGACAATAGTGGCAATGTAACAAGTGCCGGATCGAAACTCTTTTCGTGGAACTACCGTGATCGACTTACGCAAGTAGCGACAGGTACCGCAACTACTACGTACGCATACGACAATCAGAATCAGCGGGTTAGACAAACTGTACTCGGCGTGGGCACGACTACATACGCTGGAAAGTGGTTTGACCGTAGCGCGACGTCTACACAAGCAACGACGACCGCCTACGTTTTTGTAGGCGACACCCTCGTTGCTACCATTGTCGGAAACGGTATCGCGACCTCGACCTACTACGTCCACCCAGATCATCTCGGTAGTACAAATATCGTTACAAATAGCGCGAGCGGCACTGCCGTACAGACTTTTGAATATTACCCATATGGAAGTGAGAGAACAAATAGCTCAAGTGGCGGGGCAGACGTACTTCGCGGATTTATCGGTCAATATACAGATGACGTCGCAGCGCTTTCGTATTTGAACGCACGATATTACGATGCTGCCAAGGGGAGGTTTACGAGTCAGGATCCTGTGTTTAAAGCTGTAGGTTCTCCCGATGCCGAGAAAATAGCAAACAAAAAACTGCAGGAAATTCTATCTGATCCCCAGCTTTTGAATAGCTATAATTACGCAAGAAACAATCCGATAATCTACTCGGATCCAGCGGGTGAAATAGCTTTTGTCCCCCTACTTCTCATTATTTACGGGGTTTACAGTGCTGCAAATACGACTGTGAACGTTTTAGACCTCGCGACTGTTTACGGGTATCCCGAACAATTTACCCAGCAAGAGAAAACGAATGCCATCGGGCAAGTGATACTCGGTGTCGCTTTTGGGGGAGTGGCACGTGCAATACCAAATCCAGTGAAAAGAGTAGGGTTTGAATCTCTGACAGCATACATGGACGCAACTGATCAGTTTTGGCCTGAACAAGCATATAAAAACGTGGCTAAATCTGCGCGGAACGTTCAACCTATTTTAGGTTCTCGCAGTGCACAAGCAGTAACGCAATCATCATCAGGTTCTGCGAATTCGGGCAACGTATTCCAGACTAACCCTTTGCCAGCATACGCTAATTCAACTCAGCCAACAATCAGTAACTCCAATTCAGGGTCGCAATCAACTCAAGCCACATTAGCCAATATCAGCAAAATCCTCGCCAATATCAGTTTTATTATTAGCACCTGGGGCACTAGCTCTGGAAAAAAATAATTATGGACAATCTTTCTTTAGTTGGTGTTGTCTTATTCGTTGGGGCACTTATCCTCACTCTTGACGGTTTGTTGGTTGTCTTTTCGAGATCGTATTTTGAATGGCGCCAAAATAAGTTGAGGGGGGGTGCACCTAAAACAAATGGTGAGGTGAAGTACCATCACGTCAATCGTTATACGATTGGACTCGGTGGCTTCATAGGAGGTATTCTTGCACTTTGTGCTGCGATTATTATTTTGTTAAGCTCGAATTAGAATCTGGTATGATTAAAATCATGAACAAGCGTATGCTCGTCGGGGTCGTTGCGCTGGTCGCCTCCGCGATAGCAATGACGGCACTTGCCCAGGTTGATACCGCAAGCACAAGCACACCTTCAGAGGAGATTACCACGACCACAGAAACAACCTCGACCACGACCGATGCCGTTTTTCCGAGAGATCGAGAAGAGAGGTCCGTAACTTCCACAGAATCTACTTCGACGGAAACGACGACCGAAATCCTTTCCGATGAGACTACCGTATCGGCCACTACAACCCCTGAATCATTCCCTGTAACGCAAGAGGAACAAGCAACGGAAACTCTCGCTGTAACTGCCAAAGACATTCCTGCGCTCGAAGATAGCTACTTCGGTCAGCATGGCAAATACCTCCAGATTTTACCCGGCAATCAATTACCGGACTACGAGACTGGCACGGTCTCACAAAAACTCGGCACCAATATCGACGCAGGTATACGGGTGGACGTATATGTAAGCCCCCACGGACATGGTTACCAAGTCACACACGAAGAGAACGGTACGATTTACACCGTCGGCTTTGGTCCCGAAGCAGAGTCTCGCACTCACTCATACCCAGTACCAACTCCCGCGTCGGCCACATCCACCCCCGCGACACTCTAATCCAATAATAGTCCCTCCATATACCGCCGATAGCGTGGATCATCTCGCGTGGGGAAGAAAGTCATTGGTCTGATAGTGGGCGCAGTTATGTCGGACCTCTCCATCTGCCGTATCAGTGGGATTTGTTTGATAACGTCATTTTCTCCATCGATGGGTACGGTGTCGTACTGTTCGTATATCTCCATCATCTTCCGCGCTTCCCACGAACCTTTCGGATCCTCATAGAACAGGGGATGGGGTGGATCGTCATCCCTCTGCCCGAACGTTTTCAGCAGATACTCTCGTTGCCATGTGCCGCGCGTGAGCTTGTCGCGCAGCACTTTTAGTGAATTTCGTGTCGGATATTTGCCCGGCCAAAGACATGTACCGTTGTTGTCTATGAGCGGATACCCACGGAATATGCCTTTCAATTTTTCGTCAACGATGTCTTTCCTGAGCCGCAGAACAAGGTGATCGTCGGAAAATGCAACCGAAAGTAAATTTCCGAGAACAACTATTCTGGTAGAACCGCTTCCGAGGGGCACCAGCTCTCCGGAGAATTTCTGGTACATCGTCTCTCCTCGTGTCGAATCACCCCGTACTGACTGCGCGTCCTCGACGTCGTCAAGAATAATGAGGTCGGGACGGTATTGCAGATGCTTCATGCCGCGTACGCTCTCACTTGGTGTGACCGAGAGTATCTTAGCTCCATGGTACTCAAGCTCCAGTGATAGTTTATTCCATTCCTCTGGACGTTCGGTGAAAGGTCCGAAATCTTCCTTGAGCCACTGGTTATTCATGAGCTCAGATTTGATGTTGGCGAAGTGATTCTTGGCCTGCTCTTGGGTTTTACTCATTATCACCACGAATTTCTTGCCCGGTTTACCAAGAATCGACCACAAGACGTTGGCGGTATTGAGTATTGTTGATTTACCGGATTCCCGAAACGCCATTACAACGATGAAATCGCATTCGGTTTGCCGTATGAGATGAAACATCTCCAGGTGGAATGGGGCAAGCGGATAGTTGAAGTGATGCTTGAGGTAGAGAAGACTGAAATAGAAGGGATCCTCGTACCCCAGCCGCTGCCTAATTTTCTGGTTGTCTCGTATGCTCTCTACGAATTGGGGGCCTAGGTTTTTCATGCGATTTAGTACGACTACTGTCTGACACCATTGCGAGCGCTTCGACCACGATGCGCTGTTCTTCCGGCGTAAGGTCTTCCGGCTCTGCGAGAGGTGTGTACGATTTTGCCTTTGAGCCATAGCTCGGATGACGATGCTTGAGCCACATAGTTATCGCGGGCATCTTTTTCTCTTTGATAAGGGTAACGAGCTGGGATTCGCTCATGTCGTTGATGAACTCCACTCCTTGCTCCATCGCATCCATTGCCTGCCGCCTGAAGAGCCGATCTTCCTGTCGCCAGCGGTAATAGGTGGCACGACTTACGCCAGCTTTCTTGCAGGCGATCTGCACAATCGGTACCTCTTTGAGCGCATTGAGAAGCGCCTGCTTCTCATGTGCTTGCCGTTCTTCTATCGAGACTAATGCTGGAGATTCGGTCATAGTTTCTTGGGCTTGAGGCCGGTAAGCTTCGACCAGCGATTCAGAATGACTTCGGCGTACACTGGAGATTTCTCCATGAGGTAGCAGCAGCGGTGCATCTTCACCGATGCGATGAGCGTCGAGCCGCTTCCGCCGAAGGGTTCAAGAATGAGGTCGTTTCGTTTTGTGAGGACTTTGATGTAAGGAATGAGGAGTTCCAAGGGCTTCGTCCCGAAGATGATGCCTTGGCCGGATGATTTCTCATCGGCGGCGATGTGATCGATGAAGTCGGTCGGGCAAATTTTCTTGCCCTTCTCGTATCCTTCCCAGTGAGGTTTGCCAGAAGTGGCGTAGAGCGCATTCTCATACTCTGTTTGGAGTAGTGCATCGGACTCCGGCTCCGTGTCGAGCGCAACCTCGCCAGAGGTTCCGACGAGCGCGATGTCCTGCTTGTTGAAGAACTTGTATTTCGCCGAGAAACCCTGCACGCGGTTAGGCACATGCCACGTTATCGTATTCCGGTATCTCCAATGTTTCTCAAGCGCGTTCCAGATGGTGCGTAGATTCTTCGGATGCTCGAAGATGATGATGGAGAAATCCGGCTTCTGCACCTTGGCGACATTCGCCATCCAGAGGTCGCTGAAGTTCTCCGGTAGTGTTTCAGTCCCGAGGTAGTGGCGGTCGCGCTTAAGACCGAACCCCTCAGTCTGCTTACCATTCTTTTTCTTGCCACGGAGATAGTCGAGAATATAGGGCGGGTCAGTGAAGCACATATCGGCTTTCGCGCCGCCCATAAGTCTCACCATGTCGTCTGTGATCGTTGAGTCGCCGCACATGAGGCGGGAACCGTCGAGGTCGTATACGTCGCCCTTCTGTACAGTGATGTTCTTGATGTCGAGCTTCGCAAGCTCTTTTTGTAGATCGAACTCCTCAGGCGTTTCCTCGATGGCGAAGATGTCGTCAATCTCCTCGCTACTGAAGCCAACGGCGGAGAGGAATGTTTCGTCGAACTTCGCAAGGAGGTCGAAGTCGAATTCGCCGGTATTCTTGTTGAGCCGTATATTGAGCTCCTTTTCTTTCTCAATATCTGGAATGTTGATGTATACGACGGGTACGATCTGTATCCCGAGCTCCTTGATGACAGAGAGCCGGAAGTGTCCGCCGATGACGACCCCCTTTCGTTCCGGTGCATTGTTGACGAGAATGGGGTCAACGATACCGAAGCGAGTAATACTTTCTTTCAGCTGATCTTTTGCCGTCGTATCCCAGGTGCGCGGGTTGTACGCGGCTGGCTTGAGAGTGTTGACTGAGACATGCTCAATCCGCAGGCCCTCGGGGCCCGTTTTTGTTTTGTCCATAGTTTTGAGTTAAATAATACATAGCGAGAACAGTCCTGTGCTGAAGGATTTTTTCATATGCAGAAAAAAGCCCTCAGCTTTTTTCTCGTTTGCGAAACGAAGGATGACTACGTGCTCACCCTAGCTCTTGCAGGCATTCGCTGTTTAGCACCCGTTTATTTAAATACGTCGAGTGAACGTTACCACGATGCCAGTGTGCTTTCGCCGCTTCCGCTCAACGACTGCGGAGGACTTGAACCCTGTCCTTATTCAGGACTCCGTTGGTGGTACCTTTTCAGGCAACTTTTCCCGCCCAAGTTCGACGGAGGAGTTTCACCTTTCCCTTATTCAGGGATACGTACCCTCACTATATGCCTCGACGCGGGAGGTGCAAGAAAATCGGAGTGGATAACACATGTGAGACACCTGCGTGAGACAGGCCTGCAGTGTCTCATTTGTCTCGTTTGTGATAAAATAGGCCTATGTCAAACAAGAAAAACCTGCCGAAATATACTCTCGAGTTGAACGAGAAAACGGACCGATGGGCTCTGGAGAAGGACAAATCGAACAAGGTGGTAAAGACGTTCGTCACTAAAGAGGTAGCCACAGCTGGAGGCGTACTGAGAAAGGCGCTGGGTTCCGATGGTGGGTCTGTAAAGATTCAAAAAGCGAACGGTAAGTTCCAGGAGGAACGAACGTTCCCCAAGAGTAAGGATCCCAAGAAGTCAAAAGGATAGCCCCGACCGAGACGCCTCAATTCGATAGACTGAAAGCGCTCAAAGAACCCCTCAACGGCCTCACCGTGGTGGGTTCGAGACCGAGTCAGTCAGTAATGAGCAAAGAGCTGGCTTCTGCCAGCTTTTTTGCGCATACTGTTGGTTGGATTGGAATCGAACCGCGGGCCGCAGCTCCCGACGAGGGAGCGAAGGTCTCGAGTTGCAGCAGCAACGAGAGGCGATTCCAAGTCCCCCAGCTAACTTGAGATAGGTTCGGACTCCGAAGAACCTCGTTTATGTATGAACTCTATACCAAAAATTACTCTAGACAATAACTGTATAATTAACCTCTTCGATCAGAGCGCACAAACTCCAACCTCCGTTGAATCCTTACAGGAATTAATAAAACTCAGTTTTTCTAATAAACTTGAAATCGCAATTACCACACGAGTTGAATCTGATTTAGAAAATGACACTCAGGAGGTTCGAAAGGGTGAGATGATGCGAACTATACGATTATTCCCAGTAGTAGGTACTGTGGCACGTTTGGATGTATCCCGTTGGGATAGTGGTGACGTGTATGGCGGAACAGAAAGCAGTCGAATATTTGATGAACTGCAGAAAATCATATTTCCAGGAGGATTAAATAAAGCAAGCAATACTTATACTAATAAGGTTAATGATCTAGACCACTTGGTTGGGCACTATATAAACAAGAGAGATATTTTTGTTACAGATGATAGCGATATATTAAAAAAACAAACTATTCTAAAGATTACCCCTGGCATTATGATTATGTCCCCAAAGGACTGCCTGCTGTACATTCAGG
>CAYGKV010000012.1:0-10049 GCA_964350885.1 uncultured Candidatus Saccharibacteria bacterium
CTGTCTGCGGTTTGCCACGTCCCTACCTCCTCCGGTACCTGAAGCGGCCCGTGTTGCGCACCACGTTCTCGGCAAGGTCTCCGGCAAGGCGGAGGACCGTCGCCTCGCTCGCCGAGACGTCCCCACGGGCGATGTCGACCAGGGCGAGTGCCTTTCGACGAATCGAGGACGCCTCCTGCACGAGGGTCATCTTGGGGGAGCGGCGGTTGGCCATCTACCCCCTCCGGTTCTTGCCGCCCGAAAACGAAAACTTCCCGACGGTGTTGCCGTTCGCATCGCGGATGCCGCCATCCCGCTGCCCGTTCTCCACGCGCGAGGCCACGGTGCGGATGGCGTCGGCGACCGCCTGCTCGTCCTGCATCGCGTCGTTGCCCATCTCGATCGAGAGTTTGAACGTGGCCATGGTCTACCCCCTGTGCCGTTCGTACATGGATTTCGGCGAGATGTCGCCGTACACCTTGTGCCGGTCCTCCACGTACCCGAGGTGCTCGAGCACCGCCTCGCGCGCCGTGTACGGCCCGGAGGAGAGGAACTCCTTGAGGGAGGAAAAGCCGAACATCCCGATGCCGTTGATCACGTCCATGATCTGCTCCGCGGCGTCGTTCCAGGACTTCTTGGGGACGATCCGGTAGTCGTACGGGCGCGTATTTCCCCGGTGGGCCTTCTTCGTGATGGGGACCAGTTCGAGGCCGCAGTCCCCAAACGCGCGGTCGGCGGCGTGCATGACGGAGTCGTGCCAGTTGCGGAAGTCCTCGTCCTCCACGTCCTGACGGGCCTTGAAATGCCGCTCCTCGTGGTCCTCCTCGCTCTCACCATCTTCGCGCCCGTCGTGCGTAGCCTCCCAGTAGTAGTCCTGGTTCAACTCGCTGATCTCATCCCACTCGGAGATGCCGAGCATCTCGGCGATCTCGTCGACGTTGCGCTTGTCCGAGACCTTCCACCTGTTGATCGCTACCCTGCGGTTTGCCACGGTCTACCTCCTCGACTTCTTCTGCGCGTTGACGAGCACCTTCTCCACCGCCCCCGCACCCCAGCGGAACACCTCCTCGACTCCCGAGGCTACTGCCCCATCGAGGACGTTGCGGACGGCCTGCGGCACGTTCTTGTTTTCGAGCGCCTGCCCGACCGCCATCCGCGACAGGCCGCTTGCGATGGGTTTGGCCCGGTCGATGACCCCGTTGAGGGCGAAGGACACCGCCACGACCGCGTTGCTCTGCACGCAGGACAGGAGGGCCTCGACCGTGGCCTGCACGCCCTTGGCACGGCGGATCCGCGGGTCGTTTTCAACCGTGTGGAAGTAGGCGAGCAGGGCTTTCTCCTGCTCGGTGAGGCGGTTGGCGAGGGTCATGGGCTACCAGTTTCCGTCGTTGCGAAACACGAACCCAGATCCAGGAGGATCGATGTTCGGACCGCAACATCGACGAGACCTGCGTGTGTTGAAGATCTCCAGCGCTTCCTTGCGCGTGGAGTAAGGACCAGACCAGCCGCTCGAGATCCACGAATCGCGAGAGCCGCACCATACCACGCGCCACTCGCGAGGACCGCGACGCTCGACAAGGTCGTAATGTCCAACACGCAGCAGTACGCGGCCATCCGCGTCCTTGATCTCGTGCGTCTCGATGAATCTCTCCGCGACGACCTTCCTCGTGACGTCCTTTGGTGCTTTTCGAGTGTTCACGGTCTACCTGCCTCTCCACCGACGCTCGAATTCCGCATTGATCTCGCGCTTGGTCTGATGCGCATCCGGGTGGCGCCCACGCTCGACGAGGTGGTACGCCTTCTTGGTGGCCACGCGCTCCGTCTTGAACGGTCCCCACGTGTCCCCTTTTCGATCTTCGCAGAAGAAGCCCTGCGAGCCGTGAAAGATCGAGATCGGACTGGGACCGGCCACGAGGTTGATGTAATCACGACGACCTATGTGTTTCGTGCGCGTGTTCATGACTCGCTCCTAGAACAACCCGAGGAACATCCGTCGAAAATCCTTGAACGCGTCCTCGGCCTTGATCCTACCGAAGTAGTGGTGGTTCCACTTTCCCGAGTGCGGGTTGAGCGGGTTGCCGAACAACTGCATGTGCATGCCGTTGATTCCGTGACCCGCCGCGACCGCCCTCGCGACGTCCTCGAACCGGCAGAAGATGTTGTGCCCGCGAGGGGAGACACGCAGGGGGCCGAGGCGGGTGTCGACGACGTACTCGTACGTGGCCGTGAGACCCGCAGCGACCGCCCCGTGGTCGCGGAGGAGCTGCACGACCAACTGGTCGAGCTTGCGCTCCTCCGAGGCGAGCATGTCGTTCTTGCCGGTGTGCCTGCGAGTGTTCACGCTCCACCTTCCTTCTTGATCTCGGGCTCCGCGACCACCTCGACGACCTTCTCGGGCACTACGACCACGACGACCTTCTCGGGAACCTCGACGACCGTCTTCTCCTCCTCGACCTTCCCCTCGGTTCCCGTCTCCGCCAGTGCCGTGGGCCACATCTTCTTCACGACCACGTACTGCGCAATCGCCCCGCCCACCACCTTGAGGACGGTGGTCCCAAGGACGGGGTCGAGCAGGGCCGTCCCGAGGGACCACTTCGCGAGGAAGGCGTTCAAGAGCCCGCCGGCGGCCCCCAGCAAGGTCACGAACGCGACGCCCCCGGGGTCCGTCCCGAAGAACGGGACCCTCTTGGTAGCCGGGCCGCGCAGGAAGTGGGCCGTGACCGCGAGGACGGTCGAGGCGACGTACTTCCAGTCGGATGTCTCGATGGCCTTGAGGACGTCCGCGGCGATGTCGGTCTGCATGGGGTCCATGAGGTCTCCTAGTAGTGCTTGCGCGTCACCTGGAACGTGACGTAGAAGTCGCCGAGCGACCCCTTGATCGGTTTGGCTGACCACTCAGCGGGCATGACGTACAGACGAGCACGCTCACGAGCCTCGTCGATGGCCATGCTGCCAAGTTCTTCCATGCTGTTGGCTGCATCGCCCTCGATCTGGACGATGTAGCGGTTCGTGATGATCTTGCGGCTGTTGGCCATGATCTACCTCGTGCGATGGTGCGGGTACGCGGCGATGTCGGTTCCGGTCGGGTCCATGGGGTCTCCTCAGTTTCCGTAGATCAACTTGACCAACTGCTTGTCGGTCAAGTTGAACCTCTTCTTGATCAAGTGCGCCGTTGTGACCAGATCTTCTCCGTCACACGCCAGGGCCGCGGCTTCCGCATCCCGCGCTCCGCTCACCTTGCTCTCGATGCGCTTCCAGCGCTGCTCGTACTTCTTCTTGATGCCATCGGGGGCATCCCAATCGAATCGAGGCTGGACTCTGCTGTTGGCCATGGTCTACCTCTACCTGCGATGACGGCGCGGGTGGTTCGCCTGGTTCAGCAGCACCACGATCCGACGAGCGGTCAAATCCGCCTCCGCCGGGGCGGTGTCCTCCGCGCGCGAGATCCCGATGAACGGCTTGCCGTCATGGTAGATCTGCCTTCCCGGCTCGATGGTGTAGTGCTTCTTCCCGACTCTGCTGTTGGCCATGATCTACCTCGTGTAGTGCGGGTTGGTACTTTCGACTCGCGGGGACTACAGATCCTTCTTCCGCTGCACGTCGGCGCAGTCGCTCACGAGCGAGCACCCGACGCGCGGGCAGTACTGCCAGAGGGGCTCGTCTCCTCCCGTGGGGTACGACTTGTTCCCCGGCAGGTACCCATTCTTCTTGAGCCACGCGGTGGCGTTCTGCATGTACATCTCCCCGTACCCGTAGTCGACGGGGGTCTTGTGCACGAACTGACCGTTCACCGAGATCGCTGCGGTGTGGTAGGTGTTGCCGTAGGTCCTGTCGAACCAGCGGCGGCCCACGACGTGGATCGAGCGGATCTTCTTCTTCCTGGTGCTCCGACTGTTGGCCATGGTCCTACAACCTCCCGCGACGAACGACGATCGCGCTGGAGTACCCATCGTGGTTGACCAGGCTACGGCGAACTTCATCCGCATCGACCTTGGCACCACGACTGTAGAAGACGCTGTCGATCTTCTTGCCGTTGAGGTACACGTCCCACTTCTGGTGAACCGTCCCTGCGCGCTTGTTGGCCATGTTCAGGTCCTCCTCACGAACTTCGTTCTACCGCGCATCCCACCATCCTCGACCAGCACCCCTCCGACGACCATCTTGTTCAACCTCCGGCACAACCCGACGACGTTCAGATCCCGCCTGGCCTTGGCCGTGCCCCAGCCCATCGACGCGAGGGTGACGTCGTCAACGAACTCCCACCCCGAGGGACCTTCCTCGAAGAAGTCGAAGTGCGGTTCGGATGCGCGATTGTTGGCCATCAGGTCACCTCATTGATGGGGCACCACTCGTTCGGGCTGTTGGGGACGCAGTCCTTGTGCGCAGCGAGGAACTCGCGGATCTCGCTCTGCCTCGACGGCGATAGGTGCCCCCACCAGCCCGGCGAACCCAGCCAGATCCACCCTGACTTGACATCCCGGAGCTTCGCCTGGAGCAGCCGCGGGTCATATTGTTCCCGCTGGCGCCGGTCGGCTCGGAGGAGATCATCGGGCTGTTGACCTGGTCGCATGTCGTACGGGATCCCCCACAGCGCCAACGTGTCGTTCTCGCAATAGAGAACGCGGATCGAGGAGAGGGACTTGTCGGCGGGCTCGTCATCGCGCCGGTTCACGACTCACCTCGTTCTCTTGGCCTGTACGGGTTCCACCACTGCTTCACGTCGCGAGCGTAGATCTCCTGGCGGAGTTTCAGCGACTCGGCCCTGCGCTCTGCCTGCCTCGCCTCGATGGCCGCCTCGGCGATCCGCTCGTCGATCCCATGCCCCACCTCGGCCGAGACGGAGGCGCCGTCCTGGTCGACAACCGAGGAGGGAAACGCGCCCTCCTTCTTCTCGCGCTTGTACCCGCAGTCCCGCGCCTCGCGGTAGGTCAAGTGCCTGTGACGGCAGACCGCGCCCGAGAGGGTGGACTTGAAGTGGGGGCTTGCTTGGGCGCGGGAGTTCATCGCGGCCCGTGTCCCTTCTGGCACTTGCCCATGTTCTCGCACGAGACGACTTCGCACCGCAGCTCGTGCCCGAAGCGGTTCTGCTTCTGCGTGAGCATGAACACGCGGTACTCCTTGAACAGGTCGTTTCTCTCGAGGCCGTAGTCGAAACCCGTCTCGTTGGCCTTCTTCTGCGCCTCGGCCCTCGCCGTGCGGTACTTCTCGAGGTCCGCAAGGCCCCTGTCCTGCCCCGCCCTCGCCTTGGCCACGCGGGCGTGGCTCGTCCCTGGAGTGGGCCAGCCGTAGGTCGACGGGTAGGGGAACGGTTTGCGAGAATTGGCCACGGTGTCCTCAGCGATCGATCTTCGAGTGGCGTTTGCTCTTCCCGCCAGCGCAATGGTTGTACAGCCAGTTCACGTGTTGCATCAGCTTCCCTCGTGGATCGGTTTCGATCCACTTGTGGCACACAGGGCAGTTCACCTCCGCGTTGGCGGGGTGCCGAAGTGGAATCTTGCGGGAGTTGGCCACGGTCTACCTCCACCTCATCCGTTTGGGGATCTCGCGATAGATGTTGCCGCACCTCTCCTCCAGCGCGACCGCGGACCTGTGGTCCCCCTCGATCCGCTGCGACATCGCGTCGGCCTTTGACTCGGCGTAGCGGGCGGCCAGGTTGAGCCAATTCTGCTTCTTGGGGTTGGGGCAAACCCTCATCGCCTCCGTCGTCTTTGCAGCGTACGCTCTCAACTGCGAACGCGTCATGTTGTCGAGGTCGGGGATGACGATGTCGTTGGCGTCGAGCGGCTTCTGCTCGGCGTTCATGAAGGCACGGAAAGCGGCTCGGGAGTTGCTCACGGTCGTCGCCTCTGGGCTGCGCCGCGCTTACGGACTGGAGAGACCGTTCGCGTCGTCGGATCGAAGGTCACGAGATTGAAGTCGTCGAAGTCGCTCTTGTCGAAGCAGACCTTGCAGTACCCGTCTCCAGTGCAGCGCTTCATGTGTGTGCCTGCGCGAACGCACTGGTCGATCGACGGCAGAGGTATCTCGCGTTTCACGTCGTGTTCGGGATTTCTCCTCTTCAACGCCCCAGGGTGCACGTCTCCTGTATCAAGAGCCTGCCAGCCCTTGGTCTTAAACGACCAAACCGTTCTCAACGGACCTGACCATTCGTCTGCCGCTTCTTCGTGAGGTTTGCAAATCGTGACCTCGCCCGCGTCAAAGGCGTGCCCGAATCCAGAATCTATCTCTCGCTTTACGGTGCACAGAATCGCATCGTCGAATTTGTACTGCGGCCACTGTGCCATCTGCGCCGACGCCTTGGCCTTCAATTCGGTAAGGAGGTCGCTGTTGCGCGGTTGCGCGCTGCGCGAGTTGGCCATGACTACCTCCCGTGCTTCTTCCGGTACTCTTGGTACCAGGGTTCGTGAAAGTTCGACGGCTCGAACGACCCGAGGAGATGCCTCTTGTCCTTGACGAACACGTAGGCCGTCCCCGAGTTGCTGAAGATCATGACGTAGACCCTGTACCAGCGGCCCCCGATCTTGATCTTCCACGACGTGGCAATTTTTCCGCCGTAGCCCGTGCGCGAGGAGTTGAGCGGCGGCTTCGTCTGGCGCACGTCCTCGACGGAACTTTCGTCGAGGTAGACGGGGCCGGAAGTTTCTGCGCGTGAGTTGCTCATCACCTGCTCCTCTCCGGTCTACCGCGAGTCGCGATAGCCGTCACCCCTCAGTTCATTCAAGAACTGATCAAGCTTTTTCTTGTTGCTGAAAATTGCGATGTCGTAGAACCGACTTCCATCCCCGTGTGTCTTGCTCCCGTCCGAGTAGTTGACCACGTACTTGGACTTGCCCACGTTGAACATCACGTGAAACCGACAGTCCATACAATTCCTTTTCCTCGTGTTCACGGTCGTCCTCCTACATTCCGTATCCGCAAGCCGGGCACTCGAACGGACAACCCGGGTGAGCCCCGTGAAACCACGCCTCGGCGTACTGCGCGATCTGAACCGGAGCGGCCCGCTCCACCTGATCCTGAAGTGCAACGAGCCACCTGCCGCCCTGCTCGGCCCGCAGCTCCCCGGCCGTCGGCAGCCGAGGGACCCCGGCGATCTTCTCGCCCGTGTCGCGGATGACCGGTCGCAGGCGCTTCAGGTCGAGGGCACGTATGCGGCTGTAGACCAGGTCGGCGATGTAGTCGTCGAGCTGCTCGCGCCAGAACGCCACGCAGGCGGGGGAGAAGGGGTGTTTTGCGCGCGAGTTCACACGATCCTCCTCTTACTGCTGGACTTCCGCGACCGAACGAAGCGGGCAGCGCCCTCCGCCGTCCCGTCGTAGTCAGGTTCGCGATGGAGCGGGCCGTTGTCCATGACGTAGACCTTTTCGAGGTCTCGCACGGGCACGCGCCAGACCATGACCGACCCGTTGTCGTCCGCCGCGATGAACCCGCTGCGCCCGGCCTTCACCTGGTACGCGTAGAAGCCGCCGCCCGTGGAGTAGACTTCACCACGACCGACCAGCTTCTTGAGTCTCTCCACACCCTGACCGGGCCGGTAGGTGGGGCTTGCACTCTCTGCGCGGGAGTTGCTCATGCGATCCTCCGGAAACCCACGATGTCGGATCTGTACGCGACCTTCTTCACCTGCATCCGAGCCCCCACCTTCCTCGAGATCTCCACCGTCGTGCACCGAGGCCCGCCCCCGCACTCCCCGATGCACTTGCCGTCGCCGATCAAAAGCATCACGTGGTTCACGTGCTGCTCCGTCCCGTAGAACACCAGATCGCCCACCACCGTCCCCTTGCCGGAGACGCGCGGGAGCATGCGGTAGAGGTCGTCCGCATTGTACCGCTTGACCTCCGTCTTCTTGATCAGGCCAGCCTTGTACCTCGCCCACTGCACCGCGCCGGAGCAGTCCATGCCGCCGTCGTCCGGGTCCTTGCCCTTGTACCCATTTTCCTTGCAGGGCCACAGGTAGGGCAAGGCGGGCTCCTTGGCAAAGCCGAGGAGTACCTGCGCAGCGACCTCGCCCGGGGTGGGGGCCGCGGGGACGACGGGATCTTGGGTGCGGGTGGGCACGGCTACTCCACGTATCCTTGGTTCATGAACTGGACGCAGTCGTCGCAGGAGCGGACGGTCTTCTCCTCGAACTTTCCGCCGCTGTGGCGCCTGTCGCGATAGAGGACCGTCTTCTGTCGTGGTCCGTAGAGCTTCGACCCGCATGTCTGACACGGGTCGACCGAGAACTCGTCGCTGGCCTCGTAGTCATGGTCCACGGGCGTGTGGGTCCAGCCCTTCGTGCGACGCTCGTACTCGTCCTCGTCGAACGACTGGCTCGATCGGCTGTTGCTCATCAGCTACCTCTCGATCCCGCGCAGGCCGGCGGTCAACTTCTCGCTCACACCATCGGGCAAGTGGCCTTCGATCGCGTACATGCCGTACCGCTCGTCCCACTTCGTGGCCCCGCACGGCTTCCACCGGATGGCGCCGTCGCGGATGGTCTGGTTGAAGAGGACCACGCCGCCGTCAAGGAACGACGCGCCGTAGAGGGACGCGCCCGAGGCGTTATGGACCATGACCTGCGGGGACGCCTTCTTCGACAGGATGCGGCGGTTCACGAGGCACCTCGGGTGGCGGTGGTTTTCATGGAATATATTCCATGATCCACCCGATCGCGCGAAAGGTCAAGTTTCGCGCGCCTCCCCCGACCGATCGATCCTGCCCGTCCTACCCCTCGTCCGTGTCCCCGTCGTCCTCGGTGAGCCTGCTCGCGAGGTCGGCCACCTGCCGGGCCTTCTCCGGGCACCCCGGGGCGTGGTCGATCCACTCGCCCCCCTCGAGGTCCGTCGAGGCCCCGCAGGCGTTGCAAACCGCGCCGATGCGCGGCAGGGGGACCACGACCGCCACCTTCGGCTCGCTCGGGGCGGCGGCAGGGGAGGCGACCAACAGGTCCGCCGCGGGGTGGGCCGCGACGAGGGCGGCGTTGTCCGCCTCGATGCAGATGCCCTCGCGGCAGCGCAGGGCGCAGTCCTTGCCCGTGCGAGGGCAGCGGCGCGGCAGCAGCGCGACGGGGATCCCGAGAACGGGCGTGTCCGTCCGATCCCTGGCCCTGGCCCTGGCCTGGGCCTCGGCCGCGAGCCGGATCCTCTCCTGCCCCGCGTCGGCGACCGCCTGGGCCCGCTCCCCGCGGGCGACCAACCTCGCGCCCACCGAGGAGTCTCGGATATACTTCTCGAGGTTTGCGACTGCGGCGTCGTCGTTGGCCGCCTGGGCGGCGTCGATCAAGGTGACGACCAGGTCGAACGCCTTCATTCCGACGGAGAGGTAGTCGATCTCGGCCATCAGGTCCTCCTCTTCTTGATTGCCGCGCGGTACTCCTTGAGGATCTCCTCGACCTTCCACGGGGCGTTCGCGGCCCTGTCTGCCCACGCGCGCGAGGAGAACGGTCCGACGACGGCCTTGTAATCGTTGGCGTGCACTCGACCGACATCG
Organism: uncultured Candidatus Saccharibacteria bacterium; assembly: GCA_964350885.1. Taxonomy (GTDB): domain Bacteria; phylum Patescibacteriota; class Minisyncoccia; order Phycocordibacterales; family UBA2100; genus UBA10103. The sequence goes on from CAYGKV010000012.1 coordinate 9,448, forward strand.
CGGATCGGAACGTCGGTCCAGAATACCTCGACCGTGCCAAGTGCCCTCTGCCCGGCCCAGTACGTGCCCTTTCGCTTGCGCGCGTTCATCTCCGCTGCCTCTTCCTCACCCCGGCCGAAGCGTCGAGCACGACGACGGCCTGCGCGGGGGGATCATCTTTCGGTCGGGTGATCGCAGCGAAGGCCGACTCCGCCTCGCGGCGGGCCGCGGACTGATTTCTATCGAGGATCCCCAAGTTCATCGAATCCCCCTGGAAAAACCGGGCCCGTGTCCTGGCCCTCGCGCGATGTACTGCGTTGCGGGGATCCCCTCGATCAAGATGTCCTTGTCGTGGACGCCCTCCCGCTTCGCCCAAGAGATCGCCTTGACGCGCGCATCCCAGAGTGTGCGCGCCGTCTCAAGAAACGAGACGTCACCGTTGCTCACGAGACAAACGGTCCATCTCTGCCCTCGACTTTTGCGCGCCGGATCCGTCTCCACATCGATGTGGATGCGTCGATATTCAGCGCGCGAGTTCACGGCAACCTCCACCCAACCACCTCGAGGTCTCCCAGGGCGATCCTCCCGAGGGCCTCGAGGTCCAGCTTCTTGCCCCGCGCCGC
>CAYGKV010000012.1:10149-24656 GCA_964350885.1 uncultured Candidatus Saccharibacteria bacterium
CTCCCAGGGCGATCCTCCCGAGGGCCTCGAGGTCCAGCTTCTTGCCCCGCGCCGCCTCGAGTCGTGCCCCACCGTACACGCGGCACGCGGTCATGGCCACCTGCCGGGGCTTGACCTTGTCCGTCGCGCAAGCCGACAGGTCGACCGCCTCGGCGCACGCGGCGATGGCCTCGTTGTAGTACTGCGCGCCTCTCTCCTCGAAGTCCTTGAGGTACTCGTCGCAGAGACCGTCGATGGTCTTCACGGCGCCGATGGCAACCACAGCGGCGCGGCCTTTGGGACCAAGCTGGCAGCCCGGGGCGGCGGACAAGAGGGCGAACAGCACGAGCGGCCTCCACGAAAGGAGGGCCAGGCTCCCGAGCATCCCGGCGCCCAAGAAGACCGCCAGGGTGGTCGCGTGGGGGTCGGAGTCCACGGCGGTGCAGGTGCTCGCCAGGATCCCAACGAGACCTGCTGCCGCGACGGCGACAGTGGCGAGGCACAGGATGCGAAGTACGTCGAGACGAGAACTCATTTCTTCCTCACTTCGGTCTGGACCCGCACATCGAAGGCGTTGGGCTTTTCGGGCATGGGGGCTGGGATCACGGCCGTGGTCGGGGACACTTGCTCGATGAAGTCCTCGGCCACCGAAGAGGCGTCGGGAGCCCGCGCAGGCCGCTCCACCGCGCGGTCCCTGTCCCGGTCGCGCCGGCGAGCCGCGAGCACGGCGACCTGCCCGCGGATCTCCGCGAGTTCGGCACGCAAGAGGGCCGTGTCCCGAGACTGCGCGAGCCACTGGTCGCGCAGCCACACGTCGGTCTGCGCGACGTCGACCTTGTGCTTCTCGGACTGCTTTGCGACGGCGTCCTTGGCCTGCCGACTCTCGAGGTAGCCCGCGACCGTCGTGGCGAGGACCGGGACGACCACCACGAGGGCGGCGGCGATGGTCTTTTGCAGGGACGGCGGGGGCTTGGGGTCCGGCACGGTGAGATCGTCACCTTGAATGGCTCCGAAGTCAAGACGCACCAACGGTACGTCGCTCGCGTCCCAACGCCACGCTCGGTCGGGCAGAGGTCAAAACTCGTCTTGCCGTCTCCTGCGGCACCTGACACGAGGATGTCCCAACACCACGCTCGGTCGGGCAGAGGTCGAAACACCGACGCCGAACTCCAGGTGCTCCTCAAGGGCAGGTCCCAACACCACGCTCGGTCGGGCAGATGTTGAGACCGTAGCGGTCACTATTCTGTCGTCTTTTTGTTCCATTGTCCCAACACCCCACTCGGTTGGGCAGAGGTCGAGGCCCGTGTCCTCGACCGCCTGAAGCAGCAAGAGCCCCGGGTCCCAACACCACGCTCGGTTGGGCAGAGGTCGAGACAGGAGGCGGGACCGCGACCGGTTCCTCCTTCGGCAAGTCCCAACACCACGCTCGGTCGGGCAGAGGTCGCCTCGCCAGTGAGGCGCTGGCCGATGGTCCCAACACCACGCTCGGTCGGGCAGAGGTTGAAACGCGTCGCCGCGCTCACGATCTATCACCTGAGGGCGATCCGTCCCAACACCACGCTCGGTCAGGCAGAGGTTGAGACAACCGGCCACGCACCGTCGCCAGCCCGGCACAGGAGTCCCACACCACGCTCGGTTGGGCAGAGGTCGAGACGACACTCGTACACCGAGCCGCACCGCATAAGCCCGCGGTCCCGACGCTACGCTCGGTCGGGCAGAGGTCGAGACAGCCCGGTGGACCCACTGTCCCGGCGCCACGCTCGGTCGGGCAGAGGTTGAGACTGGCGATGAGTCAGACGATCGTGGTCCCAACGCCACACTCGGTCGGGCAGAGGTTGAGACGCCCGTCGTGGCACCCCCGGCCTGCCAGCCGGAAGCACGTCCCAACGCCACGCTCGGTCGGGCAGAGGTTGAGACCGGACAGTCGACCGGACGGGGAGACCTCGATAGGCGCGTCCCAACGCCACGCTCGGTCGGGCAGAGGTTGAGACGGCGACAGCGGAATATCAAGGACCATCGCCATGTTGGACTGCGTCTCGCGAGCGGTCCCCCGCATCCGGAACGATGCCGGCACCGTCCGCCAAACCATGCTTATCGGGATGCTTGACACGAGCCCAACCTCCGGCGATCCTGCCGCCCATGCCGATCTCGCCGAACGTCGTCCACGCCGACCGCTTCAACCCCGCCGCCGAGTTGCCCTACGAGATGCGCCTCGACGACTTCAAGATCGCCATGCGCGACGTGTACGACTTCTTCTGCGACGTGAACACCCTCTTGGCCGCGAAGGGCCTCCAGCGCCTCGACGACATGCTGCGTCCGGCGATTATGTCCGGCGTCCTCTCCGACATGCTCACGGCCAGCATGTCCAAGCACTGCCGGGTGCTGGTGCAGAACAACTACTTCAACGGGCACCCCGATCTCGTCGTCCAGGGGCGCTACCCCAACAACCGCGTGCAGGCTGGGAGCGATGGCGTCGAGATCAAGACCACGCGGAAGGCGGGTGGGGCCGTCGATACACACGGTGCGCGAGATCAATGGCTGTGCGTCTTCGTCTACGTGGTCGACAATGAGACGGAGCCGGCAGTCAACCGCCGGCCGATGACGTTCACCGAGATCTACTTGGGAGCCGTGAAGGTCGCGGACTTCCGCAAGAACGCGCGCGGCGCGCTCGGAACGCGAACGGCAACTCTCGACAGGCACGGCATCGCACGGTTGCGTCAGAAGTGGATCTATCTCGCGGGGTTGCAAGTCACACCACCAGTGCGGCCAGCTTCGGCACGGCGCTCTCCGCGAGCGCGTAAAACTTCGCGTTGACCTCCAACCCGACGCTTTCGAACCCCTGTGCGGCGGCAGCGGCGATCGTCGACCCAGACCCCATGAACGGGTCGAGAATGACGCCTTTGCCGAGCGGCAATGCCGCGTAGACGAGCTGGCGCATGAATGCCTGCGGCTTCAATGACGGGTGAGGCGCGATCTCCCGCTCCCCCTTGCGGGCCACCGACGACGGGATCAAGTCGCGGAATGGCTGATTCTCAGAGATGCGACGGAGTCCCCCCGTCTTCCACTTGCGGAGGTTGTCGGACACCTTGCCTTCACACGGCTTGCGAAAGAGCCCCCACGGCTCCCAGCAAGAGCGAGGCATGACCGACACGTCGGAGAACTTCTCTTCTGCGTTCTTGGGCCGGTCGCCGCCGCGAAGGGTCTGCACCATGCGGATAACCTCCCCGCGCTTTTCAAACCCCGCCGCGATGAACGGCTCGTAGACGAGGTAGGAGACGAGCGGGTTGCTGGCGATGAAGACGTGCGCGCCGGGGACAAGCGCACGGAGCAAGCCATTGGCTAGCCGCGAGAACATGTCTCGCATATTGGCGCGGTCGTCGTCCGAAAGCACCGTGAAGCGCGGCAGCGGGGAGCGCTGGCAGCCGTCGAACGATGGCGGGATACGCCACACCCCACCGCGCCCGGCGTCGAGTTTCTTCAACTCGGACGGGCTGTATTCGGTTGCGCCATAGGGCGGGTCCGTCACGACAGCGTGGATTGAATTTGGAGCGGCCCGCGCGAGCCACTCGAAGGCGTCGACGTTGAACAGGTCGTAGTGGCCCAGGTGCGCGCTCGTCACCGTCTGACTGACTGCGGCGCGAGAGATCATCTTCCACTCCTACCACGACGAGGATCGACCGTGGCAAAAACCGCGCCACCTGACGGTGAACGGCGTAGGATGGTTGCATGAGAGCCGACCCGACCCCCGCGCAGCGCCTCGCCAGGATGCGCCGCTCCTTCGACAAGGACTACAGCGTCTTGACCGTCGACTATGAGCATTTCAGGCGACATCCGACAAACCTTCTGGCGCTCGTGGACCCGCCGGGTGATGCCACTCTCCCGAGTAGAGCTGATCTCCCGTCGGTGGCACCGTCCTGGCCGCGATCCCGAGGACGGAATGGAAGGAGTTCATCGGGTAGAAGCGGCGGTTGAACCTGAACACGAACTCGTTCAGGTAGGCTTGCAGGTGCTTGGGTTCGATCCGTCCGTGGTGCGTGCCGTTGATCCACGTCTTGAGGTTGCTGAAAACGAGGTGGATCATCGGCAGGTGCTCGTCGGTCTTGGCGCCGTCGCCGCCGAGAACGAGCGGCGCGTGGGCATACCCCATCGTCGGCAAGTCGCGGTAGCCAACCCACCCGTCGGTGCGGATGGTGCTGCCGACGCGGACGTTCTCCTTGACGAAGCCGGTCAGCGACTCGCTACCACGTCCAGAGGCAAGGTACTTGATCGGGTCGGCGAGCCCTTCCAGCATCGTCATGCGGGGCGCGGAAACCACCTTGAGGCGCAAGCGCCCGGCGTAGGTGAGGCGCTTGGTGGGGATGCCTCCCTCGTGGCTGTCCTTCCACTTCGCGCTGCGCGCCTCGGCGTCCTTGCGCGTGCGGACCTCGACGGCCCCGACGACGGTCGCTTGATGGTGGACGCCGCGCCCTTCGCCCTTGGTGCGCCCGCCCACGTAGCATTCGTCGACTTCCACCAGGTGCTCGCCACCGATGGCGTCACGCTCCGGGCGCACCATGCCGGCGCGGAGCTTGTGGAGGATCTGGAACGCCGTCTCGTAGGTGCCCACGCCGAGCTGCTTCTGGAACTGGAGCGCCGAGAGGCCGGGGGTCTGCGTCGTCATCAGGTACGCGCCCCAGAACCACGTCGTCAGGGGCGTGTGGCTCGACTGCATGACGGTGCCCGCCGTGAGGCTGGCGTTCTTCTTACAGGCGCGGCAGCGGAGCACCGTCGAGGTACGGGTAGCGAAGCGGTAGGGCTCGCCGACCACGCCGCACGTCGGGCACGCGAAGCCGTCGGGCCAGCGCACGGCTTCGAGGTGCTGGGCGCACGCGGCGTCGTCTGGAAAAAGTTTAGTCATTTCACGGATGTTGGTTGGGAACTTGTCCATGAGTTGAAGGTAAGGCCGTCCGGGGTGTTTGTCAAGCATCCCGATAAGCATGCGCCAAACTACCTCCACCTTTCCCCTTCCTCTTCGCCATCTTGCCCGGCGCGAGCGGTCCAGCCTCTCCACCCCGCACCGGCCCGCTCGCAGCGAGGAGATTCCTCGCAGCGTTCTCGTCCTGGTCGACGTCCTCGTCGCAGGCCGGGCAGTGCAGCACGAGGCTCTTCTTCGGGTCGCCCTCGAGCAACCCGCCGCAGCGGTAGTGCTTGACCGTCGTGTAGGCCGGGTCCCGCTCCTCGAACGACCCGCCGGACGCGAGCACGGCCGCCTCGATGGAGGAGATCATCTCCCGGGGCGCGACGAGGCGCATGGTCCTACGCTGGTCCTTGCCGTCGGCACCGAGCCCGTCCTCGGGCAGGGGCTTCTCGGCGAAGTCGCGGAAGTCCAACTCCTCGACGACCACGCGAGCGTACCGGCTCGCCACCTGGGCACCCAGAACGCGCCACGCCTCCTTGCGAGCCGCGATCGTGCGGTCCCGCTGGTGGGCCTCATAGGCAAGGAGGTGCCTGTCCCGCGCCGCCCACGCCTCGACGGTCGCGACGATCTCCACGTCCCCCTCGAACCGCTGCGCCCTCCAGGCCGCGAGCAGGGCCGCGAGCTTGCCAGGCGCCCTCCAGTGCGGCAGATGCCGGGCCCAGTCGACGAGCCACGGCGGCACGTCCGGGCGGGCCGCGAGCCACGTCCCGAGAGCAGCCTTGACGACCTCGAAGTTGTCGTCGCGATGGCCGTGGATGCGGTCGACGGTGGCGAGCCGCTTCGCCAACGCGAGGCCGTTGCGACGCGAGGCGGGGGCGTCCTGCCCGTCGGGTAAATAGATGGCCTCGGACCGCCCCGCGTCGTCGACGAGGTAACCGGCGCGGATCCTCCCTCCGGGCAGGCGCCGCCAGCCGACGTCGATCGCGACGCTGCCGCGGCCGACGGGATGGGCCGGTGGGCGGTGGGCCTCCGCGTCGACGACCAACTGCAAGCGGAACTCACTCCGCAGACCGACCCGCCGGGCGAGGATCCAGGCGTCCTTGACCACGCCCACGGGGATCGGGCGGTGCAGGATGACGGGAAACTCCGCCCACACGGGCTTGCGGCCGTCGGAGTCGACCCTGATCCGGGCAAGCATCGCTCCTGCACCCACGTCGCGCTGGCCGTGGGCGCCGGCCCTGATGTGGCGCTTGCCCGCGTGGAAGAGCTTGCGCTCGCCCTTCATGTTGGGGGCGAGGAGGTAGCCCTCGGGGATCGGGACGATCTGGAGGAACGTACTCGACGCGAGTCGGGACGTGGCGAGGCCCCCACCGAAGTGGACGCCGAGGCGGCCCTCGTGCTCCCACCGCTTGAACTGCGGCTGCGTCGACCAGTCCTTGCGGAAGGCGTCCGCGGCCTTGTCGATCAGCAGGTAGGTGCCGGGCTGGAGGTCGCTCGCGTGGCGAGCCCGGTTGATGCACGCGGCGACCCGCTCCTCGACGGCGTCGAGATGGAGGCGCAGGGCGGCGTCGGCGGCCTCGAGCGCCCCTGATGCGGCGAGGTCCCGGACGGCGGCCGTCACGATCGCGTCGCGCAGGGCCTTGCCGCGGGCCCGATCATTCGAACGGGGTCCCAGGCAGCGCAGAGGTTCGAACGCGGCACGGGCCGTGATGACGCGCGGGTCGGCGTCGACGACTGCGGCGACGCGCCGTCGCACCGCGGCGCCCCCGGTCGTCAGGGCGGCGTACGCGATCTTGAGGGGTCCGCGCAACTCCCGGACCGCGTCCTCCTCCTCGACCGTGGCCTTGCGGTCGCGACCCTCCGCGATGCGCGCGTCGCGCAGGGCGGCGAGGGTGACCTCGATCTTCTCCTCGGCCTCGCGGACGGCCCTGACGAGCGGGGCGATCTCGGGGTGGTCGCCGTGGGCGGCCCGCCAGGCGTCCCGGTGCCCACGCTCGATGGCGACGAGTTGGTTCCTGTAGCGGTGCGCCCGCCACACCTCGGCCCAGAACAGGTCGGCGTTCTGGGTCGGGGAGAGGGCCCCGAAGCTCAGGATCTTGACTGGGGATGCGCTGTCTTTACGTCTCTTCATGGATTCTCCTCGATCGTCACAGGCTCACGACACGTCCCCGCGCGAGATCATCCGAACGAGCGCCGTCGCGGCCACGCGGTCGCCCTGCTCAGCGTAGACCATGAGGACGTAGGGCGACACTTCAAGACACGCGAGGACCGCCTCCCCGTCGACCTCCTCGACCAGGATGGGGCCGACAGGGACGTTCGTGACGGACCAGGAGAGGTTCACCGCTTCCCCTCGCCCATCACAGATTGAGGTGCTGCGGGGCGGGCACCTTGCTCGAGGCGGACAGCGGCGGCCTCGCGATGTCGTTGTCGTTGACGGCCTCGCTCGGGACGAGACCCTCGGCCTCCTCGTCCTCCTCCTCCTCCTCGGCCTCCTCCTCGACGGTCTCGACGGGGGAGGCGACGGTCTCCACCTCGACGGGAGCGACCTTCTTGCTGCGGGTCTTCTTCTCCCCGCCCTCGCCGCCACCGGGGCCGGACTTCTTGGCCTTCTTCTCCCCCGCGGGCTTCCAGCCGTTTTCGCGCAGGAGGATCACGAGGTTCGGGTCGATCCGCTCCTCGGCCCCCTCGACGCCCAGGACCACCTGGATCAGGGCCGCTGCCTCGGGGAAGCCCGCCGACTCGGCGGCCTCGACGAACGAGGTGATGGTCGAGCGGGACATCATGCGCGTCTTGTCCGCGTGCTCGACCGCCTCGCCCTTCTTGACCTTGCGAATCGCATTGGCGGCTGCCGCGCCCTTGACCGCCCCCGCAGCGACCAACTCGGCGATGGCCTCCTTCTGCCGGGCCTTCGTCTCGCCGGCCAAGGCGACGGCCTGGGCCATGGGGAAGCCCGAGTCGACGGCCTTCAGCACGCTCTCGTGCAGGGACATGAGAGCGACCTGGTTCATCACGTGCTTGGGGTCGATCTTGAAGAAGGCTGCCGTCGCCTTGGCGTCCTGGCCGACGCGCCCGTAGAGCGCGACGACCTGCCGGGCGTACTGCACCCGCGTCAGGGGTCGGTGCTTGTGGCTGTCGACGTTGGCGCGGTAGCCCGCCTCCTCGCTGTCGATCCAGGCCACGCGCACCTTGACGCGCTGCGAGGCGGGGACCCCACGCTCCTCCTGGATCTTGCGCGCGATGCGGGCGGCGCGGACGGTGGTGCGCCCGTCGACGACGATGGCGTCCCGGCCGTCCTTGACGGCGCGGACCACGTGGATGGAGTCGAGGTTGCTCGACATCTCGACGAGTGCGCGGGCGTACTCGTGCAGGTCGGCGTCGTCGTCGGAGATGTCCTTGAGCCGGACGCAGTGGGCGTACGCGTTGTCCTTGGTCTCCTCGCGGTCGAGGCCGACGATCACGACCTCGTCGGGGTTCATGTAGGGGACATCGCCCCCACGGGTGACGAATCCATTCGGCGGGACCTTCGCGGCCATGGTGATCTCCTCAGGTTCGGGTTTTCGGCGTCGGACCGACCGCCATGGTGTGAAGTTAAAACTTAAAAAGTAGCTTGTCAACTTGTTTCGGACGATTCATACTGCCTCCATGAGAAAACATCCTGTCACCGACGACCGAGACCCCGACACGACGATCACCGAAAAGGAGGAGGCCCGCCTGCGGGCTTGGATCGCCCAAAAGAACGTCGCGGAGGTGGCCGACGCGGTGGAGATCTCCCGGCCGACCCTGCTGTCGATCCTCGCGAGGATGCCGGTGCAGCGGGCGACTCTTCACCGGGTCAAGCAGGTGCTCGCGGAGATGGAAGAGTCCGCGAGGTCGGCGCGGTGACCCGCCGCCACTTGAAGTACGTCGCCGAGGCCGCACTGACGAGCGCGAGGCGGGTTCTGCAAAACGCCGTGGAGGAGATCAGCGGCCAGCTCCCGGGCGGTGGCGACGCGACGGAGGACGAGAGGGTCGCGGTGAAGGCACTCCTTGGCGATGCGTGGGAGCGCATCGACGCCCTCGGGATGGAAATCGAAACGATTCTCTCCGCAAAGAAGAAGGAAGGCACCTGATGGGCGATCACAAGACGTTCCGCTGCAAAGCATGCACAAGAGGCGGAGTCCGATTCGTGGGCATCGCGTCGGACGGACGCCCTCGGTTCGGCTGCGATGCCTGCGGGGACAGGTTCACGGCCGGTCTCGACGGGCGCGAGTACGCAGTACTCGTGCCGAAGGACCCGAAGGAGAAGGTGAAGTAGATGAGCCTCACCGACGACCAGTTGCGCTACATCAACCTCGTTAACCCTGACCCCGCCTCTGACGTAGTCATGTTCCACCTGACCCCTGAGGAACGCACGCAGATCGTGATCGCCCTCCTCGACCGGGTGCAACGACTCCGCGACCGGGTGCGTGCATCGAACTCAACCGATCCACTGGGAGACGCCCGCGACCGCGAAGCCGAGACCCTGTGCTCGATACTCGCGCGGCGCCTTTCGCGAAAGGCGATGTTCCGCGCCGCGGATGGCGGCAAGCACGACCAAGACGAAGGCCCGTGAGGCACCTCCTCGTCGACCTGAAGTACAGGATCCGCGCCTGGGCACGGCGCCACCTCCCCTGCGTCCTCGGCTTTCACCTCCACAACTTCCCGAAGCGCGACGGCTGGTGCCACAAGTGCCAGCTCCCGGCGAGGCTCGGGGAGTGCGGGCGCGTCTCGATGCGCCTCGTTGAAGGCCAGGTCAGGGTGCGTCGAGGACGGCTGCCTGAAGTGCTCGAAACGAGTTCAGACCGTGCGCGGCTAGTTCGGGCTCGCGAGGCGCGCGAGCACCTTGCCGACCACCGGCACCTTGCCGAGGTACTCGGCGAGCGGATTGGCCGCGCACTCGACCAGGGAATTTGCGCGAACCCCACGCAGGCGCGGCAATGCCCACTCCGCGGCGAGCGCGAGGGTGGCGGAGAGGGTCAAGACCTGCTCGCGGTGACCGCCACGACCATCACGAGGAAGCGCACCACGGGCGCCAGCACGAAGAAGAGCAGGGACATGACCACCAGGGCGCGGCCAGCATGCAAGGCGATGTCTTTCAGGTCCGCGACGAACCCAGGCGATGGTCGGTCTTGCTCGACCGCCGGGGGCGACTTCGCCGCCGCACGCATGGCCTCGGCCCGCACCTCCGCGCTGAGCACCTCCACCGAGGAAAACGGCGGGACCTCCGCACGCAGGATGGGGACCTCGGGCGCGGTCGCGCTCCTGCCGGACGACGACGCCTGGCGGGAATTGTCAAATGGGGCTGGCGTGGCGGATGACATGGCTGGACGACCTCCTACCTATCTGTGTTGACCACGTCCGACCCGGTCCTTGATCAGGGCCACGTCGGTGATGACCGTCGGGATGAGTGCGGCGTGCTTGTGCGTCGCCTCCATCTTGGCCAGGATGGACTCCTCGAGCGCGTCGACGTGGAGCTTCACGCGGTCCTCCGACTCCTTGATCTGCGGGGCGCAGTCGCAGGCCGCGGGCATGGACTTGGATTCCTTGCGGTGCGCGATGAGGGCGTAGACGAGGCTACCGCCGGCGATTATTGCGGCGGTGACCGGGTCGACCGGGGAGGAGGCCGCGGCGTCGGCGAGGGACAGGAGGAGCATCGTGCTACTTCCCGGAGACGATCTTCCGCGCGAAGGCGCGAGCGCGGGTCAGCGTCTTGAAGTTCTGACTCCTGTGCTCGCCTCGGGCGGTGAACCCACGGACCGCGTACGTGCCGTGTTGGACGCTGATACTCGCACCCCCCGTACTGCGGAAGTCCTTGGCGTACCCCCTGTCGCCATGATGCTCGACGCCCCCCAAGGCGAGATCGTGGGCGGTCAACTTCGGGTGTGCTACGCGTCCTACTCGACGGTTCGCCATCAGCCTACCTCTTCCACGTCGTGGACTTCGGGAACTTCGCCTTGGCCGCCTCGCGGCTCGGCGCCCTCACGTAGGCGACCATCCGCTCCCCGCGAACGTCGTCGTCACCCCACGCGCAGTAGAGCGGCGTGCCTCCGCCCCAGTAGGCACCGCCTGGGTCGTAGTCGCCGTCGACGAAGGGGACGCGCACGAGGCGGGCTCCGCGGACGTTGCCGAAGTCCTCGGGCTTGTCGGAGCGGCGGCCCATCGGGGCCCCGTACTTGGACGAGACGTTCGAGTAGAACGGGGCGGACTTGCGGCTCTCGCGCGTGTTCATGACCCGTGCACCTTGCCGCGCGAGACGTACAGGTCGTACGTCCCGTACACCTTCGCCGCAGCGTGGAGACTGTCGCCGACCTTGCCGAGGCCCTCGTCCCAGAACCCCGACCCGTGGCCGTTGCGCGACAGCCAGAAATCGTGCCCTGCCCGAGAATCGGACAGGCCGCTCGTAGCGAGGCGGTGCCGACACTCCTTGACGAAGGCGTCGCAGTCGGCCCGCATCTCCTTCCTGGTCTTCACGGTGATGTCGTCCGGGCCGTAGTTGTCGTCCAGGGGGTCTCCGCCGGAGTCCGTCGACTCGTCGGTCGAGGACCATAGGGCGCACTCGACGTACCCGTCGAAGAACGCCTCCGACGCCGCGTGCTTGCCCGTCTTTCTGTGGTTCGCCATGTACCTACTCCTAGAAGGTAACGCCGCCGCAGTTCCCGCACCGACTCCCGACGCTGTCCCACACGATGGCCCCGCACTCGCACTCCGAGTGCGGGACGCGGAGCAACCGCTTGCGCTCCGCCTCGAGCCTGCGCGAGCGGTGACCCGACGGGGACAGCTTCGCGTAGATGCGCTCCGTCTCGTCGATCCCCTCGTCCGTGGCACCCGTGAGGAGGTGGGCGGCCCACAGGTAACAGCCGGCCCGCTGGGCAGCGTCGATGTCGCACGCGTTGCCGCAACTCGTGCCGTGCTCGTTGCGCAAGGCAAGGCGGAGATCGTCCATCGTGACGCGCCCTCTTCGGTTCGCCATGTTCCTACTCCTTGTCCGCCGGGACCGTGTGCTTGCCCTTGGGATAGACGAAATCACCGCCGTGAACGGGTTGGTACGGTCCGCACCGGGTCCCGCTGCCGCGATCGAGCCAGCCGTGCTCGCGCCCGTGCCACTCGACGTCGGTGCCGCACCGCGAGCAGGCTCGCTGGTCGCCGTACCGTCGTCGGGGTCGGCCTTCGCGCAGTACGTCGGCGGCAAGAGCCCTACGGAGTTTGTCGCGTCGGTTCGCCATGATAATCATCCTCCTCGGTGATTGCGACTACGAGCGGCCGGAAGCGGAAGTTTCGCCCACCCGATGTCCCCTCGCGGCACGAGCCGGGTCAACGCCTGCTGAACCGTCTGGGCGGCCCGGCTGCCGAGATCCGAAATCGCGATGTAACCCGTCAGGACATTCCGCTGCGCGATCCCACGACCACCAATCCAGTAGCCGTCAAGTCGCAGGCCGTCCGTCCACAACTTGTGGCCGTCCTTGGGTTCCCCACGAACAAACGCGGCGAGGACGCGCTTGTCTCGGATGCCTAGACGCATGTTCCTACCCTCTCCGGTGATTTCGAGAAGCCGTCTTCTTCTCGCGCTTCGGCCGCGTCATCAGGTGCGCGTTGCCGTGGTCGGAGACGAACCACACGTTCGGCCAGAACTTCTGACGGGCCATCTCCGCGTCGATCTGCCTCCACATCGAGGCATCCGAGACGTCGCCCTCGCGCGCGACGCGTTTGCGGTGATGGAACCCGGCCCCGTCATGGGACTGCTCGTCCACCAGGATCGTGAAGGGGTCGCGGCGGTGGCCACCAACCGTGCGAAAGTGGACGTGGTCCTCCGTGACCCAATCGCCCTCGGTGGGTTCGTTGTCTTCGGGGAACTCGTCTTCTTCGAACATGTCCCTACTCCCTGAAGTCCGGTGCGAGCAGCCCATAGCCGCCCCAGTCCCGCTCGATCGTCATGTGCTTCGCGGCAGAGTCGTCGATCTTGAGCGCGCAGCCGCGGGGGTCGCCGTTGACGAACACGGGGATCTTGCGCGCCTTGAAGTGGAGGATCTTGTCGAGGCGGGAGAGCACGGAGGCGGAGTCCTTCTCCCACTGCGCCTCCCCGCCGTAGCGCTCGTCCGAGGAGTACCGCTCCGCCGCACGGTGCGCCTCGTTCTCGAGGCGGAGGAGCTTCTTCGACAGGGCGACCGGGTCGATGTACGGCAGGCCGAAGATCGCCTTCAGGTTCTCGCCGTGGCGGCGGATCTTGTCGTACATGCGGGTCTTCTTCGTGTTCGGTGGCTTGCGCGAGTTCATGGGGTTCTCCTAGAACGTCCTGGTGACGGGGTTATTCTTGTAGAAGTCTCGCATGAACTTGCTCGGCCGGTACTTACGCGCCCTGACGAGGTTGTTCTCACCAATTCCTCGAAGCACGGTTCCAGTCGGCGACTTGATCGCGTACTCTCTACCGACGAGGCCGGACTGACAAGCCTCTACAGTGTAGTCGAACGCGTTCAAGTCACCTCTCAGATGTACATTTGCCCCGATCGGGATCTTGCGACTTGCGATCAGTCGGAACTCTTTCCTCTTGCGCGAGTTGGCCACGGCCTACCTCGCTTCCTTGATGGACACGATGGACCGAGGGGGCGCGCGTTCGATCTTGCACAAGCGCTCTCCCGCTGAGATCGCGTCGCTGGCGAACAGCGTCGTGTCGCGCTCTCTCCCGCCGTCGCTGCGCATCCGGACGGTGTAGCGGCGGCCGAGGCGGTCGATGACGGGGTCAGTCTTCCTGCGACGCGTGTTGGCCATGACCTACCTCCCGTATTCCCGAGCATCTGCAACGGTCAACTTCTTCTTGCACACGAAGCAGTGCCCGCCGATGACCTGCGCGAGCGAGCCGGGACAGTGCGGAAAGATCTCCGGGTAATTCGACGACGCGAGGACACGACCCTCGACCTCGCGACCCGTACTTGCGTTGATGTCGATCACGGACGCCAGACGGTCCTCGGCATCCGCGCGCAGGCCCCAGCGACTCGACTTCGACCGCTTCACGCCGCCGATCATCATGCCATAGCCGACCTTCCAGTACTCGGCGACCCAGCTCCTCGTCTTCGACGATCCGCGCTTGTTGGCCATCAGCTCACCATCTCGAACATGTTCTCGTTCAAGGCCCGGTAGTCGAGGTCGCGCGACAGCCACTTGAAACCATCCCCCGTCTTCTCGCTGTCCATGCCCTGCGCCCGAATGAAGGCCGCGTACACGCCGCCCTTCTTGCCGCGCTTGGCGACCCAGGACTTCGTGAAGGAGACCGCGGACTGGTAGAGGCCGTAGTCGTTGTCCATCCACAGGGCGCAGTTCCAGGTGGCTCGGTTCCGCCAGCCGTTGTAGGTGGTGTCTTTTCTGGAGTTCATGCTCGCTCCTAGTAGTGCTTGTCCGAGAACGCATCACCGCCAACACTGCGATAGCGATCCAGCGCCTCCCCTTCACAACGATCGCATGTCTCCATCCCGCTATCCCAACTCGGGTGCTTGACCAACAGCTCGACGTGTTCCCTGGAAAGAGGCTTCTTGCATTTCCAGCAACGCGTCGAAACAGTCACTTTGACCTGTCTTCTAGAGTTGGCCACGGTCTACCTCGCCCTCGGCATGTACCAGTTCTC
>CAYGKV010000013.1:0-22311 GCA_964350885.1 uncultured Candidatus Saccharibacteria bacterium
GGATAACCGCTGAAAGCATCTAAGCGGGAAACCAACTCTAAGATAAGGAATCGTTAAGGCTCGTGGGAGATGACCACGTTGATAGGCATCAGGTGGAAGCGCAGTAATGCGTGTAGCCGAGATGTACTAATACGCCGACAGAACTCTCGAAAGGAATTATGAGAGTCGCGTTCAATTTGCCAAGATTTTGCGTTGCAAAATCTTGCGCGAAGAACTTTCTTTTACTTTTCTATGTGTCGCCTTCAGTTTTCAGCGATTTCGTTCGCTGATCTTTGAACTGGAATTAAAAATTTTGTCCTGGTGATTTATCGGAGGGGCCACACCCGTTCTCATTCCGAACACGGCAGTTAAGCCCTCTTGAGGCGATGGTACTCGCAAGGGGAGAGTAGCTAGTCGCCAGGACAAAATTTTTAATAACGCATCGGATGGAGGCCACATCCCCCAAGGGGACTGCGATTTGTAACCAAGCTAACGCTTGGACAAATCGGGAGCCCGTTCTCATTCCGAACACGGCAGTTAAGCCCTCTTGAGGCGATGGTACTCGCAAGCTCCCGATTTTCATATCGCTTTGCGATATAGGAAATCGCAGTCCCCTTGGGGGGGCAAGAGTAGCTAGGCGCTAGCACAGAATACTTGATTCAGCAGAATTTATGGCCGAGCCACAAATCTACTGATTTGCCTACTGGGTGATTCAGCGGAATTTATGGCCGCGTGGCGGTTGGAACGTGCCAATCGATATTATCCCCACCCTCCTCAGCACCCCATCTACAATATGGGGTAAGCTTAAGTAGTTCTTCTTCTTCCTAAGAAGGAGGAAATGGTATTGCATGCAAAATCTTTTAATCATCCCCCTGTTAGTAGTAGTCGGTATAGGTGCATTCGTTACGTCTCAATTTGAGAGCAATCCAGTTCCTGTGACGATGCCAGTGCCTATTACCATCAGCATGCAAGACGGTGTCGAAGCAGATGCCCTAGACTCAGATTATTTGGATGCAGACCAAACCTCGCCCCTTGTTGCAGCAATAGGATCATTCTCAACCGTAGATAGTCGCGACGATGAAAGCAATGATCGCAATGACCACCTATATTCGACAGAACTAGATTCGGATATTTTCCGCGGGGGTACGTCCGCAGAGTCTGCAAGCGATTTTCTCACTCCCACGGAATCCACCATAGCCATAGTCGGACAGCCGATCATCGTACGGTGGAATGTAGAATCCGGTATATCCGGTAACATTCAACTTACCCTGAATAGCGCACATCGATCTATCTTTGCCACCACCACCGTATCGTACGCATCTGGACGGGCAACCATAGACACCAGTGGATGCACTCCAGAGAGCACGTCTGATATTCAAAATGACGTTCTCCGTTGCCGTACCCTCCGATCCCGTATCTCAAATGGTCGTCATTTTCGGATAGAGGGACAGTATACAAGTGGTGGTAGAACGGTTGTCATGCAATCTGCTGCATTCAAGGCGGCATATCCCAGTGGCTCCAATGCCACCTGCTGGAGGCGAGGATACGTTCCTCACGGTGATTCGGAGAAGTTCTTCTCTGCAACTACCTCGCCATCTGATTCGTGTGCTCCCATACGGCAGACTCGTACCTGCACCAACGGAGTGCTTTCTGGAGATGCAACATATGGATATGCGAATTGCAGGGCGCTAGCCCCAGCCGTACCTATAGGGCCCCTTGGTGGGATTGAAGACGGATACGCCCACGGCTGGACACTAGACCCAAACACTCCCACGACGTCTATCAAGGTACACTTTTACTTACGCGGGGGATCGGACAACGAAAGAACGTTCATCGGTGCTACGGAAGCAAACATCCCTCGTCCCGATGTGAACAAATTCACAGGATATGCCGGCAACCACGGGTTTCGATGGGAAATCCCTCCCCAACCTCTCGGCACCTACATGCTCTACGCATATGGGATCAACTCAACGCCAGGAGGCAGTAATGCCTTACTTAGCTCACCCAAGCCGTTTACCGGCACGCTGCCACCCGAGACCACCCCTCCCACCGTCTCATTCACCGCCCCCGCAAGCGGAGCCACCGTATCAGGCGCTGTCATGCTTCGCGCAAACGCTACTGACAACGTGAGGGTTGCGAGTGTGCGATTTGCCATTGGCACCACCACTCTCTCGGTTGACACCACCGCACCCTATGAGTTCTCTTGGAACACCGCCACCGTACCAGACGGCACAAAAACATTGCGCGCGGTTGCTCGCGATACTTCCGGTAACAGAGCAACCTCCTCGGTTACCGTGATTGTTGAGAACACTCGACCTCTCCGAGTCACCAATCCCGTCCCCATACACGGAGCGCAGAACCAATCCACATCCACGACTCTCTCTTGGCAATCAAGCGCTCCACGCTTTGCCGTGTACTTCGGTACCAGCTCCACTACTCCCGCATACAAAGGAACCCAAGCAGCCAAGACCTTCAACCCAGGGCTCCTCCTCCCCAACACCGTTTACTACTGGCGTATCAATCCTGCAAATGCCGTAGGCACAACGACAGGAGCAATCTGGGGGTTCAAGACTCGTAGCGCACCAGCACCAACCGACACCACTCCTCCCACCGTCTCCCTCACCGCCCCCGCAAGCGGGGCCACCGTATCAGGCACTATTCCCGTCTCCGCCACTGCGTCTGACAACCTCGGAGTCTCTGGCGTACAGTTCAAGCTTGATGGAGTGAATCTCCAAGCCGAAGACGCCACCTCACCATACTCAATCAACTGGAACACCACCTCATCAACAAACGGCTCGCACACGCTCGTTGCAGTAGCACGTGACGCCGCAGGCAATAGAGCAACGTCAACTCCTCGTACGGTTACGGTTTCGAATACAACTTCTTCTGCCTGCGCCACCGGCACCACGGTGAATGTCAAGGACTTCGGTGTTGTGGGGGATGGCGGCACGGACGACACTGTCAAACTACAAGGAGCTTTTGATTGTTTAAAGCAGGTGCTTAATACACAAAAAACTGCAACCCTCTACTTCCCGCCGGGTACTTACATCGTGAACAACGCACTCACGCTAACCCAAGGCATCGGAGTGTGGAATAGAGTCACTATTAAAGGCGCGGGTATAGATGTTAGCACTTTGCAAACCAACATACCTTCACCAGGCATTTTCAAGCTCAACTTCGCATCCCAAGTACCGACCGCTATCTCCGACCTGACCTTATTTGCAAATTCAGCGAATGCAGGAACCGCCATCGCTATTTCCATGCCGCCGTCTGCGAGCGCTCCTCGGTCATTAGTAATGAAAAATCTGGTTATTAAAACTGAATTCAGTAGCCGTACCAATAATTTTTATATTGGTCTTCAAGGAGTCGGACTTACCAATCCATTGTTTGATAATGTTTCCTTTCGGACAGGTAAAAAAACTGGCCCTTCAGCAGGGGCATGTGTGCATCTGCGGGGTGGATATGGAGTGGAAATCTCTGGGAAATCCCATTGTTGGAGTAATGGTAACGGCCTTGATATAGAACAGCTCGGAGGCATTGTGTATGTACACAGTGTTCAATTTGGAACGGGTACGAAAACATCCATTCGAGTAAATGCCGGCGGAGGCGTGGTGCGGGTTAGGGATATACACTTTAACTCGCACCGTGGTATAGACATCGACAATGCAGGCTCGGTAAATATTGATGGAGTGTATTTCTTAGGTATAGCAGCGACTGCAACCACCACGCCCGATGGCGACATCAAGATTTCCAATTCCAACAATATCACGATTTCTAGAAATATATTTTCTCACCACTACTTAAACCCCAATCGGACAAGCGTGTTCATAGGAACAGGAAACAGTAATGTGAAAATTGTAAACAACATCTTTAAACCCATCCCCACTGGCATTTTCATATCTACTGGAGTAAACGGTACGCAGGTCTTAGATAATCGATTCCTTGCGACTTCCACTATGCAAACTACAAAAATCGTTGATCATGGCACGGGCACCATTATCCGCCTGCTGCCGGATAATGACACCATCTTAGGTGCCACACAGTTGCCGGAACCAGAAGACTCTATGTAAAATCCATATGGACATACATCAACTAAAAGACAAAAGTTTTCTTAAAAACAGGTTCTCAATACTCTTTCTTCTTGCGCTGTCTGTTGCGACTTTCTCATTGTACTCGACTCTCTTGCCATCTGTAGCTACAGCTGTAATTCTTCCAGGAGCTTGTTCCAACGACAAGGGACCAATCAACGTGCGTGACTTTGGCGCAATAGGAGATGGAGTTATCAACGACACAGCCGCTCTCCAAGCTGCGGCGGACTGCATCTCTACGCTCTTCGTGAAAGACATATCCGGTCGTGCAGTCGCAGCAATGTATATGCCGTCGGGAACTTACAAGATTACGAGTCCGGTAACATTCAGCATTACGAGGTTTGCGATGTCGTATGGCGGTGTTGCGATCAACGGAGATGGTCCACAAACGACCAAGATCGTTACTTCTGGCGGAAATGCTTTCACAATACTTACTATTACAGGGACACAACTTGGTACATATGAAATTACAATAAAAGATATTGGATTTAATTCAACGGGAGGGGGTGGTGCCGCCATTGAAATAAAGCCCGATAATACTGGCTTAACAGGTAATGCACGCCTTTTCGCCAATTTATTTATGGATTCTGTGGATATTTCGGGTGCCTTCGATTTTGGACTAAAGGCGACGGGACTTGTGAGGCCGGTACTCGACAATGTCCATATGAATGGTAATGGCGCAACCACATGCTTCTTTTTTGGAGTGACCTATAATCCATTAGTACAAAACAGCTCTTGTAGCGGTGCGATAACGGGCATTGATTTTCCTGCCTCTGGTGAAGGCGAAACCGTTATCGATTCATTTTTCAAAAATGTAGGCACCGCGATTCGGATGCATGCAATACCTGGAAATTCCACAGGACCTTCACCGACATCTGGTTGGATTTTGAGAAACACCATTGAAGCAAAAACTCGAGGTTTAGATATTCAATGGAAAGCGGGTATGCAAATTATGGACAACATTTTCCGCACTGACACGAGTGTCGGTAATAATTCCTATGAAGACATATATCTCGCAAACAACCAACTCATGATAATAAGTGATAATCGCTTCGTGGGTGCAGGGACAAGGCGAAAAGGTATTGTCTTGGAAAAAAATGTAACACGTGTGGGGTGGGACACTAATTACACTATATCCAACAACACCTTCGGATCCATCGGCACAGGAGTGCTTGTGGGAACAGTCACAACAGACGTAAGAAAGAAACTCAAAAACACCCACATCTTCGGAAACACTTTTTCAGGGACAGTAACTCCAGTGGTGGATAATGGGTTGTATACGTACTATCGCACTGGTGGATCACTCGACACCACCCCTCCCACCGTCTCACTCACCGCTCCCGCAAACGGCGCCACCGTATCAGGCACCATCCCCGTCTCTGCCACCGCTTCCGACAATGTCGGTGTCGTTGGCGTACAGTTCAAGCTTGATGGAGTGAATCTCCGAGCCGAAGACACCACCTCGCCATACTCAACAAACTGGAACACCGCCTCCTCAACCAACGGTTCCCACACGCTTGTTGCCGTTGTACGTGATGCTGCGGGCAACAGAGCAACCTCCTCTGCTCGTACCGTAACTGTCTCAAATACAAGCCCCTCTGCCTGTACCATCGGCACCACGGTGAACGTCAAGGACTTCGGTGCGGTGGGAGACGGCGCGGTGGACGACACCACAAACCTCCAAAACGCCATGAATTGCCTAAAGGCAACGCTGGACACGAACGGGACAGCCACCCTCTACTTCCCGCCGGGGACATATCTCATTAAAGATAAGTTGGCATTGGTGCAGGGGGCTAAACCGTGGCAATCGCTCATCGTGAGGGGTGATGGCGAACAGGTGGCTACTATCCTTGCCGCTGGCACCTCGACGGGGGCATTAAATCTCCAATTCAATACACAGGTACCAACAACTATTACGAACATGACCTTTATGGCATGGGTTGCAGATGCCGGGAATGCAATCACTGTTGCCATGCCACCAGTGCAAAACGCACCCCGCTCTCTTATCCTCAAAAATATTGTCATCACCAGCCCTCATAAAATCGGCACAAAGCATTTCATTGATGGCGTGAGGGGCACTGGCCTCACTAACCCGCTTGTCGATACGGTGCACTTTGCTATGGGGAGAGCTGAGAATCCAAAGGGCGGCGTTTGTGTTCGCCTTGATAACGGGTACGGCATGGAGTCAGTTGGAAGAGTATTTTGTAACGGGTGGCGTGGCGCACTCGACATTGCTCAAAGAGGAGGGGACATATATTTACATTCAGTGCAGTTTGGTGTCGGTGTAACAAATGCAATAAAAATAAAAGCGGGAGGCGGCACAGTACGTATTGTCGGCCCTCACCTTAATCCAAATGAGTGGGGCATTGACATTGCGGACGCAAGTTCGGCGCTCATTCAAGGCATTTACTGGCTTCATGCAAATCCGGGAACAACTCCTGATCAGGGATATGTGCGTGTGAGAAATTCAAACAATGTGAAAATTACACGCAATATCTTCTTTGGCGCGGCTGCTGTTCCGACCCATATTGGAGTAGATATTGGTCCGGGGAATAGCAACGTAGAGGTTATGGATAATACTTTTACGAATAGCGCGATTGGAGTGAGGGTGGCGGCGGGTGTCAGCGGTACGAAAATCATTGACAATCTGTTCGTATCTCCATCCACAACAGTCACTACGCTGGATGATAAAGGCACCGGAACTATCATTAGCTCCTTGCCAGGATTTTGAGCATACATATGATTATGAAATCGATTTTTCAGTTCAAAAAAATTGTTCCGATCGCAGGCCTTTTGGCCGTGGGTGTTTTTGTTGTCGTCGCTTCTTCTTTGCTTTCTGGTACGACGCCCTCTGCGCAAGTCGCTGCGGTTGCAATGAGTACAGCGAGCGCCTGCGGTATCACAGACGAGCCACTCAATGTCAAAAATTTTGGCGCGACGGGCGATGGTGTCACCGACGACACCTCCGCATTTCAAGCCGCCGCTGATTGCGCAAGAGTGCAGTTTGCCAGCGACAAAGCGGGGATTGCCAATGTGGCTGTATACCTTCCGCAGGGGACATACAAGCTCACAAGTCCAATAACATTCAGGCTACCACGACCGCCACGTGGTGGCGGCTTTGCGCTCTTTGGCGATGGGCGTACGCAGACGACGATTATGACAAGCGGCGCCGATGCGTTTCGCATTACTACTGTTGACGATGTGAATGGTGGAACGCCTGGTGTCCACGATTTCGTAAATGTGCACGACATGAGTTTCCGTGCTACCGGAAGCGGCGGTTCAGCTATTGCGGTGTATCCGGTTGATTCTAGCGGTACAGAATTAACAGGCACATCTACGGGTCTGACACTCGTTGATGTCGATCGGTTGAATATCACCGGCCCTTTTAGTTATGGAGTAAAAATGACGAGCGTAACGCGTTCACAGATTACCGATGTTGCTATGATTGGCACAAATGCCAACGCCTGTTTCTACTTCGGTAGGTCATACGGGGGGGCGGTAGCAAAGAGTTCGTGTTCCGGAGCGACTATCGGAATGCACATACCAGAAGCGGGTGAGGGAGGTTCCATGATTGATTCAACCATCACCAATGTAGATACTGCGATAAGGATGGAATATGGAGAGAGTATATCAAATTCTGGCGGAAATATTGACGGAAATGTATTTGAAGCAAAGGTGCGCGCTGTCGATCTCAACTACAAACGAGCGGTGCGTATTACCGGCAATACGTTTAAAAAACATTCGTCTGCCGCGAGCGCGTATCATGACATTCATCTCACCGATACAAAAAATATCATGATGTATGGAAACACGTTTGTGGGTTCTGGTGCAGGACGGACGGGAATTGCATTTGTGCGGTCAGGGGCCATTCCTCCCGCAGCTGATTACCCGAGCATCATTGCAAAGAATACTTTTGGCGCACTTGGTACGGGTATTTCCGTCGGTGCTAACGTGAGACGGACATACATATATTCAAATACGTTTAACAGCACGGCAACCCCCGTCGTAGATAACGGAACGAACACGTACTATCGTCCGTAGTGATTTATGAGTGTCGGCGTCAAAGTCGGTCCAGGCATGTTTAATACGGCGATAACAAAAAACACTTTCACAGGAACCACACAGCCAATCAGTAACCTCGGTACCGGTACAATTTTACATTTAAACAATATTCAATAATATGGTGATTTAGGCTGTTATATAAATTTTATACTTCGGATGCCGCTGGAAGCCAGCGGCCAGAAGCTGTACACTGCTTGCATGTCCTGGGCATCACGGCGAAAGACAGCATACGTCGCGGGGATCAGCCTGTCTCTTTTCGTTGTAATCGGCGGGCCGCTTTCATACTTGTATTTCAGCGTTCCTCCTACATGTAATGATGGAATTCAGAACCAGAATGAGACTGCGGTAGATCGCGGTGGCCGATGCTCTGTCTTTGATGAGCGAGCGCTGCAGCCCCACACGACTCTCTGGAGCCGCTCATTTCGTGTTCGTGACGGCTCGTACAATGCTGTTGCTTACGTCTATAATCCGAACGCGGAGGCTGGTGTGCGGAGAGCATACTATCGTTTTGGTCTTTATGATGCGGCAAATATCCTTGTCGCAGAGAGGGAGGGGATAACGTTCATTGTGCCTGGAGCGGTTACGCCGATCTTGGAATCGAGAATTGACGCCGGCAATCGCATCGTCGCGCGTACCTATTTTGAGTTTACGAACGATTTTGTCTGGGAGAGAATGATCAATACCGGACTCGCGCTTGCCGTAAATAATAAGGAAATCTCTAACGTCACGGTGACGCCTCGTCTCTCTGCAAACGCGGAGAACCGCTCTCTTGCAGATATAGTCAGTCCGTCATTTGTTGCGGTCATATTCGATCCTGCAGGGAATGCCTTTGCTGCTTCTGCAACAACGCTTGAACGACTTTCTGCAGATGAGATTGCCCCCCTTGTGTTCAGTTGGCCTGATCCGTTCTTGGTGCCGGTGGGACGAGTTGATGTCTTACCCCTGGTTGCCCCTTCGCCTGCGCCAGGATTGGATGAGTAAGAGTATGCCTACTTCAAGGCGTGTTGTTGCAGAGGCGGATTTCGCTCTGCCTGTTGTTCGACGGGCATTTGCACATATCGATTGGTTCATTTTCACGGCGGCCCTTACGATTTCCATCGTAGGATTGGTGACGATGCGTTCTTTTTCGGTAGAGAATTTCTTTTTCGAGCGACAAATAATATGGATATGTATTTCGATTGTGGTGTTCTTTTTTGCGAGCATCCCGGAGTATGGATTTTTACGCCGTACACCGATTATCACAGGATTTTTCATCATCACTGTCACCTTACTTGGCCTGATTTACCTCTTTGGTTCGATCGTTCTGGGTGCGCAGAATCGTTTTAGCTTGGGGTTATTTGCGGTGCAGCCATCGGATCCCGCGAAGCTCTTGTTGGTTATGTTGCTCGCGAAGTATTTTGCGCGGCGACATGTCGAGATTGCGCATATCCGGCACATACTCGTGTCTGGAGCGTATACGTTCACGTTGTTGGTACTCGTATTCTTTCAGCCCGATTTTGGATCTTCAATCATCATTGCGAGTATTTGGTTTGGCGTGGTCTTGGTCGCGGGAATTTCGTGGAAGCATCTCGCTGCGCTCTTCATTGCGGCGATCATTGTCGTAATGGGGTTGTGGCAATTTGGACTTCATCCGTATCAAAAGCAACGCGTACTCACGTTCCTTAACCCCATGACGGATATTCGTGGCGCTGGGTACAATGCGTACCAAGCGATGGTTGCTGTAGGTTCTGGTGAGCTATTGGGGAAGGGGATCGGCTATGGCACTCAGTCGAAACTCCAGTTTTTGCCGGAATACCAGACGGATTTTATCTTTGCCGCATTTGCGGAAGAATGGGGATTTATCGGTGTTGCGCTTCTCTTTGGTTTGTTCGCGGTCTTGATACTAAGGATATTATTGATTGCGGGATATGCGGGAGATAACTTCGCTATGCTCTATGGCATTGGGGTGGCGATTTATTTCGGTGCGCAGTTTATCGTGCATGTGGGCATGAATATGGGTCTTTTACCTATTACGGGGACGACGCTTCCTTTCATGAGCTACGGAGGCTCGCACCTTGTGACGGAATATCTTGCGCTTGGGATTCTGATGGGGATGCGCCGGCATGCACAGTACTCTATCCAGACGCGCGACGAGACTGATCTCGTCGGTACACTCTAGGGATGGGTGCCTATCGATAGAGCGCGGTTGTTTTCTCTAGCATATCTCCGAGTGAGAAATGGTTTTGAGAAGGAAAGAGCTCATGTTCGGATTGCTCGCGCATCGTCTCTACGAGCGCGTCGGCGAGTGTTTTGCTATCAGCGGGTGGGACAGCACGAATATTCTGGTAGATTTCAGTGATTTCGGGATTGACGACTGAGGTTGTTACGATCGGCAGTCCTGCTCCCGCTGCCTCAAGGAGCACATACGGCATACCTTCTTTTACAGAAGGTAAAAGGAAGATATCTGCGGCCTTTAAATACTGCGCTGCGTCGCGAACAAAACCAGCGAAGAGGACTCGATGCTCAACGCCGCATCTCCGTGCGAAGCTCTTGAGGTGGGCGCGTTCCTCTCCTTCTCCGATGACTATGTAGAGGGCGTTCACTCCTCGATCTTTTAAAGAGGCGACAGCCTCGATCCCATAACGGATTCCTTTGTTTGGCGTGAGTTCAGCGATGGTGAATATCTTGGGCAGATCAACACTCTGCTCAATCGAGACGATTGTCTTTAAAAATTGCATTGCCTCGATTCGAGAGAGAAACTTTGGCAGTTCGATACCGACCGGAATGTAGGAGAGCTTTTTCCCGATTCCCCACATCTTCTCGCCTTGCGCCATGTCTGATTTTGAGACGACAATCACTCGATGGCTCAAAAGCGCAGTGAGCCAACTTATGTAATAGATGAGGGTGTAGGTGAGTGCATTCCGTCTCTCATTGAATGGCCAGCCGTGGACGGTGAAGATTATATGCGGAATGCCGCTGAGACGGGCCGCAAGAGCGCCGAGCGCCGCGGCCTTTGAGCTGTTGAGATGGATCACGTCGGGCCGTGTTTTTCGAAGGTAGACCAGCATCTGAAAGAAGCTTGAAATATCTGAGATAAGCGCAATATCGCGACCCAATGAAGCGATTCTGTGCGTTATGATGCCTTTTTCTTCTACGAGCTGAGAGAGTCGACCGGATTCTCCATACACGACGGTCGGTACGTACTCTTCTTTGGGCAGGTGAGTGGAAATGTCATACACATATCGCTGCGCCCCGCCCCAAGTCGCCTTCGTAATGAGGAGCAGTATTTTTATTTTTCTATCCATACAGTGATTATGTTTGCGGGCGGGGCGTGGAAAGGGGTCGGGAAAACACTTGTTTTCCCGTGGAGGAAGGACTGGGAAAACCGTGGGTTTCCCAGAGCGCCCCGCCCCAAGTCGCCTTCGTAATGAGGAATAGTATTTTTTTCTTCTCCATAGCTGTTTTTGATGTTGTTTTATGCCACATTTTATGTAATGATACCCGATATGTCACTGGTTCCCAAGCGGGAATACGTTGTGCTTTTGCTGGGGGATATTGCGGTGTTTACAGCATCACTGTGGGTCACGTTGGGATTACGATACCTTTCACCGCCACCCTCCGATCTTTTCCTACTCCACCTCGTGCCGTTCCTCGTCCTCTTCGGCGCCTGGGTGACTATATTTTTCCTTGCGGGTTTGTATGGTAGACACACGAGGCTTTTCCGCAGTCGATTGGCTACGACCATTTTATATACCCAGATCATCAACATAATTCTGGCGGCCCTCTTTTTCTTTTTCATTCCTGCGTTTGGGCTTGCACCGAAGACGATACTGGTTCTCTATCTCGCCGTATCATTCACATTGATTTTTCTGTGGCGGGTTACGCTCTATCCTCATGTACGAAGTCGGTACCGTTTTTCAGGAGTCCTTATAGCGTCCGGCCCCGATGCGCAGGCGCTTACGCAAGAGGTGGCAGGGGATTCACGCTATCCGTTTGTGTTTGAGCATGTGATCGACACGGCCCGATCTCCGTCGCATGAGATCATACAGCGCGCGTGTCGTGTCGCCGAAGAAGATAACGTGACCTTTCTTGTCGTTGATTTCTCTGACAAGGCGGTATCTGCGGCCCTTCCCATTATTTATGACGCGGCATTCCACAAACGACGTTTCGCCCTCCTTGATGCCGCGACGTTGTATGAGGAAGTCTTTGAGCGCGAGCCGCTATCATTCATCACGTATGAATGGGTGCTAGAAAATGTGAGCGCCTCACGAGTGTATGACGTGGTGAAGCGCGGGATCGACATCACGTGCGCCATTGTCGTAGGCATGTTCTCCTTGATGCTCTACCCGTTTATTATCCTCGCGATCAAGCTCGATGATGGCGGCGACATCTTCATTGTGCAACAACGTGTTGGGCGGTTTCAAAAACCAATCCGAATCTTTAAATTCCGCAGCATGAGCGGCAATGACGATGGAGACTACGGAGTGTCGGGGAAGACCAAGCTTACCGTGACGCGCGTGGGGAAATGGATCCGATTGCTTCGTTTCGACGAATTCCCTCAGCTGTGGAACGTGCTGCGCGGCGAACTTTCCTTTGTTGGGCCGCGCCCCGAATTGCCGGCGCTCGCAGCTCAATACAGTGCGCGCATTCCCTACTACAACGCGCGGTACCTCATAGCGCCGGGCTTGACCGGCTGGGCGCAAGTGCGCCATGATCGGGACCCGCATCACGGTACGGACATTGCAGAAACTAAGACGAAGCTCTCTTACGATCTCTACTACCTTGCGCATCGCTCGCTTTTACTTGATTTATTTATTATGCTTCAAACAATACGAATATTCGTAACTGCTCGTGGATCGTAATACTCACATGGAAAAGAAAAAAGCAGTCGTTACAGGTGGCGCAGGATTTATCGGGAGCAATCTCGCCACGTCGCTTGTAAAGGACGGCTGGGAGACACACATCATCGATATCGATCCATCATTTCGCCGTGCCACATTGCCGAAAGATGCAACACTCCACGAAGTCGATGTCCGCTCGACCGACGTGATCGCTCCGATCATGGAGGGGGCGGATGTTGTCTTTCACACTGCCGCCGTGCCGCGTGTCCCATATTCGATCGAGCACCCTGTCGAGACGACCGATCAAAACATCACCGGGACGGTCTCTGTCTACGCAGCAGCAGCACGCGCAAAGGTGCGGCGCGTCGTGTACTCGGCCTCTGGCTCTGCATACGGAGCGCAAGATACATTGCCGCTCATCGAGACGATGCCCGCAAACCCCGTGAATCCGTATGGACTTCAGAAGTACGTGGGAGAGCTCTTCGCCAAGATGTTTGCAGAAATTTACGGTATTCAGACAGTGAGTTTGCGGTATTTCAACGTGTATGGTTCAGGTATGGATCCGAATGGTGCATATGCACTCGCGATTGGGAAATTTGCACTCGCACGAAAGAATAACGAACCGATAACAATCTTCGGTGACGGCACGATTACTCGTGATTTCACGCATGTGAGTGATGTGGTACGTGCAAACATGCTTGCAGCGGAGAGTCCGAATGTAGGGAAGGGAGAAGTGATTAATATCGGCGCTGGCCGCAACATCTCGATCAAAGCGCTCGCCGGTATGTTTGGCGGGGAAATCAAATACGGCCCGCCTCGCATTGAGGCGCACGATTCTCGTGCAGATAATCGAAAGGCGAAGGAGCTCCTCGGATGGGAACCAAAGGTTATGCTTGAAGACGGTATCGCGGCGCTTAAAAAAGAGATGGCAATAATATAAATTTGACAATGATTATCGACGGCCGAGCTATTGCAGAAGACATGTACGAGGCGCTTGCAAAGCGCCGCGCGCTTTTTGAGCGTGATATAAAACTCGGCATTCTTGTGTGTGGCGCTGATCCCGTCATCGAATCATTCGTGCGGATCAAGATGCGCGCGGCTGCGCGGCTAAACGTAGTGATGGTACGCGTCGATCTTCCGGTGGATACTGATACATCCGCAGCGATCCAGAGGGTAAAGGATTTTGCTGCGGAGGTAGATTCGCTCATTGTACAGCTGCCGTTGCCGAAATCTCTCGACACCGATGCGATACTCAGTGCGATTCCGCCAGAAAAAGACGTTGACGCTCTCAATCCGACTTTTCCCGAAGATCAGCATCCGGTATTTGCTCCCGTCGCGCTCGCGGTCGTTGAGATACTCGAACGGTCTCACGTAACAATCAAAAATGCCCGCACCGTTGTGGTTGGCGCTGGCCGCCTCGTAGGCGCACCGAGCGCAGCCCTTCTCAAGCGCCTCGGCGGCCGCGTCTCCTTCTTCACACTCAAAGAGGGCTCCATCGAAGACCTCAAAGATGCCGACATTGTCGTGTGCGGAGCTGGGAATCCTGGATTTATCAAGCCAGAACACATCAAAACTGGCGTTGCGATGGTGGACGCGGGAGCATCGGAATCAAAGGGGAAAGTGGTGGGCGATGCCGATCCGGCATGTGCAGAGAAAGCCGCCGTCTTCACTCCCGTCCCCGGCGGCGTCGGCCCCATCGCGGTTGCGATGATATTCAGGAACCTGTTTGATTTACTAGAGAAGCACAGGTAGACTGCTCGCCATGTGGCAAAAAAGACTTACAGCCCTCATCGTCCTCTTGGTAGGGGCGGGAATTGGTTGGTATGTGTATAGCAGTGAGACAAGCGGATCACGTGTCTTTAAGCTCGGTCTCGATCTCTCGGGAGGCACACAGCTCGTCTACCGTGCCGACCTTTCGAATATCGCGGGGAGCGATGTCGCCGAATCAATGTCGGCTCTGCGCGAGACGATTGAGCGCCGCGTGAATCTCTTTGGTGTTTCGGAGCCGATAGTACAGACCGAGCATGCAGGTACGCTCGCAGGAAATCCCGAAGAGCGATTGATCGTGGAATTGCCCGGCGTAACGGACACACAAAAGGCGATAGATCTTATCGGTGAGACTCCCGTCCTGGAGTTCCGTATGTTGAAGCAGGGTGCGGATCTCGCAGACGTCGCGTCGTCGAGCATCAATCAGCTTTTTGAACCGGCGGCTCTTACTGGGAAAAATTTGGCGAGCGCAGAGTTGCAATTTCAGGGAGGCGCGGGCTCGCTGAATGAAGCGGTGGTGGTGTTGCATTTCGACAGTCAAGGCGCAAAGATATTTGCAGACCTTACGAAGAAAAACGTGGGTCGATATTTCGGAATGTTTCTCGATGGCACCCCAATCTCCACCCCGGTGATTCGCGAAGCGATCCCCGATGGCACGGCCGTTATTTCCGGCAATTTCTCACCCGAATCCGCCAAGGAGCTCGCGCGAACACTGAATTATGGCGCGCTTCCGGTGCCGATCGAGCTCATCTCCACACAGACCGTCTCCGGCACGTTGGGAGATAAGGCGGTGCGGGACGGCATTATGGCAGCGCTTATCGGGTTCTTAGCAGTCGCGCTCTTCACGGTGCTCTGGTACCGACTTCCGGGGTTTATCGCGGTAGTGGCGCTTATTCTCTACGTACTCGCGAACCTTGCGATCTTCCTTCTGATTCCCGTCACGCTCACTGCCGCCGGCATCGCAGGCTTGGTGCTTTCGATAGGTATGGCTGTGGATGCGAACATTCTTATTTTCGAGCGCATGAAAGAGGAGCTACGCTCTGGTAAAAGCACTGAAGAGGCGATACGCGATGGATTCTCCCGTGCGTGGCTTTCGATTCGCGACTCGAATATTTCTTCGATGATAACCGCAGTAATTCTTTTCTGGTTCGGGACGCCCCTTATTCAGGGCTTCGCGCTTGTCTTCGGCCTCGGCGTGCTCGTTTCTATGCTCACAGCCATCACCGTCTCCCGCACCTTGCTCCTCGCTCTTGGCGTGAATGCAAAAGGAGGCTTCGCACGCTTTCTGTTTGGGAGCGGCATAAAGGTATAACTATGTTTATTATCAAACACAGAACACTTTTCTTCTCTTTCACGGCCGCGCTCGTCTTGGCTTCGTTTATTTCGATCGCGATATTCGGTCTTAAGCTCGGTCTCGACTTCACGGGAGGGACGCTGGCACAGGTCACGTATCCCGTGGAGCGCCCGGCGCCGCAGCCTATAGAAGAGGCGCTTCAGGGCGCTGGAATGACTGGATATTCACTACGCGAAGCAGGTGAGCGCGACTACGTACTTCGCGTGGGCAACCTTACGGAGATACAGCGCAGCTCTCTCCCAGAGATCCTCTCAGGAGGCGATGCGTATCGCGGAGTAATCCTCCAGCTTACCGAGGTGGGACCCACTATCGGCACAGAGCTTCGCAACAAGGCACTCATTTCTCTCACGCTCGTCCTGGTATGCATTCTCTTTTTCATCGCGTTCGCATTCAGGAAAGTCTCGAAGCCGGTATCTTCTTGGATATATGGGCTCATCGCTCTCGTCACGCTTATGTTCGACGTCATCATACCGATGGGCTTTTTCGCGCTTTTAGGGTATTTGACCGGCGCGCAGGTAGATACGCTTTTCGTTACCGCTCTCCTTACCATTCTCGGTTTTTCTATCCACGACACCATCGTCGTATTCGATCGTACGCGTGAGAATTTGCGTATCAACGAAGAGCGAAATCGCAAGGAGGATTTTGCAGAGACCGCAGGCCTCTCTCTTGGGCAGACGTTCGTTCGCTCTATCAACACATCCGTCACGATAGCTATTTCACTCCTCGCGCTCTTTATCCTCGGGCCGGAATCGACCCGGAATTTCGCCCTCACACTCTTGGTCGGCATCACCGCAGGAACCTACTCATCGATATTCTTGGCAACACCGCTTCTTGTCTCGGTAGAAAAATGGCGTGGACGGAAGAAGAAATAAGTACTGGATGCGGGGCACCTTGACTTAGCGGTTTACGTAGTACATTCTGCCGCGGGGCAATAGTGCCTGAAAAATAGGGAGGCTTCCATGAAGTAAGAAAGGATCTACCTAGTGGGTTTCATGGGGGCGGGAAAGTCGAAGGTCGCGGAGGAGCTCGCAGCGCGAATGCACTGGAAGGCGTTTGATATGGACAAGATCATCGTCGATCAGGAACAGCGATCCATCTCTGAGATTTTTGCGGCTAATGGGGAGCCGTATTTTCGGGAGATTGAGAGTCGCGTCTTACTCGATCTTCTTGCGCACCGCAACGCGGTTATCGCGACTGGCGGCGGCGCATTTGCTCAAGAGGCAAACCGAATCCGCATGCTCGAATCCACAATGGTCGTGTGGCTCGATGTGCCGCTCGAAGTCATTATCGAACGGCTACGCGGCGATGAAAATCGCCCGCTTGCCAGAGATCCGGCCAAGATGAAGGCACTCTGGGAAGAGCGCCGACCGATGTGCGAGCTCGCGCACGTGCATGTGAATGGCTCGCATGCACCCCACGTAGTTGCAGATAATGTACTGCAATGCGTAAGGTGGTACTGACTATGGCGCCGGCGGAGTTCAATTCCCGCCGGCGCTAACTATTTATATAAAAAAGAAACGGGCGGCACAGATCAATCATGACCTGGCCGCCCATATCAACTCACCATCCCGAGTTCGTTCGATCGACAGCAGGATATTTCGCCGGTGCCTCTTGGTAGTCAGCGAAAACATTCCAAATTGCGCGTCCCCTGACTAAGTCCTCAATCATCTTCTGGAACCGAGGATCATTTTCGAAGTTGTCACCTAACAAAGCCTCGAGCTTCCAGCGATACTTCAAAAGCTTTTCCCGGGCCTCTTCTCTTCGTCTTTCGTCGCCGGTTTTCAGTGCATCTGCAGGCGGTAATCCAACATTCGAGACAAAATATCCGCTCATAGTATTTCTCCCTGTTGATCGCAAGCTTGTGAAAGAACTTGTCCTGAAAGAGCCTACAAGCTCTTTCAGAAGCTTGCAGCAGGTTCCGCGTGATTGCGGTCTGCGATGTATGTCCTTGTGGGCGCACATCGCAAACTACAAACAGAAAGCCCCTCCGAGGAGGGGCTTGTCTGCGTTTGTTTGCTTTTGTTATTTGAGCAACGACACAGCTACCCCTCCTCGGGATGTAAAGAAAAAGAAATACCAGGCTGCTGCGATTCGACCGTTACTCATAGGATAAATGATATGGGACGTGGCCTTTCCTGTCAATGTAATGTAAAAGGAAACGGCGCCGAGGATTCAACTCGGCGCCGTTCGCGGTCACCATCCGTCTCCTCCTCCGCCTTCCCACGAAAGACTCGGGTTGGCAGAGGTGACGCGTACGCGCCCGCCACCGGCTTGGATGATATTCCGGCCGACGAGCGCGAGCACAGGCGAGGGAACGTCTTCTTCGATGTGAGCGACCACATCGTAGTCCTGCTTTGCTGTTCCATCGAAAGAGATGGAAGAACCCGAGATAGCCGAGCCGAGATATTCTTTAATCTGGTCGGCATGTCCATTGATAGGCGAAATACGAATCTTCATTTTCGTTCTCCTTGTGGAATGATGCAGGCGAAAAGAGCTCAAAGAACAATGCAGCTCATTTCGTCTGCATCCGGAAACGCGGGATTGCGTTCCGGAGTGTATGTCGATTAAAAAAGGAGAATTCGGCATACACGCCGGAGTACAAATACAAAAACCACCTTCGAGACACGAACCGTCGGGTTCGCGCATCAGAGGTGGATTGTGTAAGTATCTAAATCATACCGGTCGGTTGCCCAACACTTCTAGGATAACGCGCCGGTCGGTGTTGTCAACCGCCTTGTATGCACCCGGTCTTTTAAAGCGAAAGTTTCAGAAACTGCATAAGTTCATCAGAAGAGTCGAAAAAGTGCGGTGCGTTTTTTACCACGCTCTCACGGCGGACGTTGGCACCAAATCCGCAAAACACATCGGCCGCGCCGGACTCAAAGGCGCGGTAGTCGTTCATGCCGTCGCCCACGATGATGAATGGTTGTGCATCGTTATATTGTTGCCTGATTGATCGGAGCACTGGCCCCTTTCCTTCATTGGTCCAGAGGAGGGACGTCTCGTCAACGCCGCTTACCATGTCATGCGCATCAAACCTTGGTCGATTCGTGAGGAGTCGTTCACGTGGGACACCAAGCATCTCCGCGACTGGCAAAATGCACTGCTCGAATCCGCCACTCGCGATATAGCTCGTATGCCCTGCACTTCGAAGCCATTCGAAAACTTGCGGCATTCCCGGAGTTAGCTCATTCATCATTGCCTTGCCAGTCTCTTCGAGGAGGGCTTTTGATATCGGGACCACCGTAAGCCTACGGCCTAGCGATTCCTTGAAGTCTAGTTTTCCTTCCATGCCGAGGCGAGTGATTGACTCGACGCTCGCCACCAGATCATCGCGATTTGGATGATTTTTGAGCGCAGCTATGATCACCTCGTCAAGAGTTTCTTTTGTAACCACCGTCGAGTCAAAGTCAAAAAAGACAACAGCCATCTGTGCATTCTATCGTTTGCGTCTGTGTACACAACAAGGCAAGCGCAGCCGCTTGACTTACATTCTCTGGCGAAATACTGTGAATCACAGCGGATGCATCAAGCACCGCCATGATCTTAGGGGAAGAAGAATGCGAAAAAAAATCTTCTGTTCTACGCCGCCGGCCGCTACACCGGCGAAGCCCGAGCCACTGCTGGTCCAATCCAGCGGCGTGGCGAATGGCTCCGCCGAGGAGTCCGGACCCATCACACGGGGGGGGAATCTCGGTGACTCGGACACGAGTCATCTCTCAGATGCCCGCCACTGGCGCCAGTCGCCATTGCCGAACGATGGCCGTTGATTTGCTTGGTCGGGGTGCGAGAGCGCCCCGACCCTTCTTTTTGAATATTTCTCAATGAGCGTGGTATAAAAGAATATGAAGAAATTACTGGTCATCCAATCGCGGACGACCCCTCAGCGCATTGAGAACGAACAAAAGAATTTTATTCGCTCTGTCGGAGGGCTCGCCGATATCGTTTTCGTATCATCTCTCGACGAGCAAGTATCGTGGACGAAGCCGGAGAAGTTTTTGGCGGATTTTGATGGCGTGATCTTCGGCGGATCGTCGGACTTTGATTTTCATGGCGGTCGCGCGGAGAACGATCCGGTGCGGCTCATGTCGCTCTTGATACTCTCGCGCACAAAAGACCTTGTGTCGTACCTTCTCGCAGAAGAAATGCCGCTTCTCGGTGTTTGCTATGGACACCAGTTGATAGCGAATATCTACGGAGGTGAGGTCAATCACGACAAAGAGCAGAGCAAATTCGGCTTGTTTAAGGTCTCGCTTACGGAAGAGGGGCAACGGGACCCGCTTTTCAAAGGACTGCCCGATACATTTATGGCGCAGTACGCGCACAAAGACAGCGTCACAATATTGCCCCGCGGGGCCACGCTTCTTGCTAGCGCCGAGGGGTGCCGCTTTAGCGCATTACGGTACGGCCCAGCAGCCTACACGCTCCAATTTCATCCCGAAGTAGTGCGGTTTGAAGACCCGGCGTACCATCACGAGGAATCTCCTGAGGCCTCGCGCATCATCCCGCTGTGGATAGAGCGGATTGTCGGGCCGTAACCAGTTCCCCAACCTCATGCAATTCAGCAAATAATTCGTCCTGCAATCGAGATCTCGTGCCGCTTAAACCATCTCTCCTTTGCGCTCAAGCATCATGTGATGCATCGTCGCTATCTGAGTCCAGATGGCGATGAGCATTAGGATGCCGACACAGAATAATGCATCAAACTTTGTGATGCCGTAGATCATACCGTCAGAGCCGACACTTAGGGTACCCAGAAACATAACAATACCGATACATTTGGCATTCCTCTAAATGAGGAGTCATGAGGCAATTCAGCATATTTCGAGGCACCAATCGCTTCATGGTATTTTTCCCCAAATCCTGCTAGGATATGCCTCCGTGGCTACAAAATAGACGTAAGATTGTATATAAGTCTAGCGTCGGTATCTATATGAAAAAAGAGCAACAAATAAAGGAGTATAGAGCCAAACTGCCTGATAGGATCAACGTCAGCATCAAAAATGAGGACGGAGGTTTCTGGGCAAAAATCACCACACCCGACGGGGAACTTTCTAATTGCTACACACAAGCGGATACTATTTCTGAACTCGTTGTGATGATCAATGATGCTGTTCAGACCCATTTCGACATTCCGGAGAAGTTCAGGGAGCAGGTTGGTTTCTATGTCCCAATGCCGGAAAACCATCTTCGTTGGGAAGCGATGTTCAATCAGTTGTCGGCAATGCAAAACAAAGGTGGAAAGAAAACGACCCTTACTCTTCGGAAGCCCGAATTAGTAGGCTGAAAACTTTTGTGGCTAAACCTTCGGGCAGTAAGCCCAAGCTTGCTAACTGTAAACCGGAAGACGTTTGGCAAGCGCTCAAAAAGATAGGGGGGGGTTAAGGACAAGGAAGGGACAAGGCATGACAAGGTGGAGCATATAGCGACAGGGCATTGCTCTGAAATCCCTCGGCACTCGCCCATAAATAGAGCTTTGTTAAAAGATTTTGTGGAGGACTACCTAGTCGGAAAATGTGGCCTAAGCGAAGAGGAGGTATATAAGCATCTCCGGTGTTAATTGCGGAGATAGCCTCGCGTACAGGCTATTGACTCGGTATGGCACCTCCTATATACTCTCTCGACCATCGCTCCTGATGGCTTGTCTGGGTCGCACTCGCGAGCCTACATACTTGACCCCAAATAGGGGGAGGGAGTTGATGCACCGAAATACTTCTATGATTTATTCGGACGGAACTTTGAAAACTGAATATACAATTGTACGCAATACATAACCAAAGTATTGGTAAGAAACACACACAAGCAAGCAAGTAGAAAACAGGTTCAAGATTCTAGGAGGATCTTGTGCTTGAGTAAATAAAACAGTAATGGGACGAGAGACGAAATTTTCTGATGAGGAAAATTTCGACATTCTTTTGTTCCGTCCATCCAAAACAGAGCATTCAAAATCTCTAATTGTGCATTAACGAGGAAACGAGGCAGACGCTATGCGTTTGTAATCGCCCAAGTGAAAACACGAGGGAATACTGAAAGGTATTCTTTACTGAGAGTTTGATCCTAGCTCAGGGTGAACGCTGGCGGTATGGATAAGGCATGCAAGTCACGGGGGCCGCAAGGCAACCGGCAGACGAGGTAGTAACACGTAGGAACGTACCCCGAAGTCTGGTATAGCTCGCCGAAAGGCGGGGTAATCCCAGATAGTCTCGTAAGAGTAAAGATCCGTCGCTTCGGGAGCGGCCTG
>CAYGKV010000014.1:0-21290 GCA_964350885.1 uncultured Candidatus Saccharibacteria bacterium
GCAAACAGAACGCCACGATGCGCGAGCGTCGCCTCACCGGGTCGTATTCCCGACGAGCCGCCGCCGATAAGGGCCGCATAGGAAGACGTGTGATGCGGAGAACGAAACGGTGGTCGGAATATCACGTGGCCATCCAATGCTCCGGAGAGCGAATGAATCGTTGTGACCTCGATCATTTCTTCTTCAGAAAGATCCGGGAGTATAGAAACCGTAGCCCGCGCGAGGAGAGTCTTCCCCGTGCCGGGTGGGCCATGGAGTGCGATATTGTGTCCGCCAGCCGCAGCGATGATGAGTCCCCTCTTTGCGCTCTCTTGCCCGCGGATTGAGTCGAGTGCGGTCTCATCATCGTGCGTTCGTGGCGTTGGTCGCGGTGCCGCTGTCTTCGACTTTCCGGAGAGCTGTGTGAGCACATCCTCAAGAGATGAGACGGGGTGAACCCGCACGCCTGAAATAAGAGAGGCCTCCGCGGCATTTTCTTCAGGGACGTAGATGTCGGTGAATCCCGCCACGCGTGCGGCGGCAGTTATAGAGAGAACGCCGAGAATTTTTCGCACCGTCCCATCGAGGGCAAGTTCACCGGCGAACAATTTTTTGTGGGGATCAAATTCCACTTGCTCCGAAGCCAAGAGGAATGATAGCGCAAGTGGAATGTCGAAGACCGCGCCTTCTTTTTTGAGCTCAGCTGGCGCGAGGGAGAGGACGATTTTTTTATTGCTCCTCTTCGGGGACTCGAATGTTTCTTCTTCTCCCGTGTTCTTTATCGCTGCAGCGATTCGATCTTTTGCTTCCTCTACCGATTTATCGGGGAGTCCGACGATGGTGAATGCATGCAACCCCTTCACGATGTCACATTCGACGGATACGATAGCCGCTTTTGGTAGCATTGGCTGCGCGCCAAAGACGCGTGCAAAACCAGAAGCAATCTTTTGTTTACTGGCCATTACCAAACAAGTGTATCAAAAGAACAGGGCTATGAAGCGTGTTTGATGCACGCCCGAGCAGCGGGGTTAGCCTGCAAGCGCTCAAACGGAATTACTTCTCCGCATTTCTCGCACATGCCATAGGTATCTGAATCCATCTTCTTGAGTGCGTCGACGACATCGCGGTGCTGCTTCTCCAATTCCTCGACGAGAGGCACATTAGTGACCAGCTCCTCAATCTGGTCTGCGGCATCCGACGGGTCGGCTTCGGTCCCCGTAAGCTCGCCTGAATTCCCCTGCCAGTCACCTGTCGAGGCTTGAATTCGCCCGTGTCCGGCAAGCTCTTCCTCGAGTGTGTGGCGCTCCACTTCCAATGCGTCACGTAATTCCTCCAACTGCTCTTCATTTGTGTTCATAGCGGACAGTATACCCTGTTGGTTTTGGGAATTCTAGAGCGTGTTTGAGAACCTGCGATCCCTCGCTTCGGTTAAACGTCCCCAAACATGCTCTAGAATTTTTGGCTCGCTTGGAGGCGACTCAAGATTTCAGTAAAAGAGTAGGGACTTTCTGCAATGACGAGCATGTTTTGGCTTGGGAACGAGTAATAGAGCTGTATTTCACCCGCATCATCTCTGAGCGCCCGGACGTCGTAATTTCGCATTATGAGATCTTGGAATACTCGCTTACTCGGGATTCCATTTGGGTCGGTCACAAGTTTTGATACGGACGTAAACGCGGGGGCAAGTTCGGCGTTCAGGGTTTCTTCCCAGCTGAGCATCCCCGCGAAGGCGTGGTCGTATGAAGTGATGGGGATGATCATGAGTGGGGCATTTTCATCAGCCGTGTGTATTCCAAAGAAAAATTCATCCTTCAGCGCGCGGATGAGCTCATCGGGCGGATTCCCCTCTATAGCGCGGATGAATTCCCTAAACGATGCGGGGGCATTGCGCGTTGTGCCGTCAGGATTCGTGACGGCGATAACAGGAATTATTTGAGCGATGGATCCAAGTGTCCCTGGTGATGAAATGCGTGCCTCGGCAATCGTGCGCTTCAGATCTCTCGACGAGTAGTTGCTTAATGGGAGGAGGATACTTTGTTCGGCGAAAAGGATCGAGGAATCAATTTGGGTGGATGGTGTACTGCTACGCTCTTGCATGACCGTGTACACAGCGAACAGTGCGCTCGCGCCGAGGATGCCCATGAGAGCGACGCTGAAAACGATTGCGAAGGTTCGTTTGGATCGCCTCTGTGCCGCAGGAGCTTCTTCTTGTCCTTTTGTTTCGTGCGCGCGGCGATCTTCCTCAAGCGATACCGCTCGGACTACCGATATCTTCTGATCGTGCACAGCATTTTGGAGGTCGTGCCTGAGCGTGTGTACTGCGCTCACTGTATTTCGGGGCTTTTCCGGATCGAGCGGTGGAGC
This sequence comes from uncultured Candidatus Saccharibacteria bacterium, assembly GCA_964350885.1. Classification (GTDB taxonomy): domain Bacteria; phylum Patescibacteriota; class Minisyncoccia; order Phycocordibacterales; family UBA2100; genus UBA10103. Next base: position 2,344 of record CAYGKV010000014.1, read on the forward strand.
TGTCTTCCCCGAAGGAGTGTCATTTGGTGCGGTAATCGGCGGTGGTGTTTTGGTATCGGCCGGTTTTTCCGGCGTTCTCCTCTCGGGGAGTTTTACGCCCTGTAGAATCTTTGCGATATCTGCTCCCACTGTTGCGGGTTCGGGCGCCGTGGCTGATCTTGTGGGTGTAGGAGCTGGCGCAGGAGGAGTCACCGGTGCTGGTATCGGTGGCACAGGTGGGATGGGTGAGGTAGGGGGGGCGGGAGAGGGCTCTTTTGGCGCTACTCGCGTGATCCTCTCTTCGAGGATGTGTGCCTCCGGCTCTGGGGTCGAGGTCGGAGGTGTTGGGGCGGCGGGAGGGATACCCGAAGGTGCGGTCGATTTATCTTCGAGGTCGGTCTCCTTTGTCTTGTCTGTATCCACCATGATGTTCGCCGCCGCTGGAAGGTTTGAGCCCTTTGCGAGTAGCCCATTCCGGATCTGCTGCTTTGATAGAGAGATTATAGCGCCCTTTCTCGTCAATTTCTTTCAGGACTACAGGAACAACATCTCCAATCTGTACCGCGTCCGAGATTTTCTCTATGCGGAACGGTGCGACTTCCGAAACGTGCACAAGTCCGTCGTTGTTTGGTCCAATTTTTACAAACGCGCCGAAATCCATGATCCTCACGACGGGGCCTTCGAATTTGTCGCCCACCATGTATTCACGTGTAAGGTCGCTGATCTCTTTCTGCGCAGCTTCGGCAGAGCCGGCTTTGCCGGTGATGAATATCGTGCCATCTTCTTCGATTGTGATGTCGTCTACTCCCGTACGCTCACGGATACCATTGATCATTTTGCCGCCAGGGCCGATGACGAGACCGATTTGATCTTTCTTTACGACCAAGGTGAGAATTTTTGGCGCGCGCACAGAAATGTCGGGGCGCGGTGCGGCAATTTCTTTTGTAATGACTTCGAGGATCTGCAGACGCGCTTTCTTAGCTTGAGCAAACGCTTCGCTAAGTACGGAAAGCGGGACTCCTTCTACTTTTACATCCATCTGCACCCCGGTCACCCCTTCTGATGTGCCGGCGACCTTGAAGTCCATGTCTCCGTGGTGATCTTCGGGTCCCTGAATGTCGGTGAGCACTTTGTACGCACCATTTTTTGCGTCAGACATAAGCCCCATGGCGATTCCCGCCACGGGACGCGTGATTGGCACTCCGGCATCCATAAGCGCGATCGTGCCGGCACAAACGGTTGCCATCGAGGTTGATCCATTGGACGCGAGGCATTCTGAGACGATGCGAATGGTGTAGGGAAAGACATCTTTTCCCGGCAAGACGGAGCGCAGAGATTTTTCTGCAAGAGCGCCATGCCCCGTCATTCGACGGTTGAATCCGCCCACGCGCCCTGTCTCTCCGACCGAGAACGGCGGGAAGTTATAGTGGAGCATGAAAGTCTTTTTCGTGTCTTGAAATTCAATGGTGTCGAGTAATTGCGCGTCGCCAGGCCCACCTAAGGTGAGTGCAGCGAGGACGTGCGTCTGTCCGCGGTAGAAGAGGCCTGTGCCGTGAATAATGGGCGATATGCCTCCGGCTTGTGCGAAAAGTGGTCGGATCTCGTCGAGGGCGCGGCCATCGACGCGCTTCCCTTCCTTTATCGCGAGATCGTGCACATATTCATCAATGCGGAGTTCGAAATATCCGTCGAGCATTTGCGGTTTTACATCGGGGAATCTTGTGATCGCTTGTACAGCCCATTCGGATTTCATTTCTCCAAAGGACTCTTTCGACATAATGCCATTGAGCGCCTTTAATCTTGGCTCGACGATATCTGTGAATGCCGCCTTAATCTCGGGCGTGATATCGGGAGCAGCGAATGTCTTCTTCGCCTTACCTTGTTCAGCGACGATTGTCTTTTGCCATGACTGAATCTTTTCGATCTCAGCGCTTGCTTCTATGAGTGCCTTGTCGAGCGTGGGCTCTGTTACCTCGCGGGCATTGACCTCGATCATATTGACGAGGCCGTCTTTGCCGGAGACAGTAAGATCCATGCGCGCCTTCGGTGGCAACTCTTCGCTTCGCTGTCCGTACGTTGGATTCACGATGAGCGCCTCGCTCCCGTCTTCAATACCGATACGCACCGAAGATACGGGACCGTTCCATGGGATGTCTGAGGTCGCGAGTGCGAGCGACGCGGCGTTTACGGCGAGAATGTCGGCATCGTAATCTTCGAGCGAGATAACGGAAATAATGACCTGCACGTCGCGTTTGAGGCCTTTGGGGAAGAGCGGTCGGATGGTGCGGTCTACGATGCGACCGGAGAGCACTGCTTCATCAGACGGCCTCCCCTCGCGGCGCATGAAGCGCGATCCAAGGATCGCGCCCGCAGCGTAGAATTTTTCCTCGTACTCGACGGAGAGCGGGAAATAATCGAGATTCGACTCTTTTGAGCCCATGACGGCGGTCGCCAAAACCGCGCTATTACCATATCGAAGTAACACCGAACCATTTGTCTGATCCGCCCAGTCGTTGAATTCGGCGGACATCGTCTTTCTCCCGATTTCGAGAGAATACACTTTTTTCTTCATTGTGTTGGGTGACGTTCGGATTTCAGTAGTGAGCCATATGGTCAACACTGCCTATCCGCCCGCCACAGCTATTTATTAATATGTTGACTATAGTACAAGTTGACTTTAAATACAATGTGCTAGTATGCCCGCATCTCTATGCGTATCTTTATATTTCCCGCAATCGTTTCCGTCGTCGCATTTTCGGCTGTGTTTGCATGGGGCGGACTCTCGGCGTTTTTCCTCGTCGTGCTTCTTACGATACTCGAGACCACACTCTCCTTCGACAATGCGGTCGTGAATGCGAAGGTGCTTAAGCGCATGACACCCCAGTGGCAGAGTCGCTTTCTTACATGGGGCATACTTATCGCTGTATTCGGTACTCGTTTCATTTTCCCCATCTTTATCGTGGCCGCCGCCGCATGGCTCTCGCCCTATGCGGTTACAATGCTCGCGTTCTACGACCCTGTTGCGTACGGAGAGCGGCTCGCAGACGCTCGCGTAGCTATCTCCGCATTCGGCAGCGCATTCCTCCTCCTCGTGTCGCTCAAATATTTCTTTAACAAACGCAAAACCGTACATTGGATCGACATGATCGAGCGGCACCTTTCGCGTTGGGGCGGCATCGAGGCCATTGAAATAGCCCTCGTACTCGCCGTGCTTCTGGGATGTGCGTTCTTAGTGCCTGCTGAAGCCGCGACACTCCTCATCGCCGGAATTATCGGCGTCGTGCTCTTCATCATGATAGAAGGGATCGCGCAGTCGTTTGAGATGGAGACGGGTTCTGCTGTGGCTGTAGGTGGCGCTGCGCTCTTCGTGTATCTCAATGTACTCGATTCGGCGTTCTCGCTCGACGGCGTCATCGGCGCGTTTGCCATTACCTCGTCACTTCCCACCATCATAGTGGGCCTTGGTATCGGCGCCTTGTTTGTACGTACGTTTACCGTCTATCTCGTGCGCGCGAAAACACTCGAGACGCTTCGCTATCTCGAGCATGGCGCACACTGGGCTATTTTTGGTCTCGCGCTCTCGATGCTTTTTGGCATCTTCGTGCACGTACCAGAAGCCATCACTGGCCTCATTGGTCTCGTATTTATTGTGTTTGCATACATTTCGTCGCGGAGAGAGATGGCCGCGCAGTAGAGCCAGCGGAACCAGACCCTTACTCTACCCCGGTTATTTTGCCGATGTGCGAGGAATCCTCTTGCGGTGCGAGAGAGTCTTCGGGTGCAGATACTTGAACGCCTGGATTCTGGTCGCGGGTAGAGCGTCCGCTCCGTGAAGAGCGTACGGGTCGGTAGTTCAAGAGATAGCGCCGAGGGTCTTCGTCGAGGTCGAGGAAGTGGTCGGCCGCTTCCCGCAGCTTGCTCGATGTCGAGCGTCCGAACGAAGCGACCTCGACTTGGCAGCCGCCGTGCACCTGTAAGTATTTCACCAGCGGGATGAAATCCCCATCACCGGTAAAAAGAATCACGGTGTCGAGCTTGGGCGACATGGTGATGGCATCGACCGCCATGCCGACATCCCAGTCGGCTTTTTTGGCGCCGCCGAAGAATATCTGGAGATCTTTTGTGGTCGTTTCGATGCCCATTTTCTCGAGAGCGTCGAAAAAGCCTTTTTCTTCGCCCGATTCTGTCGTTACGACGTACGCGCGCGCGCGAATAAGTCGGCGTTCGCCCACCGAATCTTTGAGTACGTTGCCGAAGTTTACCCGCGCGTGATAAAGATTCTTCGCGCTGTGGTAGAGATTTTGCGTATCGATGAATACACCGACGCGTTGTTCTGGATGTTTAATGATAGCCATATGATTTTGCGAAATCATGTCGCGTATCCGATTCTGCGGAATCGTGTCGCCCCGACGTCATTTTGGGGGCGGCTGTTACGCGACCTGTTTTCAATTAGTTCACCATGGTCTAGCCACGAGTGAAATACCTTTATTAAAATATCCGCTAGACGGAGTATAGCGCACAAAACGAAGCTCTCGAACTCACCAAATCCCTGCCCCACGGGGGCGGGTTATTTCTTCAGGCCTAGTTTCTTGATCAAAGTACCGTACGCGCGCTTGTTGTTTACCTCCAAGTACTTCAAATGCTTACGGCGATCGGCGACAAGGCCCAAAAGACCTCGGCGACCATGCTTATCCTTCCGGTTCTTATCCAAATGGATTGAAAGCTCCTCGATTCTGCGTGTTAAAACAGCGACCTGAACCTCAGGAGATCCCGTGTCCGTCTCGTGTCTGCGCGATTTCGCGATTTCGTTGGCCTTTTTGCGCTTCGTAAGCATGCCCGAAATGGTATCACATTCCGCGGCTCTACGCAAGCTCTTTATTGTTTAGTCGTTGTAGCAGGAGCGGCGGGGGCATCTTCGACTTTTACCAATTCAAGCTCAAAGACGAGAGTCGAATTCGCAGGAATGATGATTTTCCCATCGGCATCTTTCACGTCCGTTGTTCCGTATCCGAGAGGAGGCGGTATGGAGATTAATCGTTGGCCGCCCTCCTTCATGCCGTTGACGCCAACCTGAAAACCGGGAATGAGGCCATCTGCGCCGAGGACGAAGGTGAGAGGTTTATTGTCGTGGGCTGCAGAGCTGTCAAACACCGTCCCATCAGTAAATTTACCAGCATAGAGCACCGACACCTTATCACCGGGCTTCGCCTCTCTTCCGGTGCCGACACGTACGTCTTGTCCCTGTACTGTCGTGGCGGGATCACCTGCTGGTGTTGTGCTTGCTGTTTGTCCTACGGCCGCTACGTTAGCGGCGTTGGGTCCATCACTTGTGGCGCTGTAGATACCGTATCCTCCAACTCCTAAAACGATAAGTGCGACTACTCCAATAACAAGATTTTGTGTATTCATATTTCTGTACGATACCGCATGCGTGTAGGAAGTGCAAGATGCACTTGGTGTGGATGAGTCTTTTTAGCTGGCGGGGCTGTAGAATGAAGTCGTATGCAACCGCTCGCCTCTCAAGTAAGGCCAAAAACACTCGACGAATTCGTTGGTCAAGAGCATTTGGTAGGCAAAGACAAGCCCCTGCGGGTCGCCATTGCGAAGAGAGAGATATTTTCATTCATCTTATGGGGTCCTCCCGGATCAGGCAAGACCACGCTATCGCGCATTTATGCCAATGCGGTTGGTGCGGATTTTTATGAATTATCCGCCGTGGATTCGGGAAAGGAAGATATAAAGAAAATCATCGGAACCCGAAATAGCTTGCTCAAAGAGAAACAAAAAATCTTAGTCGTCGACGAGATCCACCGATTCAACAAAGCGCAACAGGATTTTCTTCTTCCATTCGTCGAGCGCGGGGACATTGCGCTCATTGGCGCGACGACGGAGAATCCAAGTTTTGAAATCATCGCGCCGCTCCTTTCTCGCTGCCGCGTTTTTGTACTCAATGAACACAGCGAGAAAGAGATGGAAAAAATACTCGCACGCATAAAAATAAAAGTACCGAAAGCGGCGCGCGAATGGCTCTTCCAAATGGCGGGTGGCGATGCGCGACAGGCGATTACAACGCTCGAAACGGCGCAAAATCTCTACGGCAAGATTTCCGTCGAAACCCTGAAAGAAGCGGTGCAATCGCGGCATCTGCGCTACGATAAAAAAGGAGAAGAGCACTACAACGCCATTTCTGCGTTCATCAAATCCATGCGCGCTTCGCAGCCCGATGCCGCGCTTTACTACCTTGCGCGGATGGTAGAGGCAGGGGAAGATCCGAAATTTATCGCGCGCCGCATGGTTATTTTCGCGAGCGAGGACGTTGGCCTCGCACAGCCGACCGCGCTCGTTGTTGCGAATGCGGTATTTGAAGCGGTGAATAAGATCGGCTATCCGGAGGCAACGGTGAATCTTGCGCACGGAGTCGCATACCTCTCGCAGTGCAGAAAAGATCGCCGCGCATACGATGCGATCTTCGAAGCGCTTGATGATGTCAAAAAATTTGGCAACCTCCCCATTCCCCTCAAGGTCCGCAATGCGCCGACCAAGCTCATGAAAGAATTGAAGTACGGGAAAGATTATGAAATGTATGACACGGAATCGTATCTTCCCGAGAAATTGCAAAAGAAAAAGTATCTCAAAAGTGACGTGCGGTGACTTGCGTATAGTAGAAGTACGTGGTATGATGAACTCTATGAAAGAAGAGTTCGCATCGTACATGCGCCTCCCTCTGTTGATCTCTGTGGTTGTGGCGTGCACGTTTGTGTCGCCTTTTGCAGCACACGCGCAGGTGGATATCGATACCTCTTCTGGTTCTGACGTGATTGCAGAGTCCTCGCTCGACCTTGGATCTGTGTTTCGACAGGCACGATCGCTCACAAACTTGATCGTATCGTCGGTTGTCGGTACTGTGGGGTTCAGTGACACTGCAAAAGTGTCCGCCTCTTTGGAGAATTCAATAAAAACACGCGCAGGGTATATGCAGGAATTTGCGCAGACAAATCCTGAGGCATTTCTTGCCAATGTTTTGTCCCAGTCGATACGCGATCGTATCCCAGCGGGGCTCCGACAGTATATTGAGAAGGAGGTAAATATTACAGGAACTCTCAATGTGCGGCATATTGATAATTTTGAAGATCATACGGACTCGCGTTTCATGTATTCATTTCTGACGGAAAATGGCACGTTTGATCTCACGCAGGCCGGGGATATGCAGCCGGTTCTTTCGGGGACGAAAGCAGAAATTCGCGGGTATCAAATAGAAGGACGCATTGTCGCCCTTGCCGGTCAGAGGGGCCTAACGATTCAATCAGCGCCAACGGTAGCATCGAGCGGGTCCGTTGGAAATCAGAAGACGCTCGTTATTCTTCTCTATGATGCTACTGACACGACCCTTCCCCCCTATTCCCCTGTCGATATTGAATCGATCATATTCAAATCGACGCTGCAAAAGTTCTATAAAGATCAATCGTACGGGAAAGTGTCGTTTTCCGGAATTGTCACGGATTGGATAGGGCTACAGACGCCGTACTCGAGCGGTGCACGGGTGTGTGGCTTGTTGCCGATATATGTAAACCGTCAGGAAATTCTAGATTATCTCCTTGCGCACGCAATTGACCCCACCATCTATGCGCGCACAGTTTATTTAGTCTATGATGCCGGCGGAGGATGTTCGGGGGTTGGAAAATGGACGAGCTACTGGCAAGGTAAAGAGTACCAGACGTCGTATTCATGGATCGGGATACAGAAATCTACATTGCAGTATTACGTTGGATATGCAAACGGTGTCAGGTTTGCCAAGAAACTCGTACCGGAAGACGTTGGGTTTGCGCGCTGTGCTGCCTATGTGACCGCGCATCCACTGGACGTGGTTCAGTGCACGTGGGGAAGTAAAACTATTTATGATACGACTGATTCGCTCAATTACGAAAAGAATTTCTTCACATCGGGCCCATTCATTCCCATAGTTGCGCATGAATTAGGGCACGCGCTCGGGGTGATGCATGCAAACGCGTGGATGTGTGGGGGTGGATCGTACTACTCCTCCGATTGTCATCACGCGGAGTACGGTAATAGCGGCGACACGATGGGATATTGGGCATACGGTTCCGGGTTCAACGCATTTTACAGAGATTCTCTCGGCTGGGTTGCCTCTTCATCCAAGAGGATTATACGCAGAAGCGGGAAAAGAACCATAACGCCGATTGAAACGCAGACGGGTGTTACTGTTTTGGAAATTCAAAATCCGAGTCTTGCTACCTCTACTGCGGCAAATAAATCTGTCTATGTAGAAATGCGCGCACCGATCGGATTTGATTATCCCCTCGCGAGCGCCTCAGGATGGTCCGGTATTTTGGTAAATCAGCCAATAGTTCCATTAAGTGGATATCCATTTGCGCGACTGTTAAATGCACAACAGGCAACTGTTCCCGATTTTTCTGCCCCTGCTCTGCAAAGCGGCATGATAATGTCGTACCCGTCTCACGGGATTAGCATCAGCAATGTATCTGTATCCTCGGCAACGTCGACGATGACAATTTCGCTCTCGACAACCACATGCAAACTCTTTCCTATGCAAACGACGTCTTCCGGGAGCGACTCGGTCGCTCCCGGAGGTACACTCGCGTTTCTGATAAGTTTTACAAATAGAAATTACCCTGCATGCCAGGAAAGCTCTATTGGCTTTTGGAAAAATAATGCTGCCTCGCTTGGTTGGGAAGTCGATTGGGTGTATCCAAGTTTGCCTACTCCCGTGCCTGTTGCCGAGACGACATACTATTACATTAATTTATCTGTACCAGCATCCTCGACCCCAGGAATCTATTCTTTCGCGGTGTCTCTAAAAGACACCACGTATTCTAAAATATATCGATATGTGTTTCCGGTGACTGTTACACAGTAAAATAAATTTGCGTTCGAGTTCGACGAAGTTGATAAAGGGGCCGTGTTTACTTTGCCCGAGAAACTCAGAAAGAAAAAGTATTTGAAATAAAAAAAGAGGACGGCAGATATTGCCGTCCTCGGTGGCGTGATGGGGACATGTTAGGTCCCCAGGTCCTCATAGGTTTGTGTGACCCGAAGATCACACCGAGTTGCCATGAAGTCGGGCAATGTGACCCGACAATATGTCCCAACCCACTCGACGGCCGCGGCCTGCTTCTCGGCCGACTTGTGACCGAGAAACGGCCCCTGAATCATCGCGGCGTAATAGGCCGCGAGTTTTTGAGCTGCTGTCCCCATGTTCTCACCTCCTTTCTAGGCGCTTGATTTGAAATGCGCGCCCAGTCAACATTGTGCTGACTTTATCGGAATTTGTCAATGTCAGTAATGTCGCACAATATTTTGCTAGAATCACCCTATGGCCGCAGACCTCAAATCCCTCAAGACGCAATTTCTGGAGTATTTGGAAATAGAAAAGGGGCGGAGTGTGAAGACGGTGGAGAATTACGATCGGTATCTCATGCGTTTTCTTGCCTATGCGAAGGTTTCCGCCCCGAAACAAATCACTGAGCAGATGGTGCGGGAATTTCGCATCACCCTCAATCGATCGAGTGGTGTCTCGGGCACGATGAAGAAAAATACGCAAAATTATCACTTGATTGCTTTACGCGCATTTCTCAAATTCCTCCGCAAGCGTGATGTCGAGTCGCTGAATCCCGAACGCATTGAATTGGCGAAAGTTGGTGGACGTGATTTGGATCTCATTACCGCCGATGAACTGAATCGCATCATGAAAGCTCCTGATGGGGATGATCTGGGAGCACTGCGCGATCGGGCGATACTCGAACTCTTTTTCTCCACGGGATTGCGTGTCTCCGAACTATGCAATCTAAATCAGGACATTGATCTTTCGCGCGACGAATTCTCCGTGCGTGGCAAAGGTGAGAAGGTGCGCGTGGTCTTCCTCTCCCCTTCCGCCAAGGCAGCGGTGGCGGCATACATAAAGAAACGGGGTGATATGAGTGAAGCGTTGTTCGTCTCGTATGGCAAAGGCATCGCTAAAGGCAAAGATTTACTGCGCATCACTCCCCGCTCGGTGGAGCGGATGGTGAAGCAGTATGCGATCAAGGCCGGTATCACGCGGAAGGTCACGCCGCACGTCATTCGGCACAGTTTTGCCACCGATTTGTTGGAAAACGGAGCGGATCTGCGCAGCGTGCAAGCCCTTCTCGGCCACGCCAACATTGCGACGACACAGGTCTACACGCATGTAACCGACAAGCATCTGCGCGAAGTACACAAAGCGTTTCATGGCAAGCGGCGGGGTTAAATTTTGGTGCGGTACTATACGCGTATGAAACTCGTCTCATGGAATGTGAATGGCATACGGAGCATACACAGGAAAGGGGCGTTTGTGCCGTTTCTCGAAAAGGTGAAACCAGATATCGTATGCCTGCAAGAGACGAAGGCAGAGGAGCATCAGTCGGAGATCGATTTGCCTGAGTATGAGGAATATTGGAATTCAGCAAAGAAAAAGGGCTACAGCGGCACCGCCATCTTCTCGAAAATAAAGCCTTTGAGCCTTATTTTCGGTCTTCCAGAGGATATCTTGAAGAAATACAAACTCTCAGAAGATGGGTATGGCGATCCCAATGAAGAGGGGCGCGTCACTTCAGCAGAGTTTGATGAGTGTTTTGTGGTAAACGTGTACACACCGAATGCCAAACCAGATTTGAGTCGTCTTGCCCTCCGCCACAAACGGTGGGACCCTGCCTTTCTCGAGTTTTTGAAGCGACTTGAAAAGAAAAAGCCGGTCATTTTTTGCGGAGACCTCAATGTGGCACATACGCCAGATGACTTGGCGAACCCGAAGGCGAATGAAGGAGATCATGGGTACACAAAAGAAGAGCGCGAAGGGATCGACGCGATCTTGAATGCAGGATTCGTCGATACATTCAGGATGTTTACAAAAGGTAACGGACATTACACATGGTGGAGCAATTTTGGTAATGCACGTGAGAGAAATGTGGGTTGGAGAATAGACTGCTTTTTCGTGAGCAAAAGCCTGGTCCCAAAGGTTCAGGTAGCCAAGATATACCCGGACGCGCATGGCTCCGACCACTGCCCAATCCTACTGGACGTAGATTTATAGCCGTATTTCCGTGTCCTTTATAAAGGACACGAGGGCCACCAGAGTTATCAACAGGCTGTCCTTTACAGTGTCCGATAACGCGATACTCTTGTCCGTAGGCGCTCTTTCAGTCCTCGTTGCTCAATTGCAAACGAGCAAATACATTACAAAGTACTCTCGCACTGAATATTTACGGTTGCCTCTGCGACCGATTGGATGCAAACGTACTTCGTGTAATTGTTCTAGTCACTCTTGAGGAATGTTGGACAAAACGCTAAAGCCGCTTCACGGCGGCGACCTAAAATAGAAACGGGTCGCCAGGTGAGGCGGCTTTTTCTTTTTTGCTCTGCTCCCGAGCGAAGCTCGGGCTATCGGGGCAAAAAAGGAAAAGCGGCCGGAGCCGGGGGCTCCTTGCATCTATCTCGATGCAAGGGGCGGCGAGGCGGGCCCTGCGAGCGCGAGGCGTGGCCGAGCGACTCGTGGGGTTTTTCTTTACGAGACGTGGTGTTTTTTTCTCAATTCTTGAACTGCAGCCTCATCCTCTTCTTCCCGCCGGTCTTTCCCTGCTTCTCCGAGAGCTCGCAGGTCGCTTTCATTCAATTGCATGAGCTCTGCTGTGCGTTTTGCGAGGAATTCCTCGGTATTCTTTTGTGGGTCATCGAGCACTTCCTCCAAGAGAGCGTGTAATATCCAGCCGATACGAGGCCCTGGCTTCTCACCCAGCTCCATGATTTTTGAACCATTGATCTTTAGCATTGCGACGGAAACAGGATCTCGCATCGCCTCATCGATCATTGACATGTATTTCCGCAATCGGAAGGGGTGTGCCTTAGGCCGCCCGGTGCCGATCCTGTCGCACACGCGCAGATTGAGCAGTTCACCGATGTTTTCTTTTCCGACACGGGAAATGACGCGACGGACCGCCGAAAGTGTGATGAGATCGGGATCGGAGAAAAACATATGCAGGCGGACGAGCGTCGCCACCTTCTCGATCGTTTCCTTTGGAAAGCGGAGGTTGGTGAGGATCTTTTTTGTCATTTTCGCGCTCACCATATCGTGGCTATAGAATGTCCAATCTTTTTTCTCTTCCGACCAGACGCGCGTCGCTGGTTTTCCCACATCGTGCAGAAGTGCCGCGAGGCGTACATCGAGCGACCATTTTTGATCAGCCGCGTGTTGGAGCGCGCGCATCAGGTGCTCGAACACGTCAAATGAGTGCGCCTGATTTTGTGCGATACCAATCCCTTCCTCGATTTCTGGGATAACATACCGTAGAATGCCGAGCTTTTGAGCCACATACAGGGCTTGCATCGGCCGGTCACTTTCCAAAATACGGATGAGCTCATCACGCACGCGCTCGCGAGATATCTTCTCGAGCTGTGCTGCTTGCACGGCGATACCTTCGGCAGTCTGTGTATCGATCACAAAATCGAGCTCGGCCGCGATGCGCACAGCCCGCAGCATGCGCAGTGCGTCCTCCTCGAATCGCTCATGCGGATTGCCTACGGTTTTCACCCTCCGCGCCACGATGTCTTCTCTCCCTCCATGCTCATCGATGAGCGCATGGCGAGTCGGATCGTATGCGATTGCATTGATCGTGAGATCGCGCCGCTTCAAGTCCTCGGAGAGGCTTTCGCTGAAGCGTACGGTATCTGGATGTCGCGCGTTTGAATACTTCCCCTCCACTCGATAGGGCGTGATTTCGATGACTTTCAAACGAGGATCCTCGGACGCGGTAACAACGCCGACGGTTCCGTATGCGTTTTCGTAAAATGTTTCTTTGAAAAGCTCCTGTATCTTTTCGGGCGTTGCGTTTGTCGTAATGTCCCAGTCTTTTGGCTCGCGGCCGATCAAGAGATCTCGCACACATCCTCCGACGAGGTAGGCATCAAAGCCCGCTGCCTGGAGCGTCGCGCACAACTCATCGACTTCATGAGGGACGAGAAGTTTTTCCATACCGGACATTGTAGGCTATTCATTGTATTTCAGCGAACACATGCGTATGATATGCGGACGCTCCCGTGGTGAAATGGATATCATGCCAGCCTTCGAAGCTGTTGTTGGGGGTTCGAATCCCTCCGGGAGCAATCGCTGATCGATTTACTTACATGTGGTCTGTCTGTGCGGGTACCGGGAATCGAACCCGGGTCATTTGATTGGCAACCAAATGTTCTACCATTGAACCATACCCGCTTTGGTTGCTATGTTCGCATACTATCCCCGACTATTCAACTCCGACGTTTTCTCCACACGGGGTGGCGGGCAAGATAGTTTTATTTTTTCGAATCCTGGATCAATAGGAGCTGTGTTACGCGTGGATGATTCCAGAAAGCTGCGAGCAATCCCAATATTGCGATGAGGAAAGCAACGAGCGGCATCCAAAGCGCGGCGCGGCATGCTGCGGAGAAGTACCAAAACCCGAGGAGTATAAGTAGAAGCGCGAGGACGATTGTCGCAATGCGCTCTGGGGTGCGTGCCCACGGCAAGGACAGGGGGAATTCGGCCCACAGGAGTGCTCCAGTCATGAGCGCGAAGAGGACAAGGAGTATGAGCCACAAGCGGTATGCGCTCGCCTCAGAAGCGCAGAGGTTGTTCAACTTGCTCTGTATCGTGTTGAGCACGGGCGTTGTGGTGGGAGCGTCCGTCGCCTTCTCTTCTTTGGAAGGAGATGAACTTGTAGACACTACTATCGGTTGTTTCACGGGAGTCGAAGAGGTCGAAGGAACAGCAGATTTCGGCTTCGCAGGAGCAATTGCGGGTGACACCGATGCCGATTGTACTGGTCCAGATCCAACGGTTGCGTAGATGGTCGCGAGACACACGGGTTGTCCCGTACGTGCCGACAACAACGTCACTTGCAGCGGTAACGTGCCACGGATAGGGGTTGTTTCTATATCAGCATGGATGAGAACAGATCCGGAAGCGTCGACGCGGCGGGTCAATCTGTCGAATGAGAGTGAACTGTCCCCTACCGATCCCAAGACGGCAACATATGACGCGTCAGGCACGGTGAATTCAAATGAGTGGAGGGCGCCATCGTATATGTACGGCGTAAAGGAAGTGACGGGTAGTTGTGTGCAAGCGTTACTTCCTCCGATAGGTAATATTTGTTGTGTGCGGGATGACACCTCAAGGGCAGAAGTTGAGGTCGGAAGTACCAAAGCTGATGCAAAAAGAACTAGAGTAAATGCAAGAAGATAAAAATTCGATATCCGTACTTTTTCCATATGGGGCAAAGTTAATCGAGAAGTGCCGTTGGAGTCAAGGACTTAATTGTGTTGTAAACATTAATTATTCTAGATAATTCATGACGCGGTATTCTAAAGGACATACACGTCTATGCATTTTATTTGAGCCTCTCGCATGTCCTCAAAAGAAATACATTGAGAAACAAGGGCATCTCCCGTGTGTATAACTGTGGAAAACTCGGTGGATATGTGGATAAAGGACAAATTACAGACCATAATGTCCTTTCAGATCGCCAAAAGCGAGCATTTTAGCTCTGTAATCAGCCATTTTAATGTCCAAGATTAACGGACTGTGGCTCAAATATGTTACTTAAGTAACGCAGGCATAGATGTTTCGCGTGAAAACACGGCAAACAATGAAATCAATCTACTATCACTAAAGACTGGTACAATGAAACTGTGGAGACAAAAATGACACGGAAGGATACTGGGAGAGTAGGTGAAGAGATCGCGTGTCGTTTTCTTGAGAGCAAGGGTTATAGGGTAGTCGAGAGGAATTATAGGAAAAAATGGGGTGAAATCGATATAATAGCGATCAAGGGTGGCGCGGTCAGATTTGTTGAGGTGAAGGCAGTTTCACGTGAAAATACCCAAAACATTTCACGTGAAATGGATTACCGGCCGGAAGAGCTTGTACATGCATCAAAACTCAGGAAGATCGCCAGGACAGCCGCACTTTACATGGAGGCGAAGGGCGACGATAGAGAGTATCAAATTGACGTTGTTGGGGTCGTGATGAGCAACGCAACGAGGACGGCTCGCTGTCGTCTATTTGAGCAAGTACTCGAGGATAATTTCTAAAGGACATGCGCGATGTCCTTTAGAATCTCCGCTTGGTTTCAGTTGCTTTGGACCGAATAATAGTCTAAATTATTCTTTCCAGCGACGGTGTGTTAGCATGCTCTCTTGCGGGGTGTCGTATACCGGTAGTACGCTTGGTTTGGGACCAAGTAGACCCAGTTCGATTCTGGGCACCCCGATTAATCACGGAAGAGGCTATTTTATGTAGAGCTGAACGAGGGGTGGCGCAAAGCGTGTATTAAAATCGAGCGCCATAGCTACCACATCGCCTTCGAGAATTTTCGATAGACCAAAGCCAGCCTGGACTATCATATCGCGTTCGATATAGCTGAGACTTATCGCGCGTAGATCGCGTGTTGCCGTCGTCTCGCCTTCGCTTGAGGTAGAGATGAGGCCGACAAGGAATCCCCACATGTTTAATACGGCTCCTCCGGAAGATCCTCCCTGGGCTCCTACAATGCCGCCGAGGGAGAGAAGGTCTGCCGTAGTACTCGCAAAGGTGAGAAGCTTCTGTATCGTCGCTAGTGATGTGACAGGGTACAAGCTCGATTGTATGACAGCGTTTCCTACGAATTCCGTTGGGTAACTTGCCACAAGAATCTTGTCGTCCTGGAACCCAATTGCCTCGCGGGTATCGAAGTGGAGGAAGGGGAATGATGGCGGAAGCGGAATGGTGTTGAGTGACCGAGTAATAAGGAGGAGCGCGTAGTCATGCTCTCCTGTTCCCATTGGACGGCTCATGGCGATCTCGTCGGCGTGTTCCTCGATCCATACGGGTGGCATGAAGAGGATTTCGGCACCCCATCGAGAAGACGCGGGTGCGCCGGTGCGTATCGCGCATGAAATGTTGATTCGGGTATCCTGGGATAGAAGCACATATTGCGCGATGTGCGCGTTGGTGAGGATGACCCCTCGGGGATCAATGATGACACCAGACCCAGAGATTGATTTTGATTCGCCGTTCCCAGTTTGTGTGCAAAGAATATTGACGAGAGCAAGGCGGGCCATGTCGTTCAGTGCCGTGTCTTGTTGCGGTGGAAATGGATAGGGGTTCTCTATCCGCGCGATCTCGTTCGCAGCTGGTTTGTTGGCCACGATTTCTGGTCCAGTCTGTTTTGTGGCTTCATCTGTGGCTTTTTGGGGTTTTGTCGGTACGACTGTCTCGACCGGCAGGGGAGGCGTGTCGCTCGAAGTGGATGCCACAACGTCCTGCGCGTCTATTATATGGATGGGCAATTCGACTTGTTCCAAGGTTGAGACGTTGGCCACGATCTCGTGACTCAGAGAAAACAGAAAGAAGATTCCAGCGATGAGAGCAAGGGCTCCGATGGAGGAAAGTATGGAGTGAATGCGGGGTGGCATTGTTTGAATATATATGCTCGTATCTATTTCCGCAAAAGAATGATTCGGTGTATGCTTTCCCGAAGCCTTACTCTCGTGAAATCTTGAGAGGGTAACGCGGGATTAGTTTAGTGGTAAAACGACAGTTTTCCAAACTGTAGTTGGGAGTTCGATTCTCCCATCCCGCACCAAGAAACACAAAAACCGCCTCAAGGCGGTTTTTGTGTTGTCGACAATGATCCAAAAAACTACTTCACAGCATCCTTCAGTGTCTTGGACGCGCGGAATTTCGGCACGCGCATCGCTTTAATCTGAATCGTAGCTCCCGTGCGAGGATTGCGGCCTGTGCGGCCAGCGCGTGTCTTAGCCTGGAAGATTCCCAAGCCCGCGACCGAGACCTCGTCGCCTTTCTTGAGGCAATCGGTGATCATCATGATCATTGACTCCACTGCGCGTTCAGCGTCGGCCTTGGTGCAACCGATCGTCGTAGCGACCCTCTCAACCAAATCCATTTTATTTGCCATAGGTGTTCTATATAATTATTAATTAAATGATTAGAAACATACTCGACCTATCCACGTGACCATTTTGAGCCGTATTTTCCGCCTGTCAATTGACAAAAGCCTACTATCCACAGTTTTTACAACCAGAACGCAGGGTCAAGGTATGCTCAGAGGAAATATGGCTTACCAGAGCCATTTTACACACCCTCCTCCGGTGATCTTGTTGGCCGAAAATGAGGCGCTTCTTAGTGGGCAAATTCAATGACCCGCGTTTCTCGAATGACAGAGACTTTTATCTCGCCTGGGTATTGCATGTCTTTCTCAATCTTATCGGCAATATTGCGAGCGAGCGCGCGGCACTCAAGATCAGAAAGCTCCTCGGGCTTCACAATAACGCGTACCTCGCGTCCTGCGGCGATGGCGTAGCATTTATCGACACCTGGTTCGCTCTTGGCGATTGCTTCGAGTTCGGTGAGACGTTTGATGTAATTTTCGACAGAATCGCGACGAGCACCCGGACGAGCGCCTGAGATCGCGTCTGCGACCTGGACGATCATTGATTCGGGTGTTTCGTATGGATATTCCTCATGGTGAGCCTGCATTGCCTTCACAACGTCTTCGCCAACACCGAATTTCTGCAAGATTCTACGGCCGATCTCGACGTGTGTGCCAGGCACTTCATGGTCGACGGCCTTTCCGATGTCATGGAAGAGTGCGCCGGCTCGGGCGGTTGCCTCATTTGCGCCGAGCTCTGCAGCGAGCATCCCGGCGAGGTGCGCGACTTCGACGGAGTGATCGAGAACGTTTTGTCCGTAACTTGAGCGGAAGTAGAGTCGTCCGAGAATCATGAGAAGCTTCGGATCGAGATTGGTCACGCGGGCTTCAAACGCCGCTTCGGTGCCTTTCTTTTTTATTATGGTGTTGATCTCCTGCTCAGCTTTCTGTACCGATTCCTCGATCTTCGTCGGCTGTATACGGCCATCGAGGATGAGATTTTCGAGTGCGATTCGTGCGATCTGCCGGCGGATCGGATCAAACGATGAGAGGGTAATGGTGCCGGGTGTATCGTCGACGATCACGTCGACTCCGGTCGCGCGCTCAAATGCCCTTATATTCCGCCCTTCTTTGCCGATGATCTTGCCCTTAAGTTCGTCGCTCGGGAGGGAGATGGTCGTCACCAGCACATCCGAGACAACGGAGTTTCCGATGCGGTGGACGGCGGTTGTGAGAATTTCTTTTGCACGGCTCTCGAGGCGTTCGTTGCCCACAATCTCGAGTTTGCGCATACGACTCTCGATGTCGCTCTCAGATTGCTTCTCGATCGACTGTATCAATTCGGCTTTTGCCTCTTCGATACGTAGGCCAGCGATTTTTTCCAACTTCTCTTGCTGTGCGTGGACCAATTCTTGAATTTTTGCCTTTTCTGCCGCCACTTCGGTATTCTTTTTGGCGAGAGATTCTTGCTCGAGGTCGAGATTGGTCTGACGTTTGTCTAAGAGCTCTTCCTTGCGGACGAGGCGTTCTTCCATTTGCCGCAACTCGCTCGTTCGGCCCTTGATTTCCTCTGCGGCGTGCTCTTCTTTTGCTTTTGCATGAGCCTCAGCCTCTTGCGTGATCTTTTTTGCACGCTCTTCGGCATCGAGCTTCATCTTGCGGATCTCAAGCTCCATGCTCCCTCGTTTACCCAACGAAATAATAAGCCGGAGGAAATATCCGACGGCGATGCCTATTACGCCCGAGGAAACGAGGAGGAAAAGAATGATTTTTAATGACATACGCGAAGGGTTGCCCCCGCGTGAGTCTTATGTGCGCATCAAAACTGCTGAGATTGAAGACTCATGAGTATAGATAAGAGGCATCACATTTGGCTCACTAGCAGAAACAACGTTGAATTTCATACGATACTAATAGTAGGCACACAGTGAGTGTACCACAAGTCGGGAAAGTCGCCACATTCTGTATGACCGCAGGTAGTTTTGCACTCCGCTGGTAATGACTCGTACTGTAACA
>CAYGKV010000015.1:0-20454 GCA_964350885.1 uncultured Candidatus Saccharibacteria bacterium
ATGGACCATGCGTATGGAGCGCATAATCCGGCGCAAGAAACGCCTCGACATCTCCCGGAGACTCTACTCCGCGCTTGCGCAACATGGACCGGATGAGTTCGGAGATTTCCATTCCTGCGATTGTAGCACTCCGCCCCAAAGGATATACTTTGCGCATGACGGCAAACGACTGCATCTTTTGCAAAATTGTTCGAGGCGAATTGCCTTCATTTAAGGTATACGAAGACGATGCAGTGCTCGCTTTCTTGGACATTCATCCACTCAATCCTGGCCACACGTTGGTGATCCCAAAAAATCATTCGCAAAATATTTTTGAGGTTTCGCCCGAAGATTGGGCAAGTGTGACAGAGGTGGTACGCAAGCTTGCGGGAGTAATAGAAAAAACATTAGGTGCGAAAGGAATTAATCTCATGATGAACAACCGCGAACACGCCGGACAAGTGGTGGATCATTCGCACATGCACATCATCCCCCGCTTCACCGATGACAGTCACCGGCAATGGACGCATTCCTCGTACAAAGACGGCGAGGCCGAAAACATCCTTGGGAAAATACGAGGTGCGTTTTAGTAGGTCGAGCCACTTGTCGCGGTGCACGCACCGCTGTGGAGGAGGCTCGCGCCGGCCGCCTCAAGGAAACACATACTGGAATAGGTGACCGGGTTGTGCATCTGGCACATCATCGCGCAATACATACCGGCGGGGCACGTGTTGGCACAGCCGCTCGGTCGCCCACAAACAGGTGCGTAGATTTCTGGACATGCGACGCTCCTTCCAACAGTAACCGTCGAGCTTGTCTTCGCCTCTTTACCTGCTGAATCGCTAACGGTGATCGTGACGGTGTATACTCCTGCGTTCGCGTACGTGTGTGTGAAGGTGGTTGTCTGTACAAACGCACGCTCGGCGCCTGAGAGGCTCATAGCTGGGGCGTAGGTATTTTCATCCCCCCATCGCACGTTATAGCTCAATGTCCCGTTTTCTGGATCAGATGCACTGATCGTCCACGTCCCCGCCTCATTCACGGTGAGGGATGTCGGGCCAGAGAACGAAGAAATGACGGGTGGTTTGTTGCCGGTGCTGTCGAACCACGCGGTGCAATACGGCTTCGTCATTGACTCCGGGGTGCAAGCGCGCAACGTGCACATCGCAGGAGAGTTTGGCGTTTCGCGTGAACAGCTGTTGCATCCGTCGTACCACGCTTTGCAGCGCAAATCGTTTTCGGGATTTCCAGATGTGTCGCGACACTGTCCTTCATGAAGGAGCGTGGCACCGTCTGCATTCATCGCGCAACGATTGCTATACGTCTGCTGGATCGGATTACACGGAGTCGTGATGCAGACTATC
The DNA here is from genome assembly GCA_964350885.1 of uncultured Candidatus Saccharibacteria bacterium. Classification (GTDB taxonomy): domain Bacteria; phylum Patescibacteriota; class Minisyncoccia; order Phycocordibacterales; family UBA2100; genus UBA10103. The sequence continues at coordinate 1,344 of CAYGKV010000015.1, forward strand.
GGCTTGGAGCCGCAGACTGGCATGTACTCCTTGGTGCATGCTACAGGTCCGACTCCGCCGCCACACCAAGCCTTCATGCGCTCGCGCGACATGGGGCCGAATGAGCCGACGGCAGAGACCCCTTGCGATGCCTGCCACTTCGCAACCGCTTGCGCGGTCATCGGCCCGAAGTAGCCGGTCGCTTGTGCCGAGAGATATCCTTCAGAGCTTAGAAATTCTTGCAAGCTGGCGACGTCGTCGCCCCGTGTTCCTTGTGAAAGGTTCCGGTACAAGACAGAACAAATCCGATGCTGAGAAGCGGGCGATGCGACGACGGTTGCCGTATCGCTTGATACTGCTATATCGGGTTGCGCTTGTAACGCATTCATCTGATTCTTCAAATCAGCGATTTTGGCGAGCAATTCTTTTATCTGCGCTTGTATCTCGCTGACCGATAGAGCCGAAGCGACGGGGGCAAAGGCACCTACCCCAACGACAAAAAGCGCTACAACCGTGATACGTGCAAATACTTTTTTCATAGTAAAAAAATGACTTCTAATTAATTACTCCACTCCATTATAGACGGCTTGTGGGTCGCTTTCTTACGAACCCGCTATCGGAGTGCGTCTATCGCGGGAAGCGTCCCTTTGAGCAAATATTCAAGCATCGCGCCGCCGCCTGTCGAGAGAAATCCAAGATGTTCCTGCGGAATACCGGACTGTTCAATAGCCGCGATAGTGTCTCCTCCCCCAATAACCTTCTTCGCATCACTCTTCGATATCAATTCTGCGATTGATGCCGTGTAATGGGTATACCCTTCTTCGTACAACCCCGTGGGGCCATTCCAGAGTATGAACTTTGCTTCTGCGATGAAGGGGGCGAGCGCCGCGACAGAATCCGGTCCGATGTCTACTATTTTGTCATCAGCCCCCACCTCTTCGGGCCTCTTTACGCGAGCTTCTTTGCTGGAAGATTCGACCGTAACATCGATTGGCGCGAGAAGGCGCGGATGCGAGAGGATGGACTGATCGGGCAACTCCTTCGATATGAGCGAGCGCCCGACTCCAAGCCCTCGCGCTTTGAATATATCGTTTGCAAGTGCGCCGGTGATGAAGAGGTGATCGTAATTTTCGAGAAGCGTTTTCACGAGCGGCGCTTTCGTTTCAAATTTCGCTCCCCCGAGAATGGCGAGTGACGGGTGCGCGGGTTTCCGTGCAATCGTGAGTTCACGAATCTCATCTCGCACGAGAAAACCCACTGCACTCGGAAGGAATTTCGGAATTCCGACCATCGATGCATGCGCGCGGTGCGCGGCGGCAAACGCATCGTCCACATAGAAATCTGCAAGCGCGGCCAGTTCGCGTGCAAGCGTTTCGTCATTCTCTGTTTCTCGCGGGTCAGAACGCACATTTTGTAACAAAACGACCTCTCCATCCTTCATTCCAGAAGTCACGCTCTTCGCAAGGTGCCCCGTTAGGTCGGGGACGTACGCCGCCTTCGCAAATTCATTGATGGCACGCGCGATAGGCTCGGTCGTCTCCTCCGGCTTACGGCCAACGTGCGTGAGGATAATTACTCTCGCGCCTTTTAGAGAAAGATACTCGACTGTTTTCCATCCTTGCTTGAGCCGGAAGATGTCGGCGACTACACCCTCCGCATTGATCGGCACATTAAAATCGGCGCGCAACAACACTCGCCTGCCCTCTAGCTCGCTCGCGGGCACTTCATCGATACACCTCATGCGTATGTGAGTGCGTTGATAAGCGTTGTAAATTTTTCTTTGTCTTCACTCGCACGACCTACCAAGAGTCCGTGTACATCGCCCTCGCGAAGCATCGCTGCGGCATTCGCTTCGTCGACGGAGCCGCCGTACAGGATCTTTATTTTCATCCCTTTTTCGCCAGACATCTCAACAGCCGTCTTGCGAATGAATATCACCATCTCATGCATATCGCGCGGACTCATCGCTGTCGCTCCTCCTATCGCCCAGACGGGTTCGTACGCGATCGTGACACGTTTGAGCTGCGCGGGGGTGACATCCGCAAGTCCCGTGCGTACCTGTTCTTTGATGAGATTGAAATACGCTCCGTCCGAACTCCGCTTGATCTCTCCAACGCAGAGAATGGGCGTGATGTTGAGCGAAAGCGCTGCGGCTACTTTCTTTCGCGTATCGTCATTGCTTTCTCCAAGCGCTCTGCGCTCTGCGTGGCCGATAATTGCATATGACACGCCTGCATCTTTCGCCTGTGCGAGAGAAATCTCGCCGGTAAACGCGCCACCCGGCTCAAAGTGAGCATTTTGTGCCGCAAAAGCAATCCGCCCCCTCCTGTGTGCTGTCCGCAATTCACGTATGTAGATCGCGGGCGGTGCCACAATGATCGTGACATTCTTCGCGTAGTTTGCGATTTCTTTTGTCGCCTCGAGAAGCTTCTTTGCCTCACGCCATGTCGCCGGATTCATCTTCCAATTCGCAACGACAATGGATTTCATCCCGCGATTGTAACATGCACTAAGAAAAGAAAAATCGCTTCCGATCGACTGGTATACTGATGTGCATGAATCGGGTGACGAGGCGCCCTTTGCGCGCCGGTGTAACACTAGTGGAACTTCTGATGGTTGTTGCCATCCTCTTTGTCCTGTTCGCGGTGACGACCCGTACATTTCAAGGAGTGAACTCAGGCAAGGCGCTCGACACGGAAGCGCTGCATATCATATCCGAGCTGAACGAGGCACGCTCGCTCACGCTCTCGTCGAAATATGCTAATCCGTTCGGCATCCATTTTGCTTCTTCAAGCGTCACACTTTTCCAAGGTGCGACCTACGATGCCGGGAGTGCCACCAACACAGTGACGCTCTTGAATTCACTCGTGCATGTGTCGTCTATCGATCTTGCGGGAGGCGGGTCGGATGTTGTGTTTCAGAGACTTACGGGAAAAACCGTGCATAGTGGAAGTATAACTCTCTCTCTTATTTCCAGCGCATCAACCTCGAAGACCATTATGATATACACTACGGGTCTTGTAGATACAGATTGATATGCAGCAGTTTAAACAAAAAACGACGAGAGATGCGCATCGCGGATCAGTTCTCGTTGAGGCAGTCGTTGCTGCGGGTATCACGCTCATGATCCTCATGGGAGCGATCACGGCCTTTTCCTTCTTGTACCGCAGGGCGATCAATAACATGGCGTACATACAAGCTGCATTTCTCGGTGAAGAAGGATTGGAGGCTGCGCGAATCCTTCGCGACAGCGGATGGAATACGAACATCGCTTCGCAAACTCCCGGTGTGGGTGTCTATTTATATTTTGATGGAGCAACATGGAAAGCGACCAGTACGAAGACGTTTATCGACCAAACATTCGAACGCGTTGTGGTTTTCGACAACGTCTACCGCGATAGCAATCAAAATATCGTCTCGAGCGGAGGAACCTTGGATACAGATATAAAAAAGGTAACGGCGTCTGTTTCCTGGTCTACCCGAGGTGCCACCACAACACGTGTCCTTTCAATGTATCTCGCCAATGTGTTCAAGAATTGAGTATGCCTTCCATTCCAACCACACACATACGTGCAAAAAACAAGCGAGGTGTCTCGATGATAGAGATGCTCGCCTATACATCTATTCTCATTCTCCTTGTCACTGTCGTGATCTACACGCTCATCACTATGAACAGTTTGTACCGTTCTATTAAATCATCGGCGGGAATCGAGTCGGCAGTACACGTGACACTTGAGCGTATGACGCGCGAGATCAGGGGGGCTTCTAGCATCGACCTAGCGCAAAGTTCGCTTAATTCCTCACCAGGCCAGCTCACGTTGAACACAACCGACAGTAACGGCGCAACAACTGTTCAGTTCTACATGGTGGGGCAAACGCCACGCCTCAAAGAGGCAGGCACCAACGTGGGGCCGCTTGCTCCTGAAGGAGTGCGTGTTACAAGTCTCGTATTCAGGCGAATTGCAACCATAGCATCGGAGGCAGTGAAGATAGAGCTGACGATTGAAAGCGGCGAGGGTGCGAACTACATATCTATACCGTTTTACTCAACTACGGTTTTGCGCGGATCGTATCCAGTTCAATAACTATGCTCCACCGGCGACACGTGTACACAAAGCGCCTCCAGAGTAATCGTGGGCAGATCTTGATACTGGTCCTAATCTTTTTCAGCGCGATTGCGGTTACCGTGGTTACCGGAGTTACATCACCTATTGTAAGAGGACTTCGTATTAGTAGTGATCTTCAGTTATCAAAACAAAGTTATTTCACCGCCGAGGCCGGAAGTGAGGATGTTTATTATCGGATACGCTATAACCTTGCAACATCGTTCCCCACAACGCTCTCGCTCGGAGGGGCGACGACTACTATCAGCCTCAACGTGCTCGACCCCGCAAACAGAGAGATTGTTTCTGAGGGCAACGCGCGCAACCACATTCGCACTGTCGTCAAACACATTACCGCAACAGATGGTTTCGATTTTGAATTCGCACTTCAATCGGGTCTCGGTGGCATATCGCTGAGTAACAACGCTGTTGTAATCGGCGACGTATATGCGAACGGGCCGGTGAGAAGCACCAATACTGGAGTAAATGCATACAACTATGTGCACGGCAACGTCGTTTCCGCAGGTTCCCTTGGATACGTACACCAGATACATGCGACGGGCACCGTGTATTCGCACACCATTAAAAACGCAACTATCGACAAAGATGCCTACTATCAGACCTTCGACGGGGCCACTTCAAGTGTGACGGTTGCAGGCGTGAAATATCCCAATAGCGTCGATCAACCAACCACTACACTTCCTATACGCGACGAGCTCATAAGTAGATGGGAAGACGATGCGTCGGCGGGTGGGACAGCTACATGCACGGGGAGTAGCTACACGATCAACGCAAGTGCGACTATCGGGCCCATAAAAATTCCCTGCGATCTTTCGATCACTGGCAACGGGACGGTCGTCAATCTGAAAGGCGCTGTATGGACAACAGGTAACATATCCATCAACGGCACGGGGGGTAGCGGTGTTCAAATAAAAGTGGACGATTCCATCGGCAACAAGAGCGTCCCGATCATTGCAGAGAACCCCGGAAACAACAGCACAAGTGCTGTGATCACGGTAGACGGAAATTCTAACTTCTACGGCTCAACAGGAAACGCAGACTCGTATGTCATGCTCGTGTCACAGAATAACAGTGCGGAAAATGCAGGAGGTAATCTTGCCATAAATATCATCAACGGAGCCTCGGGAAATTTGCTCACCTACGCCGCACATGGAGAAATCAAGCTCCAAAATAACGTTAATCTGCGGGAAGTTACGGCATATAAAATGACACTCATTAACAACTCGACTGTCAGCTATTCCCTCGGCCTCGGACAAACACTCTTCACTTCGGGCACTGGAGGTACTTGGAAAGTCAGCCGATGGAAAGAACGTTAAAGAAAGATGCGCTGTCGAGCAATTGATTTTCCTCAGATATTTTCCGAAAGCTGGTAAATTGGCGTAATCATCGAGACCGCGAAGAACCCGACTGCGCTGCCAATAATAAGCATGAGGAACGGCTCTATAACAGTCGACATATCTTTTGTCTTGCGATCCACTTCATCCTCATAAAAAATCGCGAGGCGCTTCATCATGTCAGCGATCTGGCCCGTTTCTTCTCCGACCGCCATCATTTCACCGACAAACGCGGGATACAGGTCCGAGCGTCGCATGAATGCGGCGGATAAAGGCTGTCCTGCCGCAACAGCATTTGAAGCCTCCTCAATGACCTCCCGAAAATACGAATTTTGCACGACTTCACCGGTAATATTGAGCGTGCTTACAATATCAACGCCGGAGGAAAGCAGGGAAGAAATCGTGCGAGATGTGCGTGCGGCATTGACCTCACGAATCATTTCGCCGATGAGTGGTATCCGCAAAAAAATAAAATCGAGCCCGTGGTGTCCTCGTTCTGTTCGCGCAATTGCGTAGATAGTAACAATGAGACCCACTATACTGCCGAGTGCAAGAATAGTGTGTTGCGTGAGAAAGTTGCTGATGCCAATGATGACTTGCGTTGAGACTGGCAAGGTTGCTCCCACTTCTTCGAAGGTTTTTGCCAGCGTCGGCACGACCTCTGTCATCAGGAGAAACCCGATACCTCCGATCGCGACAAGAATAATACATGGGTAGATAAGGGTGCCTCGTATTTTCTTCTTCAGGATATACATGCGTTCTGTTTGATCAGCGATGACCTGAAGCGACTGGGAGAGGCTCCCGCCTTCCTCGCCCGCGCGCACCATTGCCACGAAGAGCCGAGAGAACGTCTTCGGGTCCTTGGCAAGTGCGCTGTGGAGTGAATCACCGCGCCGCACGTCACTTGCAATGTGTGACAGCACGGCTGACATCTTGGCCTTCTTTGTCTGGCGTTCCATTACAGAAAGTGCGCGCGCGAGTGAAAGCCCCGCGGAAAGCATTGCCCCCAGATTTCGCGCGAATAGAATCTTCTCGTATTCACTCACGCGCGAAAGCATCGCATTCCAGTACGAAAGGCTCCAGATACTGTTGAAGTCATCTTGTTCAATGTACAAGAGGTGACCACCTTCCCGCCGGATGACGCTATAGACCTCAAATCGATCGATGCCATCCGCTACACCTTTGTATATCTCTCCGTTGACCTTCTCGGCCGTGTATGTAAATCGCGCCATTACGCCCAAGTATAGCGCGCAAAACGTGGGGGATTTCCTTTTTTCCACTACTCGGTGATGACACGTAACACTTCTTCAATCGTCGTCACGCCTTGCGCAGCTTTGAAGATTCCGTCTTCGCTCATCGTGAGCATACCCTCGCTCCTCGCCTGCTTTTCTATCGCATCACCCGTGCCGTTACCCATCACTAATTCTTTTATCGTCGCGGTCACGGGGAGGACTTCGTAAATGCCGACACGACCGGAAAAACCGCTCGGCGTCTGACCCTTTTCTTTTGCTTTGTAAAATGGGGTGTCTTTCCACATCGCTTTAGTAGGGACGATTTTCTCATCTTTGAGTGCTTTCAGGACTACGCCCGGATCAATAATGTGCTCGAGTTGGGCTTGCTCATCACGTGAGAGATCGTATTTTTCTTTGTCGGCATTCAGGCGTCGCACCAAACGTTGCCCGATGATAACCCGCAATGTGGAGACGAGCAGAAATGGTTCGATGCCCATGTCGAGCAATCGCGCCACGGCCCCTGCGGCTGAATTTGTGTGCAAGGTCGAGAGGACGAGGTGACCGGTCAAGGCGGCATTTACCGCGAGTGACGCCGTCTCTTTATCGCGAATTTCACCCACCATGAGGATGTCGGGATCTTGGCGCACGAGACTCCGCAGGCCGTTTGCAAATGTGAAGCCGATGTCGGGTCGCACCTGCGTCTGATTGATCCGCTGCATCTGATACTCGATAGGGTCTTCAATTGTGGAAATGTTTACGTCTGGAGTGTTTACGATATCGAGGAGTGTGTAGAGTGTCGTGGATTTTCCCGCGCCGGTCGGACCTGTGGTAAGGATCATGCCAGTCGTTTTGCGCATCGCTTCGTGCATGCGTTCAAGACCCACGCCGTGGAAGCCGACTGATTCAAGTGTGAAACCAGAAATCGAATCGCGCAGGAGTCGCATGACGATCTTTTCACCGTAGTACGTCGGCAACACCGAGACGCGAAATGAGATTTTCTCACCGCCGCTTTCCGCTCCGAAACGTCCATCTTGCGGCAGACGGTGTTCATCGAGCTTCATGTTGGCCAAGACCTTGATGCGCGCGGTCACTGCAGGGGCTGCATGTTTGGGCAATTCCATCGCATCGTGCAAGATGCCGTCTATACGGTACCGGATGAGGAGCGCACTCTCCAACGGCTCGATATGAATATCGGAAGCGCCTTGTGCGTTCGCATGACGGATCAACGTGTCCACGATGCGTACCGCTGGCACACCTTCCGCCACTTGCTTCAAATCTTCTTCCTTGCCTTGCTCTCCTGCCGTCTTCTCAAGCGCGGCTGTTTCGCGATGGATCACTTCGCCCAAATTGTCTTTGAGCCCTTGTTGGTAAAGCTTGAGCGCAGCCTTGATCGAGACCACGTCCGTGAGGCGCGGCAGGATTTTGAGGTGTGTCTTTTTCTTTATGAAATCAATCGCCGCAAGGTCGTCGGTGTCGAGCATCGCCACCTCGAGCTCCTCCGCACGATGACTGTAGGCGATGATGTTGTTGCGACGCGCAACAGGCTCGGGAATCATGGAGAGCGTCTCAAATTTAATCGCTGTTCCAGCAAGCGAGACGAATGGAATGCCGAGAATATATGCATAGGTACGACGTAGCTCGTCCTCCCCAATCGCGTTTTTCCCAATCAAAATATCCCCCACCGGCTTTCCACTCTCTTTCGCCTCTGTCTCCGCGATGTCAAAATCTTTTTGCGAGACCAAGCCTGCGTCGGCGAGAAACGATTTGAGGTGAGTGTCGCTGATATACATCGTTGCAATTATATCACCGTGCCGTGCCATTACGGATGAAAATCCACTCTCGTGTTCACGCTTAAAACATGGGGACGATGGCCCAATCGAATCGTAAGCTCATCAAACTCAATGCAAAACGCCCCTCACAAAGAAACGTGAGGGGCGTTTTACAAGAAAGCGCGGAAACTTTTACGTAGTTCCGAATGCGCTCTTAAGCTTTGCGAGTTCTGACTGAACGGTTACCTTAAAGACGTCTACGGATGCTTTGATCGCAGCGTCGCGCGTTGCACGCAACTCCTTAAGCTTTGCGTCCACGTCGCCCGCGGGCTTTACTGCAACAGAAAACGTGTCCTGAGCGGACTTAAGTGCTGCCCGAAATGCCTCGCGAGCAGTTTTAGGATCTACTCCAGCGGCGCAGTCAGCTTTTGCTTTTGCAATCGCAGCGTCCACTGCACTCTTGCGTGCCGCTTGTGCAGCGTCTACTTTTGCTTGCCGATCCGCGAGATGCTGATCGACCCCCGTGCGGAAGGTTTGGATTGCGCTGTCTACGGCCGCGCGTCGCGTCTCGACGGCGGCGTCTACCGCAGATTTGAAAGCGGCGACTGCCGCCTTTTGCGCATCGGTCGTCGCGCGTTCTGTCATCTTGTCATAACGACTCTCGCGATTGTCGTCCCACGATCCGCGCTTGTCGTCTAGCTTGCCGTCTCGGATACCTTGGCGTTCAACTAGTTTACCTTTACGGTTGTCAAAGCGAGTGTCACGTTTGAGATCGCGATTCTGCATTCCTTCTGCTACTCGTCCGACAATCTTGTCGATTTCTAAACAAAACATTGCTTGCGGATTCTGCGCGCGAGCGCCTTGGGCATCCCCGCGGACCGGCTGCGGCGAACCCTCCTGCGCAAGCGCGAGAGCTGGAAAGAGGAGAGAAACGGTAACGATTGTCGAAAGTATCTTTTTCATACTAGAAGTTGGTGTCGATTGACCCTCCGGCTCCCGACGTAACCGAAGATGCCGAACTATTAACATCCGTATCGAGCGTACCGACTGCGGCCATTTGCGCAGCGAGCTCTGCATCGATTGTCTTCGCAAGGTCGTCGAGAGACGCCGTAGGAGCAGAAGCACCCGGCTGAGAAGTCTCTTGTGTGCCATCGCCCCCTTCCATCGTGGCTGCATCACCTTCGGGAGGAGTATATGCGTCTTTATTGTCCATGAGGAAAAAAGCGCCGCCTCCGAGCACGATCACCGCGACAATGGCAAGAATTATATTTGTTACATTCATGTGCCTAAATTTCTATCTATTAATTGATAACCGATATACATGATACACCACGAGATTGTGGGGGTGCAAAAGGGGGTGCGTAAAGAACGGTACCTGGCATCGATTTCCGGGTAGTCATCTCTATTTTCTTGACATCCTCCTCCTTCTATATATACTGCTTCTATGTGTTCCGCCTCCGGCGGACGTTTTCTTTAAAAGCCCCTCAAGATATATAAAATATGGCTCTACTCGACCTCAAATCACTCAACTCCGCACTCGATGAATTGCAGCAGGAGCGCGGTATTTCACGCGATTCTGTCGTTGACGCGCTCTCCACGGCACTTGCTGCCGCGTATCGCCGCGAATATGGAAAGCGCGGCCAGATTATTCGTTCGACATTTAATCCCACGACTGGCGACATGGAATTCCGCCAGGCCAAGATCGTCGTCGACAAGACATTGGTGCGCGCAGACGATGAAGAAGCGAAAGACGACGATCACCGATCCCGTTTTAATCCGGAGCAGCACATCATGATCGAAGACGCGCGACGCATCAAGAAAGATGCGCAACTCGATGAAGAAATCTCTTTCCCGCTCGAGACGCGCGAAGATTTCGGACGCATCGCCGCACAAGCCGCAAAGCAGGTCATCATGCAGAAGGTTCGCGAGGCTGAGCGCGCGAGTATCATCACAGAATACGGCGAGCGCGAAGGCGACATCGTGACGGGCCACGTGCAGCGTTTTGAGCGCGGCAATCTCTTTATCGATCTCGGTCGCGCGACCGCCATCCTCCCCTATGACGAACAAATCCCCGGCGAGCGCTACCGACAAGGCGAGCGCGTGCGTGCGCTCCTCTTGCGTGTGGATGAAGGAGTGCGTGGCACGTTCATCCGTCTTTCGCGATCACACCCACGCTTTTTGACAAAACTCTTTGAAGCCGAAGTCCCGGAAATGGCATCAGGGGTCGTGGAGGTCAAAGGCATCGTGCGCGAACCAGGCAGCCGCGCCAAAATCGCCGTCTTTTCCAATGACGATCACGTGGATCCAGTGGGAGCGCTCGTCGGGCAACGCGGTGTGCGCGTCGCCGTCGTTACTTCCGAACTCGGCGGTGAGAAAATAGATGTCGTCGAATGGTCTGCCGTTGCATCTGATTATGTAAAGGAATCTCTCAAGCCTGCGCAAATTCTCGCTGTTGAACTCAACGAAACAGAGAGCCGCGCAATAGTGCAGGTAGCCGAAGATCAGCAGTCGCTCGCTATTGGTCGCGGTGGACAAAACGTCCGACTTGCGGCGCGTCTCACGGGCTGGAAGATTGACATTCGCTCTGCGGGCGGTGCGCCCATTGCCGAAGCCGATGCAACTGAAGTGAAAATTGAAGAGCCTGCTGTTGAAGTGTCGGTTGCAGAAGAAACCCCAGCGCCTGCCGAAGAAACTCCCGAAGAAAAATCAAAAGAATAATTCGGAATATATAAATTCTTAACGGGGCGCATCCTAGGATGCGCCCCGCTTCGTTGTGTTGAACTAAATTGCAAGAAGGTCATGCAGATCGCGAATCATCGCTTTCGCCGTGACTTCCGGTCCAGCACCGGGCCCGCCGAGCGAATTGCCCGTGTCCTTGCCAAGCGAGTTGTGGATCGTAAATCCATTGTTGACCCCGTCGATCTGACGGAGCCAGTCGTACCACGGACTTTCGGCTTTCACATCATGAAAACCACCCACAATATTCCACCGTCCGCATTTCGCACGGATAGATCCGGGAGTACCTTCGGCGATTTCATCCACATCAGGAACCGTCGAGAAGGTGACGATAAAACGGTATCGCGCATTCCTCGAAGTGAGGCGCGGAATATCGGCACTTGTAAGCGGGATGATGTTGATATCGTCCGCCGAGAGATGACCAGCATCGCATGGAAGCGCGACGCTTTTCAGAATTGCACTTTTCATGCAAACGTCCGCAAGCTCGCCGTTCAAAATCGCCACAGGGTCGTCGTTGCTGGGTTCTGCGAACCCCAGCGACTTGGCATCGTCAATCGCTGCCGCAAACGATCCGCCCGCCTGGATGATACTCCAGACATAGTTGAGCGTTCCATTCAAGACGGTATAGATCGTGACAACTTCGCTCCCCAAATGTCGCCGCAGGAGAACTTCGAGCATGTCTGTGCCCCCGCCCACGGTCGCCCGCCGACCGATTGGCTGGCCGAGCGCAAGCACTTCACCATACTTGAAAGCATGCGCCGCCTTCGCGCAGGTGATGATGTGCTTGCCGCGAAAAGCGCTCATGTACTTCAGTTCGGCCACACCCTTGTCCCCATTCGGGATCGCAAGCATGACCGCATCAGCTTCCGCCGCTGAAGGACGGAGAGCTTCTATGATTCCGTCGACTCCAACGTCTTGGAATTCCAGATTTAATTCGCCCCACGCGACACGAGTTCGCGTCGCTTGCGCGAGAACCCTGTGGCCTTTTTCGATCAGAAGCTCAGAGAGCTTCTGGCCAATTTTGCCAGCGCCGATAACAATCACTTTAGCCATGGTTAAACTCCCTTGTTTGGCCTCGGCATGATGCCGAGACCTTGGTTGAACTATATTAGGACGCTATTGTCCGGGCGCAGCTAACACCCTTCCGCTTGCGCTGTCAATTTGTTACACTCTTCCCCATGAACCTCTGGCATGACATAGGGCTCGGCGAAAACGCTCCGGAAGAATTTAATACGATCGTCGAAATCCCTCGCGGCTCGCACAATAAATACGAGATAGACAAAGAGACCGGCCTCATCAAGCTCGACCGTGTCAATTTCTCCGCAGCCGCGTACCCATGCGACTACGGTTTTGCGCCGCAGACCCTTTGGGACGATGGCGATGCTTTGGATGTCATCGTCCTTACCACCAATCCCATCCCACCGGGAATCCTCGTCTCTGTCCGCCCCGTGGGTATCATGGAAATGACCGATGGCGGTGAATCCGATGACAAGGTTATTGCAGTACCGGTCGAAGATATCCGCTTCGACCACATCCAAGATCTCTCAGACATCACCGCGCATTCGCTGAAAGAGCTCCAGCACTTCTTTGAACAAAACAAGAAGCTCAAGAAAAAGCCGGTTGAGATAACCGTGCACGGCTTCAAGGGTAAGGCAGATGCGCTCGCTGCGGTAGAGAAATCCGTAGAATCCTACAAAAAGAAATTCGGAAAATAGCCCGCTTGTAAGAACCCACTGTCCCCTCCGTCTACACGTTGAAGCACACGCGCCAGTGCTACAATCATATTCATGCCTCCCTCAAACGAAACTAAAAATCCGAAGAATCTCCTACTCCCGCCAGCACAACAATCCTCATCAGGAGCTATCGTCGGTATCATCATCATCCTCGCGCTCTTCTTGCTCGGTGGATGGTACTTTTGGAACGAAAGCCTGAGGCAAGCTCCCCCTGCGCCACTACCCCTCATACCATCCAACGATTCGAGTCAACAACAAATCTAGTTGTTTGCGAGGACCTTCTTTTGCGGGTACACTCCTGCGATGTCAAATAGTTTGAAAAATGTAAAAGTCTCGCGCGATGACGCACGATGGGAAGTCGAAGTGAAAGCTGAGATTCCAGCCGACGTGCTCGCACGCTATCGTATGCTCGCACTCAAAGAAATACAGAAGACTGCAAAGCTCGACGGCTTCCGACCGGGCAAGGCGCCGGAGAATCGTGTCATCGAGGTATACGGCGAAGCGGCTATACTCCGCGAGGCGGCACAGGAAGCCATTCAACATGAATTGCCAGAACTTTTCGCGGCTGAAAAGCTGCTTATTATCGAGGCTCCAAAAGTGACGACCGACGCTCCCGAGGTTGGCAAACCACTTACCTTCACCGCTCGCGCCGCTCTTGCACCATCTGTCGAATTACCAAATTACAAAAAGATCGCTGAGAAGCACAACGTGAAAGAGGAGGTTGTGGTATCCGACGAAGAGCACACGCAGGCGCTCACCCACCTGCGTCGCGAACGTGCGCGGATCGAAAAAATAGAGGCAGGCGCCGAAGCACAGAAAGCAACGGAGGAATCGCGCGCCGCAGATGTGAAAGATTTGCCCGAGCTCGACGACGCATTTGTGCAATCGCTTGGATACGAAAGCGCGCAGAAATTTTCCGATGCGCTCCGTGAAAATATAAAAACCGAAAAAGAAATGCAGGCGCGTGAGAAGCGCCGCGCCGCGATCCTCGATGAACTCGTCACCAATTCCAAGATCTCATACCCGGCATCTCTCCGCGAGTACGAGCTCGACGACATGGAGGGGCGGGTAAAGAGCGACCTCGAGCGCGTAGGCCAGACATGGGATGGATACCTCACGCAGATCAAAAAGACCCGCGAACAACTCCACACGGAGTGGAAAGACGCTGCCGATAAACGTGCGAAAGTCCGCCTCATTCTCGCCGAGATTGCGCGTGCAGAGAAAATCGAGCCCGACGAGAAGACGCTCGAACACGAGCTCGAACACGCCCGCAAGAGCTACCCCGCGGCCGATCCCATCGCACTCCGCGCCCACATCGCCCACGCCATGAGGAACGACGCGACGCTCCGTTTCCTCGAAGGCGACACCACGCCCCTTCCTCCCCACGACCATACGCACGGAGGCCACACCCACTAAGAGAACGACCGCCTAACCGAATAAATACGAGTGACTTCCAATGTCCACAAGGTCTAGCCACATTCCGCTGTCATCCCGTTGATAAATGAGAAGTAAGTCGCCGCGGATGTGACACTCGCGATAACCCTTGAATTCGCCGGAGAGTGCATGATCTCTATATCGTGCCGGCAAACTCTTCCCCTCGCGCAGTGTGTTTATGGCAATGGTGAAATCAGCAGCAACTCCGGATGTTAGTGTTCCGGATTTTTTGAGCTTACGGAGGGCCCGCCGAAATGTCCGCGCCTGCGATATTTGATACACTTGGACATTATAAATCCTTCAGGAGTTCTTCGGCATTCTTATACACTTTGCCGCCGCGCCGCGCTTCTGCCACCTCCTTATCCCACTTCGCCCGAAGCGCAGCGGGATTCTTGGTGGGAGTGAACGGTAAACCCCGCTCTGTCACAACTTGATACAGGAAAAGCTTAACACCGGAAGAGAGATCAAGCCCTATGTTCGCAAGCGCCTTGCTTGCCGCGGCTTTCGTTTTCGCTTCAATTCTCACGTTTACAGTAGTCATATGCCCGAGTGTATACAATGTGCGTACAATGTCAATACACTTGCTGATAACGCTATGTGTTGTTTTTAACAAGCCTGTGGTACAGCTCGAACAAAAACTCCAACCGCTCGGGCTCGGGTTTGAACCCTTTCTTCCCGTAGCAGGCAATATTTTTGTATGAAATCACAAAATTATCTTATGTTTCTCGTACAGCATCGGAAGACAGTCCTGTCGCATACGAAACTTGGTGCCGTGATTGTGTCCCGTACGCGCGTCGAAATCAACAAGAACCCTTCCCTCCTCCAGCGCCCTCAAAAACCCCTCAAAACTAAATTCCTGCAGCATCATTACTTTCGTGTAATGATAGTATTCTCTCTTGCGTTCAATCTTTACCTCCGCCTGAACATAAAAAGTGTTGGGTAGCTTTGTTCCGGCCTTGTGCTCCAAATCGTCAAAGCCCCAATATGGTTGAGGGTTAAGCTCGCGAAGTCCAACGCGCTTTTTTACAGACCCAACCCAAGTTTTATGTCGCACGTCAACACTTTTCGCGTCAAAAGATACTGGGATTTTTCGTTCCTTTCGATCTATCATAACTCTAAACCCACGATCGCTTCGCGACCGTCCGTGGATTGTTTGCCGGAAACTCATCTCACCTTTCGGATATTTTTTACCGTCCTCTTGATGCGCCCATCCATACTTGGGCAAAAGTATCTGCGGCACAAAACGCATGGCGCGCGGCGACGGTTCAATGTGGAAGAGTGTCGTAAGCGAGGTCGAATTAAGACGCTGCGCTTTCAATTCCCATTCCGCGGCGTTCGGAATCGGCAAATTGTTTTCTTTAATACCAAGCAGGTCTTCTAACGTATTGCCGATACCGCCATGGTTGCCCCGCCGCTTGTTTGGTACAAAACCCATTGCCGAAATCTCTTTGAGTTTTGCAATAAGTCCTGGTTTTGTGTAGATGAGTGGTTTTTTCGCCATAGCATTACCAAAGTTTAGACTGAGATTGATGTTCTCTTATTCTCTTTCGCGCCATTTCACAATACTCCGGCGAAATATCGATCCCGACATAATTACGCTTAAAGTTTAAAGCAGAAATTGCCGTCGTGCCTGAACCCATAAACGGGTCCAAAATAATCTTGGCGTCCGTCGTCGAAACAATTCGGTCAATCAAACTCACTGGGAAAGCTGCTGGGTGCTCGTTGTTCATTTCCTGTGTAAAGTCCCACACATCGCCATAGGCGTTCGCTTTTGCCGCCAGTTTAAACTTTGCCTTTGCGATTAGATAAATAACTTCATAAGTGGGCAAGAAATATCCAGCATTAAAATTGAGACCGCCTTTCCGCTTCCAAATAATGATCTGGCGAACGGGAAAACCGCTCACGATGTCCTGGCGATCTTGCAGTAAGCCGCCCTGCACACGCCATTTGTGGTTGTAAAAGATGGCTCCATCCTCCGGAATAATTCTCATCATTTCGGTCAAACAGTCCCTTTGCCACTTCACGTACTCGTCGTGCGGCATACAGTCGTCGTGGTGCGAGTAACCTTTTTGCAAGGCGGCGTTAGCCCATTTTCCTCCGCGACCATCTTTCATTCCGTTGCCAGTAGAATTTTTAAGATTGTATGGAGGCGAAGTAATCACTAGATGCACCGAGCCATCTGGTATCTGCTTCATCACGTCCACGGCACTGCCACAGATGATTCTATTCAAAAATCTCTTATCAAAGTCTGATCCCTCTTCGACCAAAACCTCTGTAGAGTCCCGAACGCCCCGCATCTCCTGCAATTTCACCATGACCCCCATTATGGCTCATTTTGGACATCATGATAAGGTGAGCGTGATTGCGCACAGTAAGAAAACTATGGAGAATCCGTCTCATACACAGGGAGAAAAGGCGTTTCTGGCGGCATACGACCAGTATGCAGACGCGATCTTTCGTTTCCTCGCCATGAAAATCTCTGACCGAGAAATCGCACGCGACCTTACGCAAGAAACGTTTACTCGCGCGTGGGACTTCTGCGTGGAAGGAGGCGAGATACGCGAGTGGAAGCCTTTCCTCTACCGCACCGCCTACAATCTCGTCGTCGATTCGTACCGGAAGAAAAAATCGGTGTCGCTCGATGCGCTCATAGACGATCAGGGTCTCGCGGTGCCAGACGAATCCGTGAGCGAAAAGACGACCGTTATGCAAGCAGAGATGTCACGCGTGCGGAGCGCGATCGGCGCGCTCGACGAAACGTACCGCGACATCTTGATCTTGCGATACATCGATGATCTCCCGCCCAAAGACATCTCGAGGATCACCGGACTTTCAGAAAATGTTGTCTCCGTGAGAATTCATCGCGGTGTCGAGAAACTCCGAGTACAGATGGGGCCCGCCAAAAAAACACGCATATGAAATTCTCAGAATTCTTTAATACGCCCAACGACCGCGACATCGCGGAGCGCCTGAAAGCTGCGACACAGATCAAGCTCGACGATTCTTCACGCACGCAGATGCGCGGATTTCTTTCCGAATACGCGCGCATGCGGCCGATTCGCTCCAATCGCGCGCAAGAGAAACCGAATAAACGATTCTTCGCATTTCTCGCTGCGCACATTCACCCCATGCCGATGATCGCCGCTGTGCTTATCATCGCGGTAAGTAGCGGCACGGTAGCAGCGTCGGAAACATCTCTGCCGGGCGACCTCCTCTATCCGATCAAAGTACACGTGAGCGAGGAGGTGCGCACTTCCCTTACCATCTCACCGAAAGCGCGCGCCGATTGGGAGTTGAGCCGGGCGGAACGACGCCTCGAGGAAGCCGCGATCTTGGCACTCGATGGCTCTTTGGATGATATTCTACGCTCTGAAATCGACACGAACCTCGACGCGCACATAGCGCACGCGGGAGAGGATCGACTCAAGCTCGAGGAAAGAAACGACGCTTCCAGCGCCTCAACTATCGACGTAAATATCGAGGCAATCCGATTCGCGCGCGAAAACATTCTGGGGAGACAGCGCCCAACATTCGCCGCTGCGAGAGTTGCCGCGAAAGATGCAGAGAAAACCGCGACGATGAGCATGGCTGCAGAGGCACCGCAAGAATCCGCAAATGCCACAGCACAGCCAGAGGCTTCTTTGCGTATGGCCGCAGATGTGCCGCAAGAATCGACGACGGCCGCGACGCAGCTTGCTGAATCCGCCGACAATCTGGAAGCTCGATCAAAGGGCAACCGTGCAGCGGCGAAAGCGCGGATCGAAGCGACCAAGAAATTCTTGAACCGCAACAACAAGCGTCTACGCCCAGAGGCAAGCATGCAAATTCAAGAACAATTGAAGGCCGCGACAAATGCGCTCTCTTCTGGAGAGGAATCGGTAGAACGTGGCGATGATACGGAAGCTTCTGATAATTTTGACCGGGCGCTCCAGGCCATAATTGAGACGCAAGATTTTGTCTCGGAAAATATTAAGGATGACTATTCGGATAAAAACAAAGGGCGCGGCGAAGATTCTGGAGACCAAGACGAGCCCAACCGAGAAGAAGATTAATTTGCATCGAGCCTGCCGTTTCGGTACACTCCCATCATGAATACACTAAAAGCCCAAATGTTGGTTCCCATGGTCGTCGAGAAGACTTCATTCGGTGAACGTGCATACGACATTTATTCGCGCCTCCTCAAAGAACGCATCGTTTTTCTAGGAGGACCGGTAGACAGCGACGTGGCAAATCTTGTCGTCGCTCAATTTCTCTTTCTCGCATCCGAAGACCCAAAGAAAGACATTTCCTTCTATATCAACTCCCCCGGCGGCCATGTGTCCGCCGGACTCGCGATTCTCGACACCATGAACCACATCCAACCGAATGTCTCGACCGTCTGCGTGGGCATGGCGGCTTCGATGGGAGCGGTCTTGCTCTCGGCCGGACAAAAAGGCAAACGATTCGCGCTTCCCAACGCTGAGGTGATGATTCACCAGCCGAGCGGCGGCGCCGAAGGTAGGGCTGCAGATATAGAGATAACCGCAAAACAAATCATCGCAATCCGTGGACGCCTCAACAAAATACTGGCAAAAAACACCGGACAAAAGCTCGAAAAGATCGAGACTGACGTTGACCGAGATTTCTTCATGACTGCCGAAGAAGCGGTAAAATACGGCGTTGTTGACAAGGTGCTGGTCTAGACAATCTGAACAGACGTGTTTTGTTGCCAAATGTGCATAACCTCAGATACATATTGCACTCCTTTGTAACAAAGGAGCATGAGAATAT
>CAYGKV010000016.1:0-19264 GCA_964350885.1 uncultured Candidatus Saccharibacteria bacterium
CTGACGCTGACGCTGCCGCTGCCGCTGCCGCTGCCGCTGTCGCTGCCGCTGTCGCTGTCGCTGCCGCTGACGCTGTCGCTGTCGCTGTCGCTGTCGCTGCCGCTGTCGCTGCCGCTGTCGCTGTCGCTGCCGCTGACGCTGCCTTCAAGTGGGGGTCAAAGGGTTACTGGAAGGTCTACGACGCCGTATATGCCCGCCGCAAAGAAATCGTCGCGGAAGTTCTGAAAGACCTAGGACTCACCCGCGAGGACGCATGGGAGCGCAAGCTCAGGTTCTTCGACGGACTTGTTTCCATCGGTGAAGAAAACCGAGCAGAGCCACAACTGATTGTCGAAGAACTCCGCAAGTTGGTGACGGCATGACAACCCAAAAGCCCTACATCTTTGATCCGGTAAGCGGTGAGTGGTTTCGTGTGGCGGGATTCGATTTCATGAAGCCCGGCGATTTTTTTCTGGGGATGGACGGGGATGTGACCGGATGGACGAACAGCGCCTCGAAGTTCATTCGCCGCCACATCCTCGAACCCTGCGACCCACCACCACTCCCACAATCGAAAGAAGTTGTGGAAGTGCTTGAAGCGGCGAAGCTTTTTGTCGAGCGAACGAAGGGCTGGGATGATGCGGCAATTTGTTACTACCGAGCAGAAGTCGCCAACGCCCTCGCCGCCCTCCCAACCCCTGAACCCCAAGAGCGCTACACAGTCGAAGAAATCGAAAACACATTCGGCTGGCGTGTGTGTGATGGCGTGAATGGCGTGGCCCACTTTGAGCGGGAACAGGACGCCAAAGATTTTGCCGCCCTCAAAAACGAAAGGGCTGGTGTGTGATGAGGCTTTTGCGACTTCGCGCGGAGTTCTTGTTGGCGATACCACTAATTCCCGTCATTTGGTTTGGGTCGGCGGTGAGGTTCTTCGTTGTCGATGGCTTCCGCGCCTTCCGCGTTGAGTTGGGCGACCGGCCCCGCTACCGAGAAATCCGCGAGACGTACATAACGCGCCGTAACCAGATCGAACCCGCCATGAAGAACGAACAGGAGTCAAGTGACCATGAGTGAGAAGGCATTGAGCGGCGAAGTCGCCAGCCAAGCGATCAGTATTTTTGCGCGGCTGCTAACCGACCACCACAGCGGGAACATCGACCTGCCGGACTACGCGACTGGCTTCAACGTGGACAGGCTGAATGACCTCGCCGCCACAAACTCAAAGGACACCCCCAATGACTGAACTACAGAAGCCAGAACGGAACGAAAAAGATCAGGATTACGGTCGCGCGTCCGAAGTTGCGAAAGACGGCCCTACGTCCCGCGTGGCGGAAAGATTGCGAATCGCAGATCAGATTCGCTCGATGCTCATGCGAGCTGACATGCCCGGTGGCACCGAAGGCTCGGCGCTGGAAATGCTGGCGACAGAACTGAACGGCCTTGAGCGTGGGCTTCGCGCCAACCCGGTCACCGCCACGCGCGAGCAGACGGCAGAAGGAAACGCCAACCACGACACCGGGCCGCAGGCCAATAATCCCGAAACCCCCGAACTCTCGAAGTGCGAGGACTGCGGCGGGTCAAGAATCCTGCACAGCCTCAACGGAATCGACTGGGTGCATTGTCCGTTCTGCACCGGCAAAGCAAACCCCTCACCGCCCACACAGCCCGACCAACCAACCGGAACGATCTTTGATCTGGACATTTTCAGGGAGAAGTTGGAGCGGCGAGCGAACAGCGTTGAGGGGTCCACGACAACAAACGTATTCGAGCCTTACGGCGAGGTTCAAACTGGCGACCGTATGGCAGAAGAACTGCGCGGCATTGCCGCAGAACTAAAGACCCTCATCGACAACTGCATGAAGCAGTACGTCCACACCGCCCAGCCCGTTCCCATACAGGGGGAAGGCCCCTACCGATTCGGGGATTCAATTTACATCGGTGAACACGGACGATTAGACGGCACGACGCCATTGATCGGATACCGCGAACCCGCAATTGCCAACGCCGCATGGAAAGAAGGCCACCAAGCCGGAGCCTCATCTAGGGATCAGGTGGTTGAAGCGGCGGCGGTGCAAAAAATCGTCGCCTACATGTTTGAAGAAGCTGGCCGCGCGCGGAGTGACGGCTATCCGAATATCGCGCATGCCTACGAAACCGCCGCGTCGATGCTCGAAAACTCGAAGAACCTCATCACCGTCCTCAACCCCAACAGTGAAACGGAGAAGCCCAACCATGACTGACGCACAGACAGACCGTGAACACTTGCAAGCGATGGTGGCGGCTTCGACCCGCCCATTTCCCGGTACTGCCCAAGGGCAGGTTGCGTGGCTGGAGGGTTTGGATGAGCGTGCCGCCGCCGCCAAGCAGCACCTAGACACCACCAAGCCTGACGACGGGGGAGCGGCGGAGATTCACGATCTGATCTACCAATGGAACGATCAGGCTAATGCCGCAGAGGAACTTGGCGAGGATGACGGTGCTGCCGTACTCCTCAAATGTGCGAACGATCTCGCCGCCGCTATCGCCACAACCCCCAATGAAGCCGAGATACGTGCAGATGAGCGGAGGAGGATTGATGGGTTGGCGTGGTCGGTTGCCGAAGGGCAGGGCTTCACGGCTTCGATCTTTGAGGACGACCCCTACGAGCTTGTGCAACTTACCGACGACGACACGGGCGATGTATTCAATGGTGCGACTCTGACCGAAGCCCTAGAAGCCGCCACAACCCCCTCCCCCAATGAAGCCGAGCCTGAATCACCGACTGGCTGGGCTGGCGACTTGGTTCGCGGAACGAACGAATACAAGATCGGTTTCAAGGAAGGTCAGCAGTCGAACGACCAAGAAGCCGAGATACGTGCAGATGAGCGGAGGAGGATTGATGAGTTGGCGGCGGGCCTCGGAACATTCGTTGTGTCGCCGACACAGACGATCAAGACCGTCGAAGAACTTGACGGGCCATTCCGCGCAGACAGCTACTCAATCTACGACGACTCGAATCAGTGCGACGGAGTAGGGCGACTATTGGCGGAGGGCGACACTCCGACCCAAGCCCTAGAAGCCGCCACCACAGAACCCACCAACCCAACTACAGGGGGCGAGAGTAAGTGAACGAAAATCAAGATAAAGGTCTAGCGTCGCGGGTTGAGAACTTCAACGCTACATCTCGCGTGGCGATCACGGTGGCTGACGGGCCTCGGTTCGCTCCGGTCACAGTAGAGGGAGTGGCGAAGCCCGGTGAAAACTGCGGCGAGATTTACGGCGAGAACTTCATGCTTCAACACCAGCTTGATCCGGCGATTCTCGGCGAGGTGCGAGTGAGCATCGTTGCCGTCCCCGCCTGTGAAACCTGTAACGACTATGGCTGGATCATGGTGCCGAGCGTCGCCGACCCCGAGCTTCCCGACCAAGCGCCTTGCCCCGACTGCATTACGCCCTGCAAATCGTTCTGCCCCTCGTGCGACGGAACATGCCAGCTACCCGGAGGCCGCAACTTTCGCGCCGCCACGCGAGGACAAAGCCAAGACGGGAACGCGACAACGACGCGCGGCCCTAATCCTGAAACCCCCGAGTCCAGAGGCAGTAAGTAATGGGCGGCGCAAAGAACATGATTGAACGCAGTCTGCGTAAGCGGGTTGGTCGAGCGGAACGCGAAGCGCGGGTTGAACGCGCACGGGCGGCGGAACTTGCGGCGAAGTTGGAGCGCATCGAAGCAGAACACTCGAAGTCCACATACGGAATGTCGCAGAAGATCATCAGGCAAAAGACTGAAATCAACCGGCTGACAAGAGTCTTGGACGCTTTGCTCGCAACCCCCACCCAGAACAACCCAGAGGACAGCAGCCAATGAGCAAAGACAAGCCAAAGCGGGGAGACACACGAACAGTCTCCTACCAGAATCCCGATGGCGCGGGTTGGCGCGGACGGAAGCGGTGGATTGCCGAGCGCCAGTGCTTCTTGTGGAGTGGCGGCGAATGGGGTAGCTACCGGTGGTGTGATACCGCCTTCGCCTACAGCAAAACCCGCGACCAAGCCCTGACCAAACTCCAAGCCAAGCTAGACAAGGCTCGCACCGAAAGCGCAAAACGCGCCGACGCCAAGAAAGCCAGAGCCAACGCGGAAAAAGAAGCGGAGGACAAAGCCCGACGGATCGTTGACACATCGTTTGAGGTCGCCACAAATCAATCCTCGGAGGACAGCGCATGAGCGGGGAGGGGCAAACGGTCTTTCTGAAACCGAACGCAGAGATCGCGGTCAAGTTCGTGTGTGAACGTTGCGAGGACGCCCGCTGGCCCGCAGTAAACCCAGCTCGCAACTGTCGCCGCGCCTTGAAGTATCTCGAAGAAGGCGACACGGCAATGGCTAAAGAGTTCATCGAATACGCCCTTGAAGAACTCGGCTATCACGCGCAATGGCATGAACGTAAGCCCGATGCCGCGACACAAAACCAAGTCCAGGAGGACAAGGGGCAATGAACGAAACAGAGTTCGCAGAAGCCCTAGCCCGTTGGATGCACCGGGATCAAGTCGATAAGTCTGGACGGCCTTACGTTGAACATCTAGAACGAGTTGTGGCGATGGTCGAAGGCGACGACGACGCGCAGGCTGCGGCTTGGCTTCACGACATTCTTGAGGACACGCGGCTGACTAGTCGCGCGTTGGGTCGGCTGGGATTCTCGGAAGAGATCATCGATGCGGTGAAGCTTCTCACTCACTACAAAAGCGACCGCACTTATATGCAACACATCGAAGGAATCTTGAACCCCAACCGCCTCGGAAGCGAAATCGCAATCGAAGTCAAGATCGCAGACCTCCGCGACAACCTCTCACCAGAACGACGCCACACAAACGACGAATCACTCCGCCGCCGATACGAGCAGGCTTTGGAGATTTTGGAGGACAAGGGGCAATGACCGCCAACCTCCTAACAGTCGAGCAGGTAGCCGGTCGCTTGAACCTGCGCAAAGAAACCGTCCGCCAAGAGATTGCGGACCGCAACCTCGCCGCCGTCAAGATCCGTTCGGTGTGGCGCATCGACCCCGCAGACCTCGACGCATACCTAGAAGCGCGGAAGGTGACTTGCATCCAGAGTGCAAAACGAGTACCTTCCCGCCATGCCAAGTCCGACGAAACTGACTTCGGGAAAATGGCGCGTGCGATGGACGGACGCGACGGGGTCACGCCGGAGTCGGACCTTCGATCAGAAGGCGTGGGCTGATTCATGGTGCGCGCAGCTCACACTCGAACGACAGATGCGCGGGGGTCACAGGCCGCGCCGATCGGTGACGCTTTTGCAGGTGGGTGCCGACTGGCTGGACTCGGATCACGCCTTATCGCTAGCCCCGAACACTCGCCGGACGTATACGGGTGTGATCGAGCTGCACATAATGAAGTGGATCGGATCAGCGAAGGTGGAGTACATCGACGCGCCGTTCGTGAAGGGCTGGCAGCGCGACCTTGCGAGTGCGGGGGTGCCGCCGGATGCGCGGGCGCGGGCGCTGAAATACTTGAAGATGCTTTTGAACTTCGCAGTCGAGGAGGGCCACTTGCAGGGCAACCCCGCGATGGTCGTGCGGCCACCGAAGATCCCCGCGAGCGAACCAGTGAAGGTCTTATCGCCACGGCAAATCGAGTCAGTGATCGCCAAGATGGACCGCGAGCAGGATCGAATCTACATAGCTCTTATGGCCTACGCGGGCCTTCGGCCTGGGGAAGTGCATCGACTGACTTGGGATCGCATTCAGGAACGGTCGATCATCGTGCGTGCAGAGAAGTCCAACCGCGTGGACACGGTGCGGGTGTGGGACTTTTTGATCGAGGATTTGGAGCGCTGGCGTCAGGCCGGATCGCAGACGGTAATTCCAAACGGTCCGTGGGGCAAGACCCGCTACGACAACTGGCGCACCCGCGTATTCAATCCAGCGGTCAAGGCTGCGGGCTTCCCGCTGATAACGCCGATGACCTTCCGCCACAGCTATGCGTCGATGCTTTTGCGTGCAGGCTGGCAACCGATCAACGTCGCCGCCGCAATGCGTCACGGACTGGATATGACGCAGACCGTCTACGGCCATGTGATCGCAGATATCGACCCGCTGGACCCGCTGATTTTGCCCGATGCGATCTTGGATGCAAGGGCCAAGCTGACCACAAATGGACACGCCGCGCTGGTGTAGAATGTCGTATCACCGCGCAAACCCGCATAGCAATTGGTTTTTGTGGCACCTTCGCAAGTGGCCGAACGCTCGCTTGGGAAGCGTTTTTCGGGGCGAATACGCCCACACAAGTAACGGCGCGTAAGCCGCTCAATCCCGCGCCGCGCCTAGCAAATCCGCCCTTCACCGCCAGCGCACGAAAGCGCAGCGCGTCAATTGCAAAGGGCAGTTTTTGGACACGGGGCGGGGGTACGTCGTGACCACCCTATGTGCCGCTCATTCGATGCCCGTCTGCCGAATCTGCAACCGCGTAGAGAAGCCAGCCTTCGGCACGGTCAAAACACCACTGGCCAACAAGAAGCGCGACCAGGCCCGCATGAGCCCGGAGGCCACGATTCAGGAGGGCTTGGGGCCCAACTGCATCCTGCTCGGATTCATGCCGGGTGACTGCGGCGAGAAGCGCCACCGCTGCCACATCGTTAGCCAAGAACTGATCCGTGAGACGTACAAGCACGGGGCATATCGAGTCGCCGGCGAAGAGTTCTGGCGACCCGCTCCGCGCGACGGCCTTACCCGGGTGGCAACGCAGGACGCGGTTTACGTCGATAACTGCCCCGTCGCAATTCCGTTGATCGAGCAAATCGTCCTCCAGCAGATCCTCGACATGTCGGCCAACCTGGTTCCCGGCTGCGACGTCCACAACAAAGACGGCATCGAACTAATCGACGCGCTCGACGCTCGCAAGGTCGCTGGATTGCCGAGTTACCCCGCTGGATTCGGAACCTTCACACACGAATTTAGATTCTCAATCGAAGGCTCGACGTTCTGGTTTTGGGTGCCGATTGAGGGGGCGGGGGCATGAGTTGGCGCATCCTTCAAGGCGACTGCATCGAGCAGATGAAAACGCTCGAAGATCAATCCGTCAATACGTGTGTGACTTCCCCGCCGTACTTCGGACTGCGTGACTACGGCACCGCCTCTTGGGAAGGCGGCGACCCGGATTGCGAGCACGTCGGCTCGGTCGCGCGGACCGCCGCGCCGGGTAGCGAGAAGCAGGCGAGCAACCTCGGCGCTCTCTCGGTCATGTCCGGTGACTGCGCCGCTTGCGGCGCCACGCGCGTCGATGCGCAGATCGGCCTTGAACCGACACCCGACGAGTTCGTGCAGGCGCTGGTCGAGGTCTTTCGCGATGTCCGCCGTGTACTACGTGACGACGGCACGGTATGGCTGAATCTTGGCGACAGTTATGCGGCGCAGCGTGGTGGAACGGCGATGCCCGCCGAGACGTTGGCTGGTGGAGCGGGCGGCAAGGGCGATGCAGCCGCGCACCGTGGGCGCAAAATCAGCGAGGCGCCGAAGGGCGCGCAAGAGGCAAGTCCGTCACGGAACGCGGCGGTCGCGCATCGTAATGCGCGAGCTTTTGGCCTAAAGCAAAAAGACCTAATCGGCATCCCGTGGCTAGTCGCCTTCGCGCTTCGCGCCGATGGCTGGTATCTGCGCCAAGACATCATCTGGCACAAGCCAAACCCGATGCCCGAATCGGTGCAAGACCGCTGCACGAAGGCACACGAATACATCTTCCTGCTGTCGAAGTCAAAGACGTATTTCTACGACGCCGAGGCAGTCGCAGAGGATGTCGTGAAGGGCGCAGCGGGAAGTTCGTTCAGCGACGGGCAAACCGCGATCCACCAACTCGGCCGCGCGTCCGACACCGAACGCATCGAACAGCCGAGGCGCAACAAACGCTCCGTCTGGACAGTCACCACCAAGCCATTCAGCGGCGCACACTTCGCCACGTTCCCGCCCGACCTGATTGAGCCTTGCATCCTTGCTGGTAGCCCGGAAGGCGGAACAGTTCTTGACCCCTTCGCAGGATCGGGAACCACGGGCATGGTGGCACTACGCCACAACAGATCGTTCGTCGGATGCGAATTGAATCCAGAGTATGTGGATATCGCTCGGCGCAGGATTCTTGACGACGCGCCGCTGATGAATCAAGTTTCGGAGTTGGCCGCATGAACAACACCGGCCACGCACCCCTAGACCCCCAGCCGTTGATTTCGGAAGAGCAGGCCGAATCTGATCGTGCGCACTTCATGGAAACCGCTGCGGCGTACAAATCAAGGTCGCTCACAACACAACAACTTCGGGAACGTGTGGCGCGATTAGTGACGGGCGGACTCAACTGCAAGCAGGCAGCGCAGCGCACCCACATTTCACATGCCTATGCACATCGCCTCTACACCCAATGGAAGGAACAGCAGCAATGCAACCCCAGCACATGACAGCTCTAGACCTTGCACAGTCGGCGCGAATGAGGAAGGCTGCGGTCAAAGAAAAGATTGCAAGCGAGGAAGTAGACCCAGCCGAGGTTGCGCGTTCGTCGGACTTGCCGTTTCGTGTTGGTGAATTACTTGTGGCGGTAAAGGGACTGGGCGAAGTCAAGGCCCGCCGAATCTGCCGCGAAACAGGACTGCCGTTTACCGGATGGGTCGCAAGCCGCCGCGCGCCTAAGAACGCGAAGCTAACTGATCGTCAGCGTGAAGTCCTGGCGGTTGCCATTGAGGAATTCGTGGCGATGCGAGGCACCAGCGGCAAGGCGCGGTATCGGATTCAACAGGGGTTGGCGGCATGAGTACGTTCATCCTCCCCGGCGAGCCAACCCCGAAGGGCCGTCCACGATTCTCCGTGGTCCGTGGCAAGGTCCACACCTACACGCCTGCAAAGACATTGGCCGCAGAGCAAGAGATTCAATGGCGCATCCGTGGACAGGTGCAAGGCCCACCATCCAAAGAACAATTCCATGTGGCACTTGCCTTTTATTGCAAGAGCAAGACCGTGGACATTGACAACTTAGTGAAGCTGATCTTCGACGCGGCAAACGGAATCGTCTGGGTCGATGACAAGCAGGTGGCTTCGCTTCACGCGGTAATCCATCGCGGATCGACGGACCCACACACCGTTGTGCAGTTCTCGGAAATCCAGTCTGAAAGTGTGGCCGCATGATCGTCACCCGCGAGCAATACGACGCGGTAGGCAAGGGGCAACCTCTACTGATCTTCCGAACGTCGAAAATCCGCAAACGTGGCAGCGCAACCGCGTTCAAGAATGGCCGCGAAGTTGAAACGTTCGGGCCGCTGAAAATCACCGAAGGCAACGGCACGATCCTTGAGCCGAAAGAATCCATCGGCCTGCGCGAATCCAAGTGTCCGTACCCCATCGACCGAACCGCGACTCTCCGCTACCGCGAATACCCAAAGGGTTGGAAGCGAGGACGCGATCCGCTACCGCCAGCGCAGGGCAAGGGCATCCCGATCATCGTCACCGAAGCCGAGCGCCAGGAGGATGGCCGCTGGCTGATCCGATGGGAGCGCATCGGGCCGCACCGCCCAGCGCCGATCTCGGGGTCCAACTACTTCCTCGCACCAGCGCAGGGCTACACATCGAGCGCCGATCAGTCCATCGACAGGGAAGCCCCCGCAATCGCCAGCGAAGAAATTGAGGCGATGGTGGCCGATGACCTCGCAGCTCGTCGCGAGCAGCAGCGGCAGCATCTTGAGAGAGTCCGCGCTGCGGTGAGTCCAATGTACGACGACGAGGAACTTGAGCGCTTCGCGCATCGGTTCGAGCAACTACTGCACAAGGCCGAGCAAGACGTAGCCTGAATCCGTCCGACCCGCATGGTCCAATGTGAGTTGCGGGACGCCTCATCGGGCGTCCGCCGCGCGGGTCGATAAGCAGGGTCAGTGATCGCCGTCTCAATCGCGGCGTAGACGAGTGAAAACGACTTCACTAGCTACGTGCGCCCGCAATCAAAATCGCCCCCGCAACGCGACAACGTTCGGGGGCCGACACCGAAGGGTTTAGCTTCGATGCACACGCAAGATTACAGCCCGAGTCCGCAGGCAATTCGCAGAGGCGCGCGCGAGAGTCAGATCCGCCGACTCGGATACGCAACCTACGACGACTACCTCCGCAGCCCACAGTGGCGCGACAAGCGCGCGGCTTACTTTGCGTCTGATCGCCCACAGGCCTGCGTCTGCGGCGAGAAGCAGAGAATGTGCTTGCACCACATGACCTACGAGCGCGTCGGTGAGGAACTACTGGAGGATTTGATTGCGCTCTGCGCCGGTTGCCACACCTTGCTTCACGCACTTGAGCGAGTCGGCGACGGAACTCTCGATCCGAGCAGCGTCTTGGACATTCTCCGACCGGACAGCAATCACCCCGACCCAGCCGAGATGCGCAAGGTACTGGATGGGGTCCGCGCGATGCCTCTCTCCGAGAGAGTGCCAGCGCTTCGCGCACTCGCAGTTCACGGTAACCGGAGCCACGTCGAGAGCAAGCTGCGGAGCGTGCTGAAACTGATTCGCCGCCGCGCCGACGACGATATGACAGCCGAGCAGCGCGCGAATCTGGCGCGCATGGTGGATCAGAGACTTGAATCGGCGGCAGAGATAATCCAGAACGCCGTAGTGATCCATTCTGGAAAGACGGGCCGGACACCGGATTACATCCGGCGAAAGCAGAAGAAAGAAGCCGCGCTCGGGCTTACCTACCCCGCCTAAAGACTGCGCGCCGCTGGATGGTAAGCGCGCACCAGCGGCCAGATCGGTTTCAACTTGGGGTTGACCGATCGCTCGCCATGACTAGGCAGGTCGCGACCCCTTAGGACACTCGCTCCCCAGCGATCGGCCAAGGACGGCCACCAATTTCTAAACGTCCGCTCGCGTGAGCAGACGCCGCCATGAAGGCGGCAAGCAGCCGCAGGTGCCCCGCGCCCACTTGACGCGGGGCCGTCGCGGCCGCTGAAGCACGGATGCCATCTCGCCCGGTCGGCCCGACAATCGTCGACCGGGGTCATCCAACAAAGGGGTAGGTATCCGCTTTGTCAAGTCAACACTCAAGACCATCGGCACCGGGCTCGGTGTTCTGTTCATCGTGGCCTTTATGGTCGCCGCTCTCGCGCTCGTCGTGGTCACGCCGGAAGCGACGCCTAAGTCGCAAGTTCAACCTGTTCGCCCTCAAGCCGTAGTACCGACCTGTCAGAAGGTCTCGGCGCGGACCTTCAACCGCTGGCTTGATGCAAGAGCCAGATACGGCGGGCCAACCGCCAAACGTAGTCACAGGGCAAAGCGCCCGGTCTGCGTCCGGCCCAAGTTCCGCAAACTCCAAGCGCAGGTCAACGAGCGCAAGCGCAACTGCAACGGCGGCACACCTGCCAAGAACCGATGCTTGGGCCGCGTCATGGCCAGAGACTTTGGTTGGACCGGCCAGCAGTGGCAATGCCTGGACACGCTCTGGGGTACTCGCGAGTCTGGCTGGGATCACACTTCAGACAATCCCACATCCGACGCCTACGGCATCCCGCAGGCGCTCCCCGGATCGAAGATGGGGCCGGGGTGGCAGCACAATCCTCGCGTTCAGATCCGCTGGGGCCTCGGCTACATCAAGGGCCGCTACGGAACACCCTGCGGCGCACTCGCGCACAGTCATTCCGTTGGCTGGTACTGACCTTCGCTAGCAACGATGCCCGTAGCACGGCCTTGCCGGTTGAGCCGCAATCAACCGGCGCACATCTTCACACCGAAAGGAAATCCATCATGGCTTCACTTAGAACCGTCACATTCAGTCGCCGCGAGATTTACCGCGAAGCCCGCAGGCTTGGCAACTCGATCACTGCATCGGCTTGGTACACGCTGCGCAACGGCCCGATGAAGTTCGAGATGACAACACTCGGCGGCGAAGTGATCGGCAATGACTACGTGGTGAGTATCGCGTCCAAGCGGGTCTAGCCGTGATCGAGTTCGACCGCGACAACCGCCGCGTCACCATCGCCGGATATCGCATCCATCACTTCGCGGTCGGCCTTTTCCTGATCGGCTTCGGTGCCGCCCTTTGTTGGCATGACTGGGCCGATCGATATGACGCCGTGAGGTTTCAGTAGTGGCCCGCGCAACGTCCGTTGACAGCACTTGGGTAGGCGAACTAGACGCCAACGTATCCATAGGTGGCACATCGCTCGTACTGGACACCACATCTGGAACCAACTGGCCCAGTGGCGCAGGCATCTTCGGTGTGCAGGTAGGCGACGACCCTGATGATGATGCAGAGCTAATCCAAGTCACGCGGTCAGGGTCCACATTGACCCTCGACGCAAGCACCCCCACACTTACAAAAGCCCACACCGCTGGCGCAAGCATCTACTTGCTGCTGACTGCGCTGGATCACAACAACAAGGCAAGCCTTGACGCCGGAAACAACTTCACCGTCCAGCAAAAGTTCACAGGCGGCTACACATCTGGCGGCGCGTACTACCCGGACATCATCTTCGACAACTCCGACCTGAAAACGGGCATATGGGGTCAGTCGGGAGAACTCACGTTCTACATCGAATCGGGCGGCATCCAGACTCCCGCGATCTCGGTCACGCCAACCTACGCCCTGTTCGGTGTGCCGCTCAACATCTCCGTTCCGCCGGTCCTCTCGGGGTCGATGCAGGACGGAAGCCTCGGTGATCCGTACGTGCCAACACTTTCCGAGCCGGGCTACATCGCGGTGTTCCCAACCACCATCGGCGCGGCAACCACGATCACCCTTCCCGACCCGTACAACAACTTCGGATTGATCTATGTGGTGGCCGATCACGACGGCGGCTCACCGACTTACAACATCGACATCAATTGCGCAGATGACTTCGCGCTAGGAACGACGGTTGAGGGCGTAGCAACACACTCGATTGTCACGGCTGGGCGAGCGGAAATCTTCCGCGCCAACTACAACGCCGACTACTCAAACGGCAACTGGAAAGTGATCGCCAAGAACTGATGACGAACTTCGATCCAATCCGCTACGCGCAGCTTCGACAGACCAAGCTCCAAGTGGGAGACAAAGCCCCCGCGAAACTCAATGCCGAACTGGCCGCACTCTGCGCCGCCCAGCTACTTCACACACCCTCAATCGATGAGATCGCACAGCAGGCCGTCGAAAAAGAACTCCAGCAAAACAAGCTTCAGGAGCGAATCCAAGAACTCCGAATTGCGCATCCGGACATCGACACACCTAACCAATGAACGAACAATCAGGCAGGCTAGGCCGCGCGCGGTTTCTGCGGTTGGGGTGGTTTCGGGTACCGCCCGCTGAAGCCGAAGAGACGCCAGCCGAGGTCAACATCCCGCCGTATAAAGGCATGGGCCTGACCCGAGTAGACCATCGGCAGAGCCCGCGACGATTCAACTTGCAGAGGCGGTAGGCCATGCAGACGCGCAGAGAAGGGCCACGCCATGTCCGATAGGCAGATTTGCGGCGCAGCCAAGCGCAACGGCGATCCGTGCGGCCGCCCAAGGGGATGGGGAACACCACACCCCGGATATGGCAACTGCAAGAACCACGGGGGCTGCACGCCGAACGGGATCAAGCACGCGGAAGCCGAGGCTGCGAAGGATGCTGTCTCGACGTACGGACTCCCACGCGAGATTGATCCGCACTCTGCGCTGATCGAAGAGCTGCACCGCACGGCTGGACACGTCGCATGGCTTTCCGACCTCATCCAGCGATTCGAGACTGACGACCAACTCAAGCAGTCCGCGTTCAGCGAGTACGGCAGCATCGACCGCCCTGCGGTTTGGCTCGATCTGTATGAGCGCGAACGTAAGCACTTCAAGGATGTCGCCAAGACCTGCATCGCCGTCGGTATCGAAGAGCGTCGCATCCAGATCGCAGAGCAGCAAGGCGAGCTAATGGCGCAGGTTATTCGCGGGATGCTCTCCGACCTCGACATACCCATAACCCCGGAGGTACAGGGTGTCATCCGTCGAAACCTCACCGTTCTACAGGGGGGCAAAGCAGCCTGACCCGTTCGCCTTTGCCGCCGACCTGCTCGATCCCCCACCGTGGGAAGCAGTCGGCAGGCCCGAGCTAGAGCCACATCAAATCCCGCCTGAGGGCAAGTGGGACCTCTGGCTACTAGAGGCCGGCCGAGGCGCAGGCAAGACCGAAGCGTGCAGCCGTTACTTCAACTCCTACATGCGAGCCAACCCCGGTCACCGTGGCCGCATCATCGCCCCGACCTTTGGCGACGCGGTAGAAGCCTGCATCACAGGGCCGTCCGGCATTCAGTCGATGGACCCGGACGTGAGATTCCTGTCGTCGGCACCCGGCGGCGCGAAGCTGATTTGGCCCAACGGCTCCGAAGCGCTGGTACTCGGCACCTACACGCCGCGCGACGTTGACCGCCTGCGAGCTGGTGGTAACCGCCACATCGACTGGTGGGAAGAGATGGCGGCTAACCCCCAGCTGAAAGACGCATGGGATCAAGCGGCCTTCGGACTGCGCATGGGCGAGCACCCACACTCGATCGCCAGCACGACGCCGCGCTCGATCGAGGCTTACCGCGAGATTCGCACGACCGATGGCGTGAAGCTCGTCAACGGCGTATCACTCTTCGACAACCCGCACAACCCGCAAGCGTTCGTCGACCGGATGCGCGCCAAGTACGAGGGCACTCGGCTCGGCAGGCAGGAGCTTTACGGCGAGCTGCTTGACGACACGCCGGGCGCGCTCTGGAAGCGCAAGCACTTCGATGCGTTCCGCGTCGAGACCGCGCCGGACCTCACCACGGTGGTAGTAGCGATCGACCCCGCCGCAACGTCTGGCCCGACGGCAGACGACACCGGCATCATCGTCGCTGGCATCGGGGTAGATGGACACGTCTACGTCACCGCCGACAAGACCTGCCACCTAGCGCCCAAGGGGTGGGGCACACGGGCGATCCGAGCGTACGAGAACCACGACGCGGACCGCATCGTCGCCGAGGTCAACAACGGCGGCGAGATGGTCGAGGAAGTCTTGCGCACGATTGACCCCTCCGTGTCCTACAAGGCCGTCCACGCATCACGCGGCAAGGAGATTCGCGCGCAGCCGGTCTCCGCGCTCTACGAGCAGGGCCGCGTCCACCACGTTGGCTCGCTGCCAGAACTTGAAGACCAATGCTGCACTTGGGTCCCCGGCGAAGAGAAGTCACCCGACCGCTTGGACGCGCTGGTTTGGGCCATCACAGACCTCGTGCTCGGCAAGCAGTCGAGTTGGCGATTCCTCTAAGGAGAGACCTTGAAAGCACGTCAGATCCTCACTGCGCCTGCACGCGGGGCGAAAGCCCTCGGGCAGATGGTGTTCCGCCGCGGCGGATCATGGAACTTCTTTCGCCTGCCCGGTAGCCGCTTCGATTACGCGCGCGAGGTAGGCGACGGCACCGGCAGCTCGACCGTCGCCGCGCCGCTTGAGTGGATTGGTCGCAACTTCCCGGCAGCAGTGCCGACTCTCTGGAAGGTGGAGGGCGACGAGGAAGAGAAGGAGCCCGATCATCCGATGCTGCGCCTCTTGGCCCGGCCAAACCCGTACTACTCGGGCGCGCTCAACTGGAAGGCGGTTGTCACTGACTGGTTCGTCGACGGCAACGGCTACTTGCTGGTCGTCCGCGACATGCTCAAAACGCCTCGGGAACTTTGGTGGGCACCCGCCGAAACGATGGAGCCAAAGGGCACCACGACCGAATTCGTCACGCACTACGAGTACCGGCCCAACGGCATCGCGATTCAGATCGAACCCGAAGACGTAATCCACTTCCGCAACGGCATCGACAAGGACAACCCTCGCAAGGGCCGCTCACCGCTGAAGTCCGTGCTGCGCGAAATCTTCACCGATGACGAGGCAGCCAACTTCACGGCGCAGCTCTTGAAGAACATGGGTGTGCCTGGCATGGTGATCTCGCCGGATGTCGACGGCTACGTGATGAACGATGAAGAGGCCGAGGCGGCAAAGGCCCACGTCACAGCAAACTTCACAGGCGATAAACGCGGCGAGCCGCTGGTCACGAACGGTCGCACAAAGGTCCAGCCATACGGGTTCTCGCCCAAGGAACTGAACCTCAAAGACATCCGTCGCATTCCCGAAGAGCGCGTGACCGCCGTACTCGGGGTGCCTGCGATTGTGGCTGGACTGGGCGCTGGCCTTGACCGCTCCACATTCTCCAACTTCAGCGAGGCCCGCGAAGCGGCCTACGAAGAGTGCATCATCCCGACGCAGGGACTGATCGCCGAAGAGATCCGCTTCCAACTGCTGCCGCTGTTCGAGGACGACCCCTACCTCTGGCGCTTCGCCTTCGACACCACAGGCGTTCGCGTCTTGCAGGAGGACAAGGACAAACTTTCGGAGCGTCTAGGGCAGCAGGTCAAAGACGGAATCCGCACCGTTGCCGAAGCGCGCCGCGAGCTTGGTCTAGAGACCGACGACGCAGACGAGGTGTACCTGCGCCCGTACTCGGCAATCGAAGTACCCAAGGGCGAAGACCGCACGGTCGCGCCACCGGCCCCGAAGCGGAAGAGCTTCGACAACCCGCACCTGCCAAAGTGGTTCAAGAACCGGATCGCGATAGGCGCGCTCATCGAAGCCCTCGACCGCGACGCCGACGCGCTGACCGAACTGCTCGCGCCGAAGATTGCCAAGGCGTTCGACACGCTGGGCGACATGGCGGCAGACGCCTTCGAGAACGTCACCACCGAGGCCGACTTCCCGACCAAGGCCGCATCTGGCCCGATTGCCGATCAGGTGCTCGAGCAACTCAAGACAAACGACTGGTACGAGTCGCAGGTCAAGCGCCCGATCCACGCGCACTATGAAGAGACTGCGGGTAAGACCGTCGACACGATCAACCGCGTGATGGACCTCGGGGTGATGATCCCCGATCCCGTCGCCCAAGAGATCATCGCCCAAGGCGGCACGAAGCTCGGCATGAAGGACATCGAGGAGGCGGCACGCGACTCGATAGTGCGCGCCATCGAGACCGGACGCGAAGAGGGCCAAGGTGCCAAAGAGATCGCCCGGCGCATCCGCAGCGACGTACCTGCCGGCCGCTACACGAACTTGGCAGAGAAGACCCTGCCGGATGGTTCAAACGCAGGATCGGCCTACCGCGCCGAACTGATCGCTCGCGCCGAATCCAAGTACGCGCAGAACGCTTCAACGATCGAGGCGTACAAGGAATCACCCAACGTCACCGCGCTGCTCTGTTTCGACGCGCGTATCGGCGAAGAGCACGACCCCGAATGTGAAGAGCGGGCGGGCAAAGAGTTTTCGTTTGAGGATGCCGAGGCGGAAGACCTGACGCATCCCAACTGCTCACTTTCGTGGGCACCCGTAGTCGCTGAATCCCTCTGACGGTTAGGAGCCGCAGCTATGTCACGCACCAAAGCCCTCAAGGGGCTGAAAATCACCGATGCAGACAAGGGTCTTGTGACCGCAGTCTTCTCGACCTTCAACGTCAAGGACCACGACGGCGATGTGACGTTGCCCGGCGCGTTCGCCGACGGCGCAGAGGTACGCATCAGCGCCTACAACCACAAGTCATGGGAGGGCGCGCTGCCAGTTGGCAAAGCGACGATCCACCAAGACGATGACAAGGCGTGGTTCGAGGGCGAATTCTTCCTCGACACGCAGGCAGGTTCGGAGACCTTCAAGGTCATCAAGGGGCTGGGCGACTTGCAGGAGTACAGCTATGGCTTCGACGTTCTTGAAGCCGAGCCCGGCGTTCACGACGGCGAGAACGTGCAGGTGCTCAAGCGCGTGAAGGTCCACGAGGTTTCCCCGGTCCTGCTGGGCGCAGGCATTGGCACCCGCACGCTGGCCGTCAAGGGCCGCGACATGAAGTTTGCAGAGCACATCGAGTCGGTCGTGACCGACGTTACCGAAGTGCTCGACCGCGCGGAAGAGGTCAAGACCCTCCGCGCGTCTCAAGGCAAGGCAATCGGACAGGCGTCAGTTGACGCGCTGGCCGAACTCGACACACAAATCAAAAGGCTCAGCGAAGTCCTGACGAGCGAGCCGTCAGAGACCACACAGGTGGACATGTCCGCAGAACTACTGCGTGCAGAAGTCCACCGCGCACAAGGAGCAATCACATGAGTGATGTCAAGGAGCTGCGCGGCAAGCTCGCAAACCGCCGCGACACCCTGAACGAAGTCCTCAAGCAGTCCAAGACCGACGACCCGTTGGTCCGCGACTTCTCAAAGGTCGAGTTCTTCAAGAGCACCGACGACACCGGCCGCGTTGCCGAGTTCAAGGCGCTCAATGACGAGATCGACGGACTGGTCAAGGAGTTGGAGCCGTTCGAGGCAGCCGACGCCGAGGTCAAGCGCGCGCAGCGTGCTGCCGACTCGCTGGCAGAGGTCGAGGGACACCCCGGCCACGTCACGCCGGGCAAGGGCGCACCGGCCAACGCACAGATCAAGGAACTCGGGCAGCAGATGCTCGATGCCAACGGCGGACGCCCGCTCGAGTTCGGCAAGTCGATCACGATGGACATGGATCTCAAGGCGATGCAGAAGACACTCTTCGAGATCGGTGCCGGCTGGGACCCCGAGTCAGTTCGCAGCGGCCGCGTGGTGGACTACGCCACTCGCCCGTTGCAGGTGACCGACGTGGTGCCGCAGACGACTACCAACCAGGCAGCGATCAAGTACATGGAGGAGACCACCTTCACGAACAACGCTGCCGAGGTCGCCGAAGGTGGCACCTACGGAGAGGCCGCGCTCGCACTGACGGAGCGCACGTCGATCGTCGAGAAGATCGGTGTGTGGCTTCCGGTCACAGACGAGCAGCTCGCCGATGTCGGACAGGCCAACTCGTACATCAACCGCCGCCTGCCGTTCATGGTGCAACAGCGCCTCGACGGTCAGATCCTCGTCGGTGACGGCACGTCGCCCAACCTGTCGGGATTCCTCGACGTGTCGGGCACGCAGACGCAGGCAAGGGGTACGGACCCCGTGCCGGACGCCGTATACAAGGCGATGGACAAGGTGCTGGTCACCGGGCGCTCGACGCCGGGTGCCGCCATCTTCCACCCGACCAACTGGCAGCCGGTTCGCCTGCTGCGCACGACGGACGGCGTGTACATCTGGGGTTCGCCCTCGGACGCTGGCCCTGCCCGCATCTGGGGTATCCCGGTGATCCTGTCGGACGCGATCACGCTGAACACGGCGCTGGTCGGAGACTTCGCCAACTTCTCAGAGTTGGCGATCCGCGCAGGAATCGAGATGAAGGTGACCGACGCACACTCGGACTTCTTCATCAAGGGCAAGCAGG
>CAYGKV010000017.1:0-19062 GCA_964350885.1 uncultured Candidatus Saccharibacteria bacterium
TACTTGGTGGGTTCAAGCCACCACGCACGCGGAGCGTGCGAAATCAGGGGTTCTGTTTGAAATGGGTTCTAACTTTTTGATACAATGACCACAAAAATAAAGAGCGCAACGACTATATTTTTGTAGAATGCCGTTCGAAGACACGGCACCACCAAAGCAGAGTTTGATGTAGGGATAAGATCTTTTGCCTTGAAAACACTGGCTACTTTATCAGTTCCCTGTACGAGCTGGCTCCAGTAAGCTAACAAGAGATTTAAAATTCAACGTTTTTGAGGGCTTTCCCCCATGTGTTCATCGCGCTCGTTGATTCTCCAGAAAACACCTGCTATACTGCCTCTATCACCACGAAGAGGACCCTTGCGCGGATACGTCCGCGTCGGGGGCCTTTTCATTTAGGGTGGTACGACAACTTATGCTTCATCTCTTCAAGATAGACAACGGGCGCTCCCGTGCGCTTCAGTAGGATTGAGCACTTGTCTCGGGGTGCTGGGGAGACGATGGTACAGCCCACTTTTTTGCTCATCCAAAAACGCACCAGCGGTGCATAATCGCCATCGCTCGATACAAGTACGACGGAGCGTGGTGGATTCTCATAGAAATCCGTCGCCGCTTTCAGCACGAGGTCCGCATCGCAATTTCCTTTCGCCTTTCCCGTACCATCGTAGACGATCTCTTTGAATGTAAGCGTGTAGCCAGCTGATTGCAGGAAGGTGTACAGGTCAGCGTGCTTCGGCATGAGACCGATGAAGAGATGCGCATTCGAGGCGCCGAACTTCTGCCGCATCCAGGACCGGAATTTCCGATAATCCAGTTTCCATGCAGACGACTCGACGCCTTTGTGCAGATTCGCGCCGTCGATGTATGCATTATTCGCTAGCTGCTTCTGCATAGACGGTATTATATCCTGCAAAACCCATGCAAAACCCTCGAATACTTGGCATGCTTCCGTAATCACGGCAAATTCTTTGATTTCCTGATGCGCACGCGCTCCGCGCGCGTGGCAGCTTGGTATGCGGACTCAATCTACTTGGCCACCATGTATTTTTCGATATCAACGAACCCCCCGCCTTCCATTCTTTCTGATTCTTCGCGGGGCGGGTAGCGCTCGGTGACGGAACAGGAGAAGACACCCCTTGTGCTACTCATTCGCATGAGTATTCTGCGAGAACAAATCATTTGATAACTACACGAGCCCGAGTGTATGAAGCAAAAAGAATCCGGCAATAACACATGCCGATAGAATAACCATAATTGCTTCAACGACGATCAGCGTGGAGAGTCGAGAGGTGCCGCGCTGCAACAATAATCGAAGAGCGACGCTGATGACAACAAACAATCCGATCGCGAGGACGCCTTTGCCGAGCCAATGGTGATAAAACGTCGCCTTGAGCCAATTCTTGAGCGTGGGGATTTCCTCTGCACTGATGATAAGAAGTGCGAGCATGACTGACGCGGCAATCGCCGCGATTGCAGTCGAACGGATCCATGATACTAGAGAAGAATGTGTCATATTGAGCCGGAGACTAGTATGCCGGAGGCGGCAACCGCGACTCCAATTGCGAGCGCAACAAGCGTTAAAAACGCCGTGCTTTTCCGCAAGCTATCATCCGGATTTGTCCGCAAGTATGTCGTGCACAGCGCAATCGAGATTGCCACAAACGGCAGCACGAGAAAGATATGTTCTTTCGTCTCCATGAAAAAGGTGTGGGCAGCAGGAATACTGCCGGCGAGGATTCGCGGTTTGACAGCCGAACCATAGTACGTCACGTAGTAATACGCCGACGTTGCCCACGAAAGAATAAATAGGGCCACAGAGCTCCAAGCAAGGCGCGACACGAATACATAGTTTGGCGCTTTCTTCAGTAGATGCATAAGGACGACATTGTGCATACCTATCGCGACGATGCCGCTCAATACATGAATCACAAGGAGTGCGGCAAGCGTCGTTGTCATAGCGTTTTGGGATTGTGCACGCGGGTGCGGATCCATCGCAGGCCAATGCCGACAAGCACGATGGCAAGACAATAGTATATAAGAATCTCAACATAGGTGGCACTGGTTTTACCAATGACTCCCAAAACAAGCGCGGCGTACCAGGACGTGAGCGAGACTGCAGCACCTATTGCAAGCGGAATCACGCGCGCTTGCAAGAGAAGTGCATTTCCAATGAGAACGGCGACGACGGTCATTTTTGCCCAGAATGACGGGCTCGTGAGCGCTTCCACATGCTCCGTAAGGCGAAAGTACAGAAGAAATCCGAAACCTGAGATAACCAGGAGGAAAAGGCCTGTCCGCATCACGGTATACGTTACTGCAAGCGTCTTCCGCTCATCGTCGGCAATGATGTCGTCGCTCGCAAAACGCGTGTAGTGGATCTCCGCAAACGTCGCCGCGCCGACCCCGAGGACGGTGCCGACGACATGCATGACGATGAGAAATTCCATTATGGTCATATGCCCTGTGAACCGAACTCTCGCACCTCTCTGACCCATGCATCGTGTTTATCAGTTGCCATGTGATCGCAGGGGCCCATCGTGGTGACATGCACATCCATACCGGAAAAGCCAAGTATGCCGCGGGGTATCTCATTAGTGTAGTCGCCGTACTTCAGTCGAGTCATGAAGGGGCTGTGCACGCCGTCGACGACGATGACGCGCGCTGTTTTTCCTTTCAGCAATTCGACGACATTTCCTGTCTCTTTATCAAAATGAAATGCAAAACCAGGCAGCCACATACGATCAAACATGCCCTTGAGGAGCGCGGGCATGCTGGTCCACCAATTCGGATACAAAATCACCGTATGATCGGCCCATTGTATGTTCTCCTGCACCATGAGAAGGTCCGGCTCAAGCGGCTGTATCTCATTGTATCCCTTGTGCAGAATGGGGTCGAATCGCAACTCGCCAAGATTCAGTCGCTTCACCTCGTGCGAAGCGGCGCGGGCTGCACTTTCGTACGCATCGGCAAGTTCCGCCGTAAATCCCTGAAGAAAAGAGTGGCCAACGAGGATAAAAATCCTGCGATTCATGCCTTATAGTATAATACACATGTGAAGAAAGTGTATTGGGAAATACTGTTCAGTATACTCTTCGTCCTCAGCGGTACGTTCGTTGCCTACCGATGGCTCGCGAGTATTACATTTTTTTGGAATGCGCAGCAGGTCTGGAGCGTGGCTCTCATCATCTGCTGGATGATGGTCGCAGCAGGTTACTACTATCAAGGCTGGATGATCCACCACGGACGCGGCGCTCAAAACATTTCTGCGGTTCTGCCATCCATCGTCTTCGTCGTGCAATGCATATTGTTTGTTAAAGGCATTTTTTTCAACGACTGGTCGCTGATCTCTGGCGCACTCGTCGTAAATTCCGGTGTCGTATTTTGTTTGTACCAAATTATCAAGAAAAAGAAACTATTGATCCGATGAACACACGATCCGCGATAGCTTCGCTCATTTCGGGAGATGTCACCGACGACGCCGAGACGCTGCGTACATTCAGCAAGGACACGAGCATATTCGAGATTAGGCCGACGCTCGCCGTGTATCCAAAAAATTCCGATGATGTATCGGCCATCGTGAAATTTGCGGCAAGCGCGAAGAAAAAAGGTAGCGACATCTCACTCACCGCGCGCGCCGCAGGAACCGACATGTCGGGTGGCCCTCTTTCGGACTCGATCATACTCTCGTTCACGAAATACATGAATCGGATGCACGAAGTCGGAGCGAATTACGCAATCGCCGAGCCGGGCATGTACTACCGCGATTTCGAGAAAGAGACACTCTCAAAAAACGGCATGATACTACCGCCGTACCCGGCATCTCGCGAGACGTGCGCCATCGGAGGCATGATTGCAAATAACGCCGGCGGAGAACTCACATTGAGCTATGGCAAGATGGACCGCTATGTACAAGAGCTCGAGGTTGTTCTCTCGGATGGTTCGCGCGCGATCTTTCGTCCTCTTTCTCGCGCGGAACTTGCGACAAAGAAGACTGAAAACTCACTCGAGGGTGAGATATACCGCAGGGTGGACACCCTCCTTACGACGCACAAGGATGTCATCGCTGACGCAAAACCCAACGTGTCAAAAAATTCCGCAGGCTACGCTCTGTGGGATATTATCAACGGAAAAAATGGCACGTTCGATCTCACGAAACTTATCGTCGGCTCTCAAGGGACACTCGCCCTTATAACGCGTGCACGCCTTGCGCTCGCGAAACCGAAGGCGCATCACGCAATGCTCGTCGTCTTTCTC
This sequence comes from uncultured Candidatus Saccharibacteria bacterium, assembly GCA_964350885.1. Classification (GTDB taxonomy): domain Bacteria; phylum Patescibacteriota; class Minisyncoccia; order Phycocordibacterales; family UBA2100; genus UBA10103. The sequence continues at coordinate 4,252 of CAYGKV010000017.1, forward strand.
TCCGATCTAACGAAACTGCCCGAAGCGGTGCGTCGTGTGCGAACGTTCGGGCCGGAATCGTTCGAATCGTATGATGATCACACATTCAAGCTCGCCGCGAGATACGGGTATGAATTTCTAAGACATATTGGGGTTAGGCGAGCTCTCGCGCTCGCATTCGCGTTTCTTCCAGAGGCCTGGATGACGATAACTCGCAGCGTTCCAAAGCTGGTCCTCCTCGCGGAATTCGCAGAAGACACAGATGCCAAAGCGGTTGACAAGGCACATAAAGCGCGCGCTGAGCTCCACGACCTCTCGCTTTCGACGCAGATCGCCGTCGGGACGATGGAAAAAAAATATTGGAAGATCAGACGCGAGAGTTTTGCGCTCCTTAGAAAACATGTGCATGGTCTTCACGCGGCGCCTTTCATAGACGATATCGTCGTTCATCCTGACGATTATCCGAGATTCCTTCCTGAACTCGCCGCTCTGCTTGCAAAATTCGACATTATGTACACAATCGCAGGACACATTGGTGACGCAAACTTCCACATCATTCCGCTCGTTGACCTCGCGAGGCCCGAGCATCGAAAAACCATCATGGAACTGACGCCAGAGGTATATGCGCTTGTCGCAAAATATAAAGGCTCGATAACAGGCGAACACGGCGACGGCATCATCCGGACACCCTTCCTCAGTGCGATGTTCTCTCCAAAAATCCTAGAATTATTCGCCGAGACGAAGCGGATTTTCGATCCCCTCAACATCTTCAATCCTGGTAAGAAAGTCGACCTGGGCCAAGGCGGAGGGTTCGTTGATATCGAAAAATACATGGTGGCCAAGTAGATTGAATCCGCATACCAAGCTGCCACGCGCGCGGAGCGCCTGCGCATCAGATCGGAATTCTGTCTGAAATATGTTCTGACTTTGCGGTACAATCTCCACCAGGGTAGTGGGCGAATAGATAATGTGTAGCGTTTCTGATTCTATGCCCTCGGCAGGAATCGAACCTGCATCGACTCCTTCGGAGGGAGCCATCCTATCCATTGAACGACGAGAGCGAGGAGATTAGCTTATCACTCCCCTATTCGGTCTCAAACAATGCGCTCAAAGATTCCCCTGTCTCGATGCGCTGTATTGCGTCGCCGAAGATGTCGCCGACGGAAATGACTTCAATCTTGTGTCCGAGCGGTCGGTCAGAAGATATCGTATCGGTGATAAAAAGTTTCTTGATTGGAGAGGCTTCGATCGTAGCGACAGCATTACCCGAGAGTACACCGTGCGTCGCTGTGGCATACACTTCACGCGCACCATTCTCCATGAGCAAATCCGACGCGCGAGCGAGCGTGCCACATGTGTCGGCCATGTCGTCCGTGATGAGCGCAATCTTCCCCTTCACGTCGCCGATTAGTTTCATACGAGCGATCTGATTCGGAATGTCCCGCTCTTTGTGGATGATCGCGAGGTCTGCGGATTTCATGAGGCGCTTGGCGTACGATTGCGCGCGCACTACCCCACCGGCATCAGGAGAGACAACAACCAGGTCATCAGCCGCGAGCGCATCTTTGAAAATCTCGCGGAAGTGTGCGATGAAAACTTGTCGTGCATATAGATTGTCTACAATGGTTTTTCTGAAAAAGCCGCCGATTGCATCGTTGTGAAGATCCATCGTAAGGAGCCGCGTCGCACCTCCGCCTTCGATTGTTCGCGCAAAGACGCTCGCCGAGATCGGCTCGCGCGGTTTTGATTTGCGATCCTGACGCGAGTAGCCGAAGTACGGCACCACCGCAGTAATCTCATGCGCCGATGCATTGTATGCGGCGTCTATCGCGAGCAACAACCGCACCCAGTGTTCTGCCGGAGGATTGGTAGGCTGGATGAGATACACATTCTTGCCGCGAAGATTTTCTAAAAACTGAACCTGCTGTTCTCCATCGCTGAATGACCGACATTTGATCCCGCCCAATGGCATGCCGATTTTGTCGGCAATTTTCTTCGCGAGCCCATCATTTCCTCCCAAGCTGAAGATCTTGTACTCCATGTGCGTTGGATTATACACTATTCCCTGCGGCTAAAAAGCAAAATCGTTCATTCCATTCTATCGGGCCGGCGGGAATCGAACCCGCTCTACATGACCCCCAGCCATACGTACTACCACTATACTACGGCCCGTTGCACCCTTCAGGATTCGAACCTGAGACCTTTCGAATGTGAATCGAACGCTCTAACCAGCTGAGCTAAGGGTGCGTTCGAGAAGAATAATCTATTTATGCAGAACTGAAAAGCTTCGCCCATACTCGCCGTATAGTTGTGGATAAAACAATGGCGCTCGGTAAATACAGGCATATGCTGAGTACTGTGAAATCTGCGCTTCGCATCATCACCGCATTTCTTACTACATTCAGCGTAGGCTTCTTGGGGTTATTTTTTGTGGATTCAGATGCCGCGAATTGGTACGATTCGCTCGCGAAACCTGATTTCGCACTACCGACGACGGCGTTTCCTATCGTGTGGACTGTTCTCTACACACTCTTGGCAATTGCACTTGCGATCGTGTGGAAGAAGAGCCCACAGACAGAACTCACCAGCGGATGGGTACGTTTCTATTTTGTGCAATTACTTTTCAACGGCGCATGGATGCTATTTTTCTTCGGACTCCACGCGATCCTCGTCGCGTTTCTCGATATCTTGTTCCTCGGGTTTATCGTCATGGCGCTCATGATCGCCGCTTCAGAAATAGATCGTCGCGCACTGTATTTGCTCCTCCCTACGCTATTGTGGATTCTTTTTGCGGCATATCTCAACGTCTCAATCTGGTTAATGAATTGAGGGCATGCGTCCGATCTGTTATATTCCCCTACACGAGGGTTCATATCTACATCGATACGAACCCCTCGTTCGGGAAAAATGAAAGCAAGCTTTCATTGTGTCCCTCTCTAGGGCTCATAGGTAAGTGGTATACCGGTGCATTCGCATTGCACAGTCTCGAGTTCGATTCTCGATGAGTCCAAAAATCAATTCGACTCTTTTTCCATCTCGCTTGAGTACTTACCCTCTGTTGCCAGGCCGTTCATCTTTGCTCTGTGGTACAAAATTTTCTGCGCTGCTGAGACATTTTCTGCGACGCCCGCCCACTTTTTGAGGGCGGAATCTTGGAGTGCGCGTCCGTATGAAAACGAGAGATTCCAGGGGAGTGTCCCGCGCTTGTTGATTGCGTCCAGGTTGGCAGTCGCCTCAATCTCACTCTGCCCTCCCGAAAGGAATGCCTGACCGGGCAAATTGCTAGGGAGTACTTTCTTGAAGAGCGCTACGGTCGCATCAGCGACTTCGTCTGCACTCTTCTTCTCGCCGCTCTCCTTTCCCGAGACAACCATGTTGGTCTTCAAAATCGTTCCTTCGATCAAAACACCGGCATTTTTCAATTCTTCAAACAACGCGGTGAGCGTGCGTTCGCTCACCTCTCGACAGCGCTCCATCGTGTGATTTCCATCCATCAAGACTTCCGGCTCAACCATCGGGACAATACCGGCTTCTTGGCATGCCTTAGCATATGCCGCGAGATCCTTCGCGTTTTGGCGGATATTGGCATCTGAGGGCAGTCTGCTGCCTTCTATCGTGATGACTGCGCGCCATTTTGCAAATTTCGCACCCATTGCGGCATACTCCTTCAGACGCTCGGGCAAACCGTCCAAACCTTTCGTGACTTTCTCGCTCGGTGATCCGTCCATTTCTTTGGTTCCCTGATCGACTTTAATGCCCGGCAACGCGCCGGCATCTTGAATGATTTTCACAAACGAAACTCCGGTCGATGCGTTTTGCCGTATCGTCTCATCGTATAAAATTACGCCCGAAATGTGCTCGCCAAATCCCGGCATCGTGAAAAGCATTTCGCGATACGCTCTTCGGTTATCTTCCGTAGATGGAAGGCTGATCTTGACGAAACGTTTCTCAATCGTACCCGAACTCTCATCGGCCGCAAGAATGCCCTTCCCCGGCGCGACCATCTGCTTTGCAACTTTCTTAAGTACATCTGCATTCATAGGCAAAATTATTGCATGTGATTCGTTTTAATAAATCTAACCATCCGCGGATGCGTGGACATGACGACAGAGTGCGTCACCATGTGATCGGCGGCAAACAAGACTCCATCGACGAGGGGCCCCGAGACAACGCCGGTCGCAGTGAAGCTGATGTCATCTCCCTTCGCAAGATCGCTCGCCCTAAAGATTGTCGAGAAATCCGTAACGCCAGCCTCATTGAGCCTCTTTACATGTTTCTCATCTTTTGGCTTCCAGCGACACAACAATTCTCCCCCGAGACAACGCATCGCTGCCGCGGCAAGCACAGCCTCCGAGCTTCCGCCGATACCCATCAATATGTCGACGCTCGAACGTGAAAGGCACGTGCCGAGAGCCATCGCCACATCGCCATCGGTAAAGAGCCGCACGCGCGCGCCGCAGGCGCGCGCTTCTGCAATCAAAGTCTCGTGTCGAGGTCGATCGAGCGTTGCGACGATGATCTCAGAGACTTCTTTCCCGAGCGCTTTTGCAACTTTCTGTATGTTGTCTGCCACCGACGCATCGAGATCTACGACATTCACCGCCTCCGGACCAACCGCGATCTTTTCCATGTACGAATCGGCTGCATGATACAAACTCCCCTTCGGCCCCGTAGCGATCACCGTAAGCGCATTGGGGAAGCCGTTGGCGACAGAATCCGTGCACTCAAGCGGATCGACCGCAATATCGACTACAGGACTTTCGCGTGTGCCCAATTTCTCGCCGATGTATAGCTCGTGCGATTCATCTTTTGCACCCTCTCCGATCACGATCTCGCCAGAAAAATCGATTGTGTTGAATTGTGCGCGCATAGCATCGACCGCAGCTTTGTCGGCGGCCTTTGCGTCACCTTTCCCAATCCATTTGGCTGCTGCAATCGCCGCGACTTCGGTGACGCGGACGAACTCAAGCGCAAGGTTGTCGAATGAGGAGCCGCCGTTAGATTTCATAGGTGCCATCAGCGTACGCGAGTAATGCTTCGCGTCAAGAGGATACTTTTCCTCATCCTGTGGAAAGATTTCAACCTACTTAATATTCACAATCTTGTACTTCTGGGCGCCCTTTGGTGTATCAAAAGTGAAAATGTCTCCCCGCTTCTTCTCCATGAGCGCTGAGCCAAGCGGCGAGAGGTGCGAAATCTTGTGCTCCTGCATATTCGCCTCAGCGGAGCCGACAATTTCATACGTGTGCTCTTCTTTCTCGCCTTGTTTTTGGATCGACACGATGCTCCCGAGCGACACCGTATTTCCTTTAGAATGTTCGATGATGCGTGCATGCGACAGCTGTTCTTCGATCACGCGTATGCGGTCCTCTGTCGCTGCTTGCAAATTCCGCGCCTCTTCGTATTCGGCATTTTCGGATAGATCACCCAAAGAACGCGCGTACTCCAATTGCTCAGCAATTTCGCGACGTCGTACTGTTTTCATATGCTCAAGCTCGGTCGTGAGCTCGTCGAATTTTTCCTTACTCAGATAGTTTATTTCATGTGTCATATGCGCGCGCATTATACAGGATATTGGACATGCAACAACTTGCTTGCGAAAACGAACCCTTCTCTTCTTCTCTTTCTCCACTATTCTATTGGACATACTCCGGCCGATTCTCTACAAGCCATCGGAAGAATGGCGCGAGGGCTGGCGCTGCGCCCGCAAGCGTACCAGCGGGCGCATGTTCGAGCACAACGGCATACGCATAGCGCGGTTGATCACTCGGCCAGAAACCCACCGACCACGAATTCATCCACTCGTTGCGAAGACCCAACTCGGCAGTACCCGTCTTTGCTGCGATTTGGATACCCGAAAGATTGAGCGACTTTACCGTTGCGTCACTTCTTTCCGATGTAACTGCAAGTCGCATACCTTCCCGCACGATCTGAAGATGCCGATCCGGTATGCCAACTTCGACGAACTCTGCGGTCGAACTCGCCACCAATTTTGGCGTAAGCAATTTTCCACCGTTTGCAATCGCGGCCGTAAAGACGGCCGCGCGAATGGGTGTCATCTGAAAACCATATTGGCCGATTGCGGTGTGATACGTATTCCCAATACGCCAAGGATCATCGGGGCCAAACACCTCGGCTTTCCATTCGGGAGTAGGAATCACTCCCTCGACTTCGCCTCGAAGCGCGATTCCCGTCTTTTTACTGAGGCCAAATCGGCGCGCATACTCGTCCAATTTTGCAATACCAAGACCTTGCTGCGATCCGTACCCGCCACCAATCGTATAAAAATATTCGTCAGAAGAAACCGCAATCGCCGTGCGCATATCTACCAAACCATGCACTGCCCAATCACGGAAACGCGTTGGTCGATCGGGATCATACGGATTCGGTATTGAAATCGCCCCCGTGGAGAGAATCTCTTTCTCCGGCGAGATAAGGCCCTCGTTGAGGGCAGCGGCGGCAAAAATCGGCTTCACGATCGATCCAGGGGCATATAGACCGCTTATCGCCTTGTTCAAGAGCGGTTTATGCGGATCGACCGATGCTGCCCGTATGATCTTCGAATTCCCATCCGTCTGCGCTTGATTGTCGTATTCGGGAAAACTCGTGAGTGCGAGAATCTCGCCGGTGCGCACATCCATGACGACAGCAGCACCACCATCGAAATCATGAGTGCGTGCGTGCGTGGAGAGAATTTTGTATAACTCGCTTTGCACCTCTGCATCTACTGAAAGCGTGAGATCTTTTCCGTTGATTGCGGGCTCAACAATGTTCTCACGTTGCACAACCCCTCGTGCGTCGGTTTCTACCATCCGACTTCCATTCACGCCGCGCAGAAGATCGTTGAAGGCCAGCTCGCTCCCCGAAATCCCAACGTATTCCTCGCGCCACCAGACACCGCCCTTGTCAGCCCTCGGATACTGGACAAACCCTACGATATGCGCAAGGCCTAGACTACGCGTGTATTTCCGCAACGCAAAAGGGCTACTTGAAGATGCTGTACCCGGGCCCATTTCGTTCCACGCAAGCTTTGTACCGTTTCGATCCAGAATCAAACCGCGTGTAGCAAAAAGGATTGAACTCTCGAGCGTATTTTCGCGCGAGATATTCACGTATGACTCTCCTTTCAATATTTCAAGACTGAACGCGCGGACCCCAAAGGCGAGCACGATCAAAACAAATGCGAGTCCAACCCAATGAGGTGCACGGTGCGAAAGTCGCGATACAACACGTCCCTCAAATTGACTCGCCTCGTGACCGGGCAGGTTCGAGGAATCGAGAAAAATCTCGTCAGGAGCTATTTCGTGTATTTTTCTTGTCCGAAATAAAGGACGCATCGCTGCACTATAGCAAATGACATCAAGTGAGGAACTTCCTTCGCAGCGGCACGAAGATCCACACGAGCACGATTCCTGCGATTGTGAAAAGCGGTAGCGACACACTCTCTATAGGAAGCCACGCGAGGTCGATGAGAAGCCCGACTATCAGTATTTCCCACGAAGGATATAGGACAGCGAGGATAACCATACACGTGAGCGGCAGCCACCACGGACCAAGGAGCGCGCTTGCGCAAGCGAGAAGTACGAGAAGCGAGCGCGTGTTAATAAACGAGCGGTATGACATAGACAAAAGAGAGTGCAGAAAGATTTACTGGCAGACGCACGTAGACCTCTTCGCTCGCGCTCGCCGAAGAGCTTGAAGACACTTTCCCCACGACACCCACAGGCCTCTGGCCGAAACCAGGGACAGTGATCGGATCCCCAGGGGCTACGGTAAGGCCTCGCGGGATCGTTATGCGTGCATTGCCTCCCCCAAAACCGCGAGCAACTCCAGGAGCATCGCGGAGAATGATGTCGACCTCCGCCCCCGGCGCAAATACTTCTCTCACAATCGTGGTGTGGAGATCGGATTCACCCACTACCCCAACGACAAATCCTGTGCTTGTGAGGACGATGCTACCAGCAACAATACCGTCTGCTGAACCCGCGCCTATGATGAATGTCCCATACGGAGAAGCGCGCATCGAAGAAACTACGGGCGCTGTTATTCCCATTTTTGGATCGGCCCCCCCTCCACTCGGAACGACAGAAAGAAGCGCACGAAGCTCGTCATTTTCTTGTTTGATTGCTTCGTATGCAGCAGCTCGTTCTTCCATCTGCCCCAATCCATCAATACGTTCACCTTTACCTCCAACCGCATCCCATACTTGCGCCGCCCATCCAGATGCGAGGACCGCGCCGACACGAACCTTATTGCGAATTGCGCCATGGAACAGAGCATCAACTCCTATGAGAGCGATTACAAGAAAAGTGGCGATTAGGAGGCGGCTCCGCCCCGGTCGAGGAGTGCGCACAGCCCGATATGAAAACGAATCTTTCATGGCAAGTACACTCAGTCCGTTCTATTCCGTGGGAACGAGCTCGTCGTCGCTCGAGATGAGCGCATCGCGGTATCGATCAATATCATTCAATACAATTGCCGTGCCACGCACAACGGCGGTCAAGGGATCAGGAGTAAGAATGACTGTTACCCCGAGTGCGCTAGACAAAAATTCGGGTATACCGCGGATGAGAGCGCCGCCACCAGCAAGATGAATGCCCCGCTGCATAATGTCGGCAACAATTTCCGGTTGTGTTGTTTCCAACACCTCTTTTACCGATTCCACCAATTCTTCTATCGAATGGCCGATTGCATTGCGTACGTCTTGATCGGTAATGCGCATTTCCCGCGGCAACCCCGTGACCAAATCGCGACCACGCACCAATATTTCGAGTGGAGTCCTTCCTGCGGCGACCGAGGCAACCGCGATTTTTGTCTCTTCCGCGCTTTTCTCGCCGATCAACATCTTAAATTCATTGCGTATGTGGCTCACGATATCGACATTAAATTTGTCGCCCGCGATGCGCACATTGCGTGTGTTTACCAAACCTCCGAGCGAAATGATGCCGACATCGGTCGTACCACCCCCGATATCAATGACCATGCTCCCTCGCGGCTCGTGGACCGGCAATTCTATACCGATCGCTGCAGCCATCGGCTCTTCGATGATATGAACTTCGCGGGCACCGGCCGCTCGTGCTGCGTCCCGCACTGCACGAATCTCGACAGAAGTAATCCCTGAAGGAACCCCAACAACCACTCGTGGACCCAAGAGTTTCGTGTGCCCTGCCTGCGCTTTTTTGATTAGATATGCGAGCATCTCGGATGTAATTTCGAAATCAGAGATCACGCCGTCCACAACGGGCTGCACTGCTGTGATGTGCGCTGGCGTGCGGCCGATCATATCTCGCGCCTGCGTGCCGACCGCCACCACTTGCCCTGTCTTTTGATTCACTGCAACGATTGAAGGTTCGTTGATGACGATCCCTCGACCCTTCACATACACCAATGTGTTTGCCGTACCGAGATCAATCCCTATGTCATTCGAAAAAAGACCAAGAAAATAATCTTTGTATCGTCTCAAGCTTTCCATAAAATCACGCATGGTTATTTGAGACGCTGGATAATTTCGTTGTCTGGGATAAATGTGGTTGTGCTATCAGCCCTCGATATCATCTCAACGCCGCCCGCCGACATCGTCTTTTCGGAGACAACAATACGCGTCGGAATGCCGATCAAATCTGAATCCGCAAACTTCTCTCCTGCGCGAGCATCGCGATCGTCATAGAGCGTCTCTATACCGCTATCACGAAGCAATTCATAGAGTCGATCCGCTTCTGCTGCGATATCCGCATTGTTGCCGGAAATTGCGATCAGGTGCACCCCAAAAGGCGCCACTTCTTTCGGCCATACGATTCCCTTCTCGTCGCTCAAAAGCTCGACGATGGTACCCATCAATCGACCAGGCCCGATGCCGTAGCAGCCCATAACCACTGGCTGTTGCTCACCTTTCTCATCCTTAAACTTCAAGCCCACTGCCTCCGAGAACCGCGTACCGAGAGGAAAAATGTTGCCGACTTCTATTGCCTTCACTTCTTCGAGCTCGTCTTTTTTGATCCCGAGCTCGGCAAGCACTTCATCGGTGTATACCTCTTTGTTTACTCCGATCCTCTTCCCTCGGTGAAGATGTATGGTGTCTTCTCCCGAATCACAGATCGTTTGGAATTCATCGCTAAACTTCGAGAACGACCCACCCGAGGCAAAGGTACGAAATGTCTTTTCTCCGATACCGACGCGCTGAAATATCTTCATGTAGGCGTTCGCCGCCTCTTCGTAGAATTGCCTAAATTCTTGTTCGTCGCGACTGAATGAATACAGGTCTTTCATTACGAATTCACGCGTGCGCATGATGCCGCTCTTTGCGCGAAGTTCGTTGCGAAACTTTGTTTGAAATTGGTACACCGAGCGCGGGAGGTCTTTGTACGAAGAGATGTATTCCGCCATGAGCGCGGTCATCGGCTCTTCGTGCGTAGTCGCCAACCCCAATTCTCCGCCCCCTTTTAGTTCAGTCTTAAACCATACATCGATCGCGTCGTCTCGCCATCGATCGGATTTCTTCCACAGCACAGGACTCTGGAGTGCTGTGAGCGTCATCTCTTGTCCGCCGATTGCATTCATCTCTTCACGAATCACTTGTTCAATTCTTTTGAAGACGCGAAGTCCAAGCGGCAGATACGAATACGCCCCAGCCATCTCTTTGTGGATATAGCCACCGCGTATCAAAAGCTGCGCGTTTTTCGCAATCTCGTCTTTTGGGGCTTCTTTGCGCGTCTTGGTAAAAAGGTGTGATTGCCGCATGTAAGGACATTCTACTCGGAGTCTTGAAAAAACCAAATTCCCCGCAGAGTCGCTCTCCGCCAGAGAAAACACTGCGAGGTATGACTACACTATTAAGCGAGCGATATCGTTGTACGTCACTACAACCATGAGCACGATGATGAGCGCGATGCCAGCTGCGTTAAAGAGTTGGAGTGCAATACGCGGCGCATCGCGGCGCAGGACACTTTCGATAGCGAGAACAGCGAGACGACCACCGTCGAGCGCGGGGATGGGAATAAGGTTTATGATCGCGAGGTTAATAGAAATCACCGCGGCAAGAAGGAGGACAGCCCCGATTCCATTTTGCGAAGCCTGCCCCACGTAGCTCACAATGCCCACGGGCCCCACAACTTCCGAAATATCCAACCCTCCCGTACTTGCGCCGCGTATGAGTCGCCACAAATCATTCAACACCATGAAAAATGTCTGCTTCGTCTGATCCAACGCACCGATCGCGGCTTCACCCCATGGAAGCGAGACGTTTGCCACAAGAGCGAGGGCGATCCCGAGCGCTGGCTGACCCGCCGCGTTCAGGAGCACCGCATTCGCAGGAACGATCGTGGCTGTCTGGGTCGTCCCTGCGTGAACGTACGTGATGCTGATAGGCTTTCCACCTCGCTCTTTTACGAAATCAACGACGGCGCTCGGGAGAAGCGACTCCGGTTTCTCGCCGTTCACCCCGAGTACTTCGGTAATTTGATCACCTGACTGCAAACCCGCTGCTGCCGCAGGAGATGAGGGTACAACGTGCGTGACCATGAGATGCACTGGCTGGCCCAGAGATGGCGCATCGACGACTCGGGGAACACCAAGATGGAGTGCTGTGGCAAACAAGACCCACGCCATGACGACGTTCATAAACACACCTGCGACAAGAATCGCTGCCTGTACACCGCGATGCGCATCGACAAAGCTCCCGCGTCCATGCTGTTTCTCCCCAATATCACCGAAGAGCCGGACGAACCCGCCAAACGGGATCCAATTGAGTGTGTATTCAGTACCTCCGATTTTTCCGAGAGTAAATGCGCGCGGCGGGTATCCGATCCCAAATTCTTCCACGCGGACACGGAATAATTTTGCTACAAAAAAATGACCAAGCTCATGCACCACAATGAGAAGCACCAAAATCCCAATGACGGAAAGAGCTGTCATCATGATTCATTATGACACCATCTCTTTCTCCTTTGAATCAAACGCTTTCTCGAGATCCGCATTCCCCTTGTCTACGCGCTTCTGCAACTCTTCTTTGAGCGAAAACTTGTCGTCTTCGGTGAGTATGCCTTCGCGTTCTTTCTCTTGAATATCCTTCCACGCTTCGTCCCGCGCGACTCGAATCGTGGTACGCGCCTCTTCCAATTTCTGCTTAGCCAACTTAACAAACTCCTGCCGCCGCTCGCCCGTGAGCTCGGGAAACGTAACGCGTATCACTGCTCCATCAGACGAGATACCGAGACCCAGATTGGCAGCCGTGATTCCCTTTTCTATGTCTTTTGCAGTCGATGGATCAAAGGGCTGAACGCGCAATGTCCGCGCATCTTCAACGCCAATAGATGCGGCTCCTTTTAGCGCAATCATCGAGCCATACAGAGGGACTTGGATGCCATCCAATATGCCGGGATTCGCACGGCCTGTACGCAATCCACGATATTCTTTGGCCAACCATTCAAGTGCGGCTACAGTTTTTGTATCGAATATTTTAAAATCGTAATTCATCGCTTCAGTATACTACGTCGTTCACACCATTTACATGCGAGGGACAAGAAGAGCGACCTGCTCCAAAAGAGGCTTTACCAGAGCACCTTTATCGCCTATATATTTCCGCGCACGATAGATTGCTTTCAGTCCATCGTGACTCTTCTCAAGATTCTTTTCCAGCAACGACAAAAATGTAATGATCTTTGGCATATCACGTCGATCATCATCTCCCTTTTCCAAGAGCGGCTTCAACATATCGATTCGCTTCAGGGGAGAAGCACCGAGGAACGCTACAGGATCAATTGCCGGTCTTGCGCGCTCTACAGTGTGTATGTGTGACATAGGTAGTATCTGAGCGCGAGAACGAAGCGTCGGCAAAAGCATATGGGGTGAGGGGAGAATGAAAAAGAAGTGAGCGTTTGCCGCCGGCTCCTCAAGGGTTTTCAGCAGGGCATTCTGCGCTTCATGTGTCATACCGGAAGTGGCGATGATAAACACCCGATGACTCCCCACAGCGCGCAGAGAAGATCGATCGCGGATCTCGCGCGCCTCTTCAATCCCAAAACTCTGATACTCGCGGACATAGATATCCGGATTACCTCGTGTTTCAATCCCCTCTTTCGCAAGCATAGAAAGAATCTCTGGGATAACCTCTGCAGTGCCTTCGACCAGATGCGTATTCCCCACCAATCTCATATGTACAGTATAGCAATCAATTCCTTGCGCTATACTGTCGCCCATGCCCGACAAGAAACGTGTACAGAAAACCGCCCTCGCTCTAACGCGATGGATTGGCTCCCCTGCTTCCGTCATCGTGCACACGATACTTTTTGCAGGGAGCTTCGTCGCGGTTCTCACAGGATTGCTCAATTTCGACCGCATGTTGCTCATCCTGACCACCATCGTCTCTTTAGAGGCGATCTACCTCTGCATCCTCATTCAAATGACGATCAACCTCACTACAGAGTCTATCGAGGGAGTGAGCGAAGACATCGAGGAAATGCAAGAAGACATCGGCGAAATTCAAGAGGATGTCGAGGAGATTAGCGAGGACGTGGAGGATATCAGCGAAGATGTGGAGGAGATGACCGAAGATGAGGCAGTCGAAGAGAAGGAAGATGCTGCACAACAAAAGACACTTGCGACGATCCAAGCTGATTTACGCAAACTGATCGAAGACATCGACCGACTCCAGACAAACCAGCCGCCTAAAATTTAGCGCTTCGCGATTATCGCTTTTTTGTATGTGTCGAGGTGTTTGAGTGCTTCGCCGGTCCCTTTGGCAACGCAAAACGGCGCATCCTTCCCCACCTGTGCCTTCACTCCCGTGCGACGAAAGACGAGCTCCGGAAGATTGCGCAAGAGCGACGAGCCGCCGGTCATAATGATTCCATTGTCGATGATGTCCGCCGCTAGTTCGGGGGGCGTATCTTGCAGCACTTCTTTAATCGCATTTACCATCGTGCGCAACTCCTTTCCGATTGCTCGCACGACTTCATTGGTACCAAGTTCAATCGAACGAGGAAGACCGGTGAGATGATCGCGCCCCTTCACCGTCATCGTGAGCTCTTGATCCACGGGCACGGCTGAGCCGATATTGATTTTCACCTCCTCGGCCATCTTCTCGCCAATACCGAGATTGGAATTTTTCTTTATGTAATCAGCAATTGCGTGATCGATCGCATTTCCTGCGCACTTGACCGACGTCGAAGCGACAATGCCACCGAGAGAAATGACCGCGACATCCGTAGTGCCTCCTCCAATGTCCACGATCATATGTCCCCGCGCTTCGTGGATAGGAATCCCAGCGCCGATTGCCGCAAGAATTGGCTCTTTCACCACATAGGCTTCCCGCGCACCGGCCTTCGTCGCAGCCTCCACGACCGCCCGCCGCTCGGTCGATGTCACCCCGGCCGGCACCGATATCATCACTTCTGGTTTAAAAAGATTCCACGACCCCAGCGCTTTTCTGATGTAGTAGCGCAGCATCGCCTCCGTCACCCGATAATCGGCAATGACGCCATCTTTCATCGGACGATACGCAATAATTTCTCCCGGCGTGCGTCCGATCATTTCTTTGGCTTCATTGCCTATCGCGAGAATCTTGTTATCCCGCACCGAGACAGCCACGACCGATGGTTCGTTCAAGACGACGCCCTTTCCGGGCACAAAGACAAGCACGGTCGTCGTGCCGAGATCAATACCAAGTTTTGGTGAAAAGGAGAATGCCATGGAGAGCGCATTGTATCTGTTTCCAGCATTTTGACAAATAATCTGAGAGAGCGTAGAATTTATAAAGTTCTGTACTGGTTCCCCTGTCGGACCGGTAACTTGTGGCTGCTCTCCCTGCCCCGCTCCCCCCCCCGAGCACCCCCAGCA
>CAYGKV010000018.1:0-16333 GCA_964350885.1 uncultured Candidatus Saccharibacteria bacterium
CCCGGTCGACGGCCTCGGTCTGGTAGGGGCGCGGCTTCATGGCCCTGCGTCGAGACTCCTCAACGCCTCATCGATCGCGGAGAGCCTCTCGACCAAGGCAAGGCGCTCCTGCCCGAGCCGCTCGCGCACGAAGCGCTGGCGCACGACGACGCTCGTGGCCTCGGTTAGCGGGTCGAGGATCACGTCCTTGGCGGAGAGCCTCTCCGGGCCATGGGCCATCGTGTAGGACCCGACCGGGTCCGTCGGGACCAGCCCTGCGGCCCGCAGGGACTCGAGCGTCTGCTGGCCGCTCCGGTGCCTCTTGACCCACAGCTCGACGGAGCCATTCGCGACGCCGTGGGTGGCCGCCGCCTCGCGGACGGAGAGCCCTTGCTCGACGACACTCACGAGTACCGCGAGGTGCTTTTCGGGCCGGTGCCAGCTCATCGCCGCACCGGAGGACGTGTGCCCTGCGCGTGCGCCGCGGCGAGGAGGACCCGGCGGGCCCAGGCGGACACCCCGCCGCGGTCGCCGGGCCGCGCGTCGAGGGCAGCGGCGGACTCGATCAACGCCCTCTCGGCGGACTCGAGCCGCACGCCGAGGGTCTTGGGCTTCGCAGACTTCGTCTTGTTCGTCTTCATGTCCGACGGTGTACTATGGATCGAGCACCTTGTCAAACACCGTCCTACAACTTTCGATCTCCGTCGCTCAAGTTCTCGACTATCCGACGCAACCGGTCCGCCAGTGCTCCGACACACCTGCATTCTTGGACGGAGCAACTGTCCGGAAACTCGTTCAGCAACCCCTTCAACGTCAGTGTGATGTTCTCCGTCTTCAACATGTTCTCGGCATCTGCCTGATAGAACCGCGCGAGCTTCTCCCGCAGCGCCCTCATCCTCTCCTTCCGCTCCTCGGGTGAGAGCATCGACCTGATGAACCGCTCCTCGACGTCTTCCTCGGTCAGCGGCCTGAATGGGATCGTGGACTTGACCGGGACGCGGTCGCGGTCGTCAGCGTGGGCGAGAACGTGCTGCGGAAAACCGTCGTTCTTCTTCACGGATTTCTCTCCTCGTCGACCCCTCGCTCGAAGTACGACGTCAACCATCGCTCGCAGCACGGGCACGTCGCCTTGGCGCGGACGTACCTCTTGCCCTCGACCTCGATCTCGACGGCCGACGAGGCGCGGTTGTCGAGGTCGCAGCACGCGATCTTGAAGTCACCGCAGGGGGCCTCGCCGATGGTCTTCACGTCGACCGGAGGCAGTCGAGGGATCGCGAATTGGTCCATCTTCTCGACCGCGTCTCGGATCTCGTCCATCTCGTCCTTCGTGAACATCTTGTGGTGCGTGCAGTTCGGCATGGTCGAATCCTACCTCATCTTCTCCGGCCAGATCACCGACAGATACCTGGCCTTGATACCCTGGTCAGCGAGGGCCCGCTGCGCGACCTTGAGTGCGGCCATGCGATTGGGTGCCCGTGTCTTGCGCTCCTTCCACTCCTTCTCCTTTCCCTCGACGAACGATCCGGAGCAGTCGAGGTACTTCACCACGAAGTCCTCGAGGGCGACCGAGCGCTTCGCCTCCACCTCGATCTGCGCCCGCTTCTCGGCGGACACCTCGATCGTCTTGGCCGCCCTCGCAGGTTCGAGAGCCTCGGAGATCGCATTGCCAATGGACTCGGCCGGGTTGAAGCCCAGGCCCGTTCGAGTCACCGACATGCCAACCACTGCCTCACGTGGACGATTCGTGCGAGGCGCCACGGCGACCACGCGGGCACCCTTGGACGTGATCAACGGGGCCTGCTTGGCCCCGTACTTGGCCTTCCGCCCGTAGGCGACCTTCGCGATGGTAGGCTTCTTCACGGACCCGCCTCGTCGAGGGCCATGCCGATCCCGACGCGCTCGATCTTGAGTGCCGACGGGAAACGCGTCCCCACCTGCGAGGCACTCTCGGCCATGACGTAGACGACGCCGTCCTCGACGGTGATGTAGCCGTGACCGTAGTGGTTGCCGTCTGCCGCGGCGTCGCGCGAGGAGTTCGTCGTCGGGAGTTCGACTTTGTAGCAGTTCATGTCAGTTGTCCTCTCGCCTTCCTTGTCACGGCATCCTCGCCTTCCAACCCTCTTTGAACCACGCGTACGCGTCGCGGGTCTCTTCCTCGCCGTACTGCTTCCCTTTCATGGCCTTTTTGAAGGCTTCCTTGATGGGCTTTTCCTGCCCATTTCGCAACATTTCGCCAAGGGCTTTCAAGGTCGGATCATCAGGCATCGGTCTTCTCCTCGCTCTCCGGCTCGTCGTTGGCAACGGAGGCTCTCTTCTCGAACGCGATGCGGATCTTTCCCCGCATCTCCGCCGTCTCGGCCATCCCAAGGATCTCGGTCTCCTCCCAGGTGGTGAACCCTCCGCCGTCTTCATCGGCCCAGAACTGGATCACGTCGAGGCGCTCGTCGTCCGACTCGGTCATGTTCCACTGCTCGAGGAACAGTGCCCAGTTCTCCTCTGGTGGGATGTCGACGTCCGGGTTGTTCTTCCAGTTGGGAGGCGGCGTGGGTGCTTTCACGGCGACCCGCCCGGCGCGCAAGCCTGCGCAGAACGTCAGGAACGAAATCGTGGCGAGGATCATCAATTCTTCGATCATTTTGACTCCCTTTCGGATAGTCCCTTCCGCCGCCACTCCAGGATCTCCGCGCGGGCTGCGAACAACTCCTTCTCCACGGACGCGCACGATCGTGGCTCTGCCGGCGCCGTGGGCGACGCCGCGGGGGAGACGGGCACCACGGCCTTGGACAAGCGCACCACGATCTGATCCCCCGACGGACCGACGACGACGCGTTCTCCTCGCGCGAGGCGCGACAGGTCCTCCGGCTCGAGGATCACCACCGTGCCCGCACAGTAGGGTTCGTCCGCGCCAACCATCTTCAAGGCGTTGGGCCTCGGCCAGTACAGGGCAGGCTTGCGCTTTCCGTCCCTCACCTCCACCACGTAGGAGACGTGATTGCGGGAAATGGCTCCGTCGATGTCACTGAGTGGAAGGCTGTTTGCCTGGACGACCTCGACGATCACGCCGGTCTTGTCCTTCCAGGTCCCTGCCGCGGCACTCCGCCAGGTCACCTTGTCTCCTGCCTTGAAATGGGTCGCATTCTTCATCTGGTCCACTCCTCTAGCGCCTGAGTACCTGCGACGTGCTCGACAGACTGCGGAGGCGTGAAACCTCCGCGCGAGTCGTGCTCGTCGGAATGGCGGTACGCCTCGTCCTCGGACCACCCGCACCCGCAACCCCACGGGCCGCACAAGACGGCAACGCCGTTGTCGACTTCATCGCGCCCGCAGGCGCTACCGCACTCGGGGCAGTTCATGTCCTCTCCTCGCTGGCAGCCTTGAGTCCCAGCACGTGGGCCACGATCTCCGTCTTGTGCTGCTCGGTGAGACAAGGACTCAGGAGATTGCCGAGGTGCGCCCAGAACTCAGGGAACTCGCCCCAGACGCGGAGGCCCTTGGTGAAATCCACGTACTCCTTGCAGTACATCTCGACCAACTTCCCGCCCGCCTCCACGTTCGCGATCCGGTCGGCGAGCTTGAGGAGGGTGGCCCCTCTCTGCGCTCGGATCTTCGGGTACGTGAGTGCGTGCCTCGCCCTGCGATTCGGGCCGGGTTCGTTCGTGACGGCCCAGACCAGGGCGGCCACGCGGGGGCCGAACATGCCCTCCACCTCGGCGAGGGTCGTGTTCGTGTCCTCCACGACGTCGTGGAGCCACGCGGCCTCGAGCAGGTCATCTACACTGACATCAAGGGACGCGGATTGGCCCCGCAAGTCCCTCGACTCGATCGGGAAGCGGCGCAGCACTTCCTCGACCGCGGCGAGGTGTACGGTGTACGGCTGTCCGTCCCCGTATTTCTGGCCCGCGTGCTTGGTCGCAGCGAAGAACTTGACGTGGCGCAGGGGGTCCATCATGTCACCGACACGCCGATTTCTGCGGCTTGTCCTCGAACTTGAGACGGACTGCATCGTCGATGGTGTTCCTGATCGCGTCACGCTCGGCACGTATGACCCACTCGTCGAGCGCGATCGACCGCTTGACCGCGCGCACCACGTAGCTGGTGACCGACCGGTCGTCGGCCTTGGCCGCGGCAGCGAGGCGCTTCTTGAGGTCGGCCGGGATTCGGATGGTGAGGGTGTCTGATTCCATGTGCGCGGTTGTACTGCACGGGCACGAGGTTGTCAACGGCTACTTGTCGACCGTCCTGTGCATCTCGTACCCGCCCGGCGTGACCCCGATCTTCGCGAGCGACTTCCTGTACGGCGCCCCGGTGCCTGGATTCTCCTGAAGCAACTGCATCAGGCGCAAGCGGGCACGGTTCGCGCGGTCATAGGATTCCAGAATCACCTGAAAACCCAGCCTCGACCCGCACACCCTCCAGTACCAGAGGAAAGGGGCGCGCACGCGCGGTCCCTCGACGGCCAGGTGCATGACCGACGGTCGCCAGTCTTCACCGTCGAGACGCATACCAGCGAGCCGCCTAGACATCGTCGAACCAGTCCGAGCCGTCGAGGGCGCTGCCCTTCACGAGGCACAGGCCGTGGCGGTGGGCCTCGACTGCGATGCGCTCGATGTCCTCGAAGTCGGCGATCACCTCGTCGAGGAGATCGAGGACATCTCCCTGCGGCCTTAGCGAGATCTGGTCGAGCGAGCTGTGCTGGTGTTTCGCGCAGTCCTTCAGCGTGAGGCGGTGTACCACCTCGTCGAAGCAGTGCTCGGGCACCTCGCGAAGGAGGGCGCCCTCGATCGACCATCGGCACGCCCACCGAGACCACGGCAGCACCTTTTTCCCGGTCGCGTCCATCGCGTTCGACTGGGCCGAGGCCGAGACGTAGATCTTGTCGGTCGCTACCTTCTCCCGCACGCGGCGGAAGCACTCGCTCAGAAGCATGGTCGTATCCTCACTTCAGGTTGATGAGTGGCGTCCCACTCGACTGCACCTGCGGGAGTTTCCCATCCCACCGCTTCGACCGCAAGTAGTCCACCAGGACCGGGGTGATCGACTGCGACACCGCGCGGTTGGTGTACGCCTCCGAGTCGGCGGTGATCTGCCTCGCTTCCGCCTCGCCCTTGGCCTTGGCAATCGTCGCCTTCGCCTCGCCCTCGGCCACGGCGATGCTCTTCTTCATCTCCGCCTCAGTCTTGCGAAGTTCCTGCTCGACCCTCTGCGCGTCCTCGATCATGGCCACCTTCTGCTGGATGGCGTGCACCACGTTGTCGGGAACGACCGTCTTGTTGATGGTGAACTGCGTGACGATGAACCCGTCGGCCTTCAGCTTGTCGGCGAGGAGTGCCTGGATGGACGCCCGGGCGGGCTCCTGCTTGTCCGAGTAGAGCTGCTGCGCGGTGAGGCTGGAGAAGACCTCCTTGACGGCCTCGTAGGTCACCTGGCGCATGTAGCCGTTCTTGATGTTGTCGAGGTCGAGGCGGAACTTCGTGTACATGCCCGGCGTCTTCGCCCCGTCGATCGTGAAGTTGAGCACGACGTCCACCTTGATCGGCAGGCCCATCTGGTCGTTGACCGAGAGCGACTCGGCGTCCTTGAACGCGGCGGTCTGCTGGAACGTGGGGAACTCGATGATGTCGGTGCAGGGGCCCGTGGCGTGGTAGCCGACGCTGACGGGGGCGGGCTGGACGCCGCCTCCGCTGCACTGCTCGACGACCACGCCGACGTGGCCGGCGTCGACGTGGGTGCAGCCGCCGAGGTGGATGAGGAGGAGACTGAGGGACAGCATTCCGAGCGTCTTCGTCATGTGGGGTTTCCTTATCCGTTGAGGAGTCGGTTGAAGCAGGTGGCGTGATACCACCCGCGCTTGCGGTCGTAGGCGTCTGTCTCGGGTACCGTCGGGTTGAGGCAGATGAAGCAGATCTCTTCGTCGAGGTGCTTGTCGAGTAGCCGGGCGTTCGCGATGCCGCGGAGCCTGCGGCGACGGGTCTCGAGTGGTCCGCGGAGGAGGTACTTGCCCGCGCGGTAGGCGACGAGTCCCGCGGTGCCAGTGGCGACCAGGATCGCGATCACGTAGAGGAGGAGTCGAAGGACCATTTCAAGTACCTGCCGATCTACTCGATCAAGATCTTATCGATCGCGGCACGCAATAATGCCAGATCTTTGCGATTGAGACGTACTCCCGAGACGATGCAACCTTCCTCGTGCCCGTCAGAGCGTGTGAGCGGACTACGTACCTGAAGCATTCCCATTTCCTCCGTTTCATCGTAATTGAGCAGGAGGGCACTCTCGTCCTCGACCTCGTCGAGATGGACGGTGTGTGCGGACACTGAGAGATAGAAACCCGCTCCACCAGAATCGCGAGCAGCCATTCGAGGCTCCTTCATGGTAACAAGTATTATCGTGGCGCTCGTCGACGAGAGTGATAACGCTCCCGACGCTTCTTCAAGTGCGCTTCACGTTGCTCTGGTGACATGTGAGCGCGATAGGCTCGTTGATTTGCGGCATTTCTCAGGCGCTCTTTTTCCACGTTCTTCGCGTACCACGAACGGTGGTAGTCATTTACCCGTTCGCGAAAACCAGGAATTGTCTCTTTCTTGCGTTTGACTAACTCCCGTTGATACCGATTTCGCTCTTCTTGATGATCCGCTTGCCACAGCCTGAATTGTTCTCGGATTTTGTTTCTATACTCAGGATCACGAGCGAATCGGCGACTTCGATACGCTCTCGTCCAAGCTGCGATCTTCGCACGGAATCCAGCATCGACTTTTCTACGTAGTCTATTCCTTTCCCGTTCAGCCTCGTTCTTCTTTTGACGGAACCAAGCGAGTCGCTCGTCAAATCGTTGCTCGATCTGGTCTTTCCACCAAGCGAGTCTATCGAACTCCTCAGCAATCTCCTCGCTTATGTTCGATTCCCAAGTCATTTATGATAAGCCATCTTATCGTGGCGCTCGTCGAGAACGCAGCAATGCACAGACCCACTGAATCGCAAGGACCGGAAGCACTATGGTCCGCCCCGCAGCGTGAGCAATCTGCGCCTGTAAGACACAGACCGAGCACCACTGCGCGGCGTTCCCTCGAAGTCCCTCCATCACACCAGCATCGCCAGTCCACCAGCAGGATGCACGACGCTTGTTGCAATTTTGACACGGACCCATTGGCTCGTTGAGCGTCACGGCGTTCTCTCCGACTTGTCTTTGGACTTGTTGCTCACGACTCACCGTCGTTACCGCGATCTCGGTCAACCTTGACCTTGTTGAAGACCGACTTGTCCAACTTGCTGTGCTTGTGCAACCCCTTGGACGGTCGCTGGTTGATCGTCTGGCGCGACGTGACCTTACCGACCCACTCGGGCGGGATCTCGACCAGCTTGCCGCGCCTCATGCGGTGGGGCTTTCCGTCCTTCATGATTGGTTTGGCCATCATATTCCTCGACGGTGCCCACGAGAAGCACTGTTATCAGAACATCCACGCATCATCCAGCAACTCACTCTGCGTGAGACACGGCCACGACGTGTTGCACTGAGCACAGTACGTGGTCTTTGGATTCTCATTCCGCGCGTTTGCGGCTCGTGGACGATGGCCGCTTGTCGGGATTTCACAAGGCGGCTTGTGTTCGCAAAAGCACATGACGCAGTTGTCGTTCCGCTTCATCTTGGTTTCCTTGAAGATCGCGACTCAGGGTGGAGTTGCCACCACTCCACGAGTGATTGCACGCAGGTATCGAGGTGCTCGACGAGTGCGCGATCATCTTGAAGACCACAGGCATTCCTCTTCGCGCGGTAAGCGTCCGCGAGCGAGTCGAGCATGTTGCGGAAGCTCGCCCACTCTGCGGCTGGAAGCAACACTGTGCACCCGGGCGCGTGTGGAAAGCCGAGCACATCGTCCAAGTCTCCGGCATATCGCCCTGCACTGGCTGGACGCTCAGCTCCACAGACCTTGCAGCTAATGCTGCGGAAATCGCCGGACGCCCATCGACGCTCTTCGAGGATCCTCATGTCCGCTCCTTGCTTCGCGCGATGGTGAAGAAGCTATGGCGGGTGATCTCGGTCTCAAGCATGGCTCATTTTCCCATGTCTTTGTCGCAGCAGAACCACATGAGTTCACGGATATTCTGCCGCGGAGCAGCCACGTCGATCTGCGTGCATCCCGGACGTGGTCGGTCTTCAACATGACAGCCCGTCCCGTCCTCGATCACCCTGATGCGATCCGCCCTTCGTCCTGGCTCAGTGAACCAGTACCACCCGACGGCGAATAGGGATACGATCACAACCACGACCCACCAGGGTGAGTCTCCTCCTCGGTAGTCCGGGTCGCTCATGTCAATCTCCTCACTTCGTCGGCTCCGGGTTCGCCCTCGGGCTCCCTGAAGTCACATCGTCGAGCAATTTCTGCCCCTTTTCTACCATTTCTAGCCGCAACCGATCCCAGCGCTCGTCAAGCGCGGCCAATTTCTCATTGCGGTTACGCATATCCACAATGAGATTGTCGGCCTCATCGGGGTTGAACTTGGCCTTGATGAGATTGAGCCACACCTTGCGTTCGATGTAGTTTTTGAAAGTGATCATTTTGCTCCTCTCACCTCGTCAGCTCCGGGTTCGTCCTCGACCACCTCGTGAAACCGAGCCTCGCCGCCTGGACCCGCTTGAGAACCATCCATGTCGTCTTGAACGTCAACCCGATCTCCTTGTAGAGCCAGTGGGCGGCCACGGCCCGGGGCTCCGTCTCGAGAAGATAGAGCGTGCGGAGCCACTTCCGCAAGGGGATCTTGGTCTGGTGCAGGACGGTCCCCGTGCGCAGGGTGAAATACGCCTTGCACCCGCGACACCGGAAATAGAACCGCTGTCGCTCGACCTCAGCGGAGGAGCACTCCTCGCACGCGATCCCCTTCGGCCAGCGGGCGTTCTCGAGGAACGTCTGCGCCCGCGGCTCGTACTGGAACAGGAGCGCGACCGAGCGCGGGGACATCCTCTCCATGTCAGCGAGGCGCTTGCCACACGCGAGGAGCCACGCGTTCGGGGCTCCGGGAACCGCCTCGGCCTTGCCTGCCAGCACGCCCCTGGCCGAAGTCTTCGGACCCTTCCCCGTCTTGAGGCGCCAGTAGCGGACCTGGTCGTCGGAGAGGCCGACCTCGCGGGCGAGGACGGAGTCGTGGACCTTACCGAACCGGGCGGAGATCCGATCGAGTCCCTCGGGAGGGCGTGGGAGGTGGCGGCGGTCGATCTTCGTGGCCGTCATGATCTCCACCTACTCCTCTTCCTTCTTGAAGATCGCGTAGATGAACATCGGTATCGCGACGAGTAATATCCCGGCGTGCAGGTGTTGGATACCCTCTCCTAAAGTGATTGCTAAGACTGCGGAAAGCTGCCCGTAAGCAAACCACAGCAAGGATTTCTTGGACGTCATGTCCCTCTCCTTACGACGACAGCGTCATCTCGGTCGAGCGCGTCGACTCGGCCCACGCGAGCAGGTCGCGGCTCATGGTGACGAAGAGGATCATCTCCTCAAGCAGCTTCGTGCGCAACGCCCTGGCGTTCTTCCTCGCGCTGTACCTGTAGAAGTCGAAGAACGCCGAGTAGGAGGACTCCGCCGTATGCACCTTGTGCACTTCGGGGATGCGGAAGTCGCTCGCCTCGTGGAGTGAGAGTCCGAGCACCGAGGCGCGGCGGAGCTGCTCGAAGGCGAGCGCCTCCGCGACGAACTGCGCTTGCTCGATCTCCCTCTTCATGAACGCCTTGCCGCAGTGCTCGCGCACGGGGAAGAAGACCGTCAGCATGGTGCAGTCCCCGATCGCGTTCACCTGGACCTTCAGGCAGTTCATCTTGGTCATTGATGCTCTCCTTTCAGATCTTGAGCATTGATGTTCACAGGGCAGATGAGCGATCGTCGTTGCAGATCGATTCCGAGTTGTTTGGCTTCTTCGCGACTAGCCCCGTGCTCCTTATATGACTGCCCGCAATTTTCACACGTCCAATACGCGACGACGTACGAGCCTTTCGTCCAGAGGGTTCCTGAACGGGACTTCGATCTGAGTCGAATGTACCTGTCCAGATCCTTAGCCCACGGCCGAGTGCTGTTTTCGGCGTAGACGCGCCCGTCATAGGCCCGTCCAAGATGCCCGTCCGAGGCTTCGAGCACATGGGCGATTGCTTCCCCGCGCGAGATCGTCTCGACTTTAGGCTCTGCCAGCCCCAGTACCTCAGCGACGATCTTTTGATCCGTATTCTCCTTCACTGAGCGGTCGTGCTGTGCGCGAGTGTGGGACTCCCTCACTCGACAATAAATACATTGTCCATGGGGCCAGTTGAGGAACGAGGCATGCGCCTGTTTAGATCTCACGGGCGCGTGTCCTGGATCGCTGTCGCCGCCGACGAGACGGTTCGCGTCCTTGCGCACAGCGATCATCTTTCGGACCCGTTCCTCGACAGTCGCTAGGAAGATCCGCGCGTCGGTCTTGGTGGCCTGCTTCGACGCCTTCATGCGCCGCACGCCATCCGCATCGAAGTACCGGACGTAGTAGCGCGGCTTCCCATCGCGACCTTTGCGCTTGACAATGTCACCCATTACCCGACCCTCACCAATTCGCATTTTCCATCCAGGTGGTCATTGAGCACCTTCGTTACTGCGGCTCTAACTGCCTCATAGGAGGCATAGGAATTCATCTCAATCTCGTGATCAGCGTAGTCATCTTCATCAAGACCAGGACATTTCACGTGAAGAAGGACCCTAAACGAGCCATCCTCCTCGACGAATACCCTAGCCAGCATCCCGTTCCCCTGCTGCCCCTCCTCACGCACATTATCTGACGGAATCGGCGCGTCGACCAAAAACGCCCACAACTGCGGGTCAGTCCCATCAAACGGCCCTGCTGTGCACCACTGTATCCGACCGTCTACCGATGGCCAATTCTCAGGTAAAGCCCCAAGAATGTAGTAGAATTCGTCGTCTACGTTCATGCCCACTCCACCGAAAACGTCGACGTACACGTTCGGTGCTACTTGATCCAGCAGTCTGTCGCACACGTCTTCGGGAAGAATGATCTCTTTTTGTTGTCCGTTCTCTAGCCCAAAAACCCATGTCGCTCGAAGCGTCTTCACTATATTTCTCATGGTGTCTCCTGCGACTTGACCAGTTCGCTCATCCACTCCCCGGGCGCCGTCTCCACCTTGCGCGAACCCTTGAGGTAGGTCTCGGTTGTCTGACGCGAAACATGCCCAAGTTGCGCTTGGATGTCGGCGAGCGGCACGTCCCGGCGCTCGGACAGGGTCGCGAGGCTCCTCCGCAGGCCATGCGGGGCGATCTTCGTCGGGTCCACGCCCACCGCCCGGGCCACGCGCTTGACGATCAGGTACACCGCGTCCCCGGAGATCGCCGAGGGGTCGTCCGGCCCCCGCGGCAACAGCGGTCCACTCGTGATCCCCACGAACGAGCACCAGTCCGCGATCTCCTGGCGGAGCCAGTTGGGCACGGGGGCGGTCTTGATCGCCCCGCCCTTGACCTGGCCCGTGACGCCGTCGGCGGAGAAGTCCTCGACGAGCATCCGAGCGACCTCGGACCGGCGCCGCCCCGTGCCGGCGAGGAGCTGGATGACCATGCGGTCACGGCGGTTGGTCCACATCTTTGAGCGGAACACGTTCTCATCGTCGGGGTGAAGACAAAACAAGCGACCGTAGTTCTCGTGAGTAAAGCCAGCATGCCCATAATCTAGATCGCATGGTAGGAGGTTGGACCCGGCGGCATCGCAAGTCGGACGGGGTGCACCGTACGCCAAAAACTTCGCGAGGTCGTCCTCCTCGAGGTACGGGGTCTTGCCCGGCCCCTTGCCCTGCTTCGTGTTCTTGACCTCCCTGGCCGGGTTCACCGCGAGCAGCTCCTCCGCGACGAACGAGCGGTACACCTCGCGGATGACGGATAGCGCCCGGCCACGCGTCTTCTGCGCCTTGCCGGTCTTGGCGAGGTAAACGACGTAGCGCTTCACGTCCTTGGGGGAGACCTTGAGGACGGGGATCCGGCTACACTTGAGCCAGAACACGAACTGACTCCAGTCCGAGCGGTAGGCGCGGCGGGAGGCGTCGGAGCCCAGGTCGGCGAGGAGGGACTCGAAGACGGAGGTGACGGTCTGGCGGCGGGTCATGGGACCGCGTACCCGCAGGTCGCGCAGTAGTACCCGTCGGCGTCCGCCACGCAGGTCGAGACGTACTGCTCGCGGGCCGGGGCGTCGTCCGGAACGCCCGCGACCTTGCGGAGGTCGCACCTGGACGGCGCGCTCGTGAGGGCCTCGTGGCCTTCGCCGTAGTGGAACTCCACGCGCGAGGCGAGTTCGAGGATCGCGGTCTCCATGTCGGGCCCGCCGCAGTCGAGGGAAAGGGCGTGGCAGTGCGCCCAGATGCGATCCTCCGCCCGCGGGGGAGGAACACACCCTTTGGAGAGGTCCACCCACCCACCCGCCTCGATCCACACGCGAAACGCCGTGTTTCGCGCCTCGTCGTCCTCGATCGTCTCGGTCGCCGGGTCGACGTACGCGACCTCGAACTCGACGCAGTCGTAGAAGCCGCCGAGGAGGACCTCCGTCGTGATCCAATCCGGACCGTCGTGGACCATCTCCTCCAGGCGAGGGTCGCTGGACGGGCGGAAGCGCTCCTCCTCGCGACCTTGAGGTGGCTCGCGGTGCGCCGCGGGGTAGTGCCAGAGCCTGTGGTCCATGCACCAGCGGACCCGCGCCTTGCGATCGATGGGGTCGAGGGGAATCGGCGGAGCGTCACGGTGGAACTTCGGAAAGGCCACGACCATCTTCATCTTCACGGCTTCACCACGTCGACGGTCTCTTTGACGCAGGAGACCCCTCCTGACCCGTCGTTGTAGTAGTTCTCGACGGTGTAGCACCGAACGTGGTTTTTCTCGTCATACACTTCCCGGAAGGTCAGGCGTCCGACTCGGATGCTGTGCCCGACCACCACCAAGTGCGACGAGATCGGCGTGGCCGTCGGCAGCGGCGGTACCGCCACCTTGATGATGATGACGAAGCCAACACCAAGAAAGGCTGCGATCGGGACGGAGAAAAACCACAACCACTTGTTGAACATGTTCGTCATCCTAACGGCCCTGTGACCGCCTGTCAACTGGTAACTGTTCTTATCAGTGGCTCCGTCGAGGACTACTTCTCGCGGAACTCGCAGTCCGGGTCATCGTGACGACCACCCAGCCAACCAGGACGGTAACAGCAGCACTTGCCCCACCAGTCTGGATCTGGCGCCTTCACTGGTGTTGCGATTTGCTGGATCTCATGTGAGATCTTGGCCACGACATCCCTCGAGACCTCGGCAGGCAAAGGGCACCACGCCGGGGTCACCGTTCGCCAGTCGTTTGGCACAGGGTGCGTGCCTCCGTAGGTCTTGACCGTCATCGCGCCGCAGTACGCGCTCTCGGCGCTCGCCACGCTCAAGAACGGGCAGCCGTAGCAGCCGGGTCGGGTCAGGGTAACGGCGAGGGGCTCTTTCGAAGTCATCGTTCGCCGGCTCCTGGCTCCACAGGCGTCAAGTCGACGAACCCTCTCCCGGCGAGGTACGCGAGCGCCGCCTGCCAGTTGACGTCCGTTGCCGCCTCGACGTCCTTGTAGGAACTACTGGAGTCCGCCCAGAGCACGGTCCAGCCCTTCTCACCGGCCTGGACGATGATCGTCAGATCATCACGATCCTTGAAACGCTGCTCCTTCTTCACTTCCGCGCTTGGCATCATTCCCATGAACCGCTGCATCACCTACTCCTCATCGACCGTCGGTGAACTCTTTGCCACACCAGCAGCACTCGTCGTGCGACCACGAGTGGTTGCAGTGGTGCCCGCAAGGACGCTTCGACTTCGGGCACTCGTTCGGCAGCGCGCACCCCTCGCCACACGAACTGCACTCGTTGAACTCGAGATGGTCGGGCGATAGCTCCGTTTTTCCAGGTTTCGTCATGAGTCGCTCCTGTGAGTTACTGCGCCTGCGCTCGAGAACACGCGGGCACCCTCTTCTCCGACGTCCACCCATTCCCGAGAAGGTAGACGTACCCGACCGTCCCAAGCCCGTTGAAGCTGCCGCCCCGCTCGACCTGGCGAGCGACTCGGCGCCTGCGCTTGTTGCAGACGGTGCAGCGCTCCTCGGTCAGGACGACCTCTTGGAACGGGAACAGGCCGTGCGGGTCCTTCTCGCGGTCCAGCTCCACGAGATAGCGAGGGAGCGGAAGCGTCTGGAGGACGATCTTGTGCCAGCGGTGTGGCATCACTCGATTCCTCCATCATCCGGCTTGGTCCCGACCTCGATCTTGAACGTCGAACCCCACTTCCCGTCCTCGTCCACGGTGTCCGGATACACGGCTCGGATCTCGATCCTCGAGATGAGCGCACGGAGCACCGGGTCCTTGGAGAAGAGGATGACCTTCCCGTCAGACTTCGCAAAGGCGGTTTGCCGCCTGAGCACGCCAACGTCGACCTTCACTTCTTCACCGCCTGTGCCTTGTAAGCCTCGAACGCACTCTCCGCCGTCTCGTACGTGTTGCCGTCGAGGTTCGCCCCGTGAATCACCCATTTCTTGGGGGCCAGGATCGAGTGCGAGATCCTGACCGACGGCATGCCCTCGGCGATGGGCGGCAGGTCGAACTCGGACGCCATCGCGCACAGCGGCGCGGAGGAGACCGCTGGTGTGCCACTGTCGCGATCTTTATCGCGTATAATAACTACTATACCAAGGAACGCGAGAAACAATACGATGCTGATAGCCAGCGAAATTGCCAAATTTCTCATGTGTTTCTCCTCATTCACCGATAAGACAAGTTATCGGTGGTCTCGTCGAGGACTTCACCCCGCCTCGACGTCACGGCGACGCCGAAGACACTCATTACATGGGGTCGTTCCGCCGTCACACCCATGACCGTCGCACGCGGGCAACGCGCCTGTCGCTGTGTGGATGAACCAGCGCGGGTCCGCCAGATTGGTGCAACCAGGCGCGGCGCACATAGGGTACGCCACGTCCGCGCGAGACGTGTTGAGTGGCTTGCCCCGACTCTTCGCCCTCTTGTCCGCCTCGACCCGGTACACCTCCGCGAGCGGCTTCCCCGCGTAGCGTTTCACCCGCTCGTCGGCTGCCTCCCACTTGGCGGGATCTCCGTCGATGTAGTCGTGCACCTTGACCGGGACCTTGAACTGGTTGAAGAGCCAGTCCAGGCAGAACTCGCAGAGCGAGAACCTGTACGAGCACCCGTCCTCGAGCGCGCCGTACCCGTTGCCCGCCGTGGAGTAGTGCCCGCCATTCACCTGCGCACCGAGGAGTCCGCCGAGCATTCGATCCGGCTCGTTCTGCTTCGCCTCTCCGAGCGCGCATAGGTGTCCGCAGAGGTTGCACTTGACGTTGAGGATCTCGGCGCATATCGCGCAGACGTCGTCCCTGTCCTGCTCGCAGCGCTTGGCCTTGTCGCTATTCTCGCACGCCTTGTTCCAGAGGGACTCGGGCACGTGCTCGTCCCGCCAGCACGTGGCGAGCAGTCCACCGCAGTCGAGACACTTCACGCCGATGGTCTGGTCGACGACCTCGGGGGCGACGCGGGAGTGAGGGCACTTCTCGGGCTCGGGATCGCTCATGTTCTCATCGGCCTCGAACTGTCTCCACCGTCATGGCCCACTGCAACACGCGGATCAAGTCCTTGGCTCCGTCGGCGGTCAAGACCTCGTAGACCTCGCCGTCTTCGTGGCAGAACCCGATCGAGTGCCTCATGTCCGACACGTTCTGGTTGATCTCGGCAACGGCCACCAGCCGCCGCACCGCGTAAATGCTCTCTAGCCCGATCACGATGGGAGCCCACTTCTCGCACCAGGCGTCGACCGCGCCCTTGGCCTCCTCGGCAGTCTGGAACGGGCCACCGAGAGCCGGTGCGTGCTCATCGAAGATTCGCGAGGCGGACTCTCCAAACCAGACTTGCCACTTCCCGAGGTCGTCTTCTTCGACGTGAACCGTCCCATCGATCACGTGTGGGACACAAGCGCACCAGTGCGGTCGCTCGTAATCCTCCGGGTACTTCTCCTGGAAGTTCTCCCAGTTCTCTGCTGCACGTGGAAAGATCATGGGATCGGCCTCTCAACACAGAGGCACTCGCCGTCGACGAGTGCGCCATGCCCAGTCGCGCACGTCCGAGCCGCACAGTCCCGCTCGTTGCCCGCGACGATGACCACGAGAGCGCCGACGATCACGAGCAACAGAATGAGACCCCGCCAGCCGGTGACGGGCCACGCGAGGATCGTGAAGTCGATGTCGTCGGTGTCGAGCATGCGGTTCTCCTGACCACGGTAACGTGACTTATCAGTCGGCTCGTCGAGAACGAATCCGCAAGTTCATCATGTCC
>CAYGKV010000019.1:0-8668 GCA_964350885.1 uncultured Candidatus Saccharibacteria bacterium
CTTCGATACCAGTCATTATTGCCTCGCTTTGCTGCCTCTCGCCAGTCATCATTGTGCTTGCAGGCGTAGGCTCGGTCGCTTTCGCTTCTAGTTTGGCCGACACGCTCTATGGAGAATATAAATGGCTTTTCCGGCTCGCAGGTCTCGCGCTTCTCGGCGTCGCTATCGTGTTCTATCTGCGCCGCACTAAAGGCATTTGCACTATCGACGAAGCAAAGCGCCGGAGGAACGAGATATTCAACATCGTCGCGCTCTCGCTTGCTGCGGGTGTGGCGGGGTATTTCTTTTTCTTGTATGTCGTCGTCCACTATGCGGGTGTTTTTCTTGGACTCTGGAGCTAAGCTTTATCCATACGCAAAAAAGCGCCCGCCGAAGGCGGGCGCTTTTCAAGCTTTATAGATTTCTATTGGCTAGGCTGCGCTCGAAATCTTCTTTTTGAGCCACATTTCATCGAACGAGAACTTGCCAGGTCCTGTGATGAGTACGGACACTGATGCTGCGAGAATGAGCAATATAAATTCATAACCACCATCCGAGACAAAGAATCCTTTGCTGATGTGTACGGTGAGAAGTGCGACTGTCGCGACGATAATGTCGTACTTCGCAACCCAGTGGGTGAGGAGTCCGACGATAAGGAGTGCTCCGCCGATAAGCTCGCCATACGCGAGGATGTAGGCAAAGAGCGTAGGGAGCGGGAATCCGAGGCTCCCAAGGAACCCAGAAACACCCTGGATACCCATCGTCGTTACTTTCTGATATCCGTGCATCAAAAACACGAGGCCGAGCGCTACGCGCAACACAAGCGGTGCCCAACCTGAGAAGTTGTCGCCACATTTACAATGCAAGAGGCTTTTAAGCATATGAGTACGTACATTAATTGCTAATTCCCCACAGTATACAGCATCCAGATTTCAAGGGTAGGTTCAAGTGTTGAGGGCTTGTAAATCAGTGTTAGAATTTCAGTCGTATTCTTTCTTGTATGAATAAGTGGCTTTTGTATGCAGTAGTAGGCATAGCGACCCTTGTGGGTGCATCCTTCTTGTTCAGCAGTACGAGCAAGGAGAGCATCCCCTTCACCGCTAACTACAAGGATGCCGCGTACCGTATTGACGGGAGGGTGATCCAGCTGAATGGAGGGGTATCAGAAATCGAAGCCGCGCCGAATTCCGCGTCGAGAATAACCACCCGGTATTTTGGAAACGAAGTGCAAGATGATCTCGACGGAGATGGTAGAGATGATGTGGTGTTCCTACTCACACAGGAAACCGGGGGAAGCGGGACGTTTTATTATGTTGTCGCTGCCTTAAATACCGTTCGTGGATATATGGGCTCCGAAGCGCTTCTCCTCGGAGATCGTATTGCCCCCCAGACTACAGAGCTCAGCCAAAATCCGAGTCACAAAAACGTCATCGTCGTCAATTATGTCGATCGTGCGCCTGGAGAATCTATGACGGCACAACCCTCAATCGGTAAGAGCATCTGGTTAAAGCTTGATCCGGAAACGATGCAGTTCGGCGAAGTCGTCCAAAACTTCGAAGGCGAAGCGGATCCGGCGCGAATGAAACTCACTATGAAAAAATGGATTTGGGTTGATACGATTTATAACGATGAGAGAAATATCACACCCAAACAACCAGGAAAATTCACCCTATCCTTTTCAAGCGATAGAGCATTTTCCGTGACGACCGATTGCAATACGGTTGGAGGCACGTACACAGAGAGAGGGAATGTCCTTTCGTTCGGTCAAATGATGTCTACGCTCATGTACTGCGAGGGTTCGCAAGAGAGTGAATTTACGCAGTCATTGAGCGATGCAACGGGATTTCGCTTTACCTCCAAGGGCGAACTTATCCTCAATCTTGCATCTGGCGGTGGATACATGATATTCCGATAGAGTACAATTTATTACACATGGGTACAATTTCTGAGCTCTGGAACTTGCTTCACTACCTCGTCGTCCAAGGGTTTGGGCTTGTGCTTGCAGGCATCTCAGCAATCATCTTTCTTTTTGTCGTTTTGCGAAAGCTTCACTCATTGCGAACGACCATCTTGCTCATCGTATTTTTCGCGGGGGCGATGCTTTTCTTTTGGTTTCCGGTAGGTGTGCCCCAGAATCTTCAGTATCCATTTGGCATCATTACCTATGGGCCGTCTGATGGTCCCGCGCTTCCACTCAAAAATGTTTTATCGTTCTTTTCAAAGATCGACAATTTCGCACGAACTACTGATATCGCGAGAGACCCGCTCGATGTGCCGCCTTCTCCTTCGGCTTCAAGCACGGACGTTGTGATCAATCTCACGACGAGAGAGGTTTTGTCTGAGATCGCGCCAGGTGTGGTGGTCAACTACTGGACGTTCGACGGCACCGTTCCTGGCCCATTCTTGCGCGTGCGCGAGGGTGACACGGTATCTCTCACTCTATATAATGACCCTTCAAGCTTGCACAATCACAGCATCGACCTTCATGCAGTAACAGGCCCGGGAGGAGGTGCGACGGTGACCGACCTTAAACCCGGCGAGAAAAAGACGCTGCGTTTCAAGGCTCTGAATCCTGGTCTCTATGTGTATCACTGCGCGCATCCCAACGTCGCAAATCATATGGCGCACGGGATGTATGGTCTTATTCTTGTTGAGCCAAAGGGAGGCTTGCCAGCAGTCGACCGCGAACTGTATGTAATGCAAGGCGAATTCTACACAGGCGGGGCACGGGGCACGAAGGGGCTTCAGGTCATTGATGCTTCGAAAATGCTTGACGGCATTCCTGAGTACATAGTATTCAACGGCCGCGTGGGTGCTATTTCAAAAGACAGGGCTGTTATCAAGCAGGGAGAAAAGGTGCGAATGTATGTTGGAAATGGAGGTGTCAATCTCGTTTCCAGCTTCCACTTGATCGGAGAGATATTTGATACCGTCTATCCCGAGGCCGCCATCGGGTCAGAGCCGCACAAGAATGTGCAAAGCACGATCGTGCCTGCGGGCGGCGCCACGATCGTCGAGTTTACTGCCGACGTCCCGGGCACCTATGTGCTCGTGGATCACGCACTTGCTCGCTTGGACAAAGGGGCGTGGGGTACGCTCTCTATCGAGGGAGAGGCGCGCCCCGAGATATTCTTTGGCGATTCGGGCAGTTCGTATGACACCGGGCACTAAGCCAACACCGCCTGAGGATTCTCAAGAATACTATGCAAGCGGTTCTTAAAACATCAAAAGGGAATATCACCATCGATCTTTTCGTAGACGATGCACCGAACACCGTTGCGAATTTTATGAAACTCGCAAAAGGTGGTTTCTATGACGGCACGAAGTTTCATCGGGTCATCAAAGGCTTCATGATCCAAGGTGGCGATCCGATTACGAAGGATAATACGCAGATGTCTCGATGGGGGACAGGAGGGCCGGGCTATACCTTTGCAGACGAAATTCACCATGGCAATCGGAACGACATAGGAACGATTTCTATGGCGAATGCCGGGCCGAACACCAATGGAAGTCAGTTTTTCATCAACGTAAACGACAATGCTTTTCTCGACGCCAAGCATACGGTCTTTGGAAAAATCACCTCTAGTTTCGATGTTGTACAGGCGATTGAATCCACTCCCGTTGGTGCGTCGGATCGGCCGATCGAACCTGTTGCCATAGAACGCGTCACGCTAGCGTAGCGCTTGTGTTACGATGTTCGTATTACTCATATAGAATTTATTCATGGCAAAAGGAAACAGCGCGCGTCGCAAAGAAGTGAAGAAGCCAAAAAAGAACAAAAAGTAAGTCGGACCGAATCCAAAAATAAGCTCCCGCATGTGCGGGAGCTTTCAATTTACACAATTATACTGTAGCTTCTCTGCATGGTGGAAGAAATCATCGTGCGATTTGAAGATGTGTCCTTTGAGCATGGGCCACGCAAACTCATCTTAGACGATGTGTCTTTTTCTATACGTCGCGGTTCCAAAGTCACACTCATGGGTCAAAACGGCGCTGGCAAAAGTACGCTTTTTGCGCTGATTATGGGTGCCATGAAGCCGGAGGAGGGCGAGATCCACATCGAAAAAGGCCTCTCCATCGCTATCTCGCGACAAGTGATACCGCGGAATGAGATGGATCTCACAGTGCGGGAATTCTTCCAGAAAATGTTTTCTAAAAAGATGTACGATATTGATCCGCGGATTGACGAAGCTCTTGAGGTTGTGAATTTGAGGGGGCATGAAAAAGTGCACGATCGTGTGATCAAATCGTTCTCTGGTGGTCAGCAGGCGCGGCTTTTGCTCGCCTCAGCGCTTATACAGAAGCCTGATCTGTTGCTCTTGGATGAGCCGACCAACAATCTCGACCGCGAAGGTATTGCGCACCTCACAAAGTTTCTCGTCGAGTACACGAAGACCTGCATGGTCATTTCGCACGATGCGGATTTCCTCAATGCCTTCACGGAAGGGGTGTTGTATCTGGACGTGCATACTCAGAAAGTAGAGCAGTATGTGGGGAATTACTTCGACGTTGTAGAACAAATCTCTGCGCGGGTCGACAAAGAGAATATGAAAAACGCACAGCTCAAAAAGACGATTATCGCCAACAAAGAGAAAGCCAACTTCTTCGCGATGAAAGGCGGCCAGCTCCGCTTGGTTGCAAAACGTATGCGTGAAAAGGCGGCCGACGCGGAGGAGGCGATGGTCGATGTGCGTCGGGAAGATAAAACCATAAAAGCGTTTACCATCCCCTGTCCGCCGAATCTGACGGGAGAGATGCTGCACATAACCTCGTACAAAACTGTTCGAAATCATGCGTCGGTTATTCATAAGAAGG
The DNA here is from genome assembly GCA_964350885.1 of uncultured Candidatus Saccharibacteria bacterium. Classification (GTDB taxonomy): domain Bacteria; phylum Patescibacteriota; class Minisyncoccia; order Phycocordibacterales; family UBA2100; genus UBA10103. The sequence continues at coordinate 4,795 of CAYGKV010000019.1, forward strand.
TTATTTCATTACGAAAGAATCAGCATCTGCTTTTGAAAGGACCCAATGGCATCGGCAAGTCTACGCTTCTCGAGTCGCTTGCGAGTGGAACCGCTGAAGGAGCCACGATCACCGAGGGTGTACGAGTAGGGTATTATCGGCAAGATTTCTCTAATCTTGATTTTGATTCCACGGTATACGAGGAGCTCATCTCCGTCATGGATAAGCATATAGAGCAGGAGATGCGCCGCGTAGCGGCAGGATTTCTCATCTCAGATGAATTGATTCACTCAAAAATCGGACACTTGTCTGAAGGGCAAAAGGGGCTGGTGGCGTTTGCGCGGCTAGTCTTAATGAGGCCTGGGCTCCTCATTCTCGACGAGCCGACGAATCATATTAATTTTCGTCACATTCCCGTTATTGCGAAGGCGCTTGATTCGTACGAGGGAGCAATGATTCTCGTCAGTCACGTTCCCGAATTTGTGTCTTCGATACGAATAGACGAAGTTCTCGACCTTGAGAAAAAGTAGCGAGACGGATGATACTAGAGTTCGTCGTTTTTGATGCGTTGTCGCAGCTTTGCCGCTTGCGCGTTAAAGAAATGCAGATTGTGATACGAAGCGAGCTTCATCCCAGTCAATTCCTTCATCCGTATTAGGTGAGAAATGTAGGACCGTGTATACGTCTTACATATATCGCACGTGCAGGTAGCGTCGAGGGGCTTCTTGTCATTTAAGAACATTCGCTTGCGAATATCGAGGCGACCTTTTGATGTAAAAACGATTCCACGCCGAGCATAGTGCGTTGGAGCGATGCAATCAAAGGTGTCTCCGCCGGCTGTTGCTATGTATGGGAAATCCTCTGGGTGGCCCACACCGAGCACGTGCCGCGGTTTATTCACAGGAAGTTCGTCGTTCACCTTGCTCAACATGCGCTTCAGCGCGTTTTTGTCGTAGCCGAATTCACCACCGATGCCAAATCCTTCGAATGGGAGCGCGCCGATGATCTTTGCGCTCTCGATTCGCATATGAGCGAAACCGCCTCCCTGCACGATTCCATAGAGTGCCTGCGGTGTCGCGGCACGCGCATCAATGCACGCCTGTGCCCACCGATGCGTACGCTCAAGTGATTCGCGCATGTATTTCTCGTTTGCAAGAGGGGATGGGCATTCATCGAATGCGAACATGATGTCGGCACCGAGTGCTTCTTGTATCCGTATAGATTCCTTCGGCCCAAGAAAGAGGGGAGCGCCATCTACGGGAGAGCGGAAGTGAACACCGAGCTCGGTAATTTTGACCGAGCGAGGTTGTTCTCCTGCGACGATAGATTTTTCAGGCTCTTCTTTCAGTATTTTTCCAACACCATGATCGGTGCCGAAGCCAAGACTAAAGACCTGAAAGCCACCAGAATCGGTCATTAATGGTCCGCTCCAGCGCATGAATGAATGCAAGCCCCCCATTTTCTTGATCACCTTTTCACCCGGCGCTACATGGAGATGGTAGGTATTACAGATAAGCACTTGCGAACCAACGGCGAGCACCTCATCGGATTCGAGCGTGCGCACAGTGGCACGAGTGGCTACTGGAACGAAGCTCGGGGTTTCGATGTCTCCGTGCGGTGTCGATATCACCCCAACGCGTGCACGGGATTTTTTTGATTGCTTGATGATTTTGAAGTTGAACATACGGCGAAGTTTACATGCCAAGCGTCTTTAAGAATACCTGCAATTCGTTTCCGGTAATCTCACGGTGTTCCCCAGTCCGCAGGTCTCCCAGAGAAATATTCAATATTCGTGTTCTCTTCAAATCTATAGCGCTTTGCCCAAACGCACCACACATCCTTCTGATCTGGTGTTTCTTCCCCTCGGTAAGGAGAATTGAAAATCTCCTGTTTCCGAGAATCGTCAGATAGCATGGCCGGGTCACATATCCACCGATATCGACGCCTCGTTCCATGTTCTTTTTGAAGTTGGCCGGGAGTTTGGAGAGGCATGTCACTTCGTATTCTTTTTCGTGAGAAGAATCTGGATTCAGCAAAGGGTCTACAATCCTCCCGTCGTTTGTCAGAATAATTAGCCCATACGAATCTTTGTCGAGCCGCCCGACAGGGAACACATCTTTCAAAGGAAAAACATCGGCAATCGAATCTTCATCTTCTTGTGGGGAATGAGTGATGACTCCACGAGGTTTGTTGAAGGCAATGTACGTGAATTTTTTTTGTCTAAATTTTACATCGACGACATCATTCTCGGAGATCTTGTCTCCGAGAACAGCCCGCCTACCGTTAATGAAAACTTTACCTTTTTCGATGAGCGCATCTGCATCGCGTCTGGTGCAGTATTTTTTGAGCGCCAGATATTTATTTATTCTCATCGGGTAGGGAGATTTTTCCATAGAAGTTCAACGAGTTCTAAGATTACCATCAAAAGAGAAATATTCTCGTCACGCATATAATTTCGCATTAGAATACAATAATCGATAAAAGCAAACTTCTGCTCCAGGCGCATGGATATGGGTATGATAGGATCAATTTTACGATTGCATCACTCCCTCGTTCTATTCCTTGAATAATTTGGATCAAGATTTCCCAAGGGGGAAGGCGATTAAATTATACTGATAACGACAAGAAAAAAAGATCGCAGGTTGTCTTATTGAGTCCGAGATTACTCATCCGAGATGGATGCCGTGCCGAGAAATCTAATAATATAGCGAAGAATTGGACAGACGAAGTAGGAGGTAATGAGTCAAATACACAGCAATCACACTAGCCTTATCTGTACGCAGATCCGTATACGTTTAAATAATAGACGCATTTTCCCGTATTTTCGGTAAATTCTGAAGGCGTAAAGATCTAAAACCAATCCGCTCTGCACGCATCCAGATGACTCTTCTTTGTTCGATCTTCGATATCTTGGATTGCAAAAAAATCGTTTTTTTAGGTTCCTGAAAATGCCATAGTTTTCAACACCTTTCTCGGAAAAGATACCTCTATTCGCAGTATAATTACGAGGTACAAATTGTAGTAGTTGTCGCCGCAAAAAAGGCAAGCGGTCTGATCAGCTATAGGTGAGATAACCCAGGCAATTTTCTGAACAAGGCAAATCACATAAAACTTGGTTTTTGCATTGCGCTCAGTATATGCGCAACACTTTTCCTGCCCCTCACATACCTTGTCGTCGAGGCTGCTGGGGTCCCCACTATCATCAGCTATCAAGGTAGGTTGGCGGATTCAAACGGGGATCTCCTGGGGGGTTCGGGCACGACATACTATTTCAAGTTCTCAATATGGACGAGTTCTACAGTCGGCGCTGGCACCAAGCTCTGGCCTTTGACCACTCCCGGTACGACGACGGCAACAGTACGTCAGGGAGTGTTCAACGTTAACATCGGAGATGTCGCCGCGGGCTATCCAGATGTTCTCGATATCAACTTCGCAAACAATCCGGATATATATTTGCAGGTCGAGGTTTCTTCTGATAACAACACCTCCCAAACGCTTTCGCCGCGTCAAAGAATTGCGTCCACTCCATTTGCGCAACTCGCGAGCGCGGTGAGTGGCTCGACGACTCCGTCATCGTTTGGAACTACTACCCCGTTCGGTACCTCTATCGTTTCTGTCGAGGCCACTTCGACAGCGTCAACTGCGTTGTCGCTTCGGGCATTCTTAAGTCAAGTCGCTAATCTTTTCCAGATTCAAGATTCCACCGGTGCAAACCTTTTGTTTGTGAATGCAACAGGCGGATTGTTTGCATCATCAACATTTCAAGTTACCGGCGAGTCGCGATTGTACTCAGGCCTCACGGTCTCCGCTTCGACCAGCCTTCAAAATTTTACTGGCATTAACGCAACAACAACCAACGCCACGACCACCACTTTCGCTATCGGCTCACTCACCG
>CAYGKV010000020.1:0-6807 GCA_964350885.1 uncultured Candidatus Saccharibacteria bacterium
GCTCAGGGGCGGGTGGCGCAGGAGCTTCTACATTGACAGTGCGCGTGATGCTGCTTTCGTTTCCTGCCTGGTCAGTGACAGTGAAGGTAATCGTGTGACTCCCTGCTACCGATGTGTCTACGGTTACGAGAGCTCCGGGCTGGATTATCGGGCCGCCGTCCACAGATGCATATATATAGAGTATTGTGTCTACGTTGTCGGTAGCCGAGGCCCCCATATCGGCGTAGGTGTCTCCCACGTTGATGGTAGTTGGGTTGGCGCCGTTAAGTATTAAGACTGGGGCTTCTGTGTCAGGGGTGGTGGTGCCGATGCTGCCGGAACTACCACCACTGCCACTGCCTCCCCCACCGTCCGAAGATCCTGAGCCTGTAGGAGTGCTGCCGGAAGAGGTTCCTGAAGCTCGGAGCGCGAGGAGCTCTTGTAGCTCGGTCTCGGTAACACAAGTCGAACCGATGCACAATTGATTGGTCTTTATCGTATCTGCTTCCACGTTCTTCGCATAGAGCGTCGTGACGAATATATTTTCGATGCTGTTGCCCGCGTCGGCAAGCCAGGTTGTAACACGGCTAAATAGATTGTTCCAAAAACTCGCGGCAAACGATTGCGACTCCGGGGTCGAACTTGCGGTCGTTGAAGAAATCGTTTCCAGGTTACGATTAAGGCTCTGTATGGCGGAGGCAAAGTACGGAGCAAAGCCCGAGTAATTCAAACCGAGGTATCCATCGTCTTGAGTTGTAACGAGATCGGGCAATAACTGCTGAACCTCTTGCGCAATGAATCCTGTATGCGTTCTCGCATCGCCGGGATTCGTCCACTGGTAGGAAACAGGTCTTAGTTGAAGGATCGATTCCAATGCATCTGGAATCGTATTGATATCTTGTTTCTTTCGAATATCAGATGTGCAAGTAACTCCGATAGCCGGTTGAACTGAGCACACGCCTGTTCCCGACCAGAATGTGGCCACGGGAGTAGTTGTGAGGGTAGTCGCAACATGGAGGATTGCAGAAGTTGTCGCTACGCTGGAGGTTCCGATAAGAGTCCTGCTCTTAAAGTCAATCATGAAAGCTGTCTTGGTCGACGAGCCGACGACGAAATATGGATTGGTGGATCCAACTGTGGTCGATGCTTGCACTGAGAGCAGCCCCCACGGAGTCGTAGTCCCAATCCCCACATTCCCACCCATAAAGGTTGCTGCAATTGGATTAGCGGCAGTCGTTGAAGCGACGAAGACACCCAAACCCCCGCGAGAGAAGATGCCATGATAGCCAATATTGAGTCCGCCGTTTACATACAGGTCGCTGTCAAACATGCCCGTACCATTCAGCGTCAATTTATCTGTCTCAATCGCCCCGATATTCGCAGAGGGGAGCATGGCACCGGAGATGTCGAAGATAGAAAGGGAGACGGTGGTGGAGTTCAAGCCTGTGTAGAGATACTTCCCGCTTATCGACATGCCGAAGACAGCGGCTCCTGCGCTCACCTGGCCCACGGAGATGGGTGCGCTTGGCTCCGACACGTCGATGACCTTTAGATTGTTGGCGCCTGTCGTGCCTGGATAGTAGAGATACTTCCCCGCAAGTATTGGAGCTTGGCCGATGACGTTGGCAGCAGTAACTGCCGGTATACCCGTATCGAGGACAGCCTTACTGGTCGGTGAGGTTGGGTTGGAGATATCAAGAATCTCAAGCCCTTTGGCCGCATTTACCGTTTTTGCGAGATAGGCATACCGGCCGGAGACCGTGACTCCATTTACAGGATTCTCCGTGTCATATGTGCTGATGAGGATAGGCGAAGCGGGATTGGAGACATCGAGTATCTGGAAGCCCGCGCCAGAGGCCGTCGTGGTGGCTTCGCCAAGATACGCATACGGGCCTTGGAGCGCGATGTTAAGAATACTGCCGACGTTTGATAGCGTGAGGGAGCCGACTAGCGCGGGAGTAGCAGGATTCGATATGTCCCAGACCCTGAAAATCCCTCCATTGTCTCCCGTGTACACGTACCGACCAGAGAGCGCCATGCCTCGCCCCGCACCACCGGTATCAGCGGAACCTACCGAGACGGGGGCAAACGGATTAGATATATCCATGATTTGCAAACCCGCTGTCGTGCTATTCTGGGTAAAGTAGGCATATCTGCCGGAGATGATCGGGCCCCCTCCGGTGGGGACTCCTGCGGATATCGTTGTGCTTGAAACCTGCCACGGTGCATACGGGTTGGAAACGTCGTACACTCTGAAGCTTTCCTGGTTGTCAATGGCATACGCGTAGCGTCCAACCACGGAGAGACGGCGGATGTGCGCAGAGCCTCCTGCGGCGGTTGAGCTTGCAAGTACTGGGTCACTGGCAGTCTGCCAGATATTGCCGCCGCCAACTGAAAGGAGGCTGCTTGGTGTTGAGGAAGCTATACCCACATTTCCCCCACTCGTCGCAAAGTACGCAGAACCACTTGCGGAGATTGCGGTCGTTGATGCGTACAAGAAGCGTGAGGCGGTCGTTGATGTTGCAACAATGTAGGCAACGGTGGGAGAGGTAGAGGCGGAGAGCGCTCCTGTTCCCCCATCAGAATAGATCCAGCCTTGGGTGAAGACGGAAGCTCCGGTTCCACCGTTTGCAACTGGAGTGACGCCTCCGATGTTGGTGTGGGAGATGCAGGCTCCACTCATGGCCCAACAGCCTGCGGCCAAGCTCACTCCGTTGGCAAAAGTGGAGGTGGCACTTGTTCCCGTGAGATTGAGATACGGCGTGTTGAGACCGTTGTAGATAGTAGAGGTGGCGGAGGCGTAGAAGTTGGCAGAGTTCTGGATGGAGAAGAGAGAGCCGGGAGAGGTGGTGCCGACGCCGACGTTGCCGCTGCTTCCTATAATGGTAAACGCAGACGTGGTGGTTGTCGCCGTGCCAGCAACTGTGGTGGTTGCGAAGTAGAGATTGCCTCCTGCGTTTCTGAATGCCCACTGACCGATTCCTGCTCCTGCTGAAAGTGCGAGCTGTGCGGCAGCGCCCGATGTCGGATTGAGGAGCCAGGTGGGCGTCGTCGTCCCCACCCCCACGTTGCCGCCGCCGTTGAAAATGGCGTCGTAATTATTAGTGCCGCCCGTCACCGAAGACACGTAGAGGCCGATGTTCGAGGCGCTCGAACCGCTCCATGATCCGGTCGAAGAGATGGTAATGCCGGACTTGATGATGGAGGCAGTTGTTGACGTGGCGAGGTTGTCGAGGTTGAGCGTGCTAAAGGCGGCGGTCTTCGCGGTCGAAATCTCCTCCGCCCCACCCGAGATGTCGAGCTGGTTTGTAGGAGTTGCGTCACCGATGCCGACGTAGCCTGCAGTGGCCGCCGTGCCGCTGATGCGCATACGCTCCGCTGAGAACGTACCGAAGATGAGCGGCGATTGTCCATTAGTATAAATGAGGGCATTCGCTGTGTTTTGGAATATGAGAGAGCCGAGATCCGCATTTGGAATACTGCTAAGAACATCCCCTGCCACTCCTGAGTCCTTGTAATAGATATTCACAGCCTCAAACGTTGAGTCATAATCCATCGCTGCCACACCGACCATCCGCGATTCTGTAGTCGCGGCATTGCGCGCAAAGATGCTACCGCCCTCGACCGTGAGTTTTGAGAAAGGCGTCGTCGTCCCAATCCCCACATTTCCCCCACTCGTCGCAAAGTACGCAGAACCACTTGCGGAGATTGCGGTCGTTGATGCGTACAAGAAGCGTGAGGCGGTCGTTGATGTTGCAACAATGTAGGCAACGGTGGGAGAGGTAGAGGCGGAGAGCGCTCCTGTTCCCCCATCAGAATAGATCCAGCCTTGGGTGAAGACGGAAGCTCCGGTTCCACCGTTTGCAACTGGAGTGACGCCTCCGATGTTGGTGTGGGAGATGCAGGCTCCACTCATGGCCCAACAGCCTGCGGCCAAGCTCACTCCGTTGGCAAAAGTGGAGGTGGCACTTGTTCCCGTGAGATTGAGATACGGCGTGTTGAGACCGTTGTAGATAGTAGAGGTGGCGGAGGCGTAGAAGTTGGCAGAGTTCTGGATGGAGAAGAGAGAGCCGGGAGAGGTGGTGCCGACGCCGACGTTGCCGCTGCTTCCTATAATGGTAAACGCAGACGTGGTGGTTGTCGCCGTGCCAGCAACTGTGGTGGTTGCGAAGTAGAGATTGCCTCCTGCGTTTCTGAATGCCCACTGACCCACTCCCGCTCCTGCGGAGAGTGCGAGTTGTGAAGCTGTGCCTGATGTCGGGTTGAGGAGCCACTGTGGAGTGGTGGTGCCGAGCCCCAGGTTGCCGGAGGAGTCAATACGCACTCGCTCGGTGCCGTAGGTGATATTTGCAGTGCCGAGCGCGTTGCCGGTTCCGCCGGTATAGAATGCAAGCCCCGTCGGCATATCGCTTGCAGAGTTAAATGTGCCTTCTGCGATGCCGGAGACGGATGCGCTGTATGCGATATTCGCTTCTGTGCCATCAGTGTGATTGCCTCCGAAATAAATTGTGCCGAGCTTTTTATTTATCTGATTCGCCGCATCAGTACGCAAGTGTGCAAGCGCAAGACCTCCTGAAAATGACTGGCTTGCATTGGAGTCGCTTCGATTACCAATCACGGTAAGAAGTGGTGAAGCGGCAGCAGCCGAATTGGATCTAATAAGAATGCCTCCGGTTGCACCGTTTCCAAATACAGTGAATTTGTGATACGGCGTACTCGTCCCCACACCCACATTCCCTGTCTGGTCAATGATAAAGGGCGTGGTGTCGGGAGATGCAGAATCTTCCACAATGAATGCGGGTGCGCCTCCTGTACCTGTTTGTGTTATCGAGAGTTTGCCCCAAGGAGTGGTGGTGCCGATGCCGGTATTACTTCCGAAGTAGTTTTGGATTGCTGTTGATTGCTGATAGAGACCATACGTCGTGTCGGTAGTGCCCGTCGTCACAGGGGTCGCAATAAACAACTCATACAGCGTACTTATATACCCATTTGCGTTTGATACACCTCCGTCAATGTATGCGCCATACATGGTGGTGGTAGTGCCGACACCGCTTTGGCGGGGTTGTGAGAGGAGGCCGTACATGGTGGTGGTGGTGCCGGTGCCGGAGTTTGCGGGCAAAGAATATAAACCTACCATAGTAGTTACTTCGCCACTGCTGGTGTTTCCCGGTTGGGCTAAAACACCGCGCAAACTGGTCACCGTGCCAGTGTTGGTGTTTTGTGGGATGCCATTGACACCATTCATTGTCGTCACATTGCCGCTACTGATGTTTTGTGGGACGCCATAGACACCAATGAGAGTAGTAATGTCTCCCGTTCCGGTGTTTCGTGGATTCGCTTGCACACCATACATTCCCAAAAGTGTATTCCCAGCGCTTGCGGTGAAGGTTGGAGCAATGTTTGCGCCGTAATAGTTCGAGGTATTTGCGACTGATTGCGTACCATTGACCGTAAGCGCAATCATCTGTGACCCTGTACGCGTACTATCGCTATCAATCGTAATCGGTCCCTCGTCGTCTATTGAAAGAGCAGTATGCCAGGTGACGGCAGAACCAGCGGCGGTGCCAGAGGCGTGTCTAAAATCTAGTGCATTGGAAAGTTTATATATTTGAAAGTTGCTTCCGGCATCAGAGCTTTTGAAGGAACCGTCGTAGTAAGAATCAAAATTTATAGAGACATTGTCATGTGCATACGGAAGAATCTGCATGAGCGGATAAATGTCTGCGGTGGTTGAGAATTGGAGTGCCGGTCCGGCCGTAGGACTGCTGTCTGTGCCGTGAATTTGTAGTTTTGCGAGCCCGGTCGCTCCGGGAGTCGTCGTCCCCACCCCCACACTCCCCCCACTCGTCGCAAAGTACGCGGAGCCGGTGGAGGAGATTGCGGTCGTTGATGCGTACAAGAAGCGTGAGGCGGTGGTTGATGTTGCAACAATGTAGGCAACGGTGGGAGAGGTACTGGCTGCGAGTGCTCCTGTGCCTCCGTCAGAGTAGATCCAGCCTTGGGTGAAGACCGAAGCTCCTGTTCCCCCGTTTGCAACTGGAGTGATACCTCCGATGTTGGTGTGGGAGATACACGCTCCGCTCATGGCCCAACAGCCTGCGGCCAAGCTCACTCCGTTGGCAAAAGTGGAGGTCGCACTTGATCCTGTGAGGTTCAAGTACGGCGTGTTGAGACCGGTGTATATGGTGGAGGTGGCGGAGGCGTTGAAGTTGGCGGAGTTTTGGATGGAGAAGAGAGAGCCTGGGGAGGTGGTACCGACGCCGACGCGTTCGTTGAAATCAGCGATGAAGACGGTCTTGGTGGAGGAGCCGATCGTGAAGAATGCGTTGGTGGATCCAACAGTGCTCGATGCTTGCACGGAGAGAAGGCCGAAGGGAGTGGTGGTACCAACACCGACTTTGTTGTCAATGACAATGAGTTGGGTCGTAGTGGCGTAGCCAGCAGAAGAAGAAGCGACGATGAAGGAGGGAGCACCTGCAGCGATGTTGTGAACGCCGGTTGAGAACTTGGCCCATGGTGAGGTGGTGCCTACTCCGACGGAGCCTGCTGCTGCTGCAAACCATGCGGAGCCGCTGGAGGTGAATGCGGTGGAGGAGGCATATGGAATGGTGGTAGCACCGGTGAGTGAGTAGAAGCTGGAGGTGGCAAGAGCTGTTGGTACTGCAGAGCCACCTGTCACGTTGGCAAGAATCGAGTTGGCCCCGATGGCTGAGAGTCCTGCGGCACCGGCTGAGTATGTGATGCCGTTGCCGAAGGTAGTGGTGGCGGAGTCAAACTTCGAGAAGAAGGCGGAGGTGAGACATCCGAAGACGGAGGCTGATGCGGTGT
>CAYGKV010000021.1:0-5980 GCA_964350885.1 uncultured Candidatus Saccharibacteria bacterium
CTCCACCACCTCCACCACCTCCACCACCGCTGCCCCCTCCTCCGCCTGCTGGCGCAACGGGCATGGACGACACTTGGGTGGATGTCGCAATGGCATTACCAAAAGCATCTTTGACTACGACGACAAAATAGTACGTCGTGCCGTTGGATAATCCTGTCCGTGTGGATGAGAGCACATTGCCGAGCGATGTATAGGCGTAGGGACCTCCCGAGGTTGTTGATTGCCCGACATTGTAACCGGATGCCGTCCAGCCCACATACCCTGTCGAAGCGCTCCATGAGAGCGCGACTTGCGCGTCCCCCGCAGTCGCGGAGACAGATGGTGTGGACGCGAATGGATAGCGCAAGAATCCGCCGCCAAGAGCAAAAGAAGTTGCGGTACTCGTCCCCACCGCTACCTCAGAAAGCGTGCTCCAGAGTTGGAAGCTTGATGAAGTCATATACGCTGCCGGCTGAAGTACGGGGTCAAGGACTTTGAACGAGCTCGACGTGAATTCATCCGCCATCGATACACTCGGCACGCATACAAGCACAAGAAGAGCCTCTACAACAACAAGACTCTTGCAAAATCGCATGCATCTATTCTACAGCACGCAAACATGTTAAAACGCACATCCCCCTGTGAACTGAAGTGGTTTCGTTAATCCCACCAAGGCCCGGCCTTGCCATTGTTACTCGAAATCTTTGAGGAAGTCCTTCTCGCGACGATAAAATATTCGTGCGTCAGCTAACAGGGACTTGAAAGAAGGGGCAGCATCCAAAATATTCATGGCCGCTCGCATGTTGACAACTACATTGTGAGGCCGTTTGACACCTTCGTAATCGAGCAGACTCGAGAATGGATAGGCCTGGAGTTTCTTTTTCAGAAGCGCCTCGTCGCGTACAATACCCTTTTTCCAACCTGGTTCATACAACTCGGCTGGATTTGCATGAATGTAGTTCAAAAGTCGTCGGAACTGCGCATCGCTTTCAACATGAACTGCTTTGAAGCGGCCGGAGAAGAGAGCGCCTGTCCTTTGGTATTTTTTGTTGAAGTACATCGTATAACCTGTCCCGAGCTTCTGCATGAATGTGGAAATGCCACCATAATCAATTTCGCGTAGAAGCAGGTGCGGATGATTGGGCATTAGACAGTACGCGGCAATGTCGACAAGTGGTTTCCCTCGATTTTTTTCCAACACTATTGGCAAGGCCGGGCCTTGGTGTTTTACATAATACCTTACCAGAAGCCTTCTCTTTCTTTAGATGTCAGCAGTCAGACTACTGACAGGTCAAAGAAACTCCCATGTTTGCATAATTGGCGCAAACCAGTCACCCATATCTTTGAAGGTGGTCACCTCAAAAAGGTAGCCATTATGAATAAACCATACTTCTCGAGTTTCTCCCAAAAAAGAATTATGGCTATGAAAAGTTACCGCTCGCACGCCAAGTTTCCCGACATAAGTTTCTTCCACATTTTTTCTAATACCCGAAGAGACATCGCGCCTGAAGCGCTCTTCGGATATAGTTTCCTCCGCGTAGGGTACAATAAAAATTTGAAATCCCCGCGCCTCTTCTGTGTTCTGGAATACGACCGTTGCCGCTCCGCTACCCTCGTCAATCTCCCGCGCTGCAATCCCCTCGGGATGAAAAAATAAAAAGCCGTATTGCTTGTTTCGGTATTCGCGCCACCCCGCGGGTGGCTCGCGAACCTCGCTGTTTATGTTTAAGGAAAGTGCCAATTGAGGCGTTGCTGGAGTAGGTTCCACGCGCTCAAAAAAATAGTACCCACCGGCGAGAATCACGGCTAGCGCCGCGACAATCTTGATTTTTGAATACTTTAACATCGTTATCTTGGCAATGATTGTAACTAGCGCTGATGCAAAATTATCCTGCCTTCGATGAATCTCAGTCTGAACCCCTCAAATAGTCTCATTTTGCGCGATACTGTTGTATCAGCCGCAGATGCAGTAAAACTAAGAATCGGACTCGTCGAATCAAAACCGGTTCCTGCAGAGTTTGTCGCGTAGGATCTGAAATAATACGTGCGTCCGGAAACGAGTCCTGATACATTCTGGGAAAACACGCCGGTGCCGAAGCTACCAGATTCTGTCGTCGTCGAGGTGTCGCCGTTTGAAAGTGTCGAATTGGTGCCCCAAGCAAAGCCGCGCACGGTTGCATTTCCTCCTCCCGTAGCCGTAATATTTCCGTTGAGTGTTGCCGAAAAACTTGTCACGTTGGAAGCAGCATCGGTCGAAAGCGTTGGCGCAACCACGCAGCCAGCGTCATTGACGAACTCGGTAATTTTTACTTGTCCTTGTGCGCCGACTCCAAATGGAGTAGTTGCTGGAGAAACTGTTGTTTCTCCACCGGCGCCTCCGCCACCAGGTGCTCCTCCACCACCGCCAGAGCTCGCCTGGTCTCCACCCCCACCTCCTCCGCCACCGTTGGCGTTTGAAGTACCGGTCACGCCGTTCGGGGTGGTGGCGCCGTTCGTGTCACCGTTTCCCCCCGCACCTCCCAATGTGCTCGAACCACCCGTGGAACCGGAACCCGCATTGCCGCCATCTCCGCCGCCCCCACCACCGCCCACGGTTGTTGAAGCATCCGCACCTGCACCACCTATGCCGTGCGGCCCTGCGGCACCACCGCCGCCACCACCACCGTCATCTCCGTTGTTGCCCGCGCCGCCCGCGCCGCCGTTCCTTGTTGTTACGCCGGTCGAGTTCGACGCCAAACCAGCAGCTCCATTACCGGTAGTAACGCTTGTGCCACCACCACCAGCGGCGGCAACTACCGTGGTTCCGTTGAAGGTCGAGTTTGCTCCATTGGCGCCGGAAGTTTGCCCGCCTTGCCCAACGACGATGGTATATGAGTTACCTATTATCAAACTCGAGAGTGTTGAAGACGCAAATGCGCCGCCGCCACCGCCGGCGCCGCCGCCGGAGTTGGTGCCGTCAAATCCGGCTCCACCAGAGCCCCACGCGGCGACATCGACATTGCATGCATTCGCCGAGACCACGTACGTGAATGTACCCGCAGCACCGTAGGTGGTTGAGGATGCCGTGATAATTGCATGCGCCTCGGGTATTTGTGCGGGAAACTGGAACGAAACGGTGCGCACTTGTATATCAATTCGTGGCCAGCCGGAGAAGATCCATGCGAAGATGAGTATAGGTACGAAGATTTTCATGGCGTTGCGGGTGGGGTTTCTGATGCAACCGGCTCTGCAGGCGGCGGCTCGGGTGTTTGTTCTGGCTCGGGGGCGGGTTCAGGAGCGGGCGCGGGGCTCGGCTCGGGAGCTGGTGCGCTCGAGCCTCCGCTCCCGCCGCTCCCAGCGGCGGCAGTCTGGCCGTTGCGCGCAATATCAATTAGTTTTCGCACGTCATCCTTCGTGAGACACTGGTCATCCACGCAGATTTCCTCCTTCGCGCGCAGGCGCGTCGCGACAAATTCGCCGATACCGTTTGCTGCATCCGCAAACCACTGCGTGAGGCGTGCAAAAATATTCGAGAAGAAACTCTCCGCAAACGCGCGCGAACGCGGTGTCGAACTCGTGCTCGTGGAGACGATTTCAGTGAGATTCAAATTTATTTCTTGGATCGCTTTCGTTAAGACTGAAGTGAAAAGTGGATAATTGAGTCCGGATGGCAATCCGTCGTTACCGTACGCTACGATTTCGGGAATCACTCCCTCGACCTCCTCTGCGATAAAGCCGAGCTGCGTCGTCGTGCCAAAGTTCATGCTCTCTTTGAAAGTGAAGGTAACGGGGCGCAACTGGAGAATTGCGTTGAGCCCGTATGTCATATCAATGATGTTTTCCTTAAACCGCTCCGACGACGGTGCACAGGCGCTGTTGTTGCGCAAAATCTGGAAGGTGGTTGCGTCGATACAGAGGTACTGTCCCACGTTGGAACTTGTTATTGCGGAGCTGAGCGTCGTCGTCCCGCTTTTACCGATCTGGAAGTACACGTTTGAGGTGAGATTGGTGGAGGAGGCGATGCGGAAGGTCTTGTCTGTGGAATAATATCCCATTGACCACGCATTGGTGTCGCCTGCAAGCTGGAAGACGGCATCGCCCGTGCCCGCGCTGTCGCCTATGGTCGTTACCCCGGTGTAATCGACAGTGAAGAGCGTCTTGGTGGATGAGCCAACGACGAAGTAGGGATTGGTGCTGCCGAGGGTGGTGGTCGCTTCGACGGAGAACGCTCCGAATGGAGATGAGGTGCCGACACCGACGTACCCGCGGTTATCGACGAGGAATGTTGTTCTTGTGGAAGAGCCGATGACGAAGGCGTTGCTCGCCTGCCCTGCGATTGGGTTGATGGCGAGTTGTGCCCGTGGTGTCCCTGTTGCGACTCCTATGTTGCCCCAGAATTGGTTCGTACCGATCGTTGAGGTCGCGACGAGGTAGTTGATGGTGGGAGAGGTACTGGCTGCGAGTGCTCCTGTGCCTCCGTCAGAGTAGATCCAGCCTTGGGTGAAGAGTGATGCTCCGGTGCCGCCGCTTGCAACAGCGAGCGTGCCGCCGAGGTTGCTGAGTGAGAGGCACGCGCCGCCGGTTGCCCAGCAGCCTGCAGTGAGGTTCACACCGTTGGCGAAGGATGATGTGGCCGCGCTTCCAGAGAAGAGGGCCTTTGCGATGGTGGTGGACGCATTGGTGATAGAGAAGAGTGCAGTTGTTGAAGTCGCGAAGGTGGAAGGAGACGAGGAGGCGATGTAGAAGAATCCTCCGGCGTTTCTAAATGAGACATGGTTCTCCGTGAGTACGCCTGTCGAGAGCGTGAGCTGGGAGAAAGTGGAGGAGGCTACTTGGAGATTCCAGCGGGGAGTGGTGGTGCCAATGCCGACGTTGCCTCCGAAGTAGTTGTTTTGTGTTCCTTGTTGGTACACTCCAAAATCATTACTTGATGTTGTAGTGCCAGTGGGCGTGTCGAGGTACAGCCCGTACCTGTTGGTAATGGAGCCTCCACTGTTTTCAAGTGCAATTCGTGTACCATACTGGCTTGTGACTGTTCCTCCGTACACACCGCCCCACACACGAGCGATCGTCATATCTTCCACAGTGCCAAGATCGCTTTCTGCAGTTGAGTTTGTGCCCCACAACCTGGTCACGCTCGTATTCGCCGCATTGTATGCCCAAATTGTAACGCCTTGTATCGTCCCGACGGCACCAGTGCCATAATTCTCAGCACTCCCCGATGCTCCAATCATTCCGGCGACTGTACGAGTATTCGACGATGGGATAGTGATGTATGAATTTCCAGCGATGTGGTTGTCGGTAGTGGCATTCAAAATCGTCTCGTCTGAACTAGGTGAAACAGTGCTTTCAACACGGAGAAGCGATCTACTGTTTCCACTCGTCGTTGTGTCAGTGCCTACAACGCTCAGTTTTGACCGTGGTGATGTCGTGCCGATGCCGACGTTGCCGGTGTAGTCCACCGTGAAGACCGTCTTGGTGGAAGAGCCAATCGTGAAGAATGGGATGGTGGCGCCAGCGGTGGTAGAGGCTTGCACTGAGAGAAGACCGAAAGGAGTGGTGGTTCCTACGCCGACTTTGTCGTCAATCACTATCAGCTGTGTTGTCGTTGCATATCCTGCGGATGATGAAGCGACGATGAATGAGGGAGCGCCTGCGGCGATGTTGTGGACGCCGAGGGAGAGCTTCGCCCATGGTGAGGTGGTGCCGATGCCGACAGAGCCACCAGTCGTTGCGAACCACGCAGAACCGCTTGAGGTGATGGCAGTCGTAGACGCATACGTAATCGTCGTCGCTCCCGTGAGCGAGAAGAAGGAGGAGGTGGCGAGTGCGGTTGGTACAGCGGAGCCGCCGGTCACGTTCGCAAGGATGGAGTTGGCGGCGATCGCCGAGAGGCCAGCAGTTCCCGCAGAGTATGTGATTCCGTTGTTGTAGGTCGTGGTGGCGGAGTCGAACTTGGAGAAACTTGCGGTGGTGAGACATCCGAAGACTGAGGCGGAGGCGGTGTCGCAGATGGTGTTGC
>CAYGKV010000022.1:0-4032 GCA_964350885.1 uncultured Candidatus Saccharibacteria bacterium
CCTCAGCGAGGAGTCGCTCGCGTTCGATGGCGACCAGGGTGGCGCGATCCGGTGGATGTGCCGGGGGCTCGGGAGGAGAAGGGGGCATCGGGGGCGCAGGTGAAGCGGGTGCCTCGGGTCGGGCGTCCGTGGACAGGCGATTGAACAAGGATGTTCCTTGGGGCATCGGATCGTCTCCTCGAAACAAGAACATGTGACTCGGTCTCTTCGAGAACCACGGGCAGTAGTACCTGTGCCCGCAGCCCGGCAAGGTCGCGTTCGGGTCCTTTGGGTCGACGTGCGTGTAGTCGTCGCACGCGTGGAGGTTGCCCTCGATCTGCTCGATCCGGTCGAGGGCGACCACCTGCTCCATCTCGACCATGACCGCGTCGCCCCGCCTACGCCAGCGCTCCCGGATCTCGTCGACGTGCAAGATCCCGGCGCGCTTCTCGGCGTACTTCTTGGTCGTCTGCGCGTAGATGTTTCCGAGGCGCCCGTAGCGCATGCTCAAGTTGGCGTCGGCGGTCGCCACACCATATGCAAGGGGTTGCGGGTGGTCCAGAATTTCCGCCCGCGTCTTGGCGTAACCAGGCAGCAGCTTCCCCCGGTTCGCACCGCGCATCACGCGCTGTGGGTTGATGCGGCTGGTCGACTTGAGGTCCGTCACCTCGAAGGTGATCTCGGGATTCCGCTCCGCCTTGAGGATCCCGTCCTCGTCGACGTACTCGCCACGGAAATGGCGAAAGTCCCACGCCCCGTCGATCGGAACGCCATTGGCGGTGACCCCGGCGCACCTCTTGATCTCCTCGAGGAGGAAGTCCCTGTAGGGCTCATTCTCGGGGCGGAGCCAGTCAAGTCGCAGTTGAACCGCGCGCGCAATGTCGGGCCCGAGGCTCGTCTCGCTGTCGATGTCGAAGAGTCCCGTCCTCGGGTTTCTCGGCTCGGGGAGGAACTTCCTTGCCTCCTGGAGGATTGGATCGAGGATCATCTCGCCCGACTTGAAGTAGTGGCTCAGGTCGAGAGCGTACTGGTTTCCAGCTCGCTGCTTCTTGGTCTTCGCGGGCTTCTTCGAATAAGGTGGAGGTACGACGATGTGGGGAGAATATTGGTAGGCGTACTTGCTCGGGCAGCCGCCGGGCCAGGATTTGTCGAAGTAGGTGATCTGACTGACGGACGAGTAGATGATCTTCCTGTCCCGAACGGAATGGCCGAGGAACGGTTTCTTGACCTCGACGACGGGCTTCGGCAAGTCACTCATGAGCGCCGTGGATGATTGAATGATTCAGACATGGAGTCAACCTAAATAAGATGCCAGATCGGAGGTGCCGGAGGACTCGGCGGTGCTGGCGGAACGGGCGGCGGTGGCGGCGGAACTGGATCCAAGAACGGCCCGATGTCCGCGATGCGGGTGCTCATCGACACGGATGGCAGACTCCGCAAAAAGAGCGGCCCGTACCCCATCGTCGTGATCCTCCGGTCGAGGCACACGACCACCCCTCGGTCCGTCGTGTGCCGGATGAGCCTGCCAAAACCCTGCTTGAACGCGATAATCGCAGGCGGGATGTTGTACTTCGAAAACCACTGCGGGTCCCTCGCCTTGAGGGCGTCGAGGATGGGGTCGTCTTTGTGAGGAAACGGCAGCTTGTCGATGAACACGCAGGAGAGCGACTCGCCCGGCACGTCCACCCCGGCCCAGAACGAGTCCACCCCGAACAAGACGGAGTGGGTGTCCTTGCGGAACTCGTCGATGAGCTGCGTGCGCGGGATGTCGTCCTGCCGCAGGAGCCGGTAGCCGAGGTTGGCCGACACCGCCTTGTCGTAGGCGATGTCCCGGTTCTTGTTGGACGTGAAGAGCGCCAGGGTCCTCCCTCGCGCCTGGCGGATGACCTCGACGCAGCGGTCGGCGACGATGGACGGAAACGTCGGGTCCTTCGGGTCGACGGTGATGTCGGAGGGCAGGACGAGGAGCACCTGGTTGCCCCACCGAAACGGCGACTCCGCGATGAGCGTCGCAGGGCGCCTAGCGCCAATGCTACCCGCGACGTAGTCGAACGACCCGGAGGTGGCCAGCGTCGCCGAGGTGACGATCGTTGACATGCCTTCCAAAAACAGACGTTCGCGGAGGACTTCGTCGACGCGGATGGGTTTCGCGCTCAGGAACGGGCGCTTCCTCCTCCCTTCCTCCTCCTTGATGCAGTAGACGTTGCCCGCGTCGAGTCGCGACGCCTCGTCGATCTGGTCGATCAACGCGTCGATGCGGTACAGGCGCTTCTCGAGACCCCGGGCCTCTTTCGCATCCTCGCTTCCCAAGTTAAGGCGCTTCGAACGACTTCGCGGAAGGTGCCGACCCTCGTACTCGTACTCGGCGTCGCCGTCATCTTCAAAACCGAACATTGACGGAGACTTCCTTTCTAAACCGAGTTTCATCAACGAAGAGAACCGCTTGCCGTACTCCACGCTCGCGATGCCGAGGGCCTCGATGAGCCCCTGCCCGCGCAGCGCGTTCGACGTCTGGATCCTCACCCGGTAGGCCGGTGACCTCGCGTGCTCGCCGAGCGAGTCGAAGAACTCACTTGCCGCTGCCTTCAGGGCCAGATCCGCCTTCGACCCGGTGTTGAGCATCTTGCCCACCCACCAGATCGACCCCTCCTTGAGGTCCCAGCCGAGGCAGTCGCGGGCGATGTCGACGATCTTGTGCCCCTCATCGAGCACCGTCACGCGGTGCTTGGGGAGCAGCCTGCCTCCCGTCTTGAAGTTCATGAACAGGAGGTGGTAGTTGGTGACGACCACGTGCGCGTCCTTGGCCGCCCTGCGCGCCCTCAGCGAGTAGCACGTCTTGTCCTTGTGGAACTTGCAAGCGTCGTCCGTGCAGTCGTCGGACGACACGGAGAAGCGCTTCCAGGTGTCGACGGAGGGCTCGAACGGCAGCTCCGACTTGTCCCCGGTCTCCGTGCCCGCATCGACCCACTTGAGTACCTTCAGGACGTGCGCGTCGGGGATCAGCTTCTTGATGGTGATGTCCCCGCGCGTCACGCTGAGACGCTCGAGGCACAGGTAGTTGTCCTTGCCCTTGAGCATCGCGTAGCGGAAGTCCCACGGCAGCACCTCGGAGAGCAGAGGCAAGTCCTTCTTGATGATCTGCTCGAGGAGGGCGTTATTCGCCGTGGCGATGACCACGTGCGACTCGGGATCTTCCGTGCCGGGAGACGGGCTGCGCCTCGTGGCGTGGAAGATCGCCGGGACGGCGTAGGCGACCGTCTTGCCGGTGCCCGTGCCTGCTTCGGCGAGCAGGTGCCCTCCCTCGCGGATTGCCCGGTCAACGGCCTGCACGAGGCTCACCTGCCCGCTCCTCGCCTCGTAGGCAAACTCTCTCACTTGGCCGCGGGCGGCGAACACGCCCTGCGGGCCGAAGATGGAGTCGACGTCGAGGGGCCCCCTCGAGATCATGGGGAGCAGGGGTGCAGGAGGAAGTGGCGGCGCGGGCGGGGAGTTGTCCGCGAACTCACCGATCCGGTACGCGAGGTCGCTGAGACCCAGGCCGCGCAGTTCGGAGAGCAGCGGGGCGGCGGACGCCAGGTCGAGCTGCCGCGCCTCGCGGAGGTGGGCGAGACGGCGCACCGCGACGCAGGCCCGCGGCCAGGACTCGGACGGGATGACGGCTTGGATTAACCCCCACTTCGCTCTACAAGTAGGGCCGATGCCTAGCTGTACGCTGACCTCGTCGGTCAGCAGGCGACCGCAGATGACGCATCTTGTCACGACGAGATTGGTGTCTGACGACATGTAGGTTCACTTGTGCCGAAACTGTGTTGATTGTAAAGACGATTGTTACGAACTTGTGTCTACCGGGAGGTCGCGGGATCCATTCCCCCTGAGTCAACCTGTTGTTTTTATTGAAAACACGATCTCGACGAGGGGGGACAAGGGGGAATGGGGGTATTGTTTCAGTCAAAGAGCCGGAAGGCCCTATTGTAAAGTTCGCAACACGGCTGCAACAACAGCATTTTTCTACCTACTCTTAAGGTTCTGGATCTATTCCCCCCATTCCCCCAA
>CAYGKV010000023.1:0-3928 GCA_964350885.1 uncultured Candidatus Saccharibacteria bacterium
GGGAGTGCCCGAAGGACATCCTTGCGATGTACCAAGGCAAACTCAATGACAAAGACTAAGTCGTAACAAGGCACGGGTAGCGGAAGCTGCTCGTGGAATCATTCAAAAAAGATCTGCTGCTCTCCTCCGGGAGAAAGGCTTATCGTCGATTTGTGCGTCTCGATCGAGCGCACAACAGGTAATTGCATTCAACCTCAAATGATGCCTGACAGATCGCAAAGACGGTCAATAATGGACGGAACAAAAGAGTGCTCCCGATTTTCATGCCGATGTAACGGCATAGAAAATCGCAGTCCCGACCGAAGAGTCGGGATAGAAAGTTACTGTTTACGTTGCTAAAAGTGTGGTATTGCGACAATTCCAAAAAACGCCGACCCCTTCTGGGGCACGGCGCTTTTTGTGTTGGTACCTACGTATACTACACGTGGTATTCTTTATGCATGTGGAGACAGTTATCACCGCACTCCTCGTTACCTTTTAGATTCGGAATCGTATTCGTAGTACTGAACTTTGTCGCGATAGTTATTACTTTCGCATTAGGTATTTTTTTCCATGGAGATGAAACTCTAATACTGGTACTCTTTCCTGAGTTGTTGTTTTTTGGTTTTATATTTTACAGCCCTATATCACCCCTTGGCATCATAGGTTCAATAAGTCTCCTCATCGTTTCCGGCGCAGTAACCATCATTAAAGCGTTTTTCGTGGGTTATGTTCTCGGACTAATTTACGTGAAATCACCTCGATTGGGGGGTTTTCCATATTTATTTTTCATCATTCTTACAGCTATAATCACGTGGGTGTGTATGGGGATTCTTGATAAATCGTTTACCACAGAAGAGCGTATGCAGGTAGCCAAAACTGTTGAAGACTGTCGAAAATATTTCGAACCCCAGACGAACTCGATGTTAGATTGCGCATTAAAGATTGCAAAGATCGAGAATAATATTCGCGCGTGCGACTTGCTGGCAGGGGGAGAGGGCAACCTTACCGTTGAGGGGTGTTACATTAAATTTGCTGTAAAAACTGCACAACCAGCAGTATGCGATAGTTATGAACTTAGCGAAGATTACAGAATTCTGTGCCATCGAGAAGTCTTGAGCTGCGAAAAGTTAACACAAATTAAGTCATCATATGCTGCGAATGTGGCAGGTGGATGTTGGGAAGATAAAGCGTACACAGAGTTCAATTCAAACTATTGCGAACGCATCCAAGATGGCATTTTGCGTGACAGATGTCACCGATGGGAGGGGTTTCAGAACTATGGCCGGAGATTACCATCTAAAATGGAACATTGATCTTGTAATTATTGACGGAACAAGGTAATCGGGAGGCCTTGCCCTCCGTTTCTCCCAAATTATATGCCCGGTTCTCCGGAAAGACGGAGGTAATGGACGGAACAAAAGAGTGTTCAATAAAATTACTGTAAATGTTTGCTGTGTGTGCGTACAAAACAAAAAACGCCGACCCTTATGTGCAAAAAAGGTGTCAGGAACCTTTTCTTTTACTCAAACAAGTCTGCGTGCGTGCCGGTGCGATAGAGGGTGACCTCGTTTATCGTTACGTTGTAAATGAGGAGCCAGTCGTTTTCTATATGACACTCCCATAAGCCTGCGTAGGCGCCAGAGAGTTTGTGCGGCTTGCTGTGTTCTGGCAGTGTTGCTCCTTGTGCGAGCATGTACACGACCGCCTCGAGTTTCTCTATATTTTTTCCTCGTTGACATTGACGCTTGTAATCGCGCCGGAATTTCGTCCGCTGAGTGACCCGGCGCATATCTGACTATAGTGCTCGCATTGATTTACGCCACTCGTCAAACGATTCGAAACGTTCCAGATTCTTGCCCTTACGCACTTCTTCTATTGCCTTTCGGGTCTCAGCGTTAGGTGTGTGACTCGGAAATGGGCACTCAGCATCAAGCACAATAACTCGATCGCGAACGAACTGCTTTAGCATGGCATTGACGGCTGTCGTAAGAGGGATGCCCATATCTTTGGCGGTCTTTTTCGCGTCATCTCGCAGCTTCTTGTCCATCTTTATGGTCAATGTCGTATTCATACCAATATACTACTTTTGGTACGATTTTTGTCAAGGCAGGCAAGCAGCTATGTGCTCCTCGTTTAATATGGGTGTGTAGATGCAATCTGGATCTAGATGCAGTACGTCTGCAAGGGGGCAAAACCGTTGAAGCCGACTGAGGCGTAGCTCGAAGTGTAGGCGCCGGTGGAGTGGATGCGGAGTTTGTCTCCGACACGCAGGGAGAGCGGGAGTTGGTACTTGAATTTTTCGTACAAGATGTCGACGGAATCGCATGATGGGCCGGCGAGGATTACCCCGCTCGTCGCGCCTTTGCGTCCTAGGCTCTCGATCCGGTACTTGATAGCTTCGTCGTGCGTCTCCGCGAGGCCGCCGAATTTGCCGATATCGAGGTAGACCCACCGTGCGTCTTTTGCGTCGTATGATTTTTTTGAGATCAGTACTACCTCTGTATCGAGAATTCCCGCATCGCCCACGAGCGAGCGGCCGGGCTCGGTGACAATATGTGGCAGCTCGTGTCCGAAATTCTTGGTCAGTGCTTTCATGATGGCCGAGGAGTAGGAGCTCACTGGGGACACGGATTCGGTGTAGTGAGCAGGGAGCCCGCCGCCGATGTTTACCATCTTCAACTCGACCCCTTGTTCTCGTAGCGCTTTGAAGAGTTCTGCTGTCTGCGAGAGCGCGGTGTCCCATTGGTCGAGGCGTGTTTGTTGCGAGCCGACGTGGAATGAGACGCCATGTGATTCGAGACCGAGCATGCGCGCCTTTATGAGCAGATCTTTTGCCATACTGACTTCGCAGCCAAATTTGCGCGAGAGCGGCCACTCTGCGCCTTCACACGATACGAGCAAGCGGCAGAAGACTTTTGATCCCGGTGCCGAGCGAGCCAACTTCTCCAACTCCGCTTCCGAGTCGAAGGCAAAGAGGCGCACGCCGCATTCGTACGCGAGCTTGATGTCCACCTCTTTTTTAATTGTGTTGCCATAGGAAACGCGCTCCGGTTTTGCTCCCGCATCGAGTACGAGCTTGATCTCTGCGGGGCTCGCGACATCGAAGGAGGCGCCGAGCGATACGAGGCGCGTGGTTACTTCGGGAGCCGGATTTGCCTTCACCGCGTAGAACACCTCTGCTATCGGGAGTGTGCGGCGCAGCGCACGGTAATTATTCTCCACCACGTCGAGATCGACGACGAGGTAGGGTGTTTGCAGCTTATTGGCCGCGATAAATCTTTCTACTTTTTCCCGCGATGGGAATGCTGGTACCTGCTTTGAATTGCTTCGAACTTTGTTGGAGACGCTGGCGCTTCGCTGGCGAATTGTCGCAACGGGGTGGGTGTCCATCTCTGATGTAACGAGTTAGTTATTCTGACAAAAAAGATCAACGTACCGATATACTACACACCTGTGCGGAGATGTAAATAGTTTTTTGAAAATGTGTGCATAAGTCCATACGGACCTTTTCACGTCTTTACTCGGACAAAGTGTACGCAAGCGTCCACTTCGAATCCTCGCTAGCCGCGATAACTTTTAAAAAATGTAGCCGGGCGCGCGAGCGCGCCCGGCTATGAAGGTCTCCTGCGTCAGTGGTTACTGCGCCGGAATCCAACGCCTTTCCGTCGCCGTTTTTTATGGTTCGGATGAGGATGACCTTTCTCTCCGTCCCCATGTCCGTTGGTGCAGTTTTTCCTCCAGCCCGACTTTTGTCGGGCTTTGTGTTTTCCCCCATAATGGGCGCCGTGTGACATGGACTCCTCCCTTTTCAGTCTGGGAACCATTCCTCAGACTTACGCAAAAAAGTAGCATAGCGGCTCCATTTTTGCTACCATCACCCTGTTTGAGAAATGCGCGCATAGCTCAGCTGGTAGAGCGTCCGACTGATACTCGGGAGGTCCTAGGT